>NZ_CP040128.1:0-674141 GCF_007874125.1 Noviherbaspirillum sp. UKPF54 | reverse complement strand
TCCAGCTCCCGGCTCGCGTCGGGCCGCTTCATTTCGGCCACGAACTTGCGCTTGAAAAGCTGCCATGCGCGGGCGTCGTCGGCGGCTTTTGCTTCCTTCAGCAACTCCTCGGATGGCGACAGGTTGGGAAACCACACGTCATAGATATCCTTCGACGCGTATTCTTCCTTGCGCACGCCGCGCGGCGGACGGCGCACGGTCCCGATGCGCAAGCCTTCGCCCTGCTCCCTCGGGCTGCCGAGCCGTACGATTCGAATCGTCATTCTTTTCTCCCCTTGTCGCGACACGCGGATCATATCAAGCCGGCACGATGGGTTAACGTTTCTTTATGACGCTGACCTGGCCGTCCGATTCGATGAAGGCTTCCTTGACCTGGTCGAGGGATTCGATGCCCGCCTCCCGCAGCTTGCCCCAAAGTTCCTCTTCGGTGATGAATTCCTTGCGCATATTACGCTTGAGTATTTGCCCGTTCATGACCAGGCGCAGCGGCTTCGGCTCGGCGAAGCGGCGCATGGCGGGGAAACGGAAACTCAGCCAGTCCAGCAGCATGTTCCAGCCGATCAGCGTCAGCACCAGCACCACGGCGTCGCCGACGGACGTGTATTCTCCCGCCATGCCGTTCTGCGCAGCGTCGGCGACGATGACCAGCACCAGGATGTCGGCCACTCCCACCGCGCCGACGTCGCGCCTGACCAGGAACCTGAACACGACGAACAGAAACCAGTACATCGCGCTTCCCCTGACCACGATCTCGAGAAAAGGAATGCTCAGCTTGAAGACGCGGCCCCAGTCGACGGCCGAAAGAAATGCATCCATCTGTCATTTCCATGAGTTAAAAAAATGGCGCCGCTGGGGCGCCATTTCCAAATTCCGAGCCATCGGACCGGTCAGCTCGTCAGTTCCCAGTACGGGCGCTGGTTGTAGTAGGAGTGGATCTGCTCGCCCCAGGTGCGGTCGGCCATGGCCGGCCAGTGATCCTTGTCGAAACCGGGAGCGTTCTTCAACTGCTCCTTGTCGACATTGAGCACGAAGCAATGCCGATCGGCGTCCAGCGTCAGCGCGCTCCAGGGGATGGCGAACAGCTTGTCGCCGATGCCCATGACGCCGCCGAACGACAGCACGGCATAGGCAATGCGCCCGCTCGGGACATCCAGCATGATGTCCTTGATTTCGCCCAGGTTGTCGCCCTGTGCGTTGATCACGTCGTCGCCCTGCAGCGTGTCGGCGGCCATGATCTGCGGGCCCGGCCCGGAAGTGTTGGCGTCGCCGCCGATGATGCGCGCGCCGGCGCCGGTGGAGGTCGAGGTGGAAGGAGTGGAAGGATAGTTAGCCATACGTGTTTCCTTTCGAGTGTGCGGATGCGCAGCCTGCTTGTTATGCTTTCGGTGCCGCTCCAGGCCGGACGCATCGTACGTTCTCCCTGCAGATAAATCGGTGTCAGCGGCTGCCCGGCGCCGCCGCCGGGCCGGAAGGCAGGCGATTGACATCGGCGCTGCCGGGGCCCAGCCTGCGACTCCAGTAGCGGTCCACGTCCGCGCTCCAGCGCTCGTCGGCCAGGTCGGGCCAGTTGCCGCGATCGAAGCTGGGCGCCAGGCTGATCGTTTCGCGGTCCGCCTGCAGTACGTAGTAGCGGCCATCGTCGCTGGGCCGCAATATCTGCCATGGAATCGCATGGTATTTCGATCCGACACCCAGCACGCCGCCGAAGTTCACCACTGCGTACGCGACCGCGCCGCGCCGGCTGTCGAGCAGGATGTCCTTGATCTCACCGATCTTGTGGTCCTGCGAGTCGCGCACGGCTGTGCCAATGATCTTGCTGCCGCGGTACATATGCTTGTTCTGCGCGGCCATCGATGGCGACGGCGCGGTAGCCGTTCCGGCATCGGGCGCCGCCGCATGCGCGAGGCCGCCGGCGTTCGCCAGCGCCGCGACAATTACCGAAAAATACAGTGCGTTCATTTCTGTCCCGATCGATCGCCGCCCATGCCCGCGCTCCTCAGTAATCACCGTAACGCTGCAAATCCCGTACCAGCAGGCATCGTCACTCGGCGAGCGCGCTCTGCGCGGGTTCGAGCCATTTGATCGTTTCGGCCGCTTTCTTGCCCGCGATAAATGCATGGTCGGCGCTGTCCGGCTCCCATTCGGCATGGCGCCCGGCCACGACGATGCCGTGCCGGTCCAGCCAGTCCTTGATGATTTGCACGTTCTTTTCGCGCACGCGGTCGTATACGACGTGAGCGTAGGGCATGTCGATCTCGTGGACGGCGAGGACGCAGTCATCTCTGCGCAACAGGCCGATGTCGATGCAGTCGCGCCGGCAGCGCTCGGCCAGCGCCTGGCCGGACAGCGGCGGCTTGTCTTGCGGCGAATAGCCGATCTCGCAGGTCAGGCCGAAGCCGCCCGGCGGATTGCATTCCGGGCTGGCATTGCCCTGCGCGAAGATGCGATGGAAGATCGCGCCTTCCGGCATGTGGATCCAATGTTTGTCGGTAATGCGTTCACGCGCCACGCCGAGGCTCACGCAGCGTTGCGACAGGTAGCGCAAGCCGGCCGCCGCGCGCCTGATTTCGTCCGGGGCCTCGTCGCCGAGCGCGCGCACCAGTTCCGGCAGCGGCATGGTGCTGATCAGGTTCCGGTATTGAAAGCGCCGGCCGCCGGCCAGCACGAACGTGCGCTGGCGCGGGGAAATCCGCACCACGTGGGCATTGAGTTCGATGGTTCCCTTGATATGGGGTACGAAGCCGGACATCAAGGCCTGGATGCCGCCGCGCAGCGGATAAGCGAAGCGCGCCGCGCCCCCCCGCCCGATGCCTCGCATGGCCGCCGCCGGCGCCAGGCCGGCATTCTTGCGGACCACCCAGTCCTCGCTGTCCTGCCAATGCAGGTTGGAGCCGAGCAGGATGCGGTACAGTGCGAGCACGTAGGGGTCGTCGGAAAGCATGACGTGCCCGGCATGATCGAAGGTGAAGCCCTTTTCCCTGACGGAGCGGCACCGGCCGCCCACCATCGGCTGCTTCTCGAACAGCACCGCGTCGTGTCCCAGGTGATAGGCGGCCGACAGTCCGGTCGGCCCGGCGCCGATGATGGCGGTGGCCACGTAGCGGGGGGCTTCGCTGCGCGGCAGGCGATTGATGCTGGGCATGCCATCCGGCACGACGCCAGCGGCCGCCTCCGGTTGCGCACGGCGGCGCGGCGCGCTGTCGAGCAGTTTGCGCACCTTGTCCACGCGCGCGTCCCATGCCATCGGCGCCAGCGCCGCACGCATCCTTTCTGCCCGCGCCGCATGCGCCTGCGGCGGCGCCAGGAGCGCTTCCTCGCAGGCGGCGACGAAGGCTTGCGCGTCGCCGGCGACCGCGACGACGTCGCGGTACGACCGGGTCACCTCGGGCAGCGGGGTACTGACGACCGGCAGCTCGGCGGCCATGTATTCGAGCAGCTTGAGCGGGCAGCTGGCGCGCGTGGCGCCGTTGAGCGCGAACGGCAGCAGGCACACGTCCCAGCCCGCCAGGAAATGCGGCAGCGCGTGATATGGCTGCAGCCCGAGGTAATGCACGTTGGCGCGCTGCGGCAGCGCTTGCGGATCGATGCCGCGAACCGGCCCGACCAGCACGATCTGCCAGCGCGGATGGGCATCGGCCAGCTGGCCGAGCAGCGCGACATCGAGGCGTTCGTCGAGCACGCCGTAGTAGCCGAGGCGCGGACCTGGAATCTCGCGGTGCGCGGGATGCGAATTGGCGCGCTCGAGCGCCGTTTCGAAGTGGGCCGCGTCCACACCGCCGGGCAGGTAGTGCACGTTCGGATGCCGGCGGCGCCGCGCGCGGTACAGGTCGCGCCCGCCGGCGAGCACGAGGTCGGCCGCTTTCAGCAATGCGTTTTCGCGCTGACGCCACTGCCTCGGCGCATGCCTGAACGCTGCGGCCTCCTCCATGCAGTCGTACACCACCAGCTTCGGCTGCAGCTCCTGCAGCAGCGGCAAGGCCATCGGCGTGTAAAACCAGGCGATATGATCGTCCAAGCCGCGCAGCGCCTGGCGCAGCAGCGGCCGCAGGTACGGCAGCTGGTCGTCGTGAAAGCCGGGCTGCCCGACCGGCGTCAACGGCTGGCATACCAGCACGCCGGGCAACGGGGAGTACGTCTCGAGCGCCGCTTCGCCTTCGCGGTACTGCGGTTCCTCGACGAACACCACCGGCTGGTGGGCCGCCAGGCGCGCCATGAGCTGTTGCGGACGGCAATAAACGAAATCCCAGCGCACGTGAGAAAAAACGATGATTGCAGATGCCATGCTTTCTCCTCTAATGGCGAAGCCGCCGCAAACATCTCTGTCAGGAAACTTTCGGATGACAGTGCTGGTGCATGAACCGGCATTAATTGTGACGCCATCGCGCATCGCTGCGATGACAGGATGCGGCGGGTTTGTACAAGCTCAATGCAGCAGGGGAGGCTTAGGCAAGACTTATGCCGACCAGGGTAGTCTTGGCTGTGGGCCCGCTGTACGCCGCTGGCAGAAAGAAGATGCAGCGCAACAGGATTTCATTTCAGTAATTTTTACAGCACGGGGTAAAAGCTACAACTTGCCTTGACAGCGATTGACCATATTTTTCAATTGCTTATAAAGGTCGCCATGCTTGCAGGAAGCATACGTATTGCCCATTCACAGCAACAGAAATGAGGCTCGGTATGCTTCCTGCTTAACAAGGCCCGGAGCCGCAGCCGCATAGTACAGGTATATCGCAGGCAGGCCGCTCCGCCCTCGCCTTCAACGCCGGCCCATCTTTTTTGCGTGCCGCGGCGAACTGGTAAAAAACGCAACAGCCATGTAATCGTTACTAGCAAACCTGACCGAAGAGAGACGACATATGACCAAGATTCGCAAAGCAGTATTCCCGGTTGCCGGGCTAGGAACACGTTTTCTCCCTGTTACCAAGGCCTCGCCAAAAGAAATGCTGCCGATCGTCGACAAGCCTCTTATTCAATACGCGGTGGAAGAAGCCGCCGCAGCAGGCATCACGGAAATGATCTTCGTCACGGGACGCAACAAGCGCAGCATCGAAGACCATTTCGACAAGGCATACGAACTGGAATCCGAACTCGCTTCGCACGGCAAGCTGAAACTGCTCGAGGAAGTCCAGAGCCTGTTGCCGGACAACCTGCACTATTCCTATGTGCGCCAGAGCGAAATGCTCGGCCTCGGTCACGCGGTGCTGTGCGCCAAGCCGCTGGTGGGCGACGAGCCGTTCGCGGTGGTGCTGGCCGACGACCTGATCGATGCCGACGTCCCGGTGCTGAGCCAGATGATCGACCTGTACGAGCAGCATGCCAGCTCGGTGATCGGCGTGCAGAACGTGCCGCTGGAGCAGACCAGCCAGTACGGCATCGTGCGTCCGCAGTCGATGGGCGTGCGCATCCACCGCATTGCCGACATGGTCGAAAAGCCGCAGCCGGAGCATGCCCCCTCCACGCTCGGCGTGGTCGGGCGCTACGTGTTCACGCCGGAGATCTTCGACTACCTGGAACGCGTCATGCCGGGCAGCGGCGGCGAAATCCAGCTCACCGACGCCGTCGCCGCCATGCTCGACAAGCATCCCGTGCTGGCCTACGAATTCAAGGGCCGCCGCTACGATTGCGGTTCCAAGCTCGGCTACATGGAAGCGGCGGTGGTCTTCGCGCTCAAGCATCCCGCCATCGGCGAAAGCTTTACCGACTTCATCTTGAACCTCCAGGCCGAATTGCGCCAGCAAAAGGTCGGCACCCGCAGCGCCTGATTCAGAAACGGAGCAAGGAGCAGTATTCACCATGGCGGTTCCCGGCAACCAGATTTCATTCATTCGCAACACCGGCCACCTCGCAACCCATCATGACGTCGTGCGGCATGCAATGTCTACCATCCCACACCGGCCGGAGCGCCATCCGGGCGGGCAGCACTATCGCCACCTGATCGAGTTGTGCGTCGACGGCGTTCTGCTGCTGCGTGACGCGCGCATCGTCGGCGCCAACCGGGCGGGGCTAGACCTGCTGGGTTGCGGCAATCCGGAGCAGGCGCACGGGCATTCCCTGTTCGATTTCCTGCATCCGGAGGGCGGGGCTGCCGCCGCCCAGCGCCTGCGCAGCGCGGTCGAGGAAGGGCCGGCCGACGTGTCGCTGGAGCATCGCCTGGCGCGCGACGACGGCACCGTCTTCGACGCCGAAATCACGGTCGCCCCCTATCCCGACCTGGACGATCCGAACGGCCGCCTGGTGGTGCTGCGCAATCTGACCGAGCGGCGGTGCATCGCCGCCGCACTCGACCAGCAGGATCAATACCTGCGCCTGATCACCGACGCGGCGCCGATCCTGATTGCCTACATCGATAGCGACGAGCGCTACCGCTTCATCAATGCCGCCTACGAGTCGTGGTTCAAGCTGCCGCGCCCGGACATCGTCGGCAAATCGCTGCGCGAGGTGCTCGGCGCGTCATACCCGGCGCTGCAGCCGCAGATCGCCCGGGCGCTGGCGGGCGAACGCGTCCGCTACGAAGCCACCGTCGAGCACGATCTGGGACGGCGCCACGTGATCGCCACCTACACGCCGGATATCGGCGACGACGGCAAGGTGCGCGGCTTTTCTTCGGCCGTGATCGACATCACCGAGCGCAAGAATGCCGAACAGGAATTACGCGAGCGGGAAGAACAGTTGCGCCTGATTACAGACGCTCTGCCCGTCTTCATCGCCCAGTGCGACCGCGACTACCGCCTGCGCTTCGTCAACCGCACCTATGCAGACCGTTTCGGCTTTAGCGGATCCGAGGTGATCGGCCGGCGCGTGCCGGATATCGTTGGCCTGGAAGCGTTCGCGCGCATCCGGCAATACCTGGACGCCGCCCTGGCCGGCCAGCCCCAGGAGCACGAAATGCGCATCAACGCGCCCGACGGCGAAGAACGCTGCCTGCAGCTGATGTATGTGCCGGAGCGCGACGAGCATGGCGCGGTGCGCGGCGTGGTGGCCGCCGTCAACGACATGACGCGGCTGCGCCGCACCGAGGAGCGGTTGATCAGGCGCGAAATCGAATTCAAGACCCTCGTGGAAAACTCGCCCGACATCATTTCCCGCATTGACCGCAACATGCGCCACCTGTATGTCAACCCGGCCGCCGTCAAGCTGGCCGGCATCGCGCCGTCCGACTACATCGGCAAGACCAAGGCCGAGCTCGGCCTGCCGCCGGAGATGGTCGCGGCCTGGGACGAAGCGGCCGAGGCGGGGTTTCGCACCGGCCGCGAGCAGCGCCTCGATTTCGACAATATCGTCGATGGCCAGACGCACTTCTTTTCCGGGCGCATCGTCCCCGAGACCGACCAGCACGGCCGCATCGAATCGGTGGTCGCCATCGCCTACGACGTCACCGAGCGCGCGCGCGCCGAGAAGGAGCGCGACGACCTGCTGGTGCGCGAACGCGCCGCACGCATCCAGGCGGAAACTGCGGCGCGCGCGCGCGACGAATTCCTCGCCATCGTGTCGCATGAATTGCGCGCCCCGTTGAACGGCATCCAGAGCTGGGCGCACGTGCTGGAAAACTACCTGAAGGATGTGACCTCGGCGCCGCTGGCGCAGCGCGCGCTGCAAGGCATCAAGACCGGCGTGGGGCAGCAGGTACGCCTGATCGAAGACTTGCTCGACGTGACGCGCATGATGAGCGGAAAGCTTCGCCTGGTGCGACAGCCGCTAGCGCTGGTTCCCCTGCTGGAAGCCGCCGTGGAAAGCGTGCGCCCGACGGCGGCAGCCAAGAATATCGCCATATCCTGCGGCTACCGCATTACCAACGAGCAGATCGAGGGCGATTCCGACCGGGTGCAGCAGATTTTCTGGAACCTGCTGTCGAACGCCGTCAAGTTTACACAGCAAGACGGCAGCGTCTGGCTGACGGCCGAGCGGGATGGCGGCAACATCCGCGTCACCGTACGCGATAACGGCATGGGCATCTCCGCCGAATTCCTGCCGCATCTGTTCGACCGCTTCAGCCAGGAAGACACATCCAGCACGCGCGGCCACAGCGGCCTCGGGCTGGGCCTGTTCCTGGTGCGCCACCTGGTCGAACTGCATGGCGGACAGGTGCGTGCGGAAAGCGCCGGCGAAGGCCGGGGAACCACGTTTTCCGTATCCCTGCCGCTGCGCGTGGCCACCGAAAAATATGCCGTCGCCACCTTCGAGGAAAGCGCCTCGGCCAACCTGCCGCTGCCCTCGCTTAAAGGCTTGCGCATCCTGTTGATCGACGACCAGGCCGAAGCGCGCGAATCGCTGACGGTGGTGCTGACCACGGCCGGCGCCGATGTCTTCGCAGCCGACTCGGCGCGCCAGGCGCTCGCCTGGCTGCCGACGCTCGCTGGCCAGAGGCTGCCCGACGTGCTGGTATGCGACATCGCCATGCCGGGCGAGGATGGCTACGCCGTGCTGCGCAAGCTGCGCGCATGGAAACCGGACGGCAAGTCCGCGCCGCTGCAACGCATGCCGGCGCTGGCGCTGACCGCGTTCGCGCAGCGCGAAGACCGGATACGCGCACTGACCGCGGGCTTCCAGATGCATGTCACCAAGCCGGTCGCCCCGGAAGAACTGATCGTCGTGATCGATACGATGGTGGCGCGCACCCAGTAGCCGCCGGACAGCAGACAGATATCAGGCACGCACCGGACAGGCGGCCCGCAGGCCGCACTGCCGGCCGCGTTCAATGAAAGGAGCCGCTGCCGTTCTGCATGGGAGCCGGCTCTTCGCCCTTGTGTACGCCTTCGTAGGGCCCGTATTCCTCCAGCCTGTTGTACAGCGTCTTGAGGCTGATACCGAGGATGTCGGCCGCACGCTTCTTGACGCCACCGCACAGCTCCAGTGTGGCATAGATCAGCTTGCGGTCCACTTCGGCCAGCGAAGTGCCGACGGGAATGGCCAGCGTCATGCCCACCGGCGACTGCGTAGTGATGACCGGCGCCAGCGCGCTGGCGTCGATCGTATGGTCGGACAGGATGAAGGCACGCTGCATGTAATTGCGCAGTTCGCGCACGTTGCCGGGCCAGTGGTAATTGGACAGGCAAGCCAGGCCGTCGGGCGAGAGCGTCTTGGAGGTGCCGTGCGCGGCATTGAGCTCTTCCAGAAAATGTTGCGCCAGCAATTCGATGTCGGCGCCGCGCTCGCGCAAGGGTGGGATGCGTAAGGGGAAGACATTCAGCCGGTGATACAGGTCGAGCCGCAGCTTGCCTTCGGATACCGCGGATTCCGGATCGCGGTTGGTGGCCGCGATCACGCGCACATCGGTTTCGATTTCCTGGTTGCTGCCGATGCGCATGAAGGTGCCGGTTTCCAGCACCCGCAGCAGCTTGACCTGCAATTCGATCGGCATCTCGGTGATTTCGTCGAGAAACAGCGTGCCGCCGTTGGCGCGCTCGAAATACCCCTTGTGCTGGCGGTCGGCGCCGGTGAAGCTGCCCTTCTCGTGCCCGAAGATTTCGCTCTCGATCAGCTGCGGCGAAATCGCGCCGCAGTTCACCGGCAAAAACGGATGCTTCTGGCGCAGGCTGAGCTCGTGGATGGTCTGCGCCGCGAGTTCCTTGCCGGTGCCGGACTCGCCCAGCAGGAGCACGGTCGCCTCGGTCGGCGCCACCCGCCCGATGTGGTTGTACAGCTTCTGCATCGCCGGCGCGGCGCCCAGCATCTGGCCGAAATGCCCGAGGCGGCGCAGCTCGCTGCGCAGCACGCCGATTTCCTCCTTCAGGTCGACGGTGCGCGGTATGCGCGACAGCAGCGACTTCAGGCGGCGGAAATTGATCGGCTTGGTCAGGTAGTCGGCGGCGCCCAGGCGCAAGGCCTCGACCGCTGTCTCGACGCTGGCATGGCCGGTGATCAGGACGATCTCGGTGGTGGCGCGCGATTCGATATCGTTGAACAAGTCCATGCCGCTGCCATCGGGCAGCTTCAGATCGATCAGCACCACGTCGGGGCGCTGGCGCATGATCTGCGCCTGGGCCTCGCGAATATTTCCTGCGACGGCAGTCGAGAACCCTTCGGCACCGGAGATCTCCGCCAGCGCCTCCCGGGTGTTGATGTCATCATCGACGATCAGTACGTGTGGCATATTTCGATTTCTGTAAACGGTTCCTGGACTAAGACACTAACAGTTCGACTCTCACCGGCTTCTGCCATTTCGCAAACGGCCAAGCCAGCAGGCCTCGTTCATGAACCACGCCCGTTGATACGGTTCATGAACGAAACGCATGTATCAGGAATGATTGGACCGGCATTTCACACGGACATTCCCGCCGATTTATCTTTCATGCGCGAAGAACTCGGCGCGGCGCTATCCGTCCGAAAAGGAATGCGTCATGCGCGGCACGCGATGCAGCCGGCATGCCAAAACGCGCCGGCCGAAGAAGGTGGCCGCTGTATTCGTTGCGGTGGAGGCGGCATGATGCCCATGCGCCACCTCCACCGCCTTGCACAGCGAAAGGACTGGAAGTGCAGTTACCGGAACAACCTAATAGCTGCAAATAATCGCATTGCCAGAGGAATCCGTTACTTGTTCGTGCCGGAAGAACCGGAGCTGCCGGAAGAGCCCGAGCCCCCCATGGAACCGGACGAACCGGATGTGCCGGAAGAACCGGACGATCCCGACTGGGACGTGCCCGAGCTGCCCGAAGTACCCGAGCTCTGATCGGTGGCGCGGCGTTCGCAACCGGTGGCGGCCATGCCCAATGCGGCAACGACCAGCAAGACCTTCGAAGCGTTGAGAAGCGTCTTCATTGTTGTTCCTTTCACATAAAATGGACAATGTGACGTTCTTGACCATTTCATTTGCGATAAGTTCGTCGCATTCGGCGTCAACGCGCCGAATGAAGTTTCCAAGCAAGGATTATTACGAACATCCGGAAGTTGCCTTGTCGGACGATACGCCGGCATATCGGAATCGTCCGACATTTGATGCAGGTAGAGAATTGGCCAATCGGCCCTGGCATCGCCACACCCGCTGCGCAATATCGTGTATTGTGAGGTGGTGTACAGTCTCATGATTACAGGGTATTCCGGCGCATTCTTTCAATACGGCATACGCTTCGGAAACGGCGTTCCTGATCCATCTCAGCAAAGCATTTCGCCCGTACATGACGTGGTTTGCGCCCCGAAACTGAACTGGCGCAACTACATCTTCCATCAGGATAAGAAAATCATGGAGACCGCTCTTGTTACCGGGCCATCGTTGTTTATAGCGAGCCGGGCAGATGGAAACCAACATGTCTCTCGATAAATCGCTCAAGCATTTCGGCATCATGTATGGCGCGTCTCCCGCCATGGAACGGCTCTACCAGCAGATCGAGCGCGTGGCCGCCACCGATGCAACGGTGCTGCTGGTGGGTGAAAGCGGGACGGGCAAGGAATTGATCGCCAATGCCATCCATCATGCCAGCGCGCGCAAGTCGGAAACCTTTGTCGCCGTCAATTGCGGCGCGATTCCGGCGCACCTGATCGAGGCAGCCCTGTTCGGGCACGAGAAGGGCAGCTTCACCGGCGCCATGCGCCAGCACATCGGTTATTTCGAGCATGCCTCGCGCGGCACACTGTTCCTCGACGAAATCACCGAGATGCCGGTCGACATGCAGGTCAAACTGTTGCGCGTGCTCGAGTCCGGCAGCTTCGTGCGCGTCGGCGGCGATGAAGAAGTCAAAGTCGACGTGCGCCTGGTCGCCGCCACCAACCGCGATCTTGAAGCCGCAGTCAAGCAAGGCAACCTGCGCGAAGATCTGATGTACCGCCTCGCGGTGTTTCCGGTGCGCGTGCCGCCCCTGCGCGAACGCGGCAGCGACATCGAATTGCTGGCGCAATCCTTTTTGCAGGAACTCAACGAAAAGGAAAACTCGCAAAAGGTGTTATCGCGCAATTCGCTCGACGTGATCCGTTCCTATTCGTGGCCCGGCAATGTGCGCGAACTCAAGAACGTGGTACAGCGTGCCTTCATCCTCGCCACCGACACGCTCGACATCGAGGAATGCATCTCCGATCTGGCGAGCAAGAAACCGACTGTCCATGAGGGCTATCTCAACTTCTTCGTCGGCACACCGCTGGCCGACGCCCAGCGCGAAATCATCCTCGCCACCCTGAAGCACTACAGCGGCAACAAGCGGCTCACCGCCGAGGCGCTGGGCATCAGCCTCAAGACGCTGTACAACCGTCTGAAGGAATATTGACGGCAACGGTACTCACCTGTTACCCGTTGATCACTTCGCCGCCGTTCGGATGCAGCACCTGCCCGGTCATGTAGGAAGCATCGTCGCAGGCAAGATAGACATAGGCTGGCGCAATCTCGTCGGGCTGCCCCGGGCGGCCCAGCGGCACCTTTTCCCCGAACTGGGCTACGTGCTCGGGCGGGAAAGTGGAGGGAATCAGGGGCGTCCACACCGGCCCTGGCGCCACCGCATTCACGTAAATTCCCTTCTCGGCCAACTGCTGCGACAGCGAACGCGTAAAGGCTACGATCGCGCCCTTGGTCGCTGAATAATCCAGCAAATGCGAACTGCCGCGATAGGCGGTCACGGACGTGGTGTTGATGATGCGCGCCCCGGGTTTCAGGTGCGGCAAGGCGGCGCGCACCGTATAAAACATGGAAAAGATATTGATGCGAAACGTCTTTTCCAGTTGTTCGTCCGAGATGTCGGCAATGCTTGCCTGCGGATATTGCTGGGCGGCGTTGTTCACGAGCACGTCCAGCTTGCCAAAAGACGACACAGTCGTTTCCACCATCTTCTTGCAGAACGCCGGGTCGCCCACGTCGCCGGCCAGCGTCACGCATTCCCGCCCTTCCGCCTCGATCAGGCGGCGCGTTTCCTGCGCATCCTGATGTTCATCGAGATAGGAGATGACGACGTTCGCCCCTTCCTTGGCAAAGGCGATCGCCACCGCGCGGCCGATGCCGCTGTCACCGCCGCTGATCAGCGCGATCTTGCCCTTCAGTTTTCCACTGCCCTTGTAATTCTTTCCTTCCGCTTGCGGCCGCGGCGACATGGCCGCTTCCGATCCGGGCTGGTGGTCCTGATGCTGAGGGAAGATATTGGGTTTCTCTTGTGGCATGGCTGATCCTTCCTAGGCTGCGAAATCCGAACAAAACCGCCACGCGTCGGGCACATCCCCGCCGGCGGCTGAAAAGTCAGGATTTTGAGCAGCTTCCATGCCACGCCGGTCCCGGCCAGGTGGCTGGCGAAAATCAGCAGAGAGTCAGGCCGCGAGCGGCTGGGTGCGGGTGAATGCTTCCATCAGCAGCGCCGGATCTCCCGCCGCCAGCTTCTTCGCATCCGACAAGGTCTGGCGGAAGGCGCGCGCACCGGGCATGCCCGCCATCAGGCCGAGCATGTGGCGTGTGATGCTGTTGAGCTTCAAGCCGCCGCCCGGCTCGTTCTTGCCGGCCGTTTTTCCATACAGCGCGAGTTGCTCGCGAATATAGGGCAGCATCGCCTGCAACACCTCGGCGCGCGATTTCACCGGCGCCGCATCGCCGTAATAGCGGGCGTCGAAGGCCGCCATCAGGTAGGGATTGTGATACGCCTCGCGCCCGATCATCACGCCGTCGACCTGACGCAGATGCGCGTCGATATCGTCCAGCGTCTTGATGCCGCCATTGATGATGATTTCCAGTTGCGGAAAGTCGCGCTTGAGCCGATAGGCATAATCCGGCTTGAGCGGCGGGATCTCGCGGTTTTCCTTCGGGCTCAGGCCCTTCAGGATGGCATTGCGCGCGTGCACGATGAAGGTCTGGCAACCGGCTTCGGCGATGGTGCCGACAAAGTCGCGCACGAACTCGTAGGACTCGACCTGGTCGATGCCGATGCGGTGCTTGACCGTCACGTCGATCGCCACCGCGTCGCGCATCGCCTTAACGCAATCGGCCACCAGTTGCGGCTCGGCCATCAGGCAGGCGCCGAACGCGCCCTTTTGCACGCGCTCGGACGGGCAGCCGCAATTCAGGTTGATCTCGTCATAGCCCCATTGCTCGCCCAGCTTCGCGCTTTTCGCCAGGTCGGCCGGTTCGCTGCCGCCCAGCTGCAGCGCGACCGGATGCTCCTCGCCATTGAAATTGAGATGGCGCGCGACATCGCCGTACAGCAGCGCGCCGGTCGTCACCATCTCGGTGTAGAGCCAGGTATGGCGCGTGATCTGGCGGTGAAACATGCGGCAATGACGATCTGTCCAATCCAGCATCGGTGCGACGGACAGCCTGCGCGGGGGCAACTTGGCGGATTTCAAGGAGGAGCTCATAATTAGCCGGTATTGTACCGGACAGAATCTGCTGCATTGATGTGCTGTTGAACAGAGTAAAGGCCCATATTTCGCATGAACGATACAGGGCCGGAACATCCACCCGACACCCACTCCCAAAGAGAGCCGCATGAAAGAGATGCCCGCCACGATCGACACCAGCCATTTCTGGATGCCCTTCACCGCCAACCGGCAATTCAAGTCCAGGCCGCGCCTGCTCGCCGCCGCGTCCGGCATGTACTACACGACCGATGACGGCCGCCGGATTCTCGATGGCACCTCCGGCCTGTGGTGCGTCAACGCCGGCCACTGCCACCCGAAAATCACCGCCGCCATCCAGCAGCAAGCCGCCGTGATGGACTATGCGCCGACCTTCCAGATGGGCCATCCGCTGGTGTTCGAAGCCGCCAGCAAGCTGGTTTCCATCGCGCCGGAAGGCTTGAACCGCGTCTTCTTCTGCAACGACGGCTCGGAAGCGGTCGACACCGCGCTCAAGATCGCGCTGGCCTACCATCGCATGCGCGGCGACGGCTTGCGCACCCGCCTGATCGGTCGCGAGCGCGGTTATCACGGCGTCGGTTTCGGCGGCATCGCGGTCGGCGGCATTGCCGGCAACCGCAAGCATTTCGGCCCGACGCTGGCCGGCGCCGACCACCTGCGCCATCCGCTCGACATGACGAAAAACGCCTTCTCGCGAGGCTTGCCGGAACACGGTGCGGAACTGGCCGATGAACTGGAGCAGCGCCTGCTCGCCCTGCACGACCCGGCCACCGTGGCCGCCGTCATCGTCGAACCGATCCAGGGTTCGACCGGCGTGATCCTGCCGCCCAAGGGCTACCTGCAAAAGCTGCGCGGCATTTGCGACAAGTACGGCATCCTGTTGATCTTCGACGAAGTCATTACCGGCTTCGGCCGCCTGGGCGCGGCATTCGCCGCCGACTACTTCGGGGTGGTGCCCGACATGATCACCTGCGCCAAGGGCCTGACCAATGCCGCCGTGCCGATGGGCGCGGTGCTCGTGCGCCAGGATATCCACGACGCGTTCATCGACGCCGCGCCGGAAAACACAATCGAATTCTTCCACGGCTACACCTACACCGGCCACCCGCTGGCCGCCGCCGCCGCCATCGCGGCCATCGACGTCTACACCGAGGAAGGCTTGTTCGACCGCGCCAATGCGATGGCGCCGTATTTCGAGGAAGCCGCACATCAGCTGCAGGGCTTGCCGTATGTAAAAGATATCCGCAACCTCGGCCTGGTATGCGGCATCGAGCTGGAAGGCGTGCCAGGCAAACCGGGCACGCGCGCCTTCGACGTGTTCCTGAAATGCTTCTGGGACAAGGGTGTGCTGATCCGCACCACTGGCGACATCATCGCACT
This sequence comes from Noviherbaspirillum sp. UKPF54, assembly GCF_007874125.1. Taxonomy (NCBI): domain Bacteria; kingdom Pseudomonadati; phylum Pseudomonadota; class Betaproteobacteria; order Burkholderiales; family Oxalobacteraceae; genus Noviherbaspirillum; species Noviherbaspirillum sp. UKPF54. Next base: position 658,508 of record NZ_CP040128.1, on the reverse strand, counting down.
GTCGCCGCCGCTGATCATCGACCAGTTGCAGGTCGATCAGCTGTTCGCCGCGATTGCCGACGTGCTGAAAACGCAGAAGGCAATTCCCGCCGCCGAGCACGCGGCCGCGTAGTTTTTCAGGCGGGCGTGCCGCGCCGGAGCGACGCGCCACGCATCGCCGCCAGTTCGTTCGATATCAGCGCCGTCATCACCACGGCGCCGCCGATCAGCGTTTCCTGCGCCGGCACCTCCCCGGCGCCCAGCCAGGCCCACAAGGGCCCCAGCAACACTTCCAGCAGCGCCAGCAGCGACACTTCCGGCGCCGACAGATGGCGCGCCGCACGCACCATCAGCATGCATGGAAAGCCGAGCTGGAAAAAACCGAGCGTCGCCAGGATCGCCAGATCATGCAGCGAAGCCTGGAGCGGCCACGCCAGCGGCAGCATCAGGATGGCCGCGAACACGCTGCCCAGGAACACGGCCGGGATCAGGTCGACGCCATGCCCGGCGCGCTTGATGGCGATCAGGTTGACCGCCGCCGCCACCGGCACGGCGCTGGCGATCAGCATCCCGATCAGATGCTGCCCCCCCACATCATTGATGCTGCGCACGAACATCCACAGAATCCCTCCGAACGCAGCGACAATCGCCAGCCAGGTGCGGCGCGGAATGTCGGTCTTGAGCAACAGCCAGGCGAGAAAAGCGGTCAGCAGCGGCGACACGCTCATGACGATCAGCGTGTTTGCCACCGTGGTCTTGGTCAGCGCGATCATGAAGCTGGTAAACATCGCGCACCACATCAAGCCGCTCACCACACCAAGCGGGCCGACAGCACGCACCGTTTTCAGCGCGGAGCGCACGCCCCCCTGCTGCAAAACCAGCGCGCCGGCAACAAACAGGGCGGAGAAAAAACTGCGCCAAAACGTCACCTCGAAACTGCGCGCCGCTTCCAGGTGGCGCGTCAGCACGCCGGCGATGCTCCACAGGGTGGGCGCGATAATCATCAACACGATCGCGCGACGATGAGTATTCAGAAATGGCATAGGCAAGACTAGGCAAGACATGAAAAAACCCGGCGGCCCCAAAGGGCGGCCGGGCTGACGTCATAACGTTTTACCACGCCGCATGCGTCGTGGTTTTCAAATTACGCCGCCTCGCGCGAAGCCTTCTTGCGCTCGTGCTCCTTCAGATGGCGCTTGCGCAGGCGGATGCTCTTCGGCGTGATCTCGACCAGTTCGTCGTCCTCGATGAATTCCACCGCATATTCCAGCGTAAGCTGGATCGGCGGCACCAGGCGCACTGCTTCGTCGGTGCCGGAAGCACGCACGTTGGTCAGCTGCTTGCCCTTGATCGGGTTCACGACCAGGTCGTTGTCGCGCGAGTGGATACCGATGATCATGCCCTCGTACACCGGGTCGTTATGGCTGACGAACATGCGGCCGCGATCCTGCAGCTTCCACAGTGCATAGGCAACCGCCGCGCCGTCGTCCTGAGAAATCAGCACGCCGTTGCGACGGCCTGCCAGTTCCGGCTTGTTCATGTCGACCGGCGAGTAGTCGTCGAAAATATGGCTCATCAGGCCCGTGCCGCGCGTCAGCGTCATGAATTCGGACTGGAAGCCGATCAAGCCGCGCGCCGGAATGCGGTATTCAAGACGCACACGTCCCTTGCCGTCCGGCTCCATGTTCTGCAGGTCGCCACGGCGACGGCCCAGTTCTTCCATCACGCCGCCCTGGTGCGCGTCTTCCACGTCCACGGTCAGCAATTCATACGGCTCGCACTTGACGCCGTCGATATCCTTGAACACCACGCGCGGACGCGATACGGCCAGCTCGTAGCCTTCACGGCGCATGTTTTCCAGCAAAATGGTCAGGTGCAGTTCGCCGCGGCCCGACACTTCGAACGTGGTGTCGTCGCCGGTATCGTTGACGCGCAATGCGACGTTCGATTTCAATTCGCGGTCGAGACGGTCACGCAACTGGCGGCTGGTGACAAACTTGCCTTCGCGGCCCGCCAGCGGCGAGTTGTTGACCAGGAAGTTCATCGTCAGCGTCGGTTCGTCCACCTTCAGCATCGGCAAGGCATCCGGTTTGTCAGGAGAGCACACCGTGGTGCCGATGCCGAGGTCCTCGATACCGTTGATCAGCACGATGTCGCCGGCGATCGCTTCATCCACCAGAACGCGCTCCAGGCCCTTGAACTTCAGCACTTGATTGATGCGCGCCTTGGCCGGGGTCGAGTCCGGACCATTCATGATGATGACGTCCTGCAGCGCCTTCACGCGGCCGCGGCTGATGCGGCCGATGCCGATCTTGCCGACGTAGGAAGAATAATCGAGCGAGGAAATCTGCAGCTGCAGCGGACCGTCCGGGTCGTCGTCGCGCACCGGCACGTGTTCCAGCACCGCGTCGAACAGCGGCTTCATGTCGCCTTCGCGCACGGTCGGGTCCAGGCTGGCATAGCCGTTCAGCGCCGAAGCGTACACCACCGGGAAGTCGAGCTGCTCTTCGGTCGCGCCCAGCTTGTCGAACAGTTCGAAGGTCGCGTTGATCACCCAGTCCGGACGCGCGCCCGGGCGGTCGATCTTGTTGACCACCACGATCGGCTTCAGGCCCAGGCCGAGCGCCTTGCGCGTGACGAAGCGGGTTTGCGGCATCGGGCCTTCGACAGCATCCACCAGCAGCAGCACGGAATCGACCATCGACAGCACACGCTCCACCTCGCCGCCGAAGTCGGCATGGCCGGGGGTATCGACGATGTTGATGTGGGTGCCGTTGTATTCGACCGCGCAATTCTTCGCCAGAATCGTGATGCCGCGCTCCTTTTCCAGGTCGTTCGAATCCATCACGCGATTGTCGACTTGCTGATTCTCGCGGAAGGTACCGGACTGGCGCAGCAGCTGGTCGACCAGCGTGGTCTTGCCATGGTCGACGTGGGCGATGATGGCGATGTTGCGCAGGGCGCGTTTGGTGTTTGACATGGTGATGAGGTGCTGGATACGGAAAACCGAAAATTATAGCATGCTGCGCCGCGAAGAATTGGAAAAACCCTTGAAATTCAAAAGCTTGCTTGCTGAAACACAAGGCATTCAAGATTCCATTTGATTAACTTATACTCTTGCACGTCTAAAATCTTACGACTGGAATATGACAGCACGATTTTTCTCCCTGCTCGCCTTGCTGATCCTGAGCGCATGCGCGCAAGTCAGCACCACCGCACCCGGCGTGGTCGGGGTCAGTCGGGCGCAATACATGACTTTCTCATCCGACAAGTTCAACCAGCAGATGAGTGCGTCGTACAGCGAGATGATGCGCGGTGCGGCGGACAAGAAATCACTGAACCAGAATTTCGCGATGGTGTCGCGCGTACGCACCATCGCGAACCGCCTGATTCCCCACACCGCCGTATTCCGCCCCGACGCGCCTGGCTGGCAATGGGAAGTGAACGTCATTACCTCCGACGAGCTAAATGCGTTTTGCGCAGCCGGTGGAAAGATCGCGTTCTACAGCGGAATTATCGACAAACTGAAACTGACAGACGACGAAATCGCGGCCATCATGGGCCATGAAATCTCGCATGCATTGCGCGAACACGGGCGCGAACGCGCGTCCCAGCAGTTGGGAACGCAGCTCGGCCTGACCTTGGTCGGCATCGCCGCAGGCGTCAACCAGGGCCAGATGAACCTGGCCGGCGACATGTCCAAATACCTGTATTTGCTGCCGAACAGCCGGGAACATGAAACCGAGGCCGACCGCATGGGAGTCGAGTTGGCGGCGCGCGCGGGATATGATCCGCGCGCGGCCATCTCGGTATGGCACAAGATGCGGGCGACGGACAGCCGGCAACCGCCGCAGTTCGCCAGCACGCACCCCTCCCATGAAACGCGGATCGCCGATCTGGAAGCCTACAGCGCGAAGGTGATGTTTCTCTACGAAGCGGCGAAAGCGCGCAAGCCGGCAGGTTAATGGGTGCCGGTGGCGATCAGGCGTTCCGGCGCGAGCACGCCGAATTCCACCAGTTGCGCCGTACCAAGCAGGCTGCGGTCGGATTCGCGATACACGCGCACCCGGCCTTGCTCCAGCCGGCCATACCCTTCCCGGCCTAGGGCAAGACGCTGGCCATGCAAAAAACGCCTGGCCAGTTCGTCGGATAGCGATACCGCCGGAAACGTTGAAAGCAAGGCATCGACCGGCGCCAGCCGTGTCTCGCGCTCCGCTTCGGCCGTATCCATCAATTGTTCAAGAGTGACTGCGGCGTCAAGGCTCAGCGCCCCTACTTGCGTTCGCCGCAGCGCCTGCAAATGCGCGCCGCAGCCGAGCGCGGCGCCGATATCCTGCCCCAGCACGCGGATATAGGTTCCTTTGCTGCAACGAACGCGCAACTTCAGATATGGCGCCCGGTAATCGAGCAATTCCAGCGTGTGTATCGTCACCCGGCGCGCCTCGCGCTCGAGCGTCACGCCGGCGCGCGCGTACTCGTAGAGCGGCTTGCCGTCGCGCTTCAAGGCCGAATGCATCGGCGGCACCTGGTCGATGTCGCCGCGAAATCGCGCCAGGACTGCTTCGATCCGCTCCAGCGTCACGTCGACTTCGCGCGTTTCGATGACCTCGCCTTCGGTGTCGCCAGTCGCTGTCGTCACACCCAGATGCACCACCGTCTCGTACGTCTTGTCTGCGTCGAGCAAATCCTGCGCAAACTTGGTGGCCTCGCCAAAACAAAGGGGCAGCAAGCCGGTCGCAAACGGATCGAGGGTACCGGTGTGCCCCGCCTTTTGCGCGTTGAGCAGGCGCTTGGCCTTGATCAGCACGTCGTTGCTGGAGTGGCCAGCAGCCTTGTCGAGTAATAAAACGCCGTGCACCGGCACGCGTATTTTCTTGGGCAATGCTTGCGCCATAGGGGGAAATCAAGAGAGCCGCGCGCGGCGCGGCGAACGTTCAGTCTTCGGCGTCCTTGGCACGCGTCGCATTGGCCGCGTCGATCAGCTTGGACAACTCCATGCCGCGCGACGTGGACGTGTCGTACACGAAGTGCAACTCGGGAATGGTATGGATAGTCAGGCGCCGCCCCAGCTGGCCGCGAATGAAGCCGGCCGCCTTGCGCAATCCCGACAGCGTGTTCTGCACCGCTTCGTCGTTGTCAACCAGCGTCGTGAAAAACACCTTGGCATGCGCGTAATCGGGGGTCACCTGCACTTCGGTGATCGTGATCATCCCGACGCGCGGGTCCTTCAGTTCGTAGGCAATGATCTCGGCCAGGTCGCGCTGGATCTGGTCGGCGACACGCACGCCGCGCCCGGGAATGGATTTGCTATGTTTAGCCATGGTTCTGCAACCTTAAAACGAGATAGCCCGGACGGAGCCTTAAACCGCATTGCGCAACCCGCTAGCGGGTCACGCAGTGCGCCGGCTCCATCCGGGCTATGAAACTGCCCGCGACAATCGAATTACAGGGTACGTGCGACTTCCTGCACTTCGAACACTTCCAGCTGGTCGCCTTCCTGGATGTCATTGAAGTTCTTCAGCGACAGACCGCACTCGAAGCCGGCCTTCACTTCCTTCACGTCATCCTTGAAGCGCTTGAGCGAATCGAGTTCGCCGGTCCAGATCACCACGTTGTTGCGCAACAGGCGAACCGATGCGCCACGCTTGACCAAGCCGTCGAGCACGTAACAGCCGGCAATCGAGCCGACCTTGCTGACGTGGAACACCTGGCGGATTTCGACCAAGCCCAGCGCCGCTTCGCGCTTCTCCGGTGCCAGCATGCCCGACATGGCGGCTTTGATTTCGTCCACCGCATCGTAAATGATGTTGTAGTAACGAATATCGATACCGCTGGCTTCGGCCAGCTTGCGTGCGGAAGCGTCGGCACGGGTGTTGAAGCCGATGATGACTGCTTTCGACGCGACCGCGAGGTTGACGTCGGACTCGGAGATGCCGCCAACGGCCGCGTGCACGATCTGCACCCGTACTTCGTCGGTCGACAGCTTTTGCATCGAGTGCACCAGTGCCTCCTGCGAACCTTGCACGTCGGCCTTGATGATCAATGGCAGCGACTTGACTTCGCCCTCGGCCATCTGCTCGAACATGTTCTCCAGCTTTGCCGCCTGCTGCTTGGCCAGCTTCACGTCGCGGAACTTGCCTTGACGGAACAGAGCGATTTCACGCGCCTTGCGCTCGTCTGCCATCACGATCACTTCTTCGCCGGCGGCCGGCACCTCGGTCAAGCCCTGGATTTCAACCGGAATCGACGGTCCCGCTTCGGTAATGTTCTTGCCGTTCTCGTCCAGCATCGCACGCACGCGACCATAGGACGAACCGGCCAGCACCACGTCGCCGCGCTTCAAGGTACCGGACTGCACCAGCACCGTGGCAACCGGGCCGCGGCCCTTGTCCAGCTTGGCTTCGATCACGAGGCCCTTGGCCAGCGTGTCGACCGGCGACGTAAGCTCCAGCACTTCGGCTTGCAGCAAAACGTTTTCCAGCAAGTCGTCGATACCCTGGCCGGTCTTGGCCGACACCGGCACGAACGGCGCATCGCCACCATAGGCTTCCGGCACGACGCCTTCGGCAATCAATTCCTGCGTGACGCGGTCCGTATTGGCTCCCTGCTTGTCGATCTTGTTGATCGCCACCACGATGGGCACGCCAGCTGCTTTCGCATGCGCGATCGCTTCCTTGGTTTGAGGCATCACGCCATCATCGGCTGCCACCACCAGAATCACGATGTCGGTCGCCTTCGCGCCGCGGGCGCGCATCGCGGTAAACGCTTCGTGGCCCGGCGTATCGAGGAAGGTGATGATGCCGCGCGGCGTTTCGACGTGATAGGCGCCGATATGCTGCGTAATGCCGCCAGCTTCGCCAGCCGCCACTTTGGCACGGCGGATGTAGTCCAGCAGCGAGGTCTTGCCATGGTCGACGTGGCCCATCACGGTCACCACCGGCGCACGCGGCAATGCCTCAGCATCGACGTGTTCGCCGACTTCTTCGAGCATTGCTTCCGGATCGTCCAGCTTGGCCGCAAACGCCTTGTGGCCCATTTCCTCCACCAGAATCATCGCGGTTTCCTGATCGAGCACCTGGTTGATGGTGACCATCTGGCCCAGCTTCATCAAATGCTTGATCACTTCCGACGCCTTCACCGCCATCTTGTGTGCAAGTTCGGCGACCGTAATGGTTTCCGGCACGTGCACTTCCTTGATTACGGCTTCGGTCGGCACCTGGAAGTTCGATTCGCGCTGATCGTCGCCGTGCGAAGAGCGGCGTCCCTTCGGACCGCCACGCCAGCCGTCGCGGCCGGTCGCCGGCCCGGCAGTGCCCGCGCCGCGGGTCTTGATGCCGCCGCGCTTTTTCGCCTGCTCATCCTGCCAGGTAGACGAAACGTTGGCCGACTTGATCGACTTCTTGTCGCCAACGGCAGGCTTCTTCTCGTCCTTTTTCTCGACAGGTTTCTTGTCGGCGGGCTTGTGCAGCGTACCTTCCGCAGCCTTCGCCTGCGGTGCGGGCGCCGGCTCCGGCGCCTTCATGACCTTGCGCGGCGCGTTCATCATCGCCTTGATCTGCGCAACTTCATCTTCAACAGCCTTGCGTGCGCGCTCGGCGGCGGCAGCGCGCTCCGCTGCCTCCTTTGCTTCCTGCTCGGCAGCCTTCTTCCTGGCGGTCTCTTCGTCCGCACGCTTCTTCTCTTCGGCAGCGGTGAGGTCGACCTTTTCCTGCTGCTTCGCCGCAGCGGCCGCTTCGGCCGCCTTGCGCGCTTCCTCGGCCTCTTTCTGCGCCTTGGCTTGCGCCTCCTTCTCGGCTTCCAGCTTCGCCAGACGCTCCTGCTTTTCACGCAACTCGGCTTCCTGACGCGCGATCAGCTCCGCCTGGCGGCGCGCTTCTTCCGCGCGGCGCGCCACTTCCGCTTCGTCAATCACGGGAGCGGCTGGTGCAGTCGGCGCGGGCGCGGCTTCGACAATCGGCTCGTCGCGTTTGATGAAGGTGCGCTTCTTGCGCACTTCAACCTGGATCGTGCGCGACTTGCCGCTGGCATCGGCCTGCTTGATCTCGGTCGTTTCCTTGCGCGTGAGGGTGATCTTCTTCTTTTCGCCATCCGGCGACGCTCCGTGCGAGCGGCGCAAATGGTTCAACAGCTTGTCCTTGTCTTCCTTGGACAGCACATCGGACGCCGAACGCTTGTCGACGCCGGCGGCACGCAGTTGCGTCAGCAGCAAATCCGCTGGCATCTTCAGTTCGGTGGCAAATTGAGCTACGTTGTTACTCGCCATTCAGTCCTCTTTTCTATGTGGGCTCGACAGATGATATTGAAGCGTTGCAGGTCATTTCGCTGCAACCAGCTCCCGCGCTTTCTCTTGCAATGCCCGTGCACGATCATCGTACTTGGCATCGATCAGGCGCATTTCATCGTCGGTCACATCCTCAAATTCATTTCCAATCAGTTCACGCGCACGCTCTATCGGCAAGGCCAGGATGGCGCCGAATTCGTCATAGGCTAAACCGGCAAACGCGTCCACCGTCTTGACCCCGGCCAAACCCAGTTTGCCCGCCGTAATCCGGTCGATGCCTTCCAGATTGACCAAAGCATCTTCCATGCCTTCCAAACCCTCTTCGGAGGCAATGGCTTCCGTCACAAGTGCGTCGCGCGCGCGGCTGCGCAGCTCGTTGACAGTGTCTTCGTCGAAGGCTTCGATATCCAGCATTTCGTTGATCGGCACGTAGGCAATTTCTTCCAGGCTGGAGAAGCCTTCCTGCACCAGGATGTCGGCCACTTCCTCGTCGACGTCGAGCTTTTCCATGAACAGCACGCGAATCGCCGCGGTTTCCGCCGCCGCCTTGTCGGCCGATTCTTCCGCCGTCATGATGTTGATCTGCCAGCCGGTCAGCTCGGACGCCAGGCGCACGTTCTGTCCGCCGCGGCCGATCGCAATCGCCAGGTTTTCCTCGTCGACCACCACGTCCATCGCATGCTTTTCCTCGTCGACCACGATCGACGACACATTCGCCGGCGCGAGAGCTCCGATCACGAACTGGGCCGGATCTTCCGACCACAATACGATGTCGACGCGCTCGCCACCGAGTTCGCCGGTCACCGCCTGCACGCGCGAGCCGCGCATGCCGACGCAGGTGCCGATCGGGTCGATGCGCTTGTCGTTGGTGTGCACCGCGATCTTGGCGCGCACGCCCGGGTCGCGCGCCGCCGATTTAATTTCGAGCAAGCCTTGCTCGATTTCGGGCACTTCCAGCTCGAACAGCTTCATGATGAATTCCGGCGCGGTGCGCGACAGGATCACCTGCGGGCCGCGTGCATTGCGGTCGATGCGCAGGATGTAGGCGCGCACGCGGTCGCCGACGCGCAGATTCTCCTTCGGGATCATCTGGTCGCGCGGCAAGCGCGCCTCGATCTTGCCCGATTCGACGATCGCATCGCCGCGCTCCATGCGCTTGATCGTGCCGGTCACCAGCGCATCGCCGCGCGCCAGGAAATCCTGCAGGATCTGCTCGCGCTCGGCGTCGCGAATACGCTGCAGCACCACCTGCTTGGTGTCCTGCGCAAAGCGGCGGCCGAAATCGACCGATTCGATCGGCTCCTCAATGTAATCGTCGACTTCGATGTCGGCAATCTGCTCCTTCGCCTCGAAGTGCAGCACTTCCTGGTCGGGCAATTGCAGACCTGCCTCATCCGGCACGACGTGCCAGCGGCGGAAGGATTCGAACTCGCCGGTTTCGCGATCGATGGAGACGCGGACATCGACGTCGCCCTCGTAGCGTTTCTTGGTCGCTTGCGCAAGCGCATGCTCGAGCGCTCCGAAGACGATTTCCTTATCGACGTTTTTTTCTCGTGCCAGCGCATCGACCAACAACAGTACTTCGCGACTCATGCTTTGCGACTCCTAAAATCCACTTTCGGCACTAGCCGTGCCTTGTCCACGTCGGCGAGCGTAAACTCCAGCATCGCCGGCCCTTCTTTTCCCTCAAATTCCAGTTTCAGCTTGTCGCCTTCCGGCTCATGCAGAATGCCTTGGAACGACTTGCGATTCGCTGCTCCGGGCATCGGCATGCGCAGCTTCACGACAGCTTCCTGCCCTGCGAAACGCGTATAATCGGCCGCCTTCTTCAGCGGACGATCGAGCCCGGGAGACGAAATCTCCAACCGCTCGTAATTGGCATTCTCGACCGTCAGCATATGCGACAATTGGTGGCTGACCTTTTCGCAGTCATCCACCGTGATATTGCCCTTGTCGGCCTGCTCGGGCGGGAAGTCGATATACACACGCAGCAAACCATGCGCCGCCTGCTCGAAATCGACCAGTTCGTAGCCCATGCCCACCACGGTTTTTTCAATTAAGTCCAACAACCGCAAAACAGTTCTCCAAAACCACGCCAGCCAGTCCGCACAAAGCGTTCAAGAAAAAAAAAATGGGCATCTGCCCATCTTTTTATCGCTTCAGCCCACTTAACGTGGCACCCGGCAAACTTTTATTCTTGCGGGCCGACTTTTGTTAACTCTCTAATTATAAACAATTATTTGGCGCATCGCAATGGCATGGCGCACCCCAAGTCCGGGGCGCGCATTTCCACATAACAAGCCTCCCCCTGCGGATCAGCCGCGAGAGCGGCGCCGCGCCATGCCCTGCAGCCCAAGGCCGCCACGCGCCTGTCCACCGGCGCGACGCCCGTAGCCGACATCGGGAAATCCGAGTGCGGTTTGCAGCGGGTCGGGCTGACGGCTGCGCGGTGCGCCTTGCGCACGCCCCTGCTGTCCACCGCGCGACTGGTTGCGATTTTGCGGCTGGTTCTTATCAAAGCCATTCTTCGCTCCCCGCTCGCCGCGCACCTTTCCCTGAGACTGCTGGGTCGCGGCCTTCTCCAGACCACTCAGCGCCATCAGATTACGCACGGCGTGCTCGTCCAGCTCTTCCCAGCGTCCACGCTTGAGCCCGCTTGGCAGGGTCATTGCGCCATATCGCGTCCGGATCAGCCGCGACACCGTCAAGCCAACGGCTTCGAACATGCGACGCACCTCGCGGTTGCGCCCTTCGCCAATGATCACACGATACCAGCGATTGGCCCCTTCGCCACCGCCATCGGCGATCTTCGAAAACTGCGCAACACCGTCATCCAGCTCGACACCAGCCAATAGCTTCTGCCGCATACCCTCTTCCAGCTCGCCCAGCGTGCGCACGGCGTACTCGCGCTCGATTCCGTAGCGCGGGTGCATCAAGCGGTTGGCCAAATCACCCGAGGTAGTAAACAGCAGCAAGCCTTCGGTATTGAAATCCAGCCGCCCGACCGCAAGCCACTTGCCGGCCTTGATAGTCGGAAGGCGCTCGAATACCGAGGGGCGGCCGTCCGGATCGCTGTGGCTGACGATCTCGCCAGCAGGCTTGTGATATACGAGCACGCGCGGCGGGCGCTTGGTGACTTTGCGCTGAATTAGCTTGCCGTTGATACGCACCTGGTCAGTCGGCAGAATGCGCTGCCCGATATGAGCCGGCTCGCCGTTGACCGAAACACGCCCGGCGATAATCAATTCTTCCATGTCACGGCGCGAGCCGAGTCCAGCATCAGCCAGCACCTTGTGCAACTTCGGCGCATCATCTTCCGCCGTCAAATCGCGACGCACATTCTTGGCCTGCATCTGGCGCCCGTCGCGGCGCCCATTGCCAGCATCCTCGGCGGCGCTATCGAAGGCATCGGAGGTCACGAACGAGAAGATATCGTCGGGGCTGTCGCCCTTGGTTTTCGATTGAACAGCCTTGCCTTGCCGGTCACGCCCCTTCTGCCCGGGCTTACCCTTTGCGAACTCATCCCTCTTGCGGTTTTCGCGCGTGCCACGCTGCGGCTTGCCGCCACTCGGTTCGCCGCCCTCCACGGATAACTGGGTCGAATCGGCGCCCCCATTTCCATCCGCAGAGACAGCGGCGCCTCCCGCCTTCTCCGCATCAACCGGACGCGGAGAACGGCTGCGCCGCAGACTACGCGGCCCACGCACACCGCGCTTGACCGGTTTTTTCCTACCTTCCTCCGCCTGACCGCCGTCGGTAGACGTCGATGCATCGCTACGGGACAGTTCCTGGCTCTCTTTGGATTCCGACACTGCAGAGGAATCGGTTGCCATGACTACTGGCGCTTCATTCTGGATTGGCAGATTCATCGTTCGCTTCTTGATTGTGCTCACTGGAGGGGGCGTCTACGGGTGTTTTGACATCAGCCTCTCGGCTGGACATATCTGTGCCGCGCTGCGAAGCCGGCAATTCGGTTTGAAGTTGTGCGACCAAGCCCTGTTCCGACCTGGCCACGCCGGCTTGATCGACCAGGCTTTCCGACCCTAGGGCATTCGGCCCCTGCACCGCCAGGCTGATTGCGCGGTCCAGACCAGCCTGCATTCCACCTTCGAGCGCCTGCATTTCCGGCAGCATGCCCGCCTGCATATCCTCTTTCGCGACTTGCTGCAGCGGCGGCAACTGATCAAGCGAGGTCAATCCCAGATCATCAAGGAACTGCCTGGTCGTAGCGAACAAGGCCGGCCGACCCGGCACGTCGCGGTGACCGATCGCTTCGATCCAACCTCGCTCTTCGAGCATCTTGATGGTTTGAGAGTTCACCGCGACACCACGGATTTCCTCAATATCCCCCCTGGTAACCGGTTGGCGATAGGCGATGATGGCCAAGGTTTCCAGAGTTGCGCGCGTATATTTCGGCGGCTTCTCAGGATTGAGCCGCTCAAGATATTTCTTCATCCCCGGACGACTCTGAAAGCGCCAACCGGTAGACAGGCTGACAATTTCAATTCCCTTGTCGGACCAGTCGTCGCGCAATTCTTCCAGCATCGCTTTGATGGTATCGGCACCGACTTCTGCATCACCATCACCGCTTTCCATGTAGAGCTTCTTCATGTCATTGATCGACAAGGGCTCGTGCGCGCACAGCAATGCTGTCTCGAGGACTTTCTTCGCCTCAATAGTATTCATCGGTATGCGTCTTGTTTTTTTCCAACAATGTGCAGATATATTCGTCAACGACACGCACCATTTGATGCTGCCAGGCCGGACACGAGAGTCCATTGATGCTGCAATCCCGCGCCCGATTTTTATTGGATATATGAAGGACGGGAATTCAAGACTGTGAGACTTGGTTGCGGGGGCAGGATTTGAACCTGCGACCTTCGGGTTATGAGCCCGACGAGCTGCCAGACTGCTCCACCCCGCGTCTGAAGAACATAAGTATATCCGGTATCGACTACCAACGCAAATGTAATTGTTGACCACACTTGCGGTGTACACTTCTACTCCATTCGAACAATGCGCCGATTGTCGTCGCCGAATTACATCGTCGCGCGCTTAACCCCATTGTCCGTCGCCCCCCTTATGAAATTTTGCTCTGAATGCGCGCATCCGGTTTCGCAGCTAATCCCGCCGGACGATAATCGTCCACGTTACGTATGCGGACAATGCGGAACGATCCATTATCAGAACCCCAAGATGGTGATCGGCTCGATTCCGGTGTGGGACCACGAAGGCGACACGCGCGTACTGCTGTGCAAGCGCGCAATCGAACCGCGTTACGGCTACTGGACCCTGCCCGCCGGCTTTATGGAAAATGAAGAAACTACGACGGAAGCAGCCTTGCGTGAAACGCAGGAAGAAGCGGGGGCGCACATTGAACTGCATGAGTTGTTTTCGCTGCTGAACGTGCCGCACGTGCATCAGGTGCACATGTTCTACCGCGCCACCTTGCTCGACCTCGATTTTGCAGCCGGCACCGAAAGCCTGGATGTGAAGCTGTTTTCAGAGTCGGAGATTCCGTGGAAGGAAATCGCATTCCCGACGGTCGCCTATACCTTGAAGTTTTTCTTTACCGACCTTGCGCGCATCAGGCGCGAGGGGGGCACCTATGCCCTGCATACGCGCGACGTGCTGACACCGATGCGCCAGTCTGCCGAAGGCTAAGCAGCATCGCGCATGGCCGCGCCCCGCAAAAAACAAAAGAGGATGCACATAAACGCGCATCCTCTTTTTTATCCCGCACTTACCAGCTTGTCTCGCGCTCCGCGGTGGCGCTGATCCTATGAATCGACAGATCGGCGCCGTCGAACTCCTGCTCCGGATCGAGGCGAATACCGACCGTCCTTTTCAACAGCCCGTACACGATCGCGCTCGCGCCGGCCGCAATTGCCACGCCGAGCACGGTACCTACCAATTGCGACATGAACGACACGCCGCCGATTCCACCCAGCGCCTTCTGACCAAAAATACCGGCGGCGATACCGCCCCAGGCGCCGCATAAGCCATGCAGCGGCCACACGCCGAGCACGTCGTCGATCTTCCATTTGTTTTGCGTGAGCGTGAACATCCACACGAAAATGACGCCTGCAACGCCGCCCGTCACAAGCGCGGCAAGCGGGTGCATCAAATCAGAACCGGCACACACCGCCACCAGCCCGGCCAGCGGACCATTGTAGGCAAAGCCCGGATCATTCTTGCCCATCAAGACGGCGACCAGCGTGCCACCAACCATGGCCATGAGCGAGTTGATCGCCACCAGTCCATTCATCTTGTCGAGCGTTTGCGCGCTCATCACATTGAACCCAAACCAGCCGACGGTCAGAATCCACGCGCCGAGCGCGAGAAACGGGATATTCGACGGCGGATGCGCCGCGACGGCGCCATCCTTGGAGTAGCGCCCGCGCCGCGCCCCGAGCAGAAGCACCGCAGGCAGGGCCGCCCAACCACCGACGGCATGCACGACTACCGAACCGGCGAAGTCATGAAACTCCTCCGAGAACATCGCCTTCAGCCAAGCTTGCACGCCAAACTTGTGATTCCATGCGATACCTTCAAAGAAGGGATACACCAACCCTACCAGCATCGCGGTTGCAAACAGTTGTGGATAGAATTTGGCGCGCTCGGCGATGCCGCCTGAAATAATTGCCGGAATTGCCGCAGCGAACGTGAGCAGGAAAAAGAATTTCACTAACTCGAAGCCACTCTTCGCCGCCAGTGCACCAGCATCGGCAAAGAAGTCGATGCCATACGCAATCGTGTAGCCGACAAAAAAATAGGCAATGGTCGAGATGGCAAAATCGACTAAGATTTTGACCAAGGCGTTAACCTGATTTTTCTTGCGAACCGTCCCCAGCTCCAGAAAGGCGAACCCGGCATGCATCGCCAGAATCATTATGGCGCCAAGCAAGATAAATAAGGTATCGGCACCGTTTCGAAATGCGTCCATGCAAAAAATCTCCCTGTTAAAGTGCATGCTGGAATCAACAAGCACCAATAAAGCAATATTTATTCCAATTTAGTGCACAACAGCAAGATATTGATTTCCAAGGAGAAAATTTTGTTTGAAAAATGGGCGCAATGCTTTTATGCACCTGTTTTGTGCATTCCAATGATCTACTTTGGTGAAAAGAATGATTCCTTGGCTTGAGGCGAGCACTCCCTTTCCAGACGTATCATCCGCGCTAAACGAAGAAGACGGGGCGCCAGGGCTACTCGCCGCCGGCGGCGACCTTTCCCCTAAGCGATTACTGGAGGCCTATCGCCGGGGAATCTTCCCCTGGTACTCGGAAGGACAGCCTATCTTATGGTGGAGTACCGATCCGCGCATGGTGCTCTTTACCGAGCGGTTTGTGATTTCGCACAGCCTCCGGAAGACCTTGAAAAAGGTGCACAAGAGCATGCATTCGGATCGGCGCTGGCAAATCCGCTTTGATACGGCATTCGAACAAGTGATGCTAGCCTGCGCCGCACCGCGGAAAGAAGGTGCAGGCACCTGGATTTCGGAAGACATTATTCGCGGCTACAGCGCATTGCATCGTCAAGGATATGCCCATTCCTCTGAACTGTGGCTCGACAACCAGTTGGTCGGCGGCGCTTACGGTGTGTCCATTGGGCGCATGTTTTATGGCGAATCAATGTTTGCGCGTATCCCGGATGCATCAAAAGTCGCCCTCGCCTATCTGGTCCATTTTCTAAAGGGGCAAGGTGTGTCGATGATCGATTGCCAACAAGAGACATCGCATCTGGCGTCGCTTGGGGCAGCCCCCTTCCAAGGAAAGAATTTATCCGATTGCTGCGCGAAGCAATCGCGCAACCGCAGATACACGCTTGGCATCCGCTCGACATATTCTAGGCATACGCAAAAAACACTTCTGCCGATCACGCCATACGGTGTAAATTAACAGAGTCGGAATCGTAGCTAGGTATGCCGCATGACGCATCTTAAAGATCTGCCTTTCGCCACCCTGCAGTTTTACGCGACCGCGCCATATCCGTGCAGTTATCTCGAAGGACGCCAAGCGCGTTCACAAGTCGCGACGCCCTCTCACCTGATTAACGCCGATGTTTATTCGGAACTGGTCAAGAATGGCTTCCGCCGCAGCGGCATCTTTACCTATCGGCCGTTGTGCGACGGCTGCCAGGCATGCATTCCGGTGCGCGTGAAAGCCGGCGCATTCCACCCCAATCGCAGCCAGCGCCGCGCCTGGAGCAAGCATGAGGGGTTGACCACGTGGATCACGACGCTGGCGTACGTGCCGGAGCATTACGATTTGTATCTGCGCTATCAGTCAGTGCGGCACGCTGGCGGCGGCATGGACCATGACAGCCGCGACCAGTACGCGCAGTTCTTATTGCAGAGCAAGGTCAACACACGCCTGGTCGAGTTCCGGGACAACGACGGCACCCTGCGCATGGTAAGCATCATTGATATCCTGAACGACGGCCTGTCCTCCGTCTACACCTTCTACGACCCCGATATCGAGGGCGCGTCCTTGGGTACCTACAACATCCTTTGGCAAATCGAGCAAGCCCGGCGGCTTAACATGCCACACGTCTATCTTGGCTATTGGATCAGGCACAGCCGGAAAATGGCGTACAAGATCAATTTCAAACCGCTTGAAGCACTCCGGCATGGCACGTGGGAGGCATGGCAGCCGGAGTGACACCTGTCACCACCATCTATTGATAAAGCGCAATAGTAAAATAGCGGTTTTGCCGCTCGCAGGCATCGCCTACCTATTTGCCCCATGTCCGACAAATTCCTGTACGCACTCACCCGTCCCCTCCTGTTCTCGCTCGACCCGGAAGCCGCCCACAACATCGCGCTGCCTGCACTAAAGCGCGCCGCAGCCTGTGGCCTGACCAAACTCATCGCGCGCCCCCTGCCCGACCCGCGCACGGTGATGGGCATTACCTTTCCCAATCCTGTCGGCTTGGCCGCCGGCCTGGACAAGGATGGCGCCTACATCGACGGCCTTGCAGCACTCGGATTCGGCTTCATCGAAGTCGGCACAGTTACGCCGCGCGCGCAGCCTGGCAATCCGCAGCCACGCATTTTCCGCCTTCCGCAGGCAAATGCGGTCATTAACCGCATGGGCTTCAACAACGGCGGTGTAGATGCCTTTGTCACCAATGTCCAGTCGTCGAAGTTTTATCAGAACAAAGAAGGTGTGCTCGGCCTAAACATCGGCAAAAATGCCGATACGCCAATCGAACGCGCGGCGGACGACTATCTGCATTGCCTGGAGAAGGTATATCCCTACGCAAGCTACGTGACGGTCAACATCTCCTCGCCGAATACCAAGAACCTGCGCCAGCTTCAGGGCGGCTCGGAACTGGACGCGCTGCTGTCCAAATTGAAGGATGCGCAACTCCGCTTGGCCGACCAGCATATGCGCTATGTGCCAATTGCATTGAAGATCGCTCCCGACATCGATGGCGATCAAGTCAAGTCCATCGCGTCCGCGCTCATGCGCCACAAGATGGATGCGGTCATCGCGACCAACACGACCATCACGCGCGACGCAGTAAAAGGGTTGCCGCACGCCGAAGAAACTGGCGGACTTTCGGGCGCGCCGGTATTCGAACTGTCCAATACCGTCATTCGCGCATTGAACGCCGAGCTGAAAGGCGCACTACCAATCATTGGCGTCGGCGGCATTCTCTCGGGAAAAGATGCGCAGGCGAAGATCGATGCCGGCGCCTCCATGGTGCAGTTGTACACCGGTCTGATTTACCGCGGCCCCGCATTGGTCAAGGAATGTGCGGCGGCATTACGCAAAGCTCGTTAAGGCAGAAAAAATAAAAAAAGCCCGGAACGAATCCGGGCTTTTTTCTTCACGCCGATTATTCGACTTCCAGAGTCTCTTCCGGAGCCGGCGGCGGAGACGCATCTCCTTCCGCGAAATCGAGCTTAATCTGCTCCTTGTCGTCCAGATCGACCGTGACCCGACCACCGGACACCAGGCGGCCAAATAGCAATTCGTCGGCCAGCGCCTTGCGAATCATGTCCTGGATCAGGCGCGCCATCGGCCGCGCGCCCATCAGCGGATCGAAGCCCTTCTTGGCAAGGAAACGGCGCAGGCTGTCGGTAAAGACCGCCTCGACCTTTTTCTCGTGCAATTGCTCTTCGAGCTGCATCAGGAACTTGTCGACCACGCGCAGGATGATTTCCTCGTCCAGCGCCTTGAAGCTGATGGTCGCGTCGAGACGGTTACGGAACTCGGGCGTGAACATGCGCTTGATGTCGGCCATCTCGTCGCCGGCTTCCTTCTTGTCGGTGAAGCCGATAGAACGCTTCTGCAGCGCCTCTGCTCCCGCGTTGGTGGTCATGATGATGATCACGTTACGGAAGTCAGCTTTGCGGCCGTTGTTGTCGGTCAGCGTGCCATGGTCCATCACTTGCAACAGGATATTGAAGATATCCGGATGCGCCTTTTCAATCTCATCCAGCAAGAGCACAGCGTGCGGCTTCTTCGTGATCGCCTCGGTCAGCAGGCCGCCCTGGTCGAAACCGACATAGCCGGGCGGCGCACCAATCAGGCGCGAAACCGCATGACGCTCCATGTACTCCGACATGTCAAAGCGGATCAACTCGATGCCGAGGATGAATGCCAGTTGCTTGGCGACCTCGGTCTTGCCGACGCCGGTCGGGCCGGAGAACAGGAAGGCGCCGATCGGCTTGTCGGTCTTACCGAGACCAGCGCGCGCCATCTTGATGGCGGATCCGAGCGCTTCGATCGCCGGATCTTGGCCGAACACCACGTTCTTCAGGTCGCGGTCGATCGTCTGCAGCTTGGAGCGGTCGTCCTGGTTGACCGTCTGCGGAGGAATGCGCGCAATCTTCGAGATGATGTCCTCGATCTCGGATTTGCCGATCGTTTTCTTCTGCTTCGACTTCGGCAGGATGCGTTGCGCGGCGCCCGCCTCGTCGATCACGTCGATCGCCTTGTCCGGCAGATGACGGTCATTGATGAAGCGCGCCGCCAGTTCCGCCGCCGACGTCAGCGCGGAAGCCGAATACTTGACGCCATGATGCTCTTCGAAGCGCGATTTCAGGCCGCGCAAAATCTGCACTGTCTGCTCCACGGTCGGCTCGTTCACATCGATCTTCTGGAATCGCCGGGACAGCGCATGGTCCTTCTCGAACACCCCACGGAATTCCGTGTACGTGGTCGCGCCGATGCATTTCAGCTGGCCTGACGATAGCGCCGGCTTCAGCAGATTGGATGCATCCAGCGTGCCGCCGGAAGCCGAACCGGCACCGATGATCGTGTGGATCTCGTCGATGAACAGGATACCGTGCGGATTGTCGCGCAACTGCTTCAACACCGCTTTCAGGCGCTGCTCGAAATCGCCGCGATATTTCGTCCCGGCCAGCAGCGCGCCCATGTCGAGCGAGTAGACGACAGCGTTCTGCAGAACTTCCGGCACGTCACCCTGGGTCACTCGCCAGGCGAGGCCCTCCGCGATCGCGGTCTTGCCGACGCCGGCCTCACCAACTAGCAGCGGATTGTTCTTGCGGCGGCGGCACAAGGTCTGGATGACTCGCTCGACTTCTGACTCGCGGCCGATCAACGGATCGATCTTGCCTTCGGCGGCGAGCTTGTTCAGATTCTGAGTGAACTGATCGAGCGGGCTTTCCTTCTGCTGCCCTTCGGCCTGCGCCTCTTCCGCACCTTCCGGCGATTTCTGCGAATCGGCCTGCTGGTCCTTGCGGACACCGTGGGAAATGAAATTCACGACATCCAGGCGCGTCACACCCTGCTGGTGCAGGTAGTACACCGCATGCGAATCCTTTTCGCCGAAGATCGCCACCAAGACGTTGGCGCCGGTGACTTCCTTCTTGCCGTTCGACGCTGACTGCACGTGCATGATGGCGCGCTGGATCACGCGCTGAAACCCGAGGGTCGGCTGCGTGTCGACTTCGCTGGTGCCCGGCACCGTCGGCGTATTGTCCGTTATGAAGTTGGTCAATGTCTTGCGCAGATCCTCGATATTGACTGCGCAGGCGCGCAGCACCTCAGCCGCCGACGGATTGTCGAGCAGCGCAAGCAGCAAGTGCTCTACTGTGATGAACTCGTGCCGAGCCTGGCGGGCTTCGACAAAAGCCATATGCAAACTAACTTCCAGTTCCTGCGCAATCATGCTTCCTCCATCACGCATTGCAGGGGATGTCCTGCCTTTCGAGCGTGGGTTAAAACGAGTTCCACTTTAGTCGACGCTATGTCTTTAGGATAGACGCCGCACATACCTTTTCCATCACGATGTACCTTGAGCATGATCTGCGTCGCTGTCTCTCGGTCCTTGTTAAAGTATTCCTGAAGGATCGCAACCACAAACTCCATCGGCGTGTAGTCGTCATTCAGGAGAAGCACCTGATACATAGGCGGGGGTTTGAGCTTCTGCTCTTGCCTAGCAAGTACCGTACCGTTGTCATGCTGAGTTTCCATGCTTCTATTCTATTGCATCAACTTTCGCGCAATGCGCAGAAGTAAAGAACATCCTCTTTGTATATTACGCCGTTTCTGCACAGTGCGCAGATGAAGTCAAACCCCCCTGATTTCAAGAATCCTTCTCGGTAATTAGCTTGTAATAGCTCAAAAAGGACATGGATTGTGCCTTGACTTTTATATTTTTTGCGGGAACAATGGTATTTATTGACATTACAGCAGTTATGGGAATGTCAATAGAAGTGAGCATTTAGGAGGGGGCAGCGTTACGCGGAGCTTCTTGCTTATACGGCTCGTGTGATTAGTTATTATTTGAAAGACGCTTTTATGGCAACAGGTACCGTCAAGTGGTTCAACGATTCCAAAGGCTTCGGATTTATCACTCCGGATGACGGCGGTGAAGATTTGTTCGCCCACTTTTCCGCAATTCAGATGAACGGCTTCAAGACTCTCAAAGAAGGTCAAAAGGTGTCGTTCGAAGTAACGCAAGGCCCCAAAGGCAAGCAAGCTTCCAACATTCAGAACGGCTAAACTAATCACACCGATTAGCAAGAGCAGTGAAAAGCCCCGTTTCGACGGGGTTTTTTTTCGTCCTTACAGTTGAACATTTTTGCATCCGGCCGGCATTCTTTACAATATGACGCGAATAAACGAGGCCCGCTGTATTTTTCATATCTAATTGCTTCAGAAGAAAATATCTGTAAAGTAATACTTCATGAAGCTGCGTCAAAAAATCCTGGCACTCGCAATTACACCGCTCATTCTTGCCGTGCTTGCCATTGCCCTCGCAGTGCGCTACCAAGCTGCGCAGCTGGCAGGTCAACAACGTGCCTCAGTGGAGGCTGCTTATCTCGCGAGCAAGGAAGCGGAGCTGGCGCATTACGTCTCGCTAGGCACCCGTTCAATTGCACATCTATATGAATCCGGGCGCCAGGATAAAGCGACGCTCGACGAAGCGAAAGCCATCCTTGCCAAACTCGATTATGGCGACGACGGTTATTTCTTCGTATACGACCTGCAGGGCAAGAACCTGATGCATCCGCGCCAGCCGGATCTGGTCGGTCGCAACCTGTGGGATCTGAAGGATGAGCATGGCAATCCCACTATCCAGCATCTGATCAACCAAGCCAAAGCCGGCGGCGGCTTTGTCCGCTACCTGTGGGAAAAGCCTTCTTCAGGCAAGATTGCGCCCAAACTTGGATATGTGGTCATGCTGGAGCGCTGGAACTGGATGCTTGGAACGGGTATTTATCTTGACGACGTCGATGCGGCGCTGGCGAAGATCGATACGCAAATTTCCAGCAACATTCAATATACGTTGCTGTGGATCGCCGCAATTGCCATCATTATTGCGTTGATCATCACATTGTCCGGACTCGCGCTCAACATCAGCGAAAATCGCGTTGCAGACGCTAAGCTCAAGGTACTGGCGCAAAGCGTGGTGCGCTCCCAGGAAGAGGAACGGGCCCGCCTTTCACGGGATTTGCATGACGGAATCAGTCAATGGTTAGTATCGATTAAGCTGCAGGTCGAATCCGGCATCGCAAAACTGACCTCCCCTAGCTCGACACCGGAAACGGCACGCAGGTCGCTCGATCGCGCCGCTTGCCAGCTCAACGACGTGCTCGGCGAAGTCAGGCGCATTTCCCACGCCTTGCGCCCCGCACTGCTTGATGACCTCGGTTTGGCGGCAGCGCTAGATCATTTGACACGGGAATTCAGTGAGCACGCCGGCATCGATATCATGTTTGCATCGGAAGGCGAAACCGACAGGCTGACCGACGTCGGCAACACGGTGTTATTCCGTATTGCGCAGGAAACCCTGACCAATATCGAACGTCATGCCAATGCCACCCAAGTCACAGTCCACCTCTCGGGCGACAAGACTGGCATCGTCCTTACCGTTACCGACGATGGAATCGGCTTCGATGTGGCGCGCATTGCCGAACATCCCAAGCGCGGCATTGGCTTGCGCAACATGCACGAGCGCGTGGAATCCGTTGGCGGCACATTTCAGCTCACTTCATCGCCGGAAGGCACCCGAGTCATCGCAACCCTCCCCCGAGTATGAATCAATCCCCTATCCTGCAACGCCATATCCATATCCTGCTGGTGGACGATCACCCGCTTGTGCGCGACGGCCTGCGCGCACGTCTCGAAACGATCCCGCATTTCGCTGTCGTGGCCGAGGCCGGCAACGCCGACGAGGCACTACGGCATGCCACTGCCGAGCATATCGATCTGGCACTGATGGATATCAATCTCAATGGGGCGAACGGCATCGAATTAACCGGCCGATTCAATACCTTGCATCCGGAAATCGCGGTGTTGATGCTTAGCATGCACGACAAGGCGGAATACGTTATGCAAGCCATTCAGGCAGGCGCACGGGGTTATGTGTTGAAGGATGCGCCAGCAACGGACATCATCGCCGCCATCGACACGGTAATGTCAGGGGGCATTTATTACAGTGCCGGTCTAACCAAACAGCTGGCCAAACCGGCGCAGCCGGCAACGCTCTTGACACGGCGTGAGCGCGAAGTACTACACTACATTGCCACCGGCAAATCGAACAAGCATATTGCACGAGAAATGGACCTGAGCGTGCGTACGGTGGAGACACACCGCCTGAATATCAAGCGCAAGCTCGGCATCGAAGGACAGGCCGATCTGATCCGCTTCGCGCTTGAGCACGCGCCGATCAAATAACGGTGCAGCAAATAAAAAAGGCCGGAAATCTTCCGGCCTTTTTTTATCGCGTCAGCTACCGCAATTTACATGTTGTCGATCATTACCTGGCCAAAACCCGAGCAAGATACCTGAGTTGCACCTTCCATCAGGCGCGCGAAGTCGTAGGTCACCTTCTTCGACGTGATTGCTTTTTCCGTTGAGGTGATGATCAGGTCGGCGGCTTCAACCCAGCCCATATGACGCAGCATCATTTCGGCGGACAAGATCAGCGAGCCCGGATTCACGTAATCCTTGCCGGCATACTTCGGTGCGGTGCCGTGAGTTGCCTCGAACATCGCCACGGAGTCGGACAGGTTGGCGCCCGGAGCGATGCCGATGCCGCCGACTTGTGCTGCCAGCGCGTCGGAGATGTAGTCGCCGTTCAGGTTCAGCGTGGCGATCACGCTGTACTCGTTCGGACGCAGCAGGATTTGCTGCAGGAATGCGTCAGCAATCGAATCCTTGACCGTGATTTCGCGGCCAGTCTTCGGATTCTTGAACTTGCACCACGGGCCGCCATCGATCAGCTGCGCGCCGAATTCCTTCTGGGCCAGCGCATATGCCCAGTCACGGAAGCCGCCTTCGGTGTACTTCATGATGTTGCCCTTGTGGACAATCGTCACGGACGGCTTGTCGTTGTCGATCGCATACTGGATCGCCTTGCGCACCAGGCGCTCGGTGCCTTCGCGCGACACCGGCTTGATACCGATGCCGGAGGAACCCGGGAAGCGGATCTTCTTGACGCCCATTTCCTTGATCAGGAAATCGATCACCTTCTTGGCGCCGTCGGAGCCTTCCGCCCATTCGATACCGGCATAGATGTCTTCGGAGTTTTCACGGAAGATCACCATGTCGGTCTTTTCCGGCTCACGCACCGGCGAAGGCACGCCCTTGAAGTAACGCACCGGGCGCAGGCAGACGTACAGGTCAAGTTCCTGGCGCAGGGCCACGTTCAGCGAGCGGATGCCGCCGCCGACCGGGGTCGTCAACGGGCCCTTGATCGATACTACGTAATCCTTCAATATCTTCAGCGTCTCTTCCGGCAGCCATACGTCCGGACCATACACCTTGGTCGACTTCTCACCGGCATAGATTTCCATCCAGCTGATCTTGCGCTTGCCGCCATAAGCCTTAGCAACCGCGGCATCCACCACCTTGATCATGACCGGGCTGATGTCCACACCGGTGCCATCGCCTTCAATGTAAGGAATGATCGGATTGTCTGGAACGGTCAGGGAGAAATCGGCATTGACGGTGATCTTTTGTCCGTCGGCAGGCACTTTGATATGTTGATACATCATATGCTCCGGGGGTTAAGGAGGAAAAGGATGGCGTATGAACTTTAAATTTTTGTTTTAAAGTTTCACTCTGGTCTTATATAAGACATAAGACCAACATTTCGTATTATGCACTACTATTTTACTAGATGCCATAATTTTTACCGCGAGCAACATCAATAACAATCAAGCAATGGTCGCTTTTTGGCACACGCAACCTTGCTCGTATGGCTATGGCGTTTGGATCAGTACAAGGTTAGTTCAAAATCCCAAGCGCGCAACGCGTAAAATAGAGCACCTTGCAAGCGCTGCAATATCTCGATTGTCATGAATCGCGCTGACGAGAACCTTACCGATTCACGTCCGACTTCCATCCATAAAAAACCCCGCATGCCGCTGATCCTGTTCAACAAGCCCTTTCAGGTCATGTGTCAATTCTCGGCGCATTCAAGCCGGGCGACACTAGCCGATTACCTGACGATTCCAAATATCTATCCGGCTGGACGACTGGACGCTGACAGCGAAGGCTTGCTACTGCTGACCGACGACGGAAAACTTCAGCATGAAATCAGCCATCCGAAACGCAAGCAACCTAAAACCTATATTGCACAAGTAGAAGGTTTGCCCGATGAACGGGCACTTGAACGGCTGAGCGGTCCGCTCGACCTTAGCGATTTCGTGACGCAGCCTTGCGAGGCAAAACAAATCCTGACACCGGAATGGCTATGGGAACGCACCCCACCGATCCGTGAACGGGCCCAGGTGCCAACAAGCTGGCTAGCAATTACTTTATCCGAGGGGAAAAATCGGCAGGTGCGACGGATGACTGCCGCAGTGGGGCTGCCGACCTTGAGGCTGGTACGTATTGCAATCGGTCCATTTTCGTTGGAAACACACCCGTTATTACCAGGCGAATGGTGCGAAGTATCGCCCTCCCGGCTCCGTTGAACCCATTTCTTCACAAATCACGTCTTACTGAAACAGCCGGATATCGACAAACCATTGTCAACCGTACTTGTTGTATTCCGTTAATAACATTGATTCATCTGAATCAACGTTATCAACATTCTTACCTGAAGGACAACAAATGAAAAAACTGATCGCCGCCCTGATTGCTGGTCTGTTCGCCACCGCTGCCTTCGCCGCCGACCAGGCTGCCGCTCCGGCCGCTTCCGCCGACGCAGCCGCTTCTGCTCCGGCACCGAAAGCCAAGAAGGTCAAGAAAGCCAAAAAAGCAAAGAAAGCCGCTGCTGCTCCGGCCGCCGCATCCGCTGAAGCCTCCAAGTAATCCCTGGTGCATCAGCCTCAATAGAAAAGGCAGGCTTGTCCTGCCTTTTTTGTTGAGATGCGCCGCCGATCACGCTTAAGATTAGGCCATGAACAAGCTCACACCCTTCCGCGTTACGTTAGCGACTGTATTCGCCACGCTCATCAGCGGCACCGCCCTCGCTCAGCAAGCAGTCAAATTTCCGGTGATACCCCTCAATGCCGGCATTCATGTCATCAAGGCCGAAGTAGCGGCAACGGAAGCTCAGCGCCAGCAGGGGTTAATGCTTCGTGAAAAGATGGGGCAGAACGAAGGCATGGTGTTCCTGTTCGGCGCACCCGCCGGTGTCTGCATGTGGATGAAAAACACATTGATTCCGCTGTCAGTCGCCTTTATCGACGAGACAGGAAAGGTCATCAACATTGAAGACATGGAGCCACAGACGCTGGAATCGCATTGCGCGAAAAAGCCGGCAACCTACGCGCTGGAAATGAACCGCGGCTGGTTCAAGCAACGCAACATTAAGCCGGGCAGCATCATCGATGGCTTGCCGCGCTAAGAACCTTATTCAATGAAGTAAGAAGACGCGTTCCGCCCGCTTCATCGGGCTGGAGCGAAAAACAATCTCCACGGAAACGACAGAACCCGCATGACAGACATCATGCGGGTTGGATTCATTCCGATCATACCCCTGACTCGCGCCAGGGGAGACAGGCTTGCTTAGGCCAGCGCCTTCAGGGCAGCAGCCAAGCGGCTCTTGTGGCGAGCAGCCTTGTTCTTGTGGATGATCTTCTTGTCAGCGATACGGTCGATGGTCGACACGGAAGCCTGGAAAACTTGCGAAGCAGCAGCTTTGTCGCCAGCCTCAATCGCCTTGCGAACGGCCTTGATCGCGGTGCGCAGCGTGGAACGCTGGCTGGAGTTGTGCGCGTTTTGCTTGACTGCTTGACGAGCACGCTTGCGTGCTTGTGCGGTATTTGCCATGTAAGTTTCCTAAAACGAAATCGAACTGTATGCGCCGAACCTCAGAATCAGCCACACAGAAATCAGTAAAGCTGCGGATTATAACGCCTTTTTAGAAAATGGGCAACGCTCTCCATGGAATCGGATACGAAACAACTGGAAGCAATTGCGCGCCGGGCACCGTCATATCCGCAGCTATAATGGCGCCCCATGAATCTGCACAAAACGCTTGCCACGATCTTCGGCATGACCATGGTATCCCGGGTCACGGGCCTTGTCCGCGAACTCCTGGTGGCGCGCGCGTTCGGCGCCTCCGCCTACACCGACGCCTTTTTCGTTGCCTTCCGTATCCCCAACCTGCTGCGCCGGCTGTTTGCAGAAGGCGCGTTTTCGCAAGCCTTCGTGCCGATCCTGGCCGAGTACAAGAACAAAAAAGGAAGCGAAGCCACCAAGGAACTGGTCGATCACGTCGCCACCTTGCTGACCTGGATACTGGTACTGACCTGCCTGCTGGGAATTATCGCCTCGCCGGTCATCGTCTACTTCATGGCAACCGGCCTCAAATCCGATCCGGACGCCTTCAATGTGTCGGTCGTCATGACCCGCCTCATGTTTCCATACATCGGCTTCATGTCCTTCGTGGCGCTGGCCGGCGGTGTGTTGAATACTTGGCGTGAATTCCGGGTACCTGCCTTCACCCCGGTCCTGCTAAACCTGTCCTTTATCGCCGCCTCGCTGTTTCTCGCGCCGCATTTGCAGCAACCGGTCTATGCACTGGCGATTGCGGTCATCATCGGCGGCATCCTGCAGGTGGCCGTACAGATACCGCCGATGCGCAAGATCGGCATGCTGCCGAAAATTGCCGGCAATCCCCTGATTGCCACACGCGATGCCGGCGTACGCCGCGTCCTGCGCCAGATGGTCCCGGCAACATTCGCCGTATCGGTTGCGCAGATCAGCCTGATCATCAATACCAACATCGCGTCGCGCCTTGCCAACGGCAGTGTGTCGTGGCTGTCCTACGCGGACCGCCTGATGGAACTCCCGACCGCGCTGCTTGGCGTTGCCTTGGGCACCATCCTGTTGCCCAGTCTTTCCAAGGCGCATGCCGATAACAATACCGAGGAATACTCGGCCCTGCTGGACTGGGGCCTACGCCTGACTTTCCTGCTTGCGATGCCGGCGGCGGTGGGACTTGCCACATTGTCGGAACCGCTAACAACGACACTGTTTCACTACGGGAAATTCGATGCGCAATCGGTTGCCATGACCGGGCGCGCCTTGGTGGCCTATGGTGTCGGCCTGATCGGCCTGATTCTGGTGAAGATCTTGGCGCCCGGTTTTTATGCACGGCAGGATATCCGCACACCGGTAAAGATCGCCATCGGCGTGCTGGTGGTAACACAATTGATGAACCTGCTGTTCGTGCCGTGGATTGCCCATGCCGGGCTCGCCCTGTCGATCGGTCTTGGCGCCTGCGTCAATGCGGCGTTTCTCTACTGGGGGCTGCGCCGACGCGGCATTTACGTGGCCCGGCCCGGCTGGCGCATTTTCCTGCTCAGGCTGGCCGGCGCGCTGTTCTTATTGGCGGGCATGGCGCTATGGTCGGCCGGGCACTTCGACTGGATGGCGCTGCGCGCTCACCCGTTGCAGCGCGTCGGCGCTCTCGGCATCGTGATCGTCGCTTGCGGGGCAACTTATTTTGGAGCACTGCTGGCAATGGGATTTCGCTTCCGGGATTTCAAGCGCGTGTCTGCCTGACATCGCGGCCATCCTTTTCCACTCTGCCCTTTATTTGGCAGCGTGATGGTTTATGATGGTCATGTATGGTGATCAAATCCCTCGATTACTTCGCGTCGCTGGTACAGGAGGACGATTCGATCCCCCTGTTCGAAGCCGCACTGGCCATTGCGCAGGACGTCGATCCGAATCTGGACCTGGCGGCGACGCAGGCCGAAGTCGACATGCTTGCCGCAAAGCTGCAGCGGCGCTTTCCATCGGATGCTTCGAACATCCAGAAACTGCGGCTGCTCAATCATTTTTTCTACCGCGAACTCGGCTTTGCCGGGAACGTGAACGACTACTACGATCCCGACAACAGCTACCTGCACCGCGTCATTAGCACGCGGCGCGGCATACCGATTTCGCTGGCGGTGCTGTATATGGAGCTGGCACAGCAGATCGGCCTGAACGTCAAGGGCATTTCCTTCCCCGGCCACTTCCTGATGAAACTGTCGGTACAGTCGGGCGAAATCGTGCTCGATCCGTTCAATGGCGCCAGCCTGTCGCGCGAAGAACTGGAAGAGCGGCTGGAGCCTTACTTCGAGCAGCAGAGCTATCCGGGCGCGATCCCGCTGTCGTATTACCTGCATGCCGCCCATCCACGCGAAATCCTGGTACGCATGCTGCGCAACCTGAAAACGCTGTTCGTCGAGCATCTGCGCTGGCAGCGCGTTCTGGGCGTGCAGCAGCGGCTGGTGATCCTGCTGCCGGATGAAATCACTGAACGGCGCGACCGCGGACTGGCCTACGCCAACCTGGAATGCCCGCAGGCCGCGCTGCTGGACTTGGAAGCTTATCTGGCCGAACGTCCGTATGCGCCGGACGCGGAATCCTTGCGCGGAAAGCTGCCGGAACTGCGCGAAGCGTGCAAGCGAATGAACTAGGACCAGCCGTTGCGCGTCAACCCTTTGCTTTCGCCTCGATCGCTTCCCACTTTTCAAGACTTTCCATCAGCAACTCGTCGATCTCTGCGAAGCGTTCGTTGAGCCGCTGCACCTCTTCCGGCCGTTGCCGGTACAGCTCCGGATCGGCCAGCTGTTCAGAGATCGTCTTCTGCTCCGCTTCGAGATCGGCAATGAGTTGCGGCAGCGTTTCCAGCTCGCGCTGTTCCTTGTAGCTGAGTTTCTTCGGTTTCGCCGCCTGCGGCTGCTCCTTGGGAGCGGGCTTGCTCTCCGTTTTGGCAGATGCCTTCGCCGGCACGGCACTCGTTGCGCGCACACGCTCCCAATCGGAATATCCGCCGACATACTCGCGCCACAATCCCTCGCCCTCCGCGACGATCACCTGCGTGACTACGTTGTCGAGGAAGGCGCGGTCATGGCTGACCAAAAACACGGTACCGCTGTAATCTTCCAGCAGTTCTTCCAGTAGCTCCAGCGTATCGATATCGAGGTCGTTGGTCGGCTCGTCGAGCACCAGCACGTTGGCCGGCTTGGCAAACAGCCGCGCCAGCAGCAAGCGATTGCGTTCGCCGCCCGACAGGGATTTCACCGGCGAACGGGCGCGCTCCGGCGCGAACAGGAAATCGGACAGATAGGTCATCACATGCTTGCGCTGGCCGTTGATTTCGACCCAGTCGCTGCCCGGCGAAATGGTATCGGCCAAACTCGCCTCTTCATTCAGCTGCGCGCGCATCTGGTCGAAATACGCGATCTGCAGACGTGCGCCCGGCTTGATCGTACCCGTATCCGGCGCTTCCTCGCCGAGAATCAGTTTCAGCAGCGTGGTCTTGCCCGCGCCGTTGGGGCCGATCAGGCCGACCTTGTCGCCGCGCAGGATGATTGTGCTGAAATCGCGCACGATGACCTTGTCGCCGTAACGCTTGCCGACATGCTCCAGCTCCGCAACGATCTTGCCGGAGCGCTCGCCCGCCGACACGTCGAGCCGGACCTGCCCCTGCTGCTCGCGCCGGGCACCGCGCTGGCGGCGCAGTTCTTCCAGGCGGCGCACGCGGCCTTCGTTGCGCGTGCGGCGCGCTTCCACACCCTTGCGGATCCAGACTTCTTCCTGCGCAAGGAACTTGTCGAACTTAGCGTTTTCGACGGCCTCGATTTCGAGCTGCTCGGCCTTGCGCGTCTGGTAGGCGCTGAAATTGCCGGGGAAGGAAAGCAAGCGTCCGCGGTCGAGCTCGATGATGCGGGTGGCGACATTGTCAAGGAAGGAGCGGTCGTGGGTGATGAACAGGATACTGCCCTTAAAGTCGCGCAGCAGCGCTTCCAGCCACATGATGGAAGTGAAGTCGAGGTGGTTGGTCGGCTCGTCGAGCAACAGCACGTCCGGAGCCCCGACCAGTGCACGCGCCAGAGCAACACGCTTTTGCGTGCCGCCGGACAGTGTTCCCATCAGCGCGCTCTTGTCGAGGCTCAGGCGCGCCAGCGTTGTTTCCACCCGATTGCTAAGGCTCCACGCGTCGGCTGCGTCGAGCCTGGACTGAATCGCGTGCATGCGGTCCATGAGAGCAGCATCATCGCCACCGCCCAGTTGCCCGGCTAGCCCGTTGTATTCTTCAAGCAGCTGCGGCAGCTCGCCCATGCCGGACGCGACGGCGTCGAATACGCTCATATCGCTGGCGAACTGCGGTTCCTGCTCCACATACGCGATCTTGAGCCCCTGCTGCATCACCAGCAAGCCGTCGTCCAGCTTGGAGTAGCCTGCAATAATTTTCAGCAGCGAGGATTTGCCGGTGCCGTTGCGGCCGATGAGACCGACGCGCTCGCCCGGCTCCAGGGAAAATTCCGCGTGATCAAGCAAGGCGACGTGGCCGAATGCAAGTTGCGCGTTGGTGAGGAAAATAACCGCCATGATGAGCTATGCCTGACGGATTGGCGCAAGGAGCGTCAACCCGAATAAACGAATAAAGCACGCATTGTACCGATAAGCCATGGCGAAACGCATTTCCCGCGAGAGTCTCGGCTATAATCTCGGGCGTGTCGCAAAATGCTGCGCCATTCTCTTAGCGTCTCGCCGTAGTTCAAGGGGAAATTTCCCGCGCCAGCTCTAGCTCTCCGTCACGCTCGTATCACTCGCGTATCACTTTTCCGAATTGCTTAGACACCAGACGCACTTAAATGCATGGAGTCTACTCAGAGAGCGCGAACAACAAAATCGATAGTGATTCAATGCGGACGAATGATTTTTCCGTAGTCGTCTGGCACTAACTGTTGAGGCAAGCTTACTTCTGACGAAGCTTGCTTAACCTGCTCTGCAGCTGCTCTCTTCGCAGCATTAATGACTAGCTCTGATCGCAGTTTCTGAAGACTTATCACTCCTTGGAAAAGTCCAAACATCTTCACGAGCACAAAGCTGATTGCGAATGCGACCAATGCGCTGAGGCCCGGCGCGATATCGATGGTGCCAATGTCAAGCCTCCCTAGCTTAGGAATTTCGATTTCAGTTGGCTTCTTGTCCAGGGCAGAAATGATCACGACCAAGACGACTGCAGCAACGGTGCTTGCCAATAGCCCGATCCAGTACAGCTGCTGCTTGCCGAGCTGGGCAGAAAGCCGTTCTGCCTCAATTGGCGTTAATCGATCTGACTGCAAAAAATTTGCTGTAACCGGAATGATTTGAACAAGGGCCGCTGCCAACAAGCCGAGAAAGACCAATAGCCCTTGGTTCATCTGGATCCAGACAGACAATGGCATCCATATGAACGAGGCTATGGCAATTATCGTTGGCAGAATAATGCCGACCCATTTCATTTCATTTCACCGATTCACTCTACAATTTTTCCGTTAGCTATAAAAACAGTATACGCCTCAAACATTGCGCGTAAAACATCGGCCGGATCCATTAATGATCCCACGATCGCCGTGTCCCCGTCTTGTCTTTTAAGCAAATTAATCGCAGCAGGATGGTGAAGTCTAATCGTTCCGTCCGCCGCTTTTGATGCCCCTTTCGACTTAACCTGCAGCTGACTATCAGGAAGATTTCTTAGTCCAGTTTCCAACTGCCTCAAAGCAACGCGACTAACTTGGCGCTTCCGAGTCTTATATCCAATATGGACTTCAACGCGGAGATCGGCATCCGGCGGAACCGCCTGCATAAACTGATTGACAGTCGCATCACCACCTAGAAGAGTCCTCAAAATTTCGCGAGCTTGCGCCCAACCTGTTTGACGAGCAGCTTCCACCTCGCCGGTCGTTGTCACATTCCTTTCAACTTCCTGCGTGACTGGTGGCAGATTTTCTATCTGTGGCTCTGTTGGCTGAGTCGCGACGCCCCCGATAACGATTTCCTGAATATCGTCCAAATCGCCACCGACCAATTGTTGATCAAACTTTGCAGCAAGCACGATGCCAAGCGTGTCTGGAAGTAGCTGAGTCTTTTCACGAAGCAACCACGCAAGATACTGCTCGAAGTGCTCAGTCCTTAACGAAATACTCTGCAGGATGAAGACATGGTCTCCTTTTACCATCCAGAACATCTGTGAGTGGACGTATTCGCTCTGCGCTGGCGCAGGCATCTGCTGTACCGGCGCGTAAGGCTGTGCAGGCTGCCCAACTTGGAACAATGCTTGCAAGTGCCCTTTCGTGAAATGAATCACATCACCAAAAACAAGGCTTGTTCCATTTGCAGCGGCCGTGAAATAAGTGTTGACGAAGTAGTTGTCATCTCCAACGGTGTGCACACGAGAAACATATCGATCCCTTAAACGTGCTCCATCAGCAACAGAATTCATTGCAGCAGCAATCATCCCCTCAAGCGTTGTCGCTGGGTGGCCTGCTTCTCGCTGGTATTTTCGGTAGTGAATTGTGACTGGCTTTTTCTCTGCGGCCATCGAACATATCCCCTTGTCATTATTGACATAAGGAAATAGTGTAACACTACCAACAATCAGTCACTGATTTTCTAGGCAGAATACCAAGTGCCATCACCTTGGCAATAATTGTGACGCCGTCGAAGAAAGGACGAGACCATTCGATAAGGCCTAGGGGTAGAACGGCACAATGGAGCGGAAAGCTCGGCTCTGTTACAATCTCACCTCTTCTAATCTGAACTCATTCTGTATCACTTGCCGTATCACCTTGTATCACTGAGGTGAAAAATCGGATGAAATGAAATGAGTTCGGATGAGTCTCGCAGAGGGAATAATGGGTCTTGGAAACACGTTCCACCCATTAGCTCGCCGTAGTTCAATGGATAGAACGAGTGCCTCCTAAGCGCTAGATACAGGTTCGATTCCTGTCGGCGGGACCAAGTAGCGATCCAACACAGTCCAATATCTCAAAAACCCGCGCATCTCCCAGTGAGTACGCGGTTTTTTGCTTAAAGACGTCCACGGGGCAATATTTATATCCAAGAAATTGGGAGGGGTACATCCGGGGATAGTTGTTCCCGTCTGCGACGTTCCAAAATACCCTCTCGATATCCGTTACGCCTGAAATCGATTTCGGCGGTTCTGCCAAACTTACGCCGCGTCAGTTTTTTTCTGCGACTGCAGGTTGTAAATGATGCTGACCACGATGACCAGCAAGATAAGGACTTGCGCCACAATCGTCTGCATCGACGGGTAAATTCCCAAGACATCGATACGCGGCGCCCTGATCGGTGTAATGTCAAGGAAGCCGACCTTTTGCAGGGCGGCGACA
This sequence comes from Noviherbaspirillum sp. UKPF54, assembly GCF_007874125.1. Lineage (NCBI taxonomy): Bacteria > Pseudomonadati > Pseudomonadota > Betaproteobacteria > Burkholderiales > Oxalobacteraceae > Noviherbaspirillum > Noviherbaspirillum sp. UKPF54. The sequence continues at coordinate 624,186 of NZ_CP040128.1, read as the reverse complement.
CCCTTGCCCATGAGGACGACGGCCAGCACGCCAACCAGTGCCGAACTGAATGCGAAGAACTGGCTGATCGGCAACCGCGTGGAGGAACGCAACAGGACGAACGCCACGACGCCGAGGATGGCAATACCTGTTCCCAAGCCGGCGAGCATGTAAGTCCCGTTGCCCTCCGCCCAAAGCGCGGCATAGAAGAGAACGGTTTCAAAGACTTCGCGGTAGACCGTGACAAACGACAGCAGGAACAACATCATTGCCGATTTCCTAGTCAGGGCCGACGACAGCTTTTGTTTCACATAGGCTTGCCAGCGCCCGGCCAGGCTCTTCTGGTGCATCCAGATACCCACGCCCAACAGCACGACAGCGGCGAAAATAGCGGAAAAGCCTTCCGTCATTTCCCGGCTGGCGCCGCTCACGTCCACCAGATAGGTCGCAACAGCCCAGGTCAGCCCGCCGGCAGCCAACGCGGCAAGCCACCCTGCATGGACGTACGGCAGAACATCGGTGCGTTCGGCCTTCTTCAGGAAAGCGATCATCGCCACCACCACCAGGAGCGCCTCCAGGCCCTCGCGCAAGAGGATCGTCAAGGCCCCCACGAAAGCCGACAGCGGATTGCTGGTTTCCTCCAGCGCCGATTGGGCTTCGGCCAGCAGCGCTTGCAGGTGTTCTTCCATGTCGTGCGCCTGCTTGGCTCGACCGCCGGCGAGGGCGCTGCGGTACGCGCTCATCGACTTCTCGATCTCCTCGAACAGCGACTGGTTCTTGGCCGCCAGCGCCGGCTCCACCGGCTCGAAGCCATCCAGATAGGCTGACAGCGCCAGCTGGGAGGCTGCCGACAGGTCGCCCCGGTCCAGGGCCGCCACGCTTTCCTTCAATTTACGCTTGGCAATCGGCAGCGTGTCCGCGCTCGACGCGTTGAGCGCTTCCGGGGTGCTGCGCAGGTAGGCGAGCAATGACCGGGCAGTCTGCGCTCCAAGCGCCTTGGACAGGTCCGCTTCCGATGTCTGGCTCAGCTTGGAAAGCGTCGGCAGCGCGGCGTGCAGGTCCGGGCGCGAAGCCCAAAGCGCCCCGCCTTCCTGGCGTTCGCTGCCGGAATACGACAGCGTCGACGCGAAATAGGCAATGGCCCAGCGCTCGTCGTCCGACAAGGACGCGAAACCAGGCATGGACGTGCCTTGCACACCGCGCGTGATGATTTGTTGCAGCGCGAACACGCTACGCTCCTTAGCACGTTCATGGTCGGCAAGCGCAATCGGCGGCGGATTCAACTTCGCGGCCAACGGACCGTCAGCCTGTCCGGAAACGCCGTGGCAAGACGCGCACTGGCTTTGATAGAGCTTCGCGCCTTGCCGCAAGTCTGGCAGCCTGGCGGGCGCGAGCGGGACCGGGTAAGCGGCGAGCAGTCCGTCGGCCAGCGCGCGGGCTTGGTCGCCGACAGCGTTCGCCGATGCTTTTTCGGCAATCGTGCTGCGTAAAGCGGCCGCTCCTTTGAGGAGAACGGGCGTGGCCGCCGTGGCTGGCAACTCTCCCAGCTGACGCTCCGCGGCATGCGCAAATTCCTGCATTTCCGCGTACTCGTCCTGGTTGACCACCGCGCCGTCCCTGACCGCCTTGTTGTAGTCAACGGCGAGATAATCGAGCAGTTGCCAGATCTGCTTGGCCTTGTTTTGCGTGGCGAGGTCGTCCGCATGAACTGCCGGCGCCAACGACAGCAGCCAGCACAGTACGATCGGAAAAATGCGTAGCGCTTGCATAAGAGTATTCGCCCAGATGGGCTGGTTACCCACCAAATGAGAATAATTATATTTTAGATTTAAATACCCGTCACGTTGCTCGGCCGATGCGGTTCGTTTCTTTATTGTGCGAGCTATCGCGTCTTGGCGTTCGCCACTTGATAAAGGCCGATCATTCGTGCGAACTCCATCGGTTATGGATTGTCGTAGTAGCATCACCTTGATCATTTGCCACTACCTATGCACACACACAACCAGGAACCGCTTCGTCCTTCCGTTACGCCCGATATCCCGCCGACCGACGAAGAAACGCCATTAAATGAAGATTCCGGCGCAAGCCCGGCACAATCCGAAGTGGTCAGGCGCATCAACCTGTTGGGTAAGCTCATCATCCCTCCTTCCGCACCATGATTTACTCACATAAGCTGTGGCCAATTCTGTGGATAAGCCGGAACAACATTACTTATATTCATGATTTCAAAGGAAATTTTTCCTTTGATTAAAATCATGGCAGTTCATGAATGCGAAACTCGCCTCATGTCATTCCATCTAAGGAAGGCCTCGGATGCGTGTATCGGGCCAAGCATCACATGGAGATGCTTGCCGCGCGTTCGTTTTTCCCAGGAGGAGTTGCGATGAAATCATCCAGAAAACTGGTTTCAGCAATGCTGATCGTGATGGGCGGCATGCTGGTCTTGCCGCCTGCAGCGCAGGCCGCGCGCAGCACCGAAGAAAGAGCTGAAGCGCAACAGTCCAGGGAGGACATGAGTCCGCAAGGACAATACAAGATTGCGAAGAAAGAAGCTGATGCCGCTTACCGCGAAGCGCTAACAAACTGCAAGAAAATGGGCAAGGCTGATCGTGTCGCCTGCATGAAAGATGCAAAGGCAAACTATCAGTCCGACCTCGCCCAAGCAAAAAAAGAGATGAGTAGCGGCAGATAAGTTTTATACGGGCCCAACTGTGCGAAAAATGCACTGAACAGCTCTTGCCTGCTTTCCCGCAGGTGATGCACTGAGCGAGGCACCGCATTCATCGTCAAACTGCTATATTGCGATATCCTAATTTGCTCGGAAGAAATTTTTTACAAGCATTCATTTGAAGGAAATCGCATGAAGCTCGCGCGCTATGGCCGTCCCGGCAAAGAAAAACCTGGCTTGATCGACGCCGACGGTAAGTTGCGCGATCTGTCGGCAATCATCCCCGACCTCGGACCGGACCAGTTGTCCGCCAAGTCCCTGGCTAGGCTGGCGCGCCTCGATGCGCGCAAGCTGCCTCTCGTGCGTGGCAAGCCGCGTTGGGGCGTGCCGGTTTCCCGCGTCAGCAAATTCGTCGCAATCGGCTTGAACTACTCCGATCATGCGGCCGAGGCTGGCATGGCGATTCCGAAGGAACCGATCGTTTTCCTCAAGGCGCCCAGTTCGCTGTCCGGTGCCGATGATCCGATCATGCTGCCAAAGGGGTCGAAGAAGACTGACTGGGAAGTCGAACTCGGCATTGTCATCGGCACCCGGGCGCGCGTGGTCAGCGAGAAGGAAGCACTGCAATACGTTGCCGGCTATTGTGTCGTCAACGATGTCTCCGAGCGCGAATTCCAGCTGGAGCGCGGGTCGCAGTGGGACAAGGGAAAAGGTTGCGACACCTTCGGCCCGGTCGGGCCATGGCTGGTGACCAAGGATGAAATTCCTAATCCGCAAAGGCTCGATCTCTGGCTCGACCTGAATGGCAAGCGCATGCAGTCAGGCAACACGAAGACGATGATTTTCCCGGTTGCCAAGATTGTCAGCTATGTCAGCCGCTTCATGACGCTCATGCCCGGCGACATCATCACGACCGGTACGCCGCCCGGCGTCGGCATGGGCATGAAACCGCCGCTCTTCCTCAAGCGCGGCGACGAACTGGTGCTGGGCATTACCGGCTTGGGCGAGCAGCACCAGAAAGTGATTCCGTATCAGGCCGATTGATGTACAGGGGGCTTGCGCGGCGGGCTCTCGGCCGCACCTACTCTGCATCTGGCTGTCTGGCCGGCATCGCGTCGGCAAAGGCACTCAGCGCCAAGCAAGCTTCGTTAATGCGCATAATGGTCGGCATGCCCGACAAGTCGCACTGCATGCGTTGCGCGTTGGCGATCTGCGGAATCAGGAAGCAGTCCCCTAACGTCGGCGCATCGCCATAACAGAATTTCCCCGTCCTCTTGTCCCGCGCCAGCATGGTTTCCACCGATGCCAGCCCATGCTCGCACCAATGGCGGTACCAGGCATTTTTGTCATCCTCGCCCACCTTCAATTCCCGCACTAGGTAGCGCAGCACGCGCAGATTGTTCAACGGGTGGATTTCGCAGGCAATCGTGAGCGCGATGCCGCGCAGGTAAGCGCGGTCGACCGGATCTTGGGGCAGGAGCGGCGGAGCCGGGTGCGTTTCATCCAGATACTCGATGATCGCCAGCGATTGCGTGAGCACCGCCGTCGGTTCTTGCGTATCGTCGATCAGGGCCGGGACCACGCCATCCGGATTGAGCTTCAGGTAATCCGGGGCCAACTGCTGGCCGCCATCCTTGAGCAGGTGTACCGGCACCGTTTCAAACGGCAGCCCTTTCAGGTTCAACGCAATGCGCACCCGGTACGACGCCGAGCTGCGAAAATAACTGTAGAGTTTCATGCGTCTGCTCCGAAAGGCGCCTAGACGATTTTTATGCGCAGCGCACCCAGGCCATCGATGCGTCCCTCGAGCAGATCGCCGCGCTCGACCGCCGCCACGCCTTCCGGCGTGCCGCTGAAAATCAGGTCGCCGGGCTGCAGTGCATAGTACTTCGACAGATGCTCGATCGTCTCGGCAACATTCCAGATCAGCTTGCCAATGTCGCTGCTCTGCCGCTTCTCACCGTTTACGTCGAGATGAATGGTTCCGTGTGTAATGTTTCCGATTTCGGCGACACGGTGAATCGGCGCGATCGGTGCGGCATTGTCAAATCCCTTGCCGGTGCACCAGGGGCGTCCCAGCTTCTTGGCTTCGCCCTGCAAATCGCGGCGCGTCATATCGAGGCCGACGGCATAGCCCCACACGTATTGCAACGCATCGGCGGCGGCAATATTCTTCCCACCCTTGCCGATCGCGACCACCAGCTCGATCTCGTGGTGCAAATCGCTGGTCATGTCCGGGTAGGGCATTTCACCGATCGCATCATGCGGAACGGGCAACACAGCATCGGCCGGCTTCATGAAAAAGAATGGCGCTTCGCGTCCGGTGCCCCCCATTTCCTTGGCGTGTTCGGCGTAATTGCGTCCGACACAGTAAATGCGATGCACGGGGAACAATTCATTGCTGCCGGCAACAGGAACGGCGGGGATGCGTGGCGTAAAAGCATAGTGCATGAAAGCCTCCTCCAGAATGGAGTTTCATTATGCCATCGCTCGCGCTGCACGGTAGGCTGCTGCGCCGCACGCAATTATGGCCATGCCGGCACTTTTCATTTGCGGGATGATCCCAATATTCTCAGCTACCGCTGCATTTCATTCTGGAGAATGCCATGTTCCTTCGCCTGCGTCGCCTGTTCCGCACGGCCGGCCGCGATATCGTCGTCTTGTGGTATGCGTTCCGTCATCCGCACACGCCCGGCACCGTCAAATTGTTGTCCGTTGCTCTGGCGCTATACGTATTCAGCCCGGTGGACCTGGTGCCGGATGCCTTGCCGGTCCTGGGATGGCTCGACGATGCGACCCTGCTTGCCATTGGTATCCCCGCAATCCTGAAACTCATGCCGCAGGCGCCGTTGCACGAATCATACGGCGCGGCCGACCGCTTCCTGTCGCGCTGGGCCTTCTGGCGCAAGCGCGCCTGACGGCGGCGCAAAACAAAACCGCCTTGCCGGTCACCCTGGCAAGGCGGTTTGTCTGTGTCAGGGCAAGGTCTCAGCCTTCGCCCAGATAGGCTTCCTTCACCTTCGGATCGTCGAGCATGTCTTTCGCATTGCCGCTCATCGTGATCAGGCCGGAGTCCATCACGTAGCCGCGGTGCGCGGCCTGCAGCGCGAGCTTGGCGTTCTGCTCAACCAGCAGGATGGTGACGCCCTGCGCCGACACGGTGCGCACCACTTCGAAGATCTTCTCGACCATGATCGGCGACAGGCCCATCGACGGCTCGTCCAGCAGCAGCAGCTTCGGATGGCTCATCAATGCGCGCGCCATTGCCAGCATCTGCTGTTCACCGCCCGACAAGGTGCCGGCCAGTTGCGCCGAGCGCTCCTTCAGGCGCGGAAACACGCCGAACCACTTGTCGATGTCGGCCTGGACGCCACCCTTGTCATTGCGGGTATAAGCGCCCATCAGCAGGTTTTCCAGGATGGTCATGCGGGTGAATACGCCGCGGCCTTCCGGCACCATCGCCAGGTTCTTCTTCACCAGCTCGAACGAATTGGTGCCCATGATGGGAGCGCCGGTATAGTGAATCTGCCCTTCCACCTTGCAGCCGGGCAGCGTGCCGGTGATCGCCTTCAGCGTCGTGGTCTTGCCGGCACCGTTGGCGCCGATCAGCGTCACCAGTTCGCCCTGGTTGACTTCGAGATCGATGCCCTTGACCGCCTGGATGCCGCCGTAGGCGATCTTCAGGCCGCTGATCTTCAGAATATTTTCACTCATTAATGAGACCCTCCCAAGTATGCCTCGATCACCGCCGGGTTCTTCTGTACCTCGGCCGGCACGCCTTCCGCAATCGGTTTTCCGTAGTCCAGCACGGTCAGGCGATCGCACAGTCCCATCATCAGTTTCACGTCGTGTTCGATCAGCAGAATCGTCTTGCCTTCGGCCTTGATCTTCACCAGCAGCTCGCGCAGGGCCAGCTTTTCGGTCGCGTTCATGCCGGCGGCCGGTTCATCCAGCGCCAGCAGTTGCGGATCGGTCGCCAGCGCGCGCGCGATTTCCAGGCGGCGCTGGTCGCCGTAGGACAGATGGCGCGAAGTGCGGTGCGCGAACTGAGCGATGCCGACGAAGTCGAGCAGTTCCATCGCGCGCTTCTTGATCGCTGCTTCCTCTTCGCGCGCCGCCTTATGGTGCAGGACCGCGCCCAGCACGCCCTGGTGGGTGCGCACATGGCGCCCGACCATCACGTTCTCCAGCGCCGACATCTCGCCGAACAGACGGATGTTCTGGAAGGTGCGGGCGATGCCTGCCTTGGCCACTTCATGCGGCGCGGACGGCGAATACGGCTTGCCGGCCAGTTCGAAGTTGCCAGTATCCGGCTGGTACAGGCCGGTGATGACGTTGAAGAAAGTCGTCTTGCCGGCGCCGTTCGGACCGATCAGGCCATAGATCTGGCCACGCATGATCTTGATGTTGACTTCAGACAGTGCCTGCAGGCCGCCGAAGCGCTTGTTGACACCCGAGATATTGAGAATGACTTGTTCGCTCATGGAGTTTCCTTATGCTGCAAGCGCGGCAGCTTCTTTTTCGTCGTGGCGCTTGGGCGCGTTCGCATCCATGCGGTCCTCATGCTTGGGCGACGGCCACAGGCCTGCCGGGCGATACAGCATGATCACGACCATGGCCAAGCCGTACAGCAGCTGGCGCAGCACTTCCGCTTCGATCAGCACGGTACCGAACAACTGACGCTGCAGCGGTTCCACCACGTGGCGCAGCACTTCCGGCAAGGCCGCCAGGATCGCACCGCCGAGCACCACGCCCGGAATATGGCCGATACCGCCCAGCACCACCATCGCCAGCACCGCGATCGACTCCATCAGAGAGAACGATTCGGGCGACACGAAGCCCTGGAACGACGCAAACATCGCACCGGAAATGCCGCCGAAAGACGCCCCCATGCCAAAGGCGAGCAGCTTGATGTTGCGGGTATTGATGCCCATCGCCTTGGCGGCGATCTCGTCTTCGCGGATCGCCACCCAAGCACGGCCCAGGCGCGAATGCTGCAGGCGGATCGTGATGAAAATGATCGCGCAGCACAGAAGCAGGAACAGGAAATAGTACGCGTTCACCGACGGCATCGCGAACGGCCCGAATTTCACCATGGCGCCGGAGCCCGGCTCACCCGCCAGCGACACGCCGAAAATGCGGATCGGGTCGATCAGGTTGATGCCCTGCGGGCCGTTGGTGATGTTGACCGGCGCGTTCAGGTTGTTCATGAAGATACGAATGATCTCGCCGAAGCCGAGCGTCACGATCGCCAGGTAGTCGCCGCGCAGCTTCAGGGTCGGCGCACCCAGCAACGCGCCGAACAGCGCAGCCAGCGCCGCGCCCAGCGGCACGATTACCCATACCGACAGGTGAATACCGTTCTGCACCACCTCCGGGCCATAGAACGATACCAGCGCTTCACCGATGGCCGGGTAGGTGTTCACGAACGATTCCAGCACGGTGGCGAACTGGGGCGAGGCCAGCAGGCCGGTCATGTAGGCGCCGACCGCATAGAACGCGATATAGCCGAGATCGAGCAGGCCGGCGAAGCCGACCACGATGTTCAGGCCCAGCGCCAGCATGATGTACAGCAGCGCCAGGTCCATGATGCGAACCCAGGAGTTGCCGTAATTGGACGCGACGAACGGAAAAGCGACGAGCAAGACCGCGAGGATCGCAAGGCTGGTATAGGCCTTGCGCGGATTGTGTTTGGTGTCGAATAGCGTAGCCATGAAGTTCTCCTATCCTTGTACGCTCAGGCGCGGTCTGCCACGCGCTCGCCCATGATGCCGGACGGACGCAATGTGAGCACGATGATCAGCACGACGAATGCAAAGATGTCCTGATACTGGCTGCCGAGGAAGTTGCCGGTCAGGTCGCCGATGTAGCCGGCGCCGAGGCTCTCGATCAAGCCGAGCAGGATGCCGCCGACCATCGCGCCGTAGATATTGCCGATACCGCCCAGCACCGCGGCGGAGAAGGCCTTCAAGCCGGGCACAAAGCCCATCGCGAATTGCGCGGAAGAGTAGTTCGCGCCCCACATCACGCCGGCAACGGCCGCCAGCGCGGCGCCGATCGCAAACGTCATCACGATGACGCGATTGGAGTCGACGCCCATCAGGCCAGCCACGCGCGGGTTTTCAGCTGTTGCCCGCATGGCGCGCCCCATCTTGGTTTTTTCCACCAGCAGCACCAGCGCGATCATCGATGCCATCGCCAGCGCCAGCAGCATCACCTGGGTGGGCGAGATCAACGCGCCGAGGAGATTGAACGACTCGGTCGGCATGACTGGCGGGAACGGCACCGGGCTGCGGCCCCAGATCATCATCGCGAAGGTCTGCAGCAGGATCGACACGCCGATGGCGGTGATCAGCGGCGCCAGGCGCGGCGCATTGCGCAGACGTCGGTAGGCAACACGCTCGATGATGATGTTGACCAGCACGCACACCGGAATCGCGCCGAGGATAGCGATGCAAAGCTTGACGATGCCAGGCAGGCCAGGCGCGGCCGTTTGCAGGAACTTCAAGATGGTGACGCCGACCATGGCGCCCACCATCAGCACGTCGCCGTGCGCGAAGTTGATCAGGTTCAGAACACCGTACACCATGGTGTACCCGAGTGCGACCAGTGCATACATACTGCCAAGCACCAATCCATTGATGATTTGTTGGATAAATATATCCATGGTTTACCTGCCTCTATAAGGATCGTTCAACTCGTTTTGCAAATTTGCTGTCGCCCGGCATGTGCGACTGCAGCAAAATCCATTCCGGATAACAAAAACGGCACCCGGGTGAGATCCTCATGGGTGCCGCTCGGTGCGCGCGATTGTTAACTGAAAAGACGTACTGCCGCTAGGCGAGTAGCGCTGGCGTGATTGGTGCACATGGTAATGTCTCCTGATGTCGTCTTCGGTAAAAAACTTTTTTAGTTGAGTGTTGCCTTTTGGGCGCTCACTGAAACCGGGCGGAATTATACCCAACCTGTTTAGTAAAGAAACATAATTGGGATATAGATTTGGTCCGTGATTCGATTTGGTGCACGATTGTGCTAATGCTGCAACATAAGGCCTGTAAGGTCTTGTCGCTCCGACCGCTGAAGCCGCTTCAGCTCTTTTAAAAAAGAGTTGACTACTTACTACGTTATATTCGAAAAAGAAAAAACCGCTCGAATATTTAGCATTTCCAGTCGCCGGAACTGACTTGCGGCATACCTCATCAAGCAAAAAAACAGCCTTTCGCCGATGAGTCTTCTTGCCAACATTCGATTCAGTAACGCAGCCTGAATCATAGCGAGGAACCGGATAAACTATTGATGGAAATTGAGAGGTCGTTCTGAATTAAATTTCGAGCATCAGGCAAGGCATCCTCATGCCGGACGCGTTCCGCTGAGTCCTTTCGGCATCGGGAAGGTCACGTTTTCCTCCACGCCTGCCAGCGGCCGCACGCTTTTCGCCCCCAGCTCCTTCAAACGGTCGATCACTGCCTGCACCAGCACTTCCGGCGCGGATGCGCCTGCGGTGACGCCGATCCTGTCGCGCCCTTCCAGCCATGCCGGACTGATCTGCGACGCGTTGTCGACCATGTAGGCGGCGGTACCCTTCTTTTCGGCGACCTCGCGCAAGCGATTGGAGTTGGAGCTGTTCGGACTGCCGACCACGACTACCAGGTCCACCTGCGGCGCCATGAACTTGACCGCCTCCTGACGATTCGTCGTGGCGTAGCAGATATCGCCCTTCTTCGGTTCGGCAATGTTCGGGAACCTGCGCTTCAATGCCTCGATGATGCCGGCCGTATCGTCCACCGACAGCGTAGTCTGCGACACGTAGGCCAGCATGTCAGGATTGGTCACCTGCAGCTTCTCGACGTCCGCCACCGTCTCGACCAGATACATGCCTTCCTCGGTCTGCCCCATGGTTCCTTCGACTTCCGGGTGTCCGGCATGGCCGATCATGATGATTTCGCGCCCTTCGCGGCGCATCTTGGACACTTCGATATGAACCTTGGTCACCAGCGGGCAGGTGGCGTCGAACACGCGCAAGCCGCGCGCGGCGGCTTCGATCTCGACCGACTTGGGCACGCCATGGGCGGAAAAGATGACCGTATTGCCTGCGGGGACCGCATCCAGTTCTTCGATGAAGATGGCGCCCTTGCGGCGCAGATCGTCGACTACATAGGCGTTGTGCACAATCTCATGGCGCACGTAAATTGGCGCGCCGAACTCCGCCAGCGCCCGCTCCACGATCTCGATGGCGCGGTCCACGCCGGCGCAAAAGCCGCGCGGTTGCGCGAGCAATACTTCCTTATCCATTGTCGAATCCTTCCCGCTATGCTGCCGGCAGAGAACCTGCCGTCACAGTATGCCGATAATCTTCACTTCGAATTTCACCGTTTGCCCGGCCAACGGGTGATTGAAGTCGAATAGCGCGCTGTCGTCATCGATGGCGCGCAGCACACCGGCAAAACGTCCGCCGCTGGGCGCAGAAAATTCGATCAGGTCGCCGATCACATATTCGTCGCCGCCAGCCGAATTCTCGTCGAGCGTGGCGCGCGACACGCGCTGGATCAGGTCGGGATTGCGCGGACCGTACGCCTGCTCGGGCGCCAGCTCGAAGGTCTGGTGTGAGCCTTCGGGCAAGCCGAGCAGGCAGACTTCCAGAAATGGCGCCAGCTGCCCAGTACCGAGCTGCAGCGTCGCGGGATTATCGTTGAAGGTGGTAACGATATCGTTGCCGTCCGCCGCAGCGAGGCGATAGTGCAAGGTCAGATAAGCGGCTTCGGTGACGACGGGGACGGTGGCGTTTGACATGACATCTCTCAATTGCGAGGTAACCCGTTATTGTAAGCGAGCACACGGAAAATCCGGTTGCTTTTCGGCCTGATCGCTGCCGCTAGGAATATCGGATTGAATACCGATCAATGAGAAGCGATTGAAAGTTAAATTTAATGCAACTTCTGCATATAATTGCCAGCCATATTTATTATTATTTTTGCAACTACTATGGCAATTATCGATTGGCCGGAAGATCAACGTCCGCGCGAACGGCTGATCAGGCATGGCCCGCACGTACTATCGGACGCAGAACTGCTCGCCGTTTTCCTGCGCGTTGGCGTCAGCGGCAAGAGCGCGGTCGATCTCGGGCGCGACATGATCGGGCATTTCGGCTCGCTCAATCGCCTGTTCACCGCGAAACTGCCGGAATTCTCCGTCATCAATGGCTTGGGTCCGGCAAAATATGCGCAGTTGCAGGCGGTCCTGGAGTTGGCGCGGCGCTCGCTCTCGGAAGACCTGAAAACCGGCCAAGCCTTGAGTTCACCGCAAGCTGTCACGCAGTATCTGCGACTGCTGCTTGCCAACAAGCCGTATGAATGCTTCGCGGTGTTGTTCCTCGATGTGAAAAACCGCCTGATCGCCTGCGAGGAGTTATTTCGCGGCACGCTCACCCACACCAGCGTCTATCCGCGCGAGGCCGTCAAGGCGGCCTTGTCGCACAATGCGGCGAGCCTCATCCTGGCGCACAATCATCCTTCGGGCACGCCGGAACCGAGCGCCGCCGATCGCACATTGACGCAGGCACTGAAACAGGCGCTCGGGCTGGTGGACATCCGCGTCCTCGATCATTTCGTCGTCGCCGGCCGCCAGGTTTACTCCTTTGCCGAGCATGGCGACATGTGAAATCAACGGCAGCGCAATTGTTAAATTCAAAGAATAAGAAAAGACACAATTGTTTTTCGCAAGTCATTGAAAAATCACATCATTTTATATATACTCTCGTTTTTCCAAATTTTGGATCTTTATAAGGAGTTAACCATGGCACGTGTTTGCCAAGTGACCGGGAAGGGGCCGATGGTCGGCAACAACGTTTCCCATGCTAACAACAAGACCAAGCGTCGCTTTTTGCCCAACCTGCAAAACCGCCGCATCTTCGTTGAATCCGAAAACCGCTGGGTGTCTCTGCGCGTATCCAATGCCGGCCTGCGCGTGATCGACAAGATCGGTATTGACGCGGTGCTCGCCGATATGCGCGCCCGTGGCGAAAAAATCTAAGCGGCACTTATTAGGAAATCATCATGGCAAAATCTAACCGCGACAAAATCAAGCTGGAATCGACCGCCGGTACCGGTCACTTCTACACCACCACGAAGAACAAGCGCACCACGCCGGAAAAATTGTCGATCATGAAGTTCGACCCAAAGGCACGCAAGCACGTGGAATACAAGGAAACCAAGATCAAGTAATTGATCCGGCCGTTTCAGCAAAAAGCCCCGCAATCGCGGGGCTTTTTTGTTTCAACCTCATTGACGCAGCCAATAAAAAAACGCGGCTCGAAAAAATCCGCAACCGCGTTTTCCATTCAAGCCGCCGGCGCCAGGACAACGCCAGGCCCATGATCAGCCTGCTCAGGCGTAGCTGCGCAAACGCAGCGAGAACTCCTGCAGCGCCTTGATGCCGGACGCCTCGGCGCGCGCACACCAGTCCTGCAGTTGCTGCAGCAATTGTTCGCGGCTCGAGTGCGAACGCTCCCAGATCGCCCCCAGTTCCACCCGCATTTCATGCATGGTCTTGAGCGCCTTGCTGTGCGCAAACAGTTCGCTCAGTTGCTGGCGTTGCGGCGCCTCCAGCTTGCCCGGTTCGCGCTGCAGCAGCTTCTTGGACGATTTCAGGAATTTCGACTCCAGCTTGGCTTTCCCGGCGAGGTGTTCCAGTTCGTCTCGCCAGGCACGCCTTACCGACTTGGCATACTTGGCCATCACGTCGTAGCGGTTGGCGATCACCGATTGCAGCGTATCGACGTCTGCGATCGCCTTCTTGCGGTCGAACTTCGGTGCCGGCGCGACCTTCTTGACCTTGGCCAGTCCCAGCAATTCCATGACGCGGATATAGAACCAGCCGATATCGAACTCATACCACTTGGATGACAGCTTGGCGGAAGTGCCGAAGGTGTGGTGGTTGTTGTGCAATTCCTCGCCGCCGATGATGATGCCGATTGGGAAAATGTTGGTCGAGGCGTCGGTGCAGTCGTAATTGCGGTATCCCCAGAAGTGGCCGATGCCGTTGATAATGCCGGCCGCGCTAATCGGGATCCACAGCATTTGCACCGCCCATACGGTCAGCCCGAGCGCGCCGAACAGCAACACGTCGATGATCAGCATCAGGCCGACGCCTTGCCAGCTGTATTTGCTGTACAGATGATGCTCGAGCCAGTCGTCCGGCGTGCCGTGACCGTATTTCTCTATCGTTTCGCGGTTTTTCGATTCGGCGCGATAGAGTTCGGCGCCTTCCAGCAAAACCTTCTTGATACCGCGCGTGACGGGGCTGTGCGGGTCTTCCTCGGTTTCGCACTTGGCGTGGTGCTTGCGGTGAATCGCAGCCCATTCCTTGGTTACCATGCCCGTGGTGAGCCACAGCCAGAAGCGGAAGAAATGGCTTGGAATCGCGTGCAGGTCGAGCGCGCGGTGGGCCTGGCAACGATGCAGGAAAATCGTCACGCTGGCGATCGTGATATGAGTCAGCACAAGGGTGTACACCAGGATCTGCCAGCCGGTCGCGCCGGACAATCCATTCGCCAGAAAATCAAGAACAGCGTCAAACATGGTATTTATGGTCATTAAAACTCCGGAAAATTGCTGTTATACAACCTGGCCAACTGGTTGCACAGCTTTGCTCGGTGCAGATTGTACGCTTTTTACGCAGCGCTCGCGGCCTGCACGATACGTGCGGCGGCAGTGCCATCGGTGGCATCGAGAATGCGCACTTCGCGCTGAGGATAAGGAACTTCGATTTGGTTTTGCTGAAACAAATTCCAGATCAACCGATTCACATCAGACAGCAAGGCCAGGCGTCCGTTCTCGGGATCGGCAATCCAGAATGCCAGCTCGAGTTCCAGTCCATCCGCTGCGAAAGCCACCAGGAAGGCTTGCGGCGCCGGATCCAGCAATATGCGCGGCATGCCAGATGCCGCCTGTTCCAACAGACGCAGCACCAAGTCCATGTCGGTGCGATAGCCTACCGTCACGCGCGTCGCCAGCCGCATGCGGCGGTCGGTCAGCGAATAGTTCTGGACCACGCCGGACAACAGCATTTCGTTCGGCACCACCGTTTCGATGCCATCCATGCCGCGCAATATCGTGTAGCGCGTATTGATTTGCGTAACTTGGCCGGAGTGCTCGCCGACCTTCACGATATCGCCGATGGCCAGGCTGCGCTCCAACAGGATCACGAAACCGGATACGTAACTGCTGACGATTTTTTGCAGGCCAAGGCCCAGGCCGACGCCAAGCGCGCCGCCGAAAACCGACAGCACCGTCAGGTCGATGCCGACCAAGGACAGGCTCAGCAGCACGGCAAGCAGGATGAATACGGCGCGCCCCATGCGCGCCAGCACCACGCGCAGCGACGAATGCATCGAATTCATGCGCATCAGACGCTCCTCCAGGGATGCGCCAGCCCATAAGGCGATGATGAGCGTCACCAGAACCGAGGCAGCGGCCTGCACGATGGTCATCAGTGACACCTTGTTGCGCCCGACCGGCAGCACTGTCTGCTCCAGGTAGGCGATCAACTCGGGCCACAATCCCGTGATATAGAGCGCGACGCCGCACCAGACCAGCGTGGCGAACACCTTTTCAAACGCCAGCAGGAAGGTACCCGCCTTGCCGCCGCGCGCGAAGATGCGACGCAGGACATAGAACGCCAGGCGAATCAGCGCAAACGAGCCGACCAGCGGAATCGCGACCCTGAGCAGGTTGACATGAAAATGCCATTGCGCGAGGGCCAGCTTGGCGACCGCGATGAACGCCAGCGCCAGCAGGGGTGACAGCACGCGCGTAAAACTTTCCACCCCCAGGCGCATCACGCGCATCTGGACTTCGCGCGACTCGACGCGATTGCGGACCAGGCGTGCCAGCGCCCAGCCGGACACCAGGCATGCCGCAAGGGCGGCGATTTGCCATAACAGGCTGGGGTCGCGCAGGTCGGACCAAAAATCGGATAAGAGGCTGGAGAGTGGGTTCGGATTCATTTCTGATATGGAGTCGCTTCCTGTCGATGCCGCTCCCAGTTCGCCGCGTAACGCCCCGCAAGCGCCGGGTTTTTCCGAATGATCAGGATATTTTCCGCGTTCTTGTGCTGCGCGGTCCAGGTGAAATTGAAGCTGCCGGTAACGACGGTCGCCTCCGGCGTATCCGCGTCGATCACGATGACCTTGTTATGCGCGTTCTGATACCGCGTTTCGAGCCACACCGGGATCCCGCAGGCGGCCAGTTCGGAAGCTGCGGACGCCCCGGTTTTGGCGAGCTGCTGCGCGTCGAGCATCACGCGCACGTCGAGGCCGCGCCGACAAGCTTCGACCAGCGTAGCGGCAATGGCCTTGCTGGTCAACAGATAGGCTTGCACCAGCACCTGCCGGCGCGCGTCGCGGATGGTTTCAGTGACCAGCTCCTCGACGTTATCCCAGGGAGCGAACGCGGCCTGCAGCGTTCCATGCGCGGCAATCGGTGCGTCGGCAGCATGCGCGCCGAGCGCGGCCGACAACGCCAACGCACCGAACACGGCACGCGAGCGTACGATCATTTCTTGCGTTCGAAAACCGCGGCAAAAAAACCATCAGTACGATGCACCTGCGGCGACAGCTTCAGATAGTCCTGCATGTCGAGCGTGATCTTTTGCTCCTGCAGCACATCCTTCATCGGCACCAGGGCAAAGTCCGGATGCGACGCGATGAACTGCGTCGCAATGGCTTCGTTTTCTTCATCGAGCAGGCTGCATGTCGCATAGACCAGCCGCCCGCCTGGCTTCACCAGTCGCGCGGCGCTGGCGAGGATCGACGTCTGCTTGCCGTTCAGTTCGCAGACCGACTCCGGTGTCTGGCGCCATTTCATGTCTGGATTGCGGCGCAAGGTACCCAGGCCGCTGCAAGGCGCATCGACCAGCACGCGGTCAATCTTGCCCGCCAGGCGCTTGATCTTGGCATCGTTTTCGTGGGCAATCACGACCGGATGCACGTTTGATAGACCGCTGCGCGCCAGGCGCGGCTTGAGCTTGGACAGACGCTTTTCCGACACGTCGAAGGCGTACAGGCGGCCGGTGTTGCGCATTGCTGCGCCAAGCGCAAGCGTCTTGCCCCCCGCGCCGGCACAAAAATCCGCCACCATCTCACCGCGCTTAGCCGCGACGATTTGCGCCAGCAGCTGGCTGCCCTCGTCCTGCACCTCGATCGCGCCCTCCTTAAACAAGGGAAGGTTTTGCAGCGCCGGCTTCTTCCTGAGGCGTATGCCCAGCGGCGCGTACGGCGTCGGCTCGCATTCGATAGGCGCTTTCGCCAGTTCGGCCAGCACGTCATCGCGCTTGGCCTTCAATGCATTGACGCGCAAGTCGAGCGGCGCCGGCTGGTTCAGCGCGGCCGCCAGCTGCATGGTCGCGTCTTCGCCGTCACGCGCCACCAGCTTGTCGAACAGCCATGGCGGAAGATTGGCGCGCAGCGCGGCCGGCAACGCAGTGCGATCGATCTGCGCGATGCGGCGCAGCCATTCGCCCTCTTCCGGCGAAATACCGCCGAGCGCGTCGATGCCGACCACGTCGGCAAGTCCCAGCAGGGCCAGGCGGCGCATCGCCGGGCCATGGCCGGATTCGGAAAAGCTGGCATAGGCGAGCTTGTTGCGCAGTACGGCGTACACGCCTTCGGCAACGGCATGGCGCTCGCGCGTACCTAGTTTTGGATGTTCGCGAAAATAGCGCGACAAAATAGCGTCGGCCGGGCCGGTGAAGCGCAATACTTCGCGCAGCACTTCTTCGGCATGGCTGACGACTGCGGGATGCAATCTCATTGAAATCTTTCGTTAAGCGGGTACTTCTTCTTGCACGCGCACCAGCCCGTTGTCGATGGCAAGCCGCCCTTCGACAAACCAGCGTACCGCGCGCGGGTAAATGAGGTGTTCCTGAACCAGCACGCGCTCGGCCAGCGTGTCTTCGGTGTCGCCGGGATGGACCGCGACGGCCGCCTGTGCCACGATGGGGCCATGGTCGAGCTCGGCGGTGACGAAGTGCACGGTCGCGCCGTGCACCTTGACTCCGGCGGCCAACGCCTGGCTGTGCGTGGCCAGGCCGGGGAAGCTGGGCAGCAGCGACGGATGGATATTGAGCATGCGGCCGGTGTAATGCTCCACGAAAGCCGGCGTCAGAATGCGCATGAAACCGGCCAGCACCACGAGGTCCGGCGCAAAACGGTCGATCTGCTCCTGCAATGCCGCGTCGAACGCTTCGCGCGACAGCCCCTTGCTGACGACGACCGCAGTTGGAATGCCGTTTTCCGCGGCAAACGCCAAGCCCTCGGCGTCTGCGCGATTGCTGATGACGGCGGCAATACGGCACGGCCATTGCTCGGATCGCGCCGCACGCACGATTGCCTGCATGTTGCTGCCGCGTCCGGAAATCAGGATGACGATATTTTTCATGGCGCGCATTTTACCGCACTGCGGAAATAAAAAAGCCGACCATCGGGTCGGCTTCCGGCTCCGCCGATATCGCTCCGTCTACTGGAAAGAATAGAAAACCCGGAACGCCACCTTCTTTTCAGCCCAGAACTCGGCGGCGTCGCGGAATACGTCCAGCAGGGTTTCGCGCGCCTCCTTGTCGAATTTCGGCGTATTGGGCAATTGTTCGATCACCACCAGAAATCCGGGCTGCGGCCCTGCCTTGTAAGGAAGATCGGTCAGGCAATCGCTCAGCGCGTCGAAGTTCTTGCCGAAATGCTTGGGAAAATGAAAAGCGTTGGCGATGCAAGCAAGCACCTGCTGCTTGGTCGTTGCATCCGCACAATACGCATACAGAAAGTGTTGGCCGAGGCGGGCGGCTTCTTCCTGCAGGTCGGTGACCCGGAACGCACGGATGGACTGCACCACATTGGGTGGCACGGTTTTAAACAAGCTCATGTCTTCCTCGGCTCGTACGATGTGCATAGAAGAAGGTTCAGTGTGGAATGACTCGAATCGCATTGCTTACTCTCTGATGCGCCTGAAAGTCGCATAGTGGTCGTCGGTGTAGTAATACTCCCCCGACGAGGCTGGCTCTCCTCCGCTGATGATGCGGCGTGCGCCGCGGTTGCGGGCGCCAGGAGTCTTCACCGTAAATTCGTGATAATACCCGCGCTTCCGTTTCGGCAAAACCCCTTCATAGTTGCCGAAAACGACACCGTCCTTGGCATAGGGAAAAGGGCCGCCCTGCTTGATCAGCGCGAGCGTTTGCCTTGCCTCTTTGGGCAACTCCTGGGCATCAATGCTTCCCAGAGGTGCTACTTCCCTTGCAAAAACAGTTATTGAAAGCAATAACGTCGCAAGGACCAATATCCAGTTTCTAAGAAACTTAGCGTTCATCGTCGAGTGCCTACCCGATTAATTGCAAGATCAACAAGATCGATGCTCGTAATACCGTAGAGTAACTTGTTGTGATAAGCGAATCAACTCAATTTGTGGTAAGAAATTCTCTAGATTGCAATATTGGAAATAACCTTGCCAGCTTTTTACTTTCTTGTTTCATTGGTCATGCTGCTCATTATTTTGCCCATGCTTTTTGACATGAAGTGTGAATCATTTTGCATGATTGCCTCCGAACGCTCCGCCATTACAAATTGTTTCAAAACTTACTTGCCTTTGAATAATTGCCAGTAGCCGCTTCCCGCTGCAATGGCGTTTAATGTACAAGAGGACATTAAGGAGAACGTCATGCAACACCTCTTCAGAATTTCAGTTACCAAGCTTATTGCGGCCATTGCGCTAGTCGCGCCGCTGACCTTTGCACATGCCCATGGCGACGTCAGCTGGTCGGTCAGCGTGGGATCGCCGGCACCTGTGTATGCACCTCCGCCGGCCGTCTATGTCCAGCCGCAGCCCGTCTATGTACGTCCGCAGCCGGTGTATGTCCGTCCGGCGACGATTGTCG
This sequence comes from Noviherbaspirillum sp. UKPF54, assembly GCF_007874125.1. Taxonomy (NCBI): domain Bacteria; kingdom Pseudomonadati; phylum Pseudomonadota; class Betaproteobacteria; order Burkholderiales; family Oxalobacteraceae; genus Noviherbaspirillum; species Noviherbaspirillum sp. UKPF54. Next base: position 604,622 of record NZ_CP040128.1, on the reverse strand, counting down.
AGTACAGCCAGCCCTATTACGTTGAGGAAGTACGCTATCGGAAACACGGGCACGGGCAGGGCCACTGGAAGCATCACCACCACGATTGAAGGACCAGTCCGCCGCTCCTGCCGGGAGCGGCGATCTCCGCCTCCCATCCTTTCCGACAGCGCGCCTCAACCGGTCCTGATCACGCCTTCCAGCGGCAACGCGCCGCTTTGCGTCATTCCAAAGAAATTGAGCACATCGATGCGGCGCTCCAGCGCATCGGCCTGCCCGAGCCGGATCAATTCGCCGGTATAGCTCGCCTCGAACAGCAGGTAGGATGCCAGTGCGCCGCCCCGTTCGTCCGTCGCGCCGATTGCACCGAGCAAAGCGCGGATCGGGCGTGGCAGGCTATGTACGTGGCGCACGGCAATCTCGTCGAGTCGCTCCGACGGAGCAATGATGAGCATATCGATCGGACGCAAAGGCGTTCTCGCCCTTTGTTCCTCGGTCAGGACCGAAAGCGTCAGGTTGATGCGACTCATCCGTTCGATGTCGACAGCCAGGCTGTCCAGGAAGATGCTGGACATGGCATGGCCCGCGATCTGCGCCAGGGTCGGGTATTGAGCCGACGTCGCAATGTCGCGCGGCTGTTCGATCAGCCGCCCCGCGCCGATCACCAGCACCTTTTCGGCACCGAGATGGATCGCCGGTGAAATCGGCGCCAGCTGGCGCATCGAGCCGTCGCCGAAATATTCGCGCCGGCCGTTGCAAAAGATCGGCATGGCCGGAAAGATCAGCGGGATGGCGGACGAGGCCAGCAGGTGCTCGACGCCAATCTGGCTGCGCAGCGCAATGCGCTGCGAGCGCACCCACGGCGCGATGTCCGCCTCGGTCTGGAAGAACGTGATGTGCTGGCCGGCGGTATAGGACGACGCCGACACCGCCAGCGCATGCAGCGCGCCGTCGAGCAGCGCCGCATCCAGCCGCGGGAAATTGAGCATCCGGTTCAAGAGCGTCACCAGCGGCGTATTGTCCAGCAGCGCGTTGGGCGATGTCGCCCTCCATCTGCGCAACACCCAGCCGAACGACAGCAGCGACAGCCACTTGGCGCCGGACCGGATCACGCCCAGCGAATCGGCGCGGTAGACCTGGTCCGCGCTGAAATTCTCCCAGACGTGCAGGACCCTGTGCAATCCTTCCTCGAAGTTGTCGGCATGGCATGCCAGCGCCGTGGCATTGATGGCGCCGGCAGAAGTGCCGCAGATGATGTCGTAGGGATTGCGTTCGGGCCGCCATCCTGCCTCGCCCAGTATCGTGGATATGCCCTGCAGGACACCGACCTGATAAGCGGCGCGCGCGCCGCCTCCCGTCAACACCAACCCGGTTTTTTTCTTGTCTCCCATACCGGCAGATTAGCAGGGCGGGTCGTATTTGGGGAGACATGCCGCGTTCGCCTCATGCAAAAACAACGCGGCACGATCAGGCCGCTGGCGCGTCAGTCGCCCATGACGCTGCCTTCGCGACGCGGGTCGGCGCCGCCGAACCACATTTCGTCGCCGTGAATGCGCACGCGCATGATGCCCTGCAGGCCCGACGTCTGCTCCATGAGTCGCACGTTGTGCCCCTTCGCTTTCAACTGCTCGACCAGCTTGGGAGACACCCGCCCCTGCTCCAGCTCGGTAGGGCCGTTGCGGCTGCCGAAGTTGGGCAGGTTGATCGCCTGCTGCACGTTCAGGCCCCAGTCCATCGTCGCGACCAGAACCTTGGCAACGTAGTTGATGATCGCCGAACCGCCGGGCGAACCGGTCGACAGCACCAGCTCGCCGCTGCCCTTCTCGAACACCAGCGTCGGCGCCATCGAACTGCGCGGCCGCTTGTTGGGCTGGACGCGGTTGGCGACCGGGCCATGCGCGTCCTTCGCGTCGAACGAAAAATCGGTTAGCTGATTATTCAGCAGGAATCCATCCACCATCTGCCGCGAGCCGAACGCATCTTCGATGGTCGTCGTCATCGAAATTGCGTTTCCCCTGGCATCGACGATCGAAATATGCGATGTGCTAGGCAGTTCGGGCGAGGTATCCGCTCCCCGGGCAACATCGATCGCGAGAGGCATGCCAGCCTGAGCCTGCCCCATCGACTGGTCAGTGATCAGCGCCGCCCGCTCGACGAGATACTTCTTGTCGAGCAGCGGCTTGACGCCATTGCCCGGCAAGGGCACGAAGTCGGTGTCGGCCACATAACGGGCGCGGTCGGCATAGGCGAGACGTCCGGCTTCCGAAAACAGGTGCACCGCCTGGGCATCCAGCTGCCCATCCTTCGGCGCGAGCGAACGCATGTCCTTCGTCTCCAGCATGCCCAGCATCTGGGCAATCGCGATCCCGCCGGAAGACGGCGGCGGCATGCCGCATACCGTCCATGTCCTGTAATCGGCACAGACCGGCTCGCGCACCTTGGCCTGGTACGCGGCGATGTCGGCCGCGGAGAGCAAGCCGGGGTTGGTTGGATGATTGCGTACCTTCGCTTCGATGTCGCGCGCGATCGGCCCCTTGTAGAATGGGTCGGCGCCACCCAATGCAATGTCGCGCAACACCTTGGCCAGCGCTGGATTTTTCAGCACATGCCCGGCCGGCCAGGGATTGCCATCCTTGTCGTAAAAATAGGCCGCCGCTACCGCATCCTTTTTCAGGTGCTGCTCGCTTTTCAACAAAGTCGCAAGACGCGGACTGACCGGAAAGCCCTCCTCCGCCAGCCTGATCGCCGGCGCGAACAGCGATGCCCAGGGCAGTTTTCCATACTGCCTGTGCGCCAATTCAAGCATGCGCAGCACGCCCGGCGCACCGACCGATCGGCCGCCGACAACGCCGTCATAAAACGGCATCGCCTTGCCTTGCGGTGTCTGGAACAGCTTGTCGGTGGCGGCGGCTGGCGCGGTTTCACGGCCGTCGAAAGCCTTGATGGACTTGTCGCCTTGCGCGGCCCGATCGAAATAAAGCATGAATGCGCCGCCGCCGATGCCGGAGGATTGTGGTTCGACCAGCGTCAAGACCATCTGCACCGCGATTGCCGCGTCGACGGCGGAGCCGCCCACGCGCAGTACCTGATAGCCCGCGTCGGTGGCAAGCGGATTGGCAGTCGCCACCATGAATTTGCGCGCCGTCCAGCCGGCTTTTTCGGCATAGCCGGAGGCGCCTTCCGGGGCTTGCATGCCGGGCATCGGTACTACCTGCCGAGATACCGGGCCGGTTGCACAACCGGCGAGCAGGGCCAGGACGAGCGCAAGAGAACTGATTCTGGTCTTGTTCATGGGAATTGCTAGCGCGTGAATGGATCAGGCTAGTCTAGCCCGGGCAAAAACAGCTGTCATTGCAGGTCTTCGCAAAAGCCCGCCCCATTCGGCCCGGGCTTGCGTTGCCTCATTGCCGGAAATGAGGCCGGGGCGGCTAGCGCCCCAGGCAGCGGCATTATTTCGGCTGCATGCGAATGGCGCCGTCCAGACGAATCGTTTCGCCGTTGAGCATCACGTTTTCGATAATGGACTTGGCCAGGTGAGCGTACTCGGCCGCTTTGCCGAGACGAGGGGGGAACGGCACCATGCGTCCAAGCGCATCCTGCACTTCCTGCGGCATGCCCAGCAGCATGGGCGTCTCGAAGATACCGGGGGCAATCGTCATAACGCGAATGCCGTTGCGCGACAGGTCGCGGGCCATGGGCAATGTCATGCCGACCACCGCCGCCTTCGATGCGCCATAGGCGGCCTGACCGATCTGGCCGTCGTAGGCGGCGACCGATGCGGTATTGATGATCACGCCGCGCTCGCCGTCCGCACTGGCGTCGGTCTTGGACATGGCATCTGCCGCCAGGCGCGCCATGTTGAAGGTGCCGACGAGGTTGACGTTGACGGTGCGCTGAAATACGTCCAGCGGGTGCGGACCATCCTTGCCTACCGTTTTGACGGCCGGCGCGATGCCGGCGCAGTTGACCAGGCCGCGCAGAGTGCCCATCGACGTGGCCGCATCGACCACGGCCTTGGCGTCCGCCTCCGAAGTGACGTCGCACTTGACGAAGCGGCCTTTCAGCTCGGTGGCGAGCTTTTCACCCGCTTCCACCTGTACGTCGGCGATCACGACCTTGCCGCCGTTGTCGACAATCATCCGCGCCGTTGCTGCGCCCAAGCCGGATGCACCGCCGGTAACGATGAATACGTTGTTTCCAATTTGCATTTTTTCCTCTCTGTGGAATGTGGGTGGCGAAGAGTGCCACCAAGAATTACGTTTACGTAAACGTAAATTTTTGGCCATTTTAGCGAATTTGCAGCAAAAGACAAAAGGCAGCCGAAGCTGCCTTTTGCCGGGACGAATGCGCTTATTGTTTCGTCGCAGCCTGATCTGCGGCTGGCGCGGTCGTCGTCGTGGCAGCCGCCGGGGCCGTCACCGCAGCCGGCACCGCAGCATGCGGAATGGACATCTGCACGCCAACCGAAGGCAGCAGCGGAACCAGCAGCAACGCGACGATATTGATGATCTTGATCAGCGGATTGACGGCAGGACCGGCCGTATCTTTGTACGGGTCGCCGACCGTGTCACCGGTTACCGCCGCCTTGTGGGCTTCGGACCCCTTGCCGCCGTGGTTGCCGTCTTCAATGTATTTCTTGGCGTTATCCCATGCGCCGCCACCGGTGGTCATCGAAATCGCGACGAACAGGCCGGTGACGATCGTTCCCATCAGCAAGCCGCCGAGTGCGGCCGGCCCGAGCACCAGCCCTACCAGGATCGGCACCGCGACCGGCAGGAGCGAAGGCACGATCATTTCCCTGATCGCGGAAGCCGTCAGCATATCGACCGCGCGGTCGTACTGCGGCTTGCCGCTGCCATCCATGATGCCCTTGATCTCGCGGAACTGGCGGCGCACTTCGATGACCACCGCGCCGGCCGCGCGCCCCACCGCTTCCATCGCCATGGCGCCGAACAGGTAGGGAATCAGGCCGCCGATGAACAGGCCGACGATCACCATCGGATTGGACAAGTCGAACGAGGTGCTCTTGCCGACCGAATCGAGCGCATGCGTATAGTCCGCAAACAGCACCAGCGCGGCCAGGCCGGCCGAGCCGATCGCATAGCCCTTGGTCACAGCCTTGGTGGTGTTGCCCACAGCATCGAGCGGATCGGTGATCGCGCGCACCGAGGCCGGCAGATCCGACATCTCGGCGATGCCGCCGGCGTTGTCGGTGATCGGGCCGTAGGCATCGAGCGCGACGATGATGCCGGCCATAGACAGCATCGAGGTTGCGGCGATTGCCACGCCATACAGTCCGGCCAGCCAGTACGTGGTCAGGATGGCGATGCATACCGCCAGCACCGGGTAAGCGGTGGCCTTCATCGATACGCCCAGACCGGCGATGATGTTGGTGCCGTGGCCGGTGGTGGACGCTTCGGCGATATGGCGCACCGGCTTGAATTCGGTGCCGGTGTAATACTCGGTAATGTAGACCATGAGACCGGTCAGGACGATGCCGGCCACTGCCGAGCCCATCATCGGCATGCGCATTGCCTCGGGCATCAAGGTCCAGGTCACGATCGCGAAGCCGATCAGCGACAGGCCCGCCGCCCACCACAGGCCGGTGTAGAGCGCGAACATGATTTTTTTGCCGGGCCGGGCCTTGACCATCGAGCAGCCGACGATCGATGCCAGGATCGACACCCCGCCCAGCAGCAGCGGATACAGGATGGCCTGGGTCTCCGCCCCGGTGACCACCAGCGCGCCGAGCAACATTGTCGCAATCAGCGTCACCACGTAGGTTTCGAAAAGGTCGGCCGCCATGCCGGCACAGTCGCCGACGTTGTCGCCGACGTTGTCGGCGATCACCGCCGGGTTGCGCGGGTCGTCTTCGGGAATGCCTGCTTCGACCTTGCCGACCAGGTCCGCGCCGACGTCGGCGCCCTTGGTGAAGATGCCGCCGCCCAAGCGCGCGAAGATCGAGATCAGCGATGCGCCGAAGCCCAGCCCGATGAGCGGCTTGATGACGTCATGCGCCGAGGCGCCGGCTGCGGCCGCGGATGAACTGAGCCCCCAGTAGAACAGTGTCACGCCCAGCAGGCCAAGTCCGACCACCAGCATGCCTGTGATCGCACCGCCCTTGAAAGCGACGTTCAGGGCGTCGTTCATGCCCTTGGTCGCGGCCTGAGCAGTGCGCACGTTGGCACGCACCGAGACATTCATGCCGATAAAGCCGCAGGCGCCCGACAACAGCGCTCCGAGCAGGAATCCCAGCGCCGTCTTGAGGCCGAGGCCGGGGATGAGGGCGATGACAATGAACAGGACGACGCCGACAATGCCGATGGTGCGGTACTGTCGTGCAAGATAGGCGGCCGCGCCTTGCTGGATGGCTGCGGCGATTTCCTGCATGCGTGCATTGCCCGCGTCCTGGTTCAAGATCCAGCTGCGCGATATCAGCCCGTAGATGACGGCAATGACGCCGCATGCCACGGCAAACCACAAGCCTGTTGCCATATTCTTACCTCCATTGTTGTTCACGTCTAAGTTGGAACACGGTCCGGAGGACGGCGGAGGCATCTGCCTTCACTTGCGACCGGCCGGCATTGCCGTCGTCGTCCTGCGGGCGCTGCGTACTGCAAAAACTCTTCCGTTCTTCTTTATTGGAGTCGGATTGGGCCGCTCGCTGTCTGAGCTGGATCAAGCCCGGCCATGGCAAAAAAAAGCGGACACTAGGTCCGCTTTTTTTATTCCGCCAATGCCGCGAAGGCTTTGTCCCGGATTTCCTCGACCGGCCCCACGCCTGCAATCTTGCGATATTTCGGCGCGCCGGGCTGTCCCGACTGCGCCCACTTGTTGTAGTAACCGACCAGCACTTCGGTCTGTTCGTGATACACCTTCAGGCGCTTTTTCACCGTTTCTTCCTGGTCGTCGTCGCGCTGGATCAGTTCTTCGCCGGTGACGTCGTCACGGCCGGCAACCTTCGGCGGGTTGAATTTCACGTGATAGGTGCGGCCCGACGGCTGGTGCACGCGGCGGCCGCTCATGCGCTCGATGATCGCCTCGTCCGGCACGTCGATTTCCAGCACGTAGTCGATCGCCACGCCGGCTTCCTTCATCGCATCGGCTTGCGGAATGGTGCGCGGAAAACCGTCGAACAAGTAGCCATTGGCGCAATCCGGTTGCTTCAGGCGGTCCTTCACCAGGCCGATGATGATGTCGTCGGAAACCAAGCCGCCCGCATCCATTACCTTTTTCGCTTCGATGCCCAGCGGGGTACCAGCCTTGACAGCAGCACGAAGCATATCGCCGGTAGAGATCTGCGGAATGTTGAACTTTTCCTTGATGAAATTCGCCTGCGTGCCCTTACCGGCACCTGGCGCTCCTAGAAGGATGAGGCGCATGAGATTTTCCTAAACGAGTTTTAAATTCGGTCGTGGTGATGGGTGTGTTTCACCCCAAGACATGCTTTTTATCACACAAACATTGCATGAAACTTACCACAGAATTCTGCCAAACCGGCACTTCGGAATTGTTTTCTTCTAATTTTCTTGACCAAAGTGCAGCCGCACCCGCGCCAGGTCTTCGGGGGTATCGACACCGGCTGCCGGCGCGTTTTCCGTCACGTGTACCGCAATCGGAAAGCCGTGCCAGAGCACCCGTAATTGTTCCAGAGCCTCGATCTGCTCCAGTGGCGATTGCGCAAGCCGGGGATAAGCCTGCAGGAATGTATTGCCGTATGCGTAAAGCCCGATATGGCGCAACGGCCAATAATCGGGGGGAAGCGTTTCCTTCGTGCGAGCGAAGGCATCGCGATGCCAGGGAATGGTGGCACGCGAAAAATAAAGCGCCCTGCCCGTCTTGTCCAGCACCACCTTGACCACGTTCGGGTTGAAGACGTCAGCCACGTCGGCGATCGGATGAGCAGCGGTGGCCATCGGCACGCGCGCATTGATCAGGGCCGCGGTGGCGGAAATCAGCGCCGGATCGATCAGCGGCTCGTCACCCTGCACATTCACGATTACCGCATCATCCGGCAGCTTCAGCGCGGCGGCGACTTCGGCGATGCGGTCGGTGCCGGAGGGATGATCAGAGCGGGTCATGCATACCGTTACCGCGTGCCGCTCGCAGGCGGCGACAATGTCTGCATGGTCGGTGGCCACCACGACCCGTGCAGCGCCGGATTGCGCGGCCCGCTCCGCGACGCGCACGACCATCGGCTTGCCGCCCAGGTCGGCCAAGGGCTTGTTGGGCAGGCGCGTCGACGCCAGGCGGGCGGGAATGATAACGGTAAATGACATGGGAATGGCGCCAGCGCGGTCGGTGCCGTTCAGCTGGCCGAGGGCGCGGTCGACGCGGGTGCGTTCAGGTCGCGTGCCTGGTCGGCCCACATGATCGGAATGCCGTCACGGATCGGGAATGCGAGCTTGTCCGGCTTGCAAATCAGCTCCTGCGCGTTTTTATTGTATTCAAGCGGTCCCTTGCAAATCGGGCAGACCAGGATATCAAGCAGTCGGGCGTCCACGAACTTTCTCCACAATGCGTTCAGCCAGCGCACCATCCAGGCGCGCCGTTACAGGTACGACCCACAGGCGCGGGTCGTTTCTCAGCGTATCAAGTTGCATACATTTTACTGCATCCTTCTCCGTGACCAGAATGATATCGGCCGGAATTTGGGCAAAAGGATTTTCGGAAAAAGCGAAATGATCCGGCAGCGGCATTTCCGCGATGTCGAGCCCCGCGTTGCGCAGCATCGCAAAAAAGCGTGCCGGATTGCCGATTCCCGCTGCCGCCACGATGCGCGGCTGACTCACGCCGGCCATGGCGGGCAGTTCCTGCAGCGCTACCGTTTGCGAAGGCGCACTCAGTCGCTGCGCCTGGTCTCCTGCCAGTTGCATGCGAAACACCGGCTGCTGCAATCCGGCAGGTTGATGTTCGCCGTTGACGATCGTGAAATCACGTCGGCGCGATGCCGGTTCCCGCAGCGGCCCGGCCGGCAACGTCCAGCCGTTGCCGTTTCCGCGCTCGTCGCACAGGACGATTTCCACGTCGCGCTGCAACGCATAATGCTGCAAGCCATCGTCGGAGACGATCAGGTTGACTTCCGGATGTCGCGCAAGCAGGGTCTGCGCCGCCGCAACGCGGTTGCGGCCGACTACGACCGGACAGCGGGCGCGATGCGCGATCAGGAGCGGTTCGTCGCCGACTGTCGCAGGCGACGACTGCGCATCGACTTCTTGCAAGTTGTCGTGATGCGCTCCGTATCCGCGCGAAATTACTCCAGGAACGTAGCCAGCACGCCGCAGTTGCTGCACCAGCCAGATGGTGAAAGGCGTCTTGCCGGTACCGCCGACAAAAATGTTTCCGACCACAATGATCGGCACCGGCATGCGCGTGGAACGTGCCATGCCCAGCCTGTACGCGGTACGACGCGCGGCGGACATTACCCGAAAAACTAGGGAAAGCGGAAACAGCGCGCATGCCAGCCAGCCGCGCCGCATCCAGGCGCGCATCAGGACAGACTCGACTGTGGAGCGTTGCAGGGGCAAACGGAGGTCCCGCCAAAGGGTGCAAAGGGTGAGACGGGTACCGCCCGCCGCGGCATGAAAGCGGCGGGCAAGCCGCATTCATGTGTCGTTTATTCTTGTTACGCATGCACAATGGCATGCGCCGGCATGATCGCCTATTTCGCGCCGCTGGCCTGAGCGGCGAACGTGACCTTGTCGAAGCCGGCCAGGCGCGCCGCTTCCAGCACATTGATGACCGACTGGTGAGCAGCGGTGGCATCGGCATTGATCACGATGACCGGGTCCTTGCCTGCCTGTCCCCGGGCGTTTGCTGTGCGTTTCAGTTCGTCGGCCAGGCCGGCGGCATCGTGCGCGCCGATTTGCGTATTGTCGATCGCGTAACGGCCCTGGGCATCTACGCCGACATTGATTTCGGCCGGCTGTTCGATCGCCTTTTCGGCATCCGCGGTCGGCAGCGTGATTTGCAGCGCCGTGAATTTACTGTAGGTGGTCGTGACCATCAGGAAGATCAGGATCACCAGCAACACGTCGATGAACGGAATCAGGTTGATTTCCGGATCCTCGCGGCCTTTGCCTTTACGGAAGTCCATTGCAGCGCCTTATTTGCGGTTGCCGTGCACGGTATCGACGAACTTCACCGCCTGCTGTTCCATGTCGACGATGAAGCTGTCGACCAGCGCGCGGAAGTGGCGGTAGAACACCAGGGCAGGCATGGCGATCGCCAGGCCGAAACCGGTGTTGTAGAGCGCCACCGAAATGCCGTGCGCGAGCTGGGCCGGGTTGGTGCCTGTGGCGCTTTGCGAGCCGAAGATCTCGATCATGCCAACCACGGTGCCGAACAGGCCCATGAGCGGGGCGAGCGTGGCGATGGTGCCGAGCGTGGTCAGGAAGCGCTCCAGTTCGTGCGCGGTGCCGCGCCCGGCTTCCTCGATCGACTCCTTCATCGCGTCGCGCGGCGCGTTCACGTTGCGCAGCCCGGCGGCGAGCACGCGGCCCAGCGGCGAGTTCTGTTCCAGCTTGGAAATGACTTCGTTGGTAATCTTGCCGTTGTGGTAAACCCGGATCACTTCGTCGAGCAGGTTGGGCGGCAAGATGCGACGGCGGCGCAGGTACAATAGGCGTTCGATGATCAGTGCCAGTGCGACTACGGATGCAATCAGCAACAGCCAGATCGGCCAGCCGGCGGCTTGGATAATGGCGAGCAAAACAGGCTCCTCGGTTCAAATTCGGATGGATGCAGAATGTAACTTGTTGGGCCTTTGTGAGCAAGCGTCGCGACACGAGAATGCCGGCAAAAAAGTTCTTCACATATCCTGTGGATAACTTTGTGGGCAAAACATGTTGTCATAGGCAAAGTATTTGATTCAAAAGGTTTTTTCCTTGCTGCACAGAAATACATCAAATTCCACTCCTTTTTTAAAATCAAAGACTTACGACTGCAAAATGTTTTTTGCAACCATATATGACGGCCAGATGACACATTGTCGCGGCTGTGGAAAGGTTTTGCCTTGGATGACCGCATGAATCCTGGCCCCGCACTTGACAATCCGGAAGGCAAGCCTTCGGTGCTGACGGTATCGGCCCTGAACCAGGCGGTGGCGCGCATGCTGGAGCGTAATTTCCCACTGGCCTGGGTGTCCGGCGAAATTTCCAATTTCACGCGCGCCGCCTCCGGGCACTGGTATTTCACGCTCAAGGACGATGGCGCCCAGGTGCGCGCCGTGATGTTCCGGGGCCGCGCGCAATATGCCGATTTTTCACCGAGGGAAGGCGACAAGGTCGAAGTGCGCGCCCTGGTCACGCTGTACGCGCCGCGCGGCGACTACCAGCTCAACGTCGAAGCCATCCGGCGCGCCGGCGTCGGCAACCTGTACGAGGCATTCCTGCGGCTGAAGGAAAAGCTCAATGCCGAAGGATTGTTCGATCCGTCGCGCAAGCGCGAACTGCCGCTGTTTGCCAGGACGATAGGCATCGTCACCAGCCCGCAGGCCGCGGCCCTGCGCGACATCCTTACTACGCTGCGCCGGCGCGCGCCGCACGTACAGGTGATCCTATACCCGACGCCGGTACAGGGCGAAGGCGCGGCGCAAAAGATCGCGCAAGCGATAGATACCGCCTCGGCCCGCGCCGAATGCGACGTGCTGCTGGTGTGCCGCGGCGGCGGCAGCATCGAGGATTTATGGTCGTTCAACGAGGAAGCGGTGGCGCGCGCGATTGCTGCCTGCGCCATGCCGGTGGTTTCCGGCGTGGGCCATGAAACCGATTTCACCATCGCCGACTTCGCCGCCGACCTGCGCGCGCCGACGCCTACGGCGGCAGCCGAAATGGCTGCATTGCCGCGCGCCGACTGGCTGGCGACGCTGGAGGCGCACGCGGACGACCTGACGCGGGCGATGCGGCGCCAGCTGGCCGACAGCGCGCAGTCGCTCGACTGGTTCTCGCGCCGCCTGGTCAGCCCGTCGTCCTACATCGGCCGCGAACGGTTGAAGCTGCAAGCCTTGCAGGCCCGGCTGGGCCACGCAGCGCGCGCGCCTTTCGAACGTTCGCGCTTCGCGCTGGCGCACCTGCGCACCCGCCTGGCGGCGCAGCTGCCGGATACCGCGATGCCGCGCGCGCGCATCAAGGACCATGCGCGCTGCCTGGCCGCCACGATGAACATGCAGCTTGGGCAGCACCGGCAGGCGCTCGACGCCTTGCAGGCGCAACTGGAACTGCTCAATCCGCAGCGCACGCTGGAACGCGGCTATGCGATGGTGCTCGACGCCAAGGGCAGGATCGTGCGCAGCCCGAAGGATTTGCATCCGCGCCAGGCGGTCACAATGCGGCTGGCCGACGGCTCGGCGGAGGTAGGCATTGCCAGCGTGCAGCCGGCGCTTGAATAAGGTTTCTCTCGATTTCAGGCTCGGAAAGTTCCGGTACTCGCTTGGCGATGCGTCAAATGCCGGCTTCAAGCAGCCGATTCGCATCCGACATACAATTGATATCTTACAAAAACGACAGCAACCCAAGAAATAGAAAGGAAGAGCACCATGGAACATACCCTCCCTCCCCTGCCGTATGCGAAGGACGCGCTGCAGCCGCACATGTCTCAGGAAACCCTTGAGTATCACTACGGCAAGCACCATCAGACCTACGTCACCAACCTGAACAACCTGATCAAGGGCACCGAATTCGAAAACGCGTCCCTGGAAGACATCGTCAAGAAGTCGTCCGGCGGCCTGTTCAACAATTCTGCCCAGGTGTGGAACCACACCTTCTTCTGGAACTGCCTCAAGCCGAACGGCGGTGGCGCGCCGACCGGTGCGATGGCCGATGCGATCAACCAGAAATGGGGTTCGTTCGACAAGTTCAAGGAAGAATTCACCAAGTCCGCAGTGGGCAACTTCGGCTCCGGCTGGACCTGGCTGGTCAAGAAGGCCGACGGTTCGGTGGACATCGTGAACACCTCGAACGCCGCTACGCCGCTGACCAGCGCCGACAAGGCGCTGCTGACCTGCGACGTATGGGAGCACGCGTACTACATCGACTACCGCAATGCCCGTCCGAAGTTCCTGGAAGCGTTCTGGAACCTCGTGAACTGGGATTTCGTGGCCAAGAACTTCGCCTGATCGACATACGTCCTTGGAATACATCCGGCAATTGCCGGAAAGCCGAGGCAAAAAATCCCCGCCCGACGAAAATCGGGCGGGGATTTCTTTTTTATCGGATAAGCGGCGCAGCGCCGAAAAAAGAGGCGCGGCCGATAGACCGGCGCCGTCAGCTGCGCAGCCACCCCTTCATGCGGGCGGTATGGATGAACGCCCTGGCGCCCTCGGCGATCTCGTTGTCCGAGCCGGGGAAAGCCGCCTGAAGGTCGGCCACAATGGTTGCCACGCTGGTCTGGCCATCGCAGCGCTTCAGGATTTCGCCGGCCGACGGATTCAGCTTGATCAGCCCTTCCGGGTACAGCAGGATGTAGGCATCTTGGCTGTCTTCCCAGCGGAACACGAAATGCGGTGCTAACCGAGGACGGGCTTCCTCGCGGGTATCGGTGTGTGACGTCGTCATGATGGTATGGGCGCCGGGCGCAAGCGCAATGGCTCGCCGCCCGGACTGCCGCTCAATGCGCGTAATTAACGCACGTAGACATAGGCGGTCACCTCGAAGCCGAGGCGGATTTCGCAGTAGGCGGGGGTTTCCCAGATCATTGCAAGTCTCCTTGAATTATGAAGCGGCGACATGCCGCTCCTTGGTTGATTATCTGTTTGGCGCGCGCGCCGCTCCAGCGCGATTTCGCCAAAAGCGGCTCATGAAAATCATGATGGAGCCGCGCCGCGTTCCATCGGCGCATAACGCCCCCACCCGCCGATTTGCACATCGGCATAGGCAAGCATCATCGCGTCGAGCATCGTCCACAGGATGTCGAGCTTGAACTGCAGGATGTCCAGCGCGCGCTCCTGCAGTTCGCGCGTATTGAAATGGCCAAGGGTGATGCGCAGGCCGTTGACCACATCGCGCGGCGCCTCGCTCAGGCGCCGCCGGAAGTAGTCGTAGCCTTCCGGCTCGATCCACGGGTAATGCCGCGGCCAGAAGTCGAGGCGGGATTGGTGGATGGCCGGCGCGAACAGCTCGGTGAGCGAGGCCGCGGCCGCTTCCTGCCATGGCCGCTGGCGTGCGAAATTGACGTAGGCATCCACCGCGAAGCGCACGCCAGGCAGCACCCGCTCTTGCGACACGGCTTGCTCGCGCGGCAGCCCCACCGCCTCGCCGAGGCGCAGCCAGGCTTCGATGCCGCCCTCGTCGCCGTCGCAACCGTCGTGATCCAGAATGCGCTGCACCCAATGGCGGCGCACTTCGCGCTCGGGGCAGTTGGCAAGGATGGCGGCGTCCTTGATCGGGATATTGATCTGGTAGTAATAGCGATTGGCCACCCAGCCCTGGATCTGTTCCCGGCTGAGCTGGCCGCGATGCATCATCAGCTGGAACGGATGGTGGATGTGGTAGCGCTCGCCCATGGCGCGCAGCCGCGCCTCGAATTCCTCGCCGCTCCATGGCCGGCTCTCGATCATGTTCATGGTTCGTCTCCCGTTTCGATCAGCATGCCATCCCACGCCACCTCGATGCCGGCTCGCGCCAGCTCGGCGCGCTGCGCGGAATCCTCATCCAGGATCGGGTTGGTATTGTTAATGTGGATCAGGATCTTGCGCGGCTTTTCAAAGCGCGACAGCAGCGCGATCATGCCGCCTGCCCCGCTCTGCGGAAGATGCCCGATGGCGCGCGCGGTATGGCCGGACAGGCCGAGCTGGATCATCTCGTCATCGGTCCAGAAGGTGCCGTCGAGCAGGACGCAGTCGGCCTCGGCGAGATAAGGCTCCAGGTGCGGCTCCATGGCGCCGAAGCCGGGAGCGTAGAAAATCTTTTTCCCGCTCGCGAGTTCCTCGATCAGCACGCCGATGTTATCGCCCGGCTGCGCATGGTGACGATGCGGCGAATACGGAGGCGCCTTGCTTGTCAGCGGCACCGGCGTGAAGCGCACGCCGCCGAGCGCGGGAATGGCGAACGCCGTCGGCGGCTCCGCCCGCAGCGGCTGCCAGCGCACCGTGCAGAAGTGCGACAGCACATTGAAGATGGGGTTGCCGGAAACGAGGTCTTCCCGTACCTGCGGCGTGCACCACACATCGAGCGGCTTGCCTTCCCTGAGCATGAACAGGCCCGTGGTGTGGTCGATCTGGGCATCCATCAGCACCACCGCAGCGATGCCGGTGTCGCGCAGCCCCCTGCCCGGCTGCAGGCAGGCGTTGGCGCGGAGCTGGGCGTGGATGTCGGGCGAGGCATTGAACAGCGCCCAGTCGCTGCCGTTGACGCTGACGGCAATCGACGATTGGGTGCGCGGGCGCGCCCGCACATGTCCTTGCCGCACGCCGTCGCAGTTGCGGCAGTTGCAATTCCATTGCGGGAAGCCGCCGCCGGCGGCCGATCCGAGTACGAGTAGTTTCATGGGCCCAGTATGCAAGCGGCCGGAAATGCGCCGCATGCATGGATTTGCGAAATCGCCGTCATGGATTTCTGGAGCCGCTCCGCTCGACGCCCGTTGTTCCATGTTGGTACACCCTGCTCGATTCTTGAACAGGTCAAGCTACCCGCAGCCGGCAGGCGCGCCGCCGGCGGCATGGCTCGGAACTTGCCTTGGCCAACTGACCGTGGGCCGTGCGCCCGATCAGGAGGCGAATGCAACCATGACCACTACACTGCGACTGGACGAATTGAGCCTGCATACCCGCATCAGCCTGGTGCTGACGGCGCTCGCCGCGGCGCTGGTGCTGGCGCTGGGAAGCCTGTGGCTGAAGCAGACGCAAGATTCGATCCGCGAAGAAGTTCAGGCCGCCACCCGGGTCGCCGAGCAGTGGCTGGGCGCCGTCGCACTCGAAATGCGCACACAGCCGCCCGGCTGGACCAGCCAGCGGCTGCTCGCGCATCTGCAGGCCGCAGGCCGGATCCGCGCCAATGCACTGGAAGCCGTCGATGCTTTCGGCCGGCGGCGCTATCTCTCTCCGCAGCCGACCTACAAGGCCGGCCATTCCGCTCCCGGCTGGTTCGCCGCCCTGGTCGAACCCGGATTCGCCGCGCATCGGGTCGAGGCCGGCGAGCTGACGCTGATCCTGCGCCCCGATGGGTCGCGCGCGACGCTGGATGCGTGGGACGATTTGTGCGCGATGGCCGGGTGGGCCGGCGTGCTGCTGGTGGTGCTGTTCTTCGCGGTGCGCCATGCGCTCGATCGCGCCTTGCGCCCCCTTGGCCAGGTGATGGCGGCCCTCGACCGCACCGGCCGCGGGTGCTTTGACACCCGCCTGCCGGTCTTTCCGGCACCGGAACTCGGACGGCTGGCGAAAGCTTTCAACGGCATGGCCGATCGCCTCGTCGAAGCCGTCAACGACAACGTGCGACTGAGAAGCGAGCGCGAATGGGCCGACCGCCTGCAGGCAAGAATCGAAGGCGAGCGCCGCGGCATCGCACGCGAACTGCACGACGAGCTGGCGCAGGGCATCACCGCCATGCGTGCGCTGGCCGGCGCCATCGCGCAGCGCAGCGGCGACCAGCCCGCGCTGCTCGGCCCGGCCCAGAGCATCGTTGCCGTGACCGGGCAGATGCAGGATGGCGTGCGCGCCATCCTGCATCGACTGCGCCCGCTCCAAGACGGCCCTGGCGCCGACGCGGACGATACGTTGCGCCGCTACCTGCAGGCATGGCAGCAGCACTATCCCGACATCACGCTCCGCATGATGCTGGATGCCGGCTCGCAGCCGCTCTGCGACGACGTGATCCAGGCCCTCGTGCGCATCACCCAGGAAGGATTGACCAACGTGGCCCGGCATGCCGCCGCCACGCAGGTGGAGGTGACGCTGCGCCGACTCGGGGCCGGTGAAGATGCCTGGCTGGAGCTGATCCTTGCCGACAACGGCCGCGGTCTCGGCACTCCCTCGGCGGCAGCCGGCTGCGGCTTCGGTCTGGCCGGCATGCGCGAGCGCGTGCTGGCGCTCGCGGGCGAACTGCAATTCGACACGGCCGCGGGCAGCGGCACGCGGCTGCGCGTGCGGCTGCCGCTAAACAATGTCACGTCTCTGGAGGAATAATCATGAGCGCATCTCTTGCCGGTCTGAAGATCCTGCTGGCCGACGACCATGCCATTGTCCGCATGGGTTTTCGCCTGCTGCTGGAAGGCGCTGGCGCGGCCGTCGCGGGCGAAGCCGGCAGCGGCGAGGAGGCATTGCGCCTGTACGCCGACGTCGTGCCGGACGTGCTGGTGATGGACGTTTCGATGCCGGGCACCGGCGGCCTGGCGGCACTCGAGCGCCTGTGCGTCCGCCACCCGCAGGCGCGGGTGCTGATGCTCTCGGCGCACCAGGACGCGGTAATACCGGTGCGCGCGCTCAAGGCCGGCGCCTCCGGCTACCTGTGCAAGCGCTGCCTGCCGGAGGAATTCCTACAGGCGGTCAGGCAGGTCGCGCACGGGCGACGCTATCTCGATCCGGAACTGGCGCAGCAAGTGGCGCTGGCCCAGATTTCCGGCACCGCCCATCCGGCCGATACGCTGACCGAAAAGGAATTCACCGTCTTCCTGCAGCTGGCGAAGGGACGCACCGTGAACCAGGTGGCGCAGGACTTCCATTTGAGCGCGAGCACCGTCGGCACCCACCTCTACCACATCAAGCAAAAGCTCAATGCCGCCAATGCAGCCGAGCTGGCTGTCATCGCCATGCGTTCGGGACTGATGGAGGCATAAAGGCATTCGCCATGCACGAGCCGCTATTGCCCAGGACAGCGCCCTTCCGCACGCATCAGCTGTCCGTCGGCGGCGGTCATTCCCTGTACGTGGAGGAATGCGGGCGACCTGACGGCATGCCGCTGGTTTTCCTGCATGGCGGCCCGGGCAGCGGATGCTCGCCAGAGCACCGCCGCTTCTTCGATCCGTCCCGCTTTCGCGCCGTGCTGTTCGACCAGCGCGGCAGCGGCCGCAGCGAACCGCTGGGCAGATTGCAGGACAATACCACCGCGCACCTGGTCGCCGACCTCGAACGCATCCGCGCAGCGCTCGGCATCGAACGCTGGATCATGTTCGGCGGATCCTGGGGCAGCCTGCTTGCGCTCGCCTATGCCATCCGGCACCCGGCTCCGGTCGCGGGATTGGTGTTGCGCGGAATATTTCTCGGTTCGGATGACGAGCTGCGGCGCTTCGTGAACGGTGCGGACGGCGCCGCGCCGATCGCGTGGCAAGCCTTCGCGAAGGGCATTCCGCCGCAGGAGCGCGGCGATCTGCTGCGCGCCTATACCGCGCGCCTGCTCGTTCGCGACGCCGGCGCAGCGCGCCGCTGGCTCGATTACGAGCGGGCGCTGATGGGAGAAGCACCGCTGGCGGACGCGCCGGATGCGCGGCGCCTGGCCAAGACCGCGATCCAGGCGCACTACCTGGACAATGGCTGCTTCACCGATCCGGATACCCTGCTCGCCGGCTGCGCCAACCTGCGCCACATTCCCGTGTGCATCGTGCAGGGCCGGCGCGACGCGGTCTGCCCGCCGGCCGCGGCACGGCGTGTCCATCGCGTCTTGCCGCAAGCCGAATGGTTCGACGTGGAAAACGGCGGGCACAATGCGCTTGCGCCGGACATGGCGGCGGCGTGCGTCGCGGCGCTCGCCCGGGTCGCTACGCGCGCCGGCATGTAGGCAACTCCTCCATCAAGAAAATCGCGAGCCCGCGCTCGGTAAAAAACCGACGGCCGTCTCCACGCTATCTCGTCGCGCCCTATGACGCGCCAGTCCACAATGCATCAGACGCTGGATGAGAAAGGAATCGACCATGCCGAAAGAATCGAAGGGAATCAGCCTGGACGGCGACGGCAAACCGCTGTGGCTGACGCTGGAGCTCACCTATCGCTGCCCGTTGAAGTGCCCCTGGTGTAACAACCCGCTGGATTTCAAGGACTACGCGCAGCGCGAACTGTCCACCGAGGAGTGGAAACGGGTGCTGCGCGAGGGGCGCGCGCTGGGCGCGCTGCAACTCGGCTTTTCCGGCGGCGAGCCGCTGCAGCGCGACGACCTGGAAGATCTGGTGGCCTATGCGGATCAACTTGGCTATTACACCAACCTCATCACCTCCGGCATCGGGCTCACCGAGGCGCGCATGCTCACGCTGAAGAACGCCGGCCTTAAGCAGGTGCAGCTGTCGCTGCAGTCGACCAAGGCGGCGCTGACCGATGAGCTGGTCGGCGCACGCGCGCACGCGCACAAGCTGGAAGCGGCGCGCCTGATCAAGGCGCACGGCTTCCCGATGGTGCTGAACATGCCGGTCGGCAGGCAGAACATCGGCGACATCGACGCCATGTGCGAACTTGCATCCGGCCTGGGCGCCGAGTACATCGAGTTCGCCAACCTGCAGTATTACAACTGGGCGCTGGTCAACCGCGAAGAGCTGATGCCGACCATCGAGCAGGTGCGCGCGGCGGAGGCGACCGTGAATCGCTGGCGCGAAAAGCTGGACGGCAGCATGACCATCTATTTCGTCATTCCCGATTACTACGAAGGCCGGCCCAAGGCGTGCATGAACGGCTGGGGCGCGATCCACCTGACCATCGCCCCCGACGGCGTGGCCATGCCATGCCAGGAAGCGCGCGCGATTCCCGGTCTGGAATTCGAATCGGTGCGCGACAAGCCGCTGTCATGGCTGTGGCATGAATCGCCGCTGTTCCGCAAGTACCGGGGGCTCGACTGGCTGCCGGAGCCGTGCAGCTCCTGTTCGGAAAAGGAGAAGGATTTCGGCGGCTGCCGCTGCCAGGCCTTCCTGCTCACAGGCGACGCCTCCAACACCGATCCCGCGTGCAGCCGTTCGCCGCATCACCATGTGGTGCGGGAGGCGGTGGGCAGCGTGACGCGCCCGCTGCGCTTTCGCAAGCCGCTCTATAAGCGCACCGGCAGCGCCGTGTCGACCGCCTTCATGGAGGATTGAATGCGCCATCCCTACGACACTGCCGCCGGCACGGTGCTGCTCGGCCTGCTGCTGACCGGCCTGCTGTCCGCGTTGCTGCGGCTGCTGGCCTGAGGCGCGCGATGGACGGCGTTCCTTTCGACCTGCTGCTGCGCTGGATCCATTTCGCCGCGGGCGTCATCTGGGTCGGGCACAACTATTCGAGCGTGATCCAGCGGCCGACCTGGCGGCCTCCGGCGGCGGCCGATCTGAGCGACGACACGAGCCCGCGCTTCCAGGCGCTGCTCAACCGCGAGCACGGCTTCTTCCGCTGGGCCTCGGTGGTTGCCTGGTGCGCCGGCATCCTGATGCTGCAGCAGCGCGGCTGGCTGGCCGGCGCGCTCGGTTTGCATGGCGCGCTGGCGCCGATCGGCGCGGGCACCTACATCGGCACGCTGATGATGGCCAACGTCTGGCTGGTGCTCTGGCCGCACCAGCAAAAGG
The DNA here is from genome assembly GCF_007874125.1 of Noviherbaspirillum sp. UKPF54. Taxonomy (NCBI): domain Bacteria; kingdom Pseudomonadati; phylum Pseudomonadota; class Betaproteobacteria; order Burkholderiales; family Oxalobacteraceae; genus Noviherbaspirillum; species Noviherbaspirillum sp. UKPF54. Next base: position 584,198 of record NZ_CP040128.1, on the reverse strand, counting down.
TGCTGGGCCTCAAACCGGCGACGCTGGAAGAGCGCCTGCGCTGCTCGCGCATCACCCACCTGTCGTCGCGCACCAATACCATGCTGTCGATCCCGCTCCTGTTTTTCATGGCCGCCAGTTCGCACGGCGGCCTGCTTGCCGCCTGACGCGATGACTTTGCATCCGCCCCGCCGCGTTGACACGGTCTGGAATTTCGCCGCGGGGCCGTCGCGCCTGCCCGACGCGGTGCTGGCACGCGCTGGCGATGAATTGTTTTGCCGCGGTGCGGACGGCGCGGCGGCGATCGAGCGTCCGTTTTCCGGGCCCGCCTTCCGCAAGGTGCTCGATGACGCCCGCGTGCACCTCGCGCAGCTTCTCGATGTGCCGGACAATTATCGCGTGCTGTTCCTCGCCGGCGGCGCCATGCATCAGTTTTCGGCGGTGCCGATGAACCTGCTTGATCCGACGCGCGGCCTGACCCGCGTCGCCTATGCCGATTCCGGCTACTGGTCGCGGCGCGCGATGCAGGAAGCCTCGCGTTATGCGCAGGTCGCCGTCGTCGCCAGGCATGCCGATGAAAAGCCGCTGAGCGCGCCGACCGCCGGCGACTGGCATGTACCGCCGGACTGCGCGTATTGCCACATCACCGCGAATGAAACGGTCGACGGCCTTGCCTATCCCGAATGGCCCGACACCGGCGATGCGCCGCTGGTGGCCGATGCGACATCCTGCTTTCTCGGCGCGCCGCTCGACGTCTCCCGCTTCGGCCTGATCTATGCCAGCGCGCAGAAGAACATCGGGCCGGCCGGCATGACCGTGGTCATCGTGCGCGAGGACTTGCTGCGGCGTCCGGCGCGCGCCGCCCCGTCTCCCTTCTGCTATCGCCTGCAGGCGGCGTCGGAGGGGGGCGTCAATACGCCGCCGACACTGTCCATCCAGCTCGCGGGCATGGTCTTCGAGTGGATCGCCGACTGCGGCGGATTGACGGCCATCGCCGCGATCAACCGGCGCAAGTCGGATCTGCTGTACCGTGCCATCGACAGCAGCGGCGGCTTCTACACGGCGCCGGTGGCACCCGGCCACCGTTCGGTGATGAATGTGCGCTTCCATCTGGCCGACGACAGACTGATCGAGCACTTCCTGCGCGATGCCGAAGCGGCGGGTCTGACCCATTTGCGCGGCCATCGCGAGGTCGGAGGCTTGCGCGCCAGCCTGTACAACGCCATGCCGCTGGCTGGCGTGGCTGCGCTGGCCGACTTCATGGCCGAGTTCCAGCGGCGCCGCGGATGAGCGGGCGTCAGTGGCCCGGCGGGATCGGGCTGGCCGGGGGCATCGACAAGGATGGCAGCCGGGCGGCCGAATTGCTTGCAGCGGGGTTCGACAGTGTCGAATTCGGCACGGCGATCCCGCGGCCCGAATCGGGCGAGCATCCCTGCGTTGCCTCGCTGGCGGCCCGGCTCGCGGCGCTGGCGAGATGCGCCGACGCGCGGATCGGGATCGGGATCGGGATCGGGATGGGCGACGGCGCGAGTCCGGCGGCGCTGGCGGCCGAGTGGGTCTGCGGGCTGCACGCCGCGTATGACGTGGCCGATTACCTGAGTTTCAATCTGAGCGCGCGCCGTTACCGGCCGTTGTTATCCGCAGCACTCCTGCCTCTGCTCATGCATGCGATGGAAGCCGTCGCCGCCGCGCGGCGACGATGCGCAAAGGAGTCGGGACGACGCGTCGCCCTGGCGCTCAAGCTGCCGCTCGGTTCAGACGGCATGCTTCCGCTGATATTGGCCGAGGCGGCGGCGGATGCAGGCTTTGACGCGGTCACGGCGGTGCTGCCCGAGAATGTGGGGCGCCTGTCCCGCCTGCGCCATCTGGCGGCGCACCTGCATGGCAAGGCCGCGCTAGTCGCCGTGGGCGGCATACGCAGCGCCGGCGATGTGGCAGCGGCGCTGGCCTGCGGCGCCGACGGTGTGCAAGTCCATACCATCTTCGCGCAATGCGGCGCGGCCTGTCTCGCATCGCTGCGCGCCCGCTGAGCACCGTTGAACCGGGGCGCCGCCGAAAACGCCCTATGATCGCCGCGTGCCGAAAAAAGAATCGGCGCCCCAAGGCGCCGATTCTTTTACTTGTTGCTGTCCGACGAGCCGGATGGCGAGGAGGTACCTTGTCCGCTGCCGGAAGCGCCGCCCCGCATGGAGCCCGAGCTGCCGGTAGACGTCTCCGACGAGATCCCGGCGAGCGCCTCCTTGAGCACGTCGGCATGCGGGTTCTGCACCTTGCCGCTGATGACATCGTTGGCCGCCACTTCGCGCCGGTAGTAGGCACTGGTCTGATCCTGGCTGAAGCGGATGTCCTGCACGCCGATGGCGGCGCTGCCGAACAGGCCCTTGGTGCCCGACCAGGCGACGATGTCGCCGGTGCCGGCATTGCCTTGTGCGACTTTCGACCAGTCGACGATCGTCAGCCCGGCGTCGGCGCTGAGCGAGAAGTTGTTCTGCTGCCGGAAGCTGTTGACCGCCTTGTCGTTCGTCAGCACCATCGCGATCGGCCCCGCTTCGGCGCCGGCCTGGGCGCCGATGCTGATGCCCCCGATGTTATAGAAAACCGGATTTCCCCAGGTACCGTTGTTCTTGGCCAGCAGCACGCCTGCCCCGCCGCTGCCGCCCACGCCGAGCGCCGCGCGCCCGTATTCCGGCACGATGAAGACGCCCTTGGCTTGCTGCAGCAACTTGTTCATGCCGGGCTCGTTTTCCATCCTCTTGACCACCGCGGCGGCATCGTTGATGTGCTGCATGGCGTTTGCTTGCGCCTTGCCTGATTGCTGGCTTTCCTGACGGCTGGTGTCCATGGATTGTGCCGAGACAAGGCCGCCCAGCGACAACAGTGCGAGCGAACAAGCTGTAACAATTACGCGCATTTTGTATTTTGCAGCGATCATTTCATGCTCCTTTCAGGTTCGTTGCTTATCAAGCCGCACGCTACCCCGGCGGCCGCCTTCCGCATCAAGGCGCTGCAAGCTCCATGCCGCCCAGCCTTTCGATGATGTTGCGGGTGATCCGCTCCACCCGCTTGTCCTGTCCGCTGGAAAGCACCTGCGCCCAGTCGGTCGTGCCGGCGCTAAACACCGTGCCGTTGCGTGTGAAGACGGCCATGGTAGCCGCATGGATGCCCGCGCCAGGGCCATGATTTTCGCGCGGCGGCAGCTCCTGCCAATCGCCGCCGAGCACAGCGGCCGCCAACAGCTGCAAGTCCGGCGGCGTGCCGCAGCGCCCGGCATCGTCGGCAAGCTCCGCCATCCCGGTCGCCTGGTCAAAACTCTGCAGCGGCGCGCCATCGCACTCGTAGCCGACCAGCGGCGGCAAGGTATCGGCCCCGAACGATTGCCCGCGCCGCAGCCCGGTGCCCGCGAATGCCCAGTGCAGCGGTTGCTGCGCCACGTACCCGCCGGCGCGGCGCGGCCCATCCCACCAGCCGCCGCCGTGGCGATAGCTCGCGCCGGTCAGCCCATCCTCCGGGCGGCCCGCGCCGCTCGGAGGCCACCAATGGTCGAAGGCGCCGCGCGGCCCGCCCTGATGGCACACGATCGCGCCTGCATTATCGACCACATGAATGCGCCACCAGCAGATGTTCGCGCCGAAGAACGCCGCATTGCCGCCGGCCGTCACGAAGGCCTCCACCCGGTCGCGCATGGTCTCGCTCCAGTATTCGTCGTGTCCCACGCTGAGCAGCAGGCGGTAGCGGCCGCACAGCGCGGGGTCGTCATGGAGGTCGAAGTCGGTGCAGAAATCGGGCGTGCATCCGCGCCGCGCCATCCAGCCGATGAAGCGGGCATCCCAGTGCGCGAAAGTCTGGCGCGGCGAACTCGGGTCGTAATGATCGAGCGCGCCCCAGGTGTCGCCGCCGATGCCGCCGCCGGGACGATGCAGCGAAACACGCGCGCCCGGAGGATCGGACGAGCGCGGCGGATTGACGTAGAAGCAGCCGCCTCCGGTGCAGTTATAGGCGTGGTAGGTCGCCAGCGGAAGCTTGTAGAGAATCGGGCTGCGCCCCTGGCCGCGCACCACGAACAGCGCGGCCGCGCTGGTGGCGGCCAGGTGCAATGCCGCGCCGCCCGGCTCCTCCAGGTGCGCGATGTACACCGCCGACGGCCAGTCGCGCGGGATGGCGAATTCGTAGGCCGGCCACTGCCAGTCTTCGGCCGCGCCACGCGGCTGCGCGAGTTTCCCGGCCAGCCAGGGCGTTTCGCGCACCTGCTGCAAGCCGTCGCTCCAGCGGTGAAACACCACGCGAAAGCGCGCGGCATCTGTCGACACATGCAGCACCAGATGTTCGCCCGGCGCCACGCTGGCGCGGGCGGGATAACCGCTGATCATGCGGGCCTCCCCGGAGAAAATGCGGAGGGTTATGTGAATAGCTATGCGACCGCATCCGGTTCGATGCGCTTGCGTATCAGGAACGGCGGCATGGCAAGCGCGTGCATCGGCGTGCGGCGAAACGATTCGAGCGCCTCGGCCGGCGTCTCCACGATCGGCTCTTCCTTGCGGTTGAACGAGGTGTTGAGCAGGACCGGCACGCCGGTGCGCGCATCGAATCCGGCAAGCAGTGCGCGCAGCAGCGGATCGTCGCTCTCGCCCACCGTCTGCAGTCGCGCGGTGCAGTCGACGTGGGTGACCGCCGGAATGACGTGCGCCGCCTGCGGGCGCACCGGCGCGGCGAACTGCATGAAGGGCGACGGCCGGCGGATGTCGAAGAATTCCTCGGCGCGCTCCAGCAGCACGATCGGCGCCAGCGGCCGGAACCACTCGCGCTCCTTGACCCTGGCGTTGATCCAGTCGCGCACGTAGCCGTGGCGCGGATCGCCCAGGATGCTGCGATGGCCGAGCGCGCGCGGCCCGAATTCGCTGCGGCCCTGGTACAGGCCGACGACTTTGGTCGCGCACAGCAGGTCGACCATGCGCGCGCACAGCGCTTCGGCATCGTCGATGCGCTCGACCAGCAGGTCGTCTGCGCCGCGCAGCGCCGCTTCGATATCGTCCAGGCGCGGCGGCGGCCCGAGGAAGTCGCTGTCCCAGCGGAAGTCGCAGCGTTGTCCCAGCAGCTCGGTCAAGCCGTAGACGGCGCAGCCGAGCGAGGTGCCGGCATCGCTCGGCGCCGGCGGAATGAAGACGCGCCGGAACGGCGTTTCGCGCAGCAGACGGTCGTTGGTCGAGCAATTCAGGCCGGTCCCGCCGGCAAAGCACAGGTTCTCGGCGCCGGTCTGCCGGTGCAGCCAGCGCGCCACCTCGAGCACGGCTTCCTCGAAGGCGCGCTGGCCGGCAGCAGCGAGATTGGCGATATCGGCGAAGCGCGCGGCATCGGCCGCCTTGCCGCCGGCGTAGCGGAAGCGCCCGCGCTCGGCCAGGATCTCGAACCAGCGCGCCGGTATCGACACCCGCGCGCCGTCGACCTCGAGCGGAGGAAGGGCGAGTGCATCCGGATCGCCATGCGGCGCCATGCCCATGACCTTGCCCTCGTTGCCTTCGCCGGGGAAGATCGCCTGCGTCAGCAGGAAATAGAACATGCCGAGGCCCACCAGGCGCCGCTCGTCGCGGTCCCACAACTGCTTGCCGATGCACTCCACATGCCGGCGGTCGGCGCGGTAGAAGGACGACACTTCGCGCCAGTCGCCCGGCACGCCGGCCGCGCCGCTCCATTGCTCGGTGAGGTCGGACACGGCGCTGCCCTGCCCGTCGATGATCATCACCGCCGCTTCCTCGAACGGCGACGGGTGGAACACGCTATATACGTGCGACAGGTGATGCGAGATGCGCGCGCGGCGGCAGCCGGGGGAAAACCGCAGCGCTTCCATCAGTTCCTGTTCGTAGGCGGCCAGGTTGCCGATCTCGCTGTCAGACGAGTAGCACTCGACCAGCACGTCGATGGCCCCGTCCAGCGCAGCCAGCCGCGGCAGGTATACCTGGCGGAGGTCATCGACCTTACCCCAGTGGTGCTTCTGCCGCGTCAGCCTTTCCTTCTGAATCGCAAACACCACGCGCGATCCCTCCATCAGGCACAGACTGGCATCCTGGGTACGGTTCACGCCCAGTATTCTCGGTGTATCGTTCATCGTCTTCTCCTTTTGTTGTCATTGCAGCGCTTGCCATGCATAGCCGTCGCCTTCCTTGCGCAGGCGCCCCAGGCCGGGGGCCGGCGCATGCGGACATACCAGCAGCGCGTCACGCTCGACGGCCAGCGCAAACAGCCGTCTGCGGGTGCGCGGCGTGATGCCGGGATCGGTGTCGAAGGAACTCACCCAGCCGGGATGCGAGAAATGCAGCGGGTGGTGACAGACGTCGCCGAGAAAGAGCGCGCATTGTCCAGTCGATTCGATCAGCACGCTGGTATGGCCGGGAGTGTGGCCGGGCGTCGGCAACAGCGAAATCCCGGGGAACAGTTCCGTCTCGCCTTCCTCCAGCGCGAGCCTGCCCAGCCGCGCAAGCACGGCCAATTGCTCGTCGAATTCGGGCACATGCCCCGGCCCGCCGAACCACTCCCAGTCGGCCCGAGCCAGGTGGTAGCGGGCGCGCGGGAAGGTCGGCCGGCGCTCCCCGTCGCGCAAGGTCGTATTGCCCTTGATATGGTCGCCGTGCCCGTGCGTGAGGATGACGGTGCCGACCTGCTCGCGCCGGTAGCCCGCGCGAGTAAAGTCTTCCAGCAGATGGCCGGTGCAGCCGCCGTGGGTTTCGTCGCCGTAGCCGGTATCGATCACGATCAACTCCTCTCCGGTATCCACCAGGCCATAGTTGTGCCCGACCGGGATCTTTCCCTGCGCATCGACGTCGAGCAGGGCACGCCAGGCCGCTTCCGGCACGTTATGAAAAAAGAAGTGCGCCGGAAAGCGCCATGTGCCGTCATCTAGGACAGTGAAGCGGAAACGGCCTATGGGGAAGCTGCGCATCGATTTTTCCTTGCTCACGGTAGCGGATCGATGGCTGGCACAACCGATTCGGCGTTGCTGTCCATGTCCAGTTTTCCACGTGCAATCGTTGATCGAAAGACGGCGCTTCGGCGTGCAAGTTATGTGCCCTGAATACGCTTCCCGAGCCATGCCGAGGATTTGCGCAAGTGCAAACTGTTCATCGCATTGTCATAAATGGATCGCAGAATGCATCTCTCCAACCCGTAGGCGATTCCGTGATGGGACAGGAAATGAATATCACCGATGAAATGTTGCAAGCAGCGGTAGGGAAAGCCATCGAGGCAGGCTTGCTGCCTCGAAACGCGTGCCGTGACAATGCGGTCGAGAGCAAGGAACTCATGCGGCTGATCGTTCAGGCAGCCTTGTCAGCAGAACCGCATAGCGCCTTTATCAGCGGAGTGCCCGCGCTCGGCAGATGCCCCGGCGCGCCGCATCTTTCCGTCGTACAGGATAGAAAGCATGCAATTTCTACCTTTGCGTACGGCTGAATTTTTCCCTTGCTCTGCATATCGGCAGCCAGCCCGCTGATGTAACCGGACAGCGTTTAACCTATATCAAACCTGCCGCCTGCCCGGATGGCTTCTCCGCGCCGAGTCTCGGTACGCTGTGTGGATTCCGGTTTTCGCATATGTGCGCCTCGCGGGAGTTTTTATGTCCGACCCGAAAGCCGCCAGCGACAGCACGCTCGGCGTCGCCGCCATGGACGAGCGGATTTCACGCTGGCGAATCGGCGTCCTGCGCCAGCAAGTGATTTACGCGGGTTGCCTGCATGTATTGTGCGCCACCGTGCTGGCGGCGCTGCCCCTTCCCAAGCCTTTTCCTGCCCTGCAAGGGGTTGCACTCGCCGCCGCCATATGGATCGCCGGCACCGCCGGCTGCTACGGCTTTACCGCTACGCGTTTTGCAGCCAGGTATCCGCGCCGTGCGGCGGGCTTGTTTTGCGTTGCCGTGTCGCTCTGGGCGCTGGCATGGGCCATCGCGTTCCAGCAATTGCTTCCGCACGTGCCCGGCACTGCGCTGCCGGCGATCGTGCTGCTGCTCGCGGCGGGCACCGCGCTGGCGTTCGCCGCCAGCTTCGCGGCGATGGCGTGCTTCACCCTGTTCCTGCTGCTGCCGTTCGCAGCGCACCTGCTGGCCGGCGGCGCAGCCGACGGACTGTCGCTGGGCATCGTCGTGCTCGCGCTGCTGCCCCTTTACCTCGCATTGTGCCGGCGCCTGAACCAGGTCGTGCTGGAGAATTGCCGCCTGCGCATCGAGAGCGAACAGGCGGCAGAAATGCTGCGCGAACGCGCCGGGGCCGACGCCGTCCTGCGCGAGCGCACCGAGCAGGCGTTGCGCACGGCCGAACAGGCCTGCGCCGACAAGACGCGCTTTCTTGCCGCAGCCAGCCATGATTTGCGCCAGCCGGTGCATGCGATCAGCCTGTTCGTCGCCGCCCTCAAGCTGGAAAACTTCGACACCCGCGCCAAGTACCTGGTCGACCGGCTGGACCGCTCGCTGGCCGGACTGGACGAACTGTTCAACCGCCTGCTCGACATTTCGCGCATCGACGCCGGCGTCATCACCCCGTCGGCGCGGGTGTTCGAAGCCCATCCGATCGGGCAGACGCTGGAGACGCGCTTCGCGCCGCTGGCTGCCGGCAAGGCCCTGCGCTTTCACGTGCATTGCCCGAAGGGGCTGTTCCTGCACACCGACGCGGAACTGTTGATCGAGCTGATCATGAACCTGCTGTCGAACGCATTCCGCTATACCGAGCGCGGCGGCGTGCTGCTGGCGTTCCGCCCGCGCGGGGACAAGGCGCTGGTGCAGGTGTGGGACACCGGCTGTGGCATCCCGGAAGACCATCTCGACCGCATCTTCGACGAGTTCGTCCAGCTCGGCAATCCGTCGCGCGACCGCAGGAAGGGGCTGGGCCTGGGGCTGGCCATCGTCAAGCGCCTGTCAGGCATCCTCGGCTGTACGCTGCATGTGCGCTCGACGCCGGGCAAGGGCTCGCTGTTCGAGCTCGAAGTCGCGCGCAGCACCGACATCTCGGCCGCCGACTATGCGGCGACGCAGGCGCAACAGGCGGAGCAGGACTTGAGCGGCATGCTGGTGCTGGTGGTCGACGACGAGATCGATATCCTGGCGGCGATGGAAGCGATCCTGTCGTCATGGGGCTGCTATGCGATCCTGGCCCGCTCGATCGACGAGGCGCTCAAGTATGTCGATGCCAGCCTGCGCTACCCCGACGTGCTGATCACCGACCACCGGCTGGGCGACCACAAGACCAGCTTCGACGCGGTGCGGGCGGTGTCGGCGGTGGTGCCGTACGAGATACCGGTGATCGTGATTTCGGGCGAGGCGAATTCCGTGCTGGAACGCGAGGTGCAGGACATGGGCTGGCTATTCATGAACAAGCCGGTCAATGCCGCCGGCCTGTATCACGCCCTGCAGCGGGCGCTGGCCCTCGGCAGAAAGGAGTTGCCGCAGGTGGCGTGAAGAGGCACGGCCGGGCGGCGTTGTCGCGTCATAGCATCGGCAGCTTGATCCCGTACCTGGCCACGGCGATGAGCGCCTGCGTGCGGGACGCCACCTTCAATTCGCGCAAAATCGCGCTGACGTGGATCTTGACAGTCGACTCCACGATATTCAGGCGGCGCGCGATGAGCTTGTTGGGCAGGCCCATGATGATCAGGGCCAGCACTTCCTTTTGCCTTTCGGTCAGCGACCAGTTGCCGGAAGCGGCTGGCGCGCCAGCCGCGGCGTGCGGCAGCGCATCCGACTCCAGTATGCTTTCCGGCAGGTAGACCCGTCCGTCCAGCAGCACCTCGATCGCGTTGCGCATGCGTTCCGAATCGGCCGATTTCGGCACGAAGGCCTTGGCGCCGAGTTCGAGCGCCTTCAACACCGTGTTGCGGTCTTCTTGCGCGGACACGACGACGACCGGCATCAGCGCGTGCCGTTCCTTGAACAGTTCGAGCGCGACGAAGCCGGGCTGATCGGGCAGGTTCAGATCGAGAAAGACGAAGTCGATAGGCTGCGCCGCGGCAATCTCCAGCGCCGAGGCGCAGCTGCTGGCCTGCCACAACTCGGATTGCGGCTGAATTCTTTTGATCATGATCGCGATGCCTTCGCGGATCAGCGCATGATCGTCGACAATCAGAATCTTCATCGCTTGCGTCATCCCGCCAACCTGTTTGCGACAACCAAGAGGCTACTCCCGCGGCCTCGCCGCGTCTTTACTACTTGAGTATGATCGAATCGCCTCGCGTCCTGCGGTATCGTTGCCCTGATCTGATTCGGAAGAAATTTTTTATCTTCATCGTGGAAAAGCGGGGTCATCGTGATCAATGACAAGCAATCGCTCCATTGCGCGAACTATCTTTCCGCGGCACGAGCCCAATGGCTGGAAGAGACGGTCCGCATGCGCTCTCCCACCCAATTCACAACCGGCGCCATCCCGGCGATGCGTGCCCCGGCCCATCGGCAGCGACGAGACGCCATGCAGCGCCCCGCAGAAGTTGCGCCACGCCAAAGTCCGTGCCATGCCGCCCATCCAGCCTTAACGAGTCGGTGAATTCCTATGATGAACGACGACAAAGACAAAACCATGGTGCGCAGCCGTCGTGTGCCGCCTTCGGCCGCAGGCGGCTTGCCCGAGGAGCACAGCGTCAACGTGCTGCCGGTGGGCACGCGACTGGGCGAGTTCGAGATCCTGGAACTGATCGGCGAAGGCGGTTTCGGCATCGTGTACCTGGCCTACGATCACTCGCTGGAGCGGCACGTCGCGCTCAAGGAATACATGCCGACCGGGCTGGCCACGCGCACCACCCGCATGGCAGTCACGGTGCGCTCGCAGCACAACGCCGACACCTTCACGGCGGGGCTGAAGAGCTTCGTCAACGAGGCGCGCATGCTGGCGCAGTTCGACTCTCCATCGCTGGTGAAGGTGTACCGCTTCTGGGAAGCCAACGGCACGGCCTATATGGTGATGCCGTTCTACGAAGGCATCACGCTCAAGAAGGCGCTCAAGGAACACCGCATCACGCCCACCGAAAACTGGATCAGGATGCTTCTGGCGGACCTGTTCGATGCGATCGATACCATTCATCGCGTGCAATGCTTTCACCGCGATATCGCGCCGGACAACATCCTGCTGCTCAAGGATGGTCGTCCGCTGCTGCTCGACTTCGGCGCCGCGCGCCGTGTCATCGGCGACCTCACGCAGGGGCCGACCGTGATCCTGAAGCCGGGCTTCGCGCCCATCGAGCAATATGCCGACATCGCCGGGCTGCGCCAGGGCGCCTGGACCGACATCTACGCGCTGGCCGCGGTGGTGTATTACCTGATGACAGGACGCGCGCCGCCACCGGCGGTGGCTCGCATCGTCAAGGACGAGATGGTGCCGGCGCGCGAAGTCGGCAAAGGCCGCTACAGCAAGACCTTCCTGGCCGTCGTCGACAAGGCGCTGTCGGTCAAGCCGGAACAGCGCTACCAGTCGATCGCCGAATTGCGGCGCGCGCTCGACATCATGGAGTCGGTGCCACGCAGCCTGCCGCGCACCGGCACGCAATGGGGCAACACCGACGTGCCGACCGTCCCCATCGCCGAGGCCCGCCCCGAAAGAAAACAGGAGAAAAGGCCGGAAGAGCGCCCCGTGGCCCAGCCCGACCGCGACTGGCAGCGTGCGCGCGGCATGAGCCATGCCGACGAAGGCGTCAGGCGCGGCAAGCCGGCATGGCTCGCGCTGAGCTTGCTGCTGTTGGCCGGCATCGGCGCCGGCGGCTACTGGGGGATGCGATACTGGAACGCGCCGCATCAACCGGCGCTCGCTTCTTCCGGCAGCGCGCCTGCCGTCGAGTCGTCCGGCGCCAGCACGACACCGGATGACGCCAATCCCGAGCGCGAAGCTGCGTCAGCCCCGCCGCCCGCGCACGAACAAGTGCCACCGCCTGCGGCTTCCCAAGCACCATCGTCGCCAGCCACCGCACCGGCATCGCCGCCTGTCGCCGCCCTCACGAAGCCGCAGCCCTCATCCACCGATTCGTCCGAGGCCGCGGCCGCACCGCCCGCGCCGCCCCGCGAACAGGGCAACGGCAAGCGGCATGAAGCGCAAGCGCCGGTCGGGGAGACGCCGGCCCCCGCCGCGCGCAATGTCCGCACCCAGTCCGAGGATGATCTATGGCGCATCGCCTCCGCATCGGACCGCAACGACGCGTACGAGTTTTATCTCAACCGCTTTCCGAAGGGTCGGCATGCCGCCGTCGCGAAACAAAAACTCAAGCGCAAGACGCCCGTGGAAGAGCAAAGGCATGCCGCGATCGCGATGAACACTCCGGACGAAGCCCCTGCCCTGCCGTCGGCGCCTGCGCCGGCCGCTTCGGCGGCGCCAGAAACGTCCGGGTCGTCGGCATCCGAGAGCGAAAGCCAGGCCCAGGCCCCGGCACCAGCTGCCACGCCGCCGGCTGCACCGACCGCATCGGCGCCCGCTGCGCAAGCACCCTCATCCGCTGCGCCAGCCGCACCGGCGGCGTCGGCAGCAGCTCCCGATGCGGCACCGATTCCCCCGCAGGCATCGGCGGACGACCAGTCATGGCAGGCCGCGACGAGCGGCGACAAGATCAAGGATTACCAGGCATATCTCGACCGATATCCGAACGGGCGTCATGCGCCGGCGGCCAGCGACAAGCTGGCGAGCCTGAAGCGGCAGCTCGAACCGCCCGCGTCCCAGCCCAGGCAGCCGGCGCCGGCCGAGCGCGGCGAAAGTGCCGCAGCCGACGACGCCGAAAGCACATCCTTGCATAAGCCTGCCGCCGGCAACACCGTCCTGCGAATGGCTGGTCAAACCATGACCGGTCGCTTCACGGCCGATCCCAAGACCGGCATCGTATCGGGCACCGGACATATCGTCTGGAACAACGGCGACCGTTTCGAAGGAACGCTGGTCAACGGCGTCAAGCAAGGCAAGGGCCTGTTCGTATGGGCCAACGGCCAGCGCTACAAGGGCGAATGGGCCAACGACATGCCCAATGGCCGAGGCACCATCTACTTTGCCAACGGCAACCGTTACGATGGCGAAGTGAAGGATGGCCGCCCGCACGGCCAGGGCGTCACCCGCTTCAAAGGCGGCGACACCTATGCCGGCAACTGGGTGCGAGGAAAGAGCCAGGGACAAGGAAGATATACCTGGGCCAACGGCAGCTATTGGGAAGGCGAATTCCGCGACGACAGGAGAACGGAAAACGGCAAGATGGTGTTTGCCGATGCGGCCGCCAATCAGCGCGCGGCCTCCGCCGCTTCGGATACGCCCACCTCGGGCAACGGCCAGGATACCGGCAGCGCGGCGGCAGGTGGCGGCAAGGAATAAAACAGGGAGGCCGCGATTTTTCCAGATATCTCCTCGGCTCATGCAAAGGCATCGATGCAGACAACATGCGTGTCGCTCGCCAGCGATGCATCGGTCAAATCATCCCCACGATACAACATCGGGCAGACATTTATGCTCAGATGTATACGCGCCTTAACACACTTAGACAGGTAGCCTGTCAAAACTTGCATTCTCCATATTCACAAGCTAAGCTCCCGCTCGGCTCTTGTCGTATCACAACGTACTACAACCGATAAGGCCGATCCAACAACAATCGAAAAAAAGGGAGTTTCATAATGAAAGTCGCAGCATATGTCGCTATCGCCGCCGCAGTTGCATTAAGCGGTTGCGCATCCATCCTCAACGAGAAGACCCAGCCGATCAACGTGTCGAGCTCGACCGGCGGCGAAATCAAAGGCAAGGTGGATGGCGTTCCGTTCAGCGGTCCGGGCGTTGTGAATGTCCTCCGCGAGAACAAGAACAAGGTGATCGTCGCTGAAACCTCGGGCTGCGCCAAAGAGACCGTTATCGAAAAGAATGTCGATCCGAAGTTCTTCGTCAATATCCTGAGCGGCGGTGCTTTCGGCTCCACGACCGACTACTCCACCGAAAAGATGTGGAAGTATTCCGAGAACGTTGTGATCTCCTGCAAGTCGTAATGCGTATTGCGGACTTGTTCGCGAAAAGCGGCATTCTTGCCGCTTTTTTTTATTGCCTGTTCCTGCCTGCGACAGCGGTGAACGCTGCATCGCCATCCTCCGAGCTGTCGCAACGCCTCGGCGCATTGGCGCAAGAACGGCGGCTGCACGATTCCACGGTCTGGCACTCCCTGCTGCATGCGTCCGGAACACGCGCTTATCTGCGCGACCCGAATTTTTTGCTGAGCCTGCCGAATTTCACGCCCGAGGCGGAACTGAAGCGCACCGTCGAATTCCTCTACGGAGGACCCGCGGCCAACGTCTGCCGTTTTCCCGCACGCTACCAATTCCTGCGCCATCATCTGGATGCGCCTCCGTTGCCGCTGGAAGACTGCCCGGATGTGGTCGAATTCCGTGCGAAGGCGCCTGCCGAACGCATCTCGCTGGTATTCGCCAGCGAGAATCTGACCCAGCCCGCAAGCATGATGGGCCATGCATTCCTGAAGATCTCCGGGCACGACCGATCCGGCAAGGAGCTAAGCCACGCCATCTCCTTTTACACTGAGACAGGCACGGTCAACGTTCCCAAGCTTCTCTACGACAGCACGGTAAAGGGAAAGCCCGGCTACTTCACGCTTTCGCCCTACCATGAAAAACTCGAGCAATACATCAATGACGAGCAGCGCAGCGTATGGGAGTATCAGCTGCAGCTTGACGAGACGGACAGGGAGCTGCTTCTGCTGCATCTGCTTGAATTAAAGCAGGCAAGCTTTACCTACTTTTTCCAGGACTATAACTGCGCGACGCTGGTCTACTTCATCCTGGGCACGACCAGCGAGCGCCTCAAGCATGACGGTTACTGGGTCACGCCACGCGATGTCGTCCAACATGCCGCTACCGCCGGCCTGGTCCAGCGCACGGAAGTCCTCACACCGGACCGCTGGGTGATCCGCGCACTGGCTCAGCAGCTGCCGGCCGCGACTTTGCGCGAGACCGGCAACCAGGTGCTGCGTGGACTGTCGCCGGATGCGTGGGCCGAAGAGCGCGACAATACGGCGTTCCTGCGATTGATGCTCGCCGAGACCGACAACGACTATGCGTTCCGCCAGGGCCGGCTGGCTCGTTCGGTCTGGTCGCAGAATCGCGAGGTGCTTGCGCAAATCAAGCAGAGGGATTATCCGCATACCCAACTCGAAACAGGGGACGACAGAAACCCGCTGTTCGCGCCACCCGACAAGCAATTGAGCTTCGGATTGGCATCGGTAGAAGGCCTGCCGGAACTGCGTATCAATTTTTTGCCCGTCTCGCATTTCATCACCGACGATAATCGCCGCTATTTCAACGAGAATGAATTGCTCCTGTTCGAGACCGAGGCACATGTATCGCGACGTGGAACGCTTTCGCTCGATCACCTCACCATTTACGGAATACAGGCGCTGACGCCGTTCGACCCGCTCACGGGCGGCATTTCAGGAAAGTTTCGCATCGGCGTCGAACAACAACGGGATGCGCAATTGCAGAAGCGCCGGGCGGCCTATATCAGTGGGGCCGTCGGCCTCACCGAGCGGGTAGCCGGAGACGTGGACATGTTTGTGCTGGCAGGAGGCGGCCTTGGTTACGCGCGGCACAGTTATGCTTATGCCGATATCCAGGCAGGAATTTTGGTGCGCGAAGTGTTCAACATGAAATCCATGTTGACGTATGACCGCATCATGGGTCAGGTAGACTCCGGAACACACTATGACACGCTGCGCTTTACGCAGTCGAAATACCTCGATCGCACGCAGACAATCCAGCTGGAATTCGCGCAAAACCGAAATAGCCGCACGCATGAAACGACCGCTGCATTAATCTACAAGCGATTGTTCTAGTATTCCTCATGGCGGGTGGAAGCGCATCCCTCTATGACGAATCGGTCGCGCTCGTCCCCATGGAGCGCAATATCGTTGTTCGCCCGAGCTCAAATATGTCATTGTGGTGCGCGCCGTTCACCTCCTGGTAATCCGCCCAAGGAAATTTCTGGCTCAACTCTCGTCCGAAATCGACAGGAACGACTTCGTCGGCGCTGCCGTGCACGATATGCAGGCTCACCTTGCGGTTCTCCAGTTCCTTCATGCGGACCAGGTTGTCGTATTCGTTGTTTATCAGCGGACCGACCCATGCGCCAAGGATGCGCTTGCCGATAGCTTCGAGCGAAGTGAACGGGGAGACCAGCACAACGCGTTGCGGCGCATGTCTTGCAGCAAACTGCAAAGCCGTGGCCGCGCCCAGAGAATGCCCCAGCACCGAAGTCTTGCTCCATAACTGGTCCTGGTCGGAACGAAGGTTAAGCGCAAGCTGGGCAAAGGCCCTCTCGCTCACCTCAAGAATTGATTCAGCGCTGGGGCTACCTTTGGAGAACCCGTAACCCGGATAGTCGATCAATAGGAATCCTGTTCCGGCATCCGGATACCGGTCGGTCCAGGCCAGCCAATTCAGCGCGGCACTTCCGTTACCGGGAAAAAATACCCACAGAGTATCGAGCCTTCCGGAGCGCGGAAGAACGTAAAACGCCCGCTGCAGTCCTTGCTGTGTAGAAAACGCAATGGGATGTACTGCGGAGGAAAGTTGAGAAAGGGAAAAAGAATAGCTGCGTGGATGGTAGACCAAATAGTTTTGGGGAGAACATCCGGCGACCATGAAGGCCAGTAGAGGCAAAACTCCGTTGAAGAATCTCATATGTTCTCCGGCCGTGCCCGCAATATGGATAGTGTAGGACCGCGATGCACCTATGTCTATCGGACAAACCACATCCGTGTCCATGGCATGCGCTATCTCAACAGAGCGCGCCGCACGGCATACGGGGCGCAATGCCTCCCAAGCGGTCAGCCTCCCCTGGCGCGCTGCACCGTCGTGCTCTCGACCTCGCCGCACCATACGCCGACGGCGGAATAGTTGTCCGATCCATCCCCGATCTGCAGGCTGATGTCGGCCTCCATCCGGGTGAGCCACTCGTCGGGCGTCATCGCGTCCATCAGCGCGCCCTCGATCGCCGCTTCGTCCTGCAAGCCCCAGAAGCCGTCGCTGCACAGCAGGAAGGCATCGCCTTCGCTGATCGCGAAAGGCCGCTCGACCACGCTCGGCTGGAACGACTCCTGCGAGCCGATCGAGGCGATCAGGACATTGCGTTCGCTGTGCGTGAGCGCTTCTTCCGCGCTGATCAATCCGCCGTCGACCATGCTTTGCACCAGGCTGTGGTCACGCGTGCGAAACTGGGTCGCGCCGTGCCGCAGCAGATACAGGCGGCTGTCTCCCACGTGGCCCCATACCGCGCACAGCGCCTCCGTGTCGAGCACCAGCACCACCAGCGTCGAACGCATGTCGGCCAGCGCGGGATCGCTGCCCTGCTGCTGCAGCACCGCGTCGTTGGCATGGCGCAGCAAGGCGGAAACCGCGGCGACCGATGCTTCCGGCTTGGCCACGAATTCCCGCAGCACCGCCTCGACCGCCACGCGCGAGGCCACGTCGCCGCCGCCGTGCCCGCCCGCGCCGTCGGCCAGCACGCAGCAGACAATACCCTCTTCCTGCAGATAGCCGCAGGCATCCTCGTTGCGCTCCCGGCCACCGACCCGGGACAAGGCGGAAATTCTACATTCCACGGATTCTCCTGCCACGTTGGTTAATTGGCCGTGCCCGGGCACGCCGGCCTAGCGGCGCTCCTTTTCCCCCAGGCGCCCGGCCTGCGCCTCGTATGCGCTCACGAATTCGCGGCCGAACAAGGCCTCGATGTCGCCCTGCGCTTCCCTTGAAACATCGGCATGCATTTCCTCGTACAGTTCCCACAACCTGGCCTTGCGATTCATCGGCAGCATGGCGTCGAACATCGACCGGCCTGCAAGGCGCCTGTTCATTTCTTCCGGGCTCAGGCGCTGCAGCACGCCCTGCAGCACAGCCTGCATTCCGGCCAGGATGCCGGACTGATGGGCGAGCAAGTCGCTCACGGCATCCTGCACGGCGTCGTCGGGTTTCATGTAGCCGCGCGTGGGGCGCGCCGTGAGCAAATGGGCCAGCGCCTCCGCCGCGTCGGGAGCGAACTTCAGCGGATTGTTTCCTTCTGAAGAAATGATGGTCATTTCCGCCCGCAGTTCCGCCTTGAACGCCGCGCGCGTCGCAAGCAGGTCGACGAAACCCTGTGCAAAACTGCGCAGCAGGGCGCCCAGGCGCAGCATCGTTTCTTCATCCAGCGCGCCAAGCGGCAGGTCGGGCAGCCCGGCGCCGCATAGCAGCGCCTGCGCCAACTCGGGCGAGGCCTGGGCAACGTGCCCGCCGTCGCCGGATTTGGCATCCAGCACCTTGCGGTTGAGTTCCTGCAAAAAGCCGGTGGTGCGCGACTTGGGTATCGGTACAAAGTCACGCCGATGCGCATGCGCCGCCCTGTTCACGAGTTCGGCGAGCCTGGCGGGCGAATCCGTCGCGGGCGCCCCGGGCGCGGACGGCGCATCCGGCCGCACC
This sequence comes from Noviherbaspirillum sp. UKPF54, assembly GCF_007874125.1. Taxonomy (NCBI): domain Bacteria; kingdom Pseudomonadati; phylum Pseudomonadota; class Betaproteobacteria; order Burkholderiales; family Oxalobacteraceae; genus Noviherbaspirillum; species Noviherbaspirillum sp. UKPF54. The sequence goes on along the minus strand of NZ_CP040128.1, from coordinate 565,789 downwards.
GTCGGCGTGCCCGGCTCGCTTTTGCCGACAATGACGGTCTGGCTGGTGCCTTCCGGATTGTCCCAGGAGCGAAATGCCGTGGCCGAGGCAGGATAGGTGGCGGCGACCTGATACGGTTCGCGGCCGTTCTCCGCATTGCCGGCGGGCGCCACCGCGCGTTCCCGCAGCGCATCCAGCACGGCGGGGCGCTGCGACAGATTCAGCTGCGTCGCTTCCGTGCCAGGCTGGGTGCGCATGCCCGGATCGCCGCGCAAAGGCGCCGGCTTGGTGTCGAACAGTTCGGAATCTTCGGCATGCGGCTTGCCGGTCGGTAGAGTGGAAAAATCGCCGGGCCGACGCGGCGCCACCTCGGTCCTGGTCTGCTGGAACTCGACGCGCAATACATAATCGCCGATATGCAGTTCGTCGCCGTCGCTCAATTCCGTCGACTGTCCGGCGGCGACCGGTTCGCCGTTGCGCTCGATCGGGTTGGCCGCGCCGCGCCCGAACAGTAAGAAGCGTCCGTCCGTCCACCGTATTTCCGCCTGCACGCGCGAGACATGCCGCTCCGGGTCGGGCAGGGAGAGCGTGCACTCCGAACTGCGGCCGATATTGCCGCCGGCTTGCGAGAACTCTGCCTCTGTAATGGTGTCGGGCGCACGCCCCCGGTAACGTAAAACACGGATGAGCACATTATCTCCCGGTCATTCCTGTACGTACGGTGCCCCCGACGCACCGCATCGCAGCCAGGCGCTGCACAGCCATGCGTCTGCATCGGCTGCAAAGCAGGCTGCATTTCTCCTCTTCAAGCTATTGGACAACGCCGGATGATAAGGGTGCGATGAGAAAGGTCCCAACCTATCGATGACAGAATCGGTCTTTTTCGATCGGGCAGCCATACGACTGAAGTATGAGAAGGCGCGCCTGACCGGCGTGCAACAGGCATTGCTCCGGCGGGGCGCGCACGCCATGCTTCAGTGACGCCATGCGCCGCGCAAAGAAAAAGCCCGGCAACGCCGTGCCGGGCCTTCGTTCCCGCCGCCGAATCCGGATGTCAGTGTCCCGAGGAGGCCACCGCCTGTCCGCGCGCGAACATCAGGCCAAGCTGGTATTGCGCCATCGAATGCCCCTGGTCCGCCGCCTTGCGATACCAGTGCGCGGCCTGCGCGAAATCCTGCCGCACGCCCATGCCGACGGCATACAGCTGTGCCAGGTTGTACTGCGCATTGACGTCGCCCTGGTCGGCCGCCTGACGATACCACTGCGCCGCCTGCGCGAAATCGCGCGTCACGCCCAGGCCTGCCTTGTACATGGTGCCGAGGTTGTTTTGCGCGGCGGCATAGCCCTGCTCGGCCGCCTTGCGATACCATTCCGCCGCCTCCGGGTAATCCTGCGCCGCGCCCTGGCCGCTGGCGAACAGCAGGTTGCCCACATGGTTCTGCACGTAGGCGTCGCCCTGGTAGCCGGCCTTGCGATGCCAGCGCATCGCCGCCGTGTAATCCTGCGGCACGCCTTGCCCGGCGAGGTACATGTTGCCCAGGTTGTGCTGCGCCAGCGCATGGCCCTGCTCGGCTGCCCGGCGGAACCACTGAGCCGCCTGCGCATAATCCTGCACCACGCCTTCGCCGTTGCTGTACATGAGGCCGAGGTGGTACTGCGCGCCGGAGTCGCCCTGGTCGGCCGCCCTGCGGTACCAGCCGAGCGCTTCGGTGTAATCCTGCTTCACGCCTTCGCCGTTGTGATACATGAGGCCGAGGTTGGTCTGCGCGCCGGCGTCGCCCTGCTCGGCCGCCTTGCGATACCAGTACAAGGCTTGCGCGTAATCCTGCTTCACGCCCAGCCCCTTGCGATAGATATTGCCGACGTTGTTTTGCGCGTAGGCGCTGCCCTGGTCGGCAGCCTGGGTGTACCAGTGCAGCGCGAGCTTGTAATCGCGCGGCACGCCCTGGCCGTTGATGTACATGTTGCCGAGATTGATCTGCGCCAGCGGATGTCCCTGGTCGGCCGCCTTGCGGTACCACTGCTGGGCCTGGTCGAAATCCTGCGGCACGCCCATGCCATTGTTGTACAACAGGTTCCCCAGCGTGAATTGCACGGTCGTGTAGTCGCGCGTCACGATGTTGCGGTACACGGGCAGGTTCGTCTCGTTTTCCTGCGTTCCGCCTTCGCCGTTGTCAAAGCGAACGCCGAGGTTGACCGGCGCGCTGGTATAGCCCTGGTCGGATGCCTTGCGGTACCAGTACACGGCCAGCTTGTGGTTCGGTGCAACGCCCTGCCCGGTGGTATAGGCATTGGCGAGGTTGATCTGTGCCAGCGCATAGCCCTGGTCGGCCGCCTTGCGGTACCACTGCACCGCTTCGCCGGAATCCTGCTTCACGCCCTCCCCCATGTCATGCATCCAGCCCATGTAATACTGCGCGCGCGCATCGCCCTGCTCGGCCAGCGGCTTCCATTCGCCAAGCGCGCTCGCGTAGTCGTTCCTGTTGTAGGCGGCGAGGCCTTCCACGAATCCGGCGTGGGCCGAAACGGAAAAAACGGAGGCGGCGAGGATGGGAACGAGCGAGTAGCGCATGTTTTCGTCACAAGTGTGGATTGATGATAGGCATTACTCCGTTGAGGAAAGATGCCGTAAGGATCTGAATAATATGACAACACTTGAAGGGCTCTCGCCGGTTTGCGCTGACACGCCAAGCCAAATATTTGGCCTATAGAGCCAATAGTTGATTGTTGGAACTATCGCGGGAGATGAGGTAAGGCACTGCTTGAGTTAGCACAAGCAGTGCACTTTTCCCGGGCGAAAAACAACGTCGGATTTCAGGAGCGGGCTGGACGAAGCTTGCGTAGTGCGTCCATGACGCTTGTCGCGAGGCGGGCCGCCGCATCGTCCCGGCCCTGCAACTCGTGCAGCCAAAGCTGGCCCTTGCGCCGGCAGCTACGGGCGACGTCGTCGAGTACCGTGCCGAGATACAGAAGGCGATGCCAATGCGAACGATAGACTGTCAGGTGGTCGAGGCCGCGCTCGACGCCGAGCAGGCGGAACTTGTAGTCGTTCCTGCCCCACAGGAAGTGGTATTCGGCGCCGCCGCGTTCGATGCAGGCGCATATGGTGAGGTAACAGCACAGCGTGCCGAGGCGGTATTCGTTGTATGCCGGGTCGTGCGCGATCAATTCCAGAAAATAGTTGTCGCCGACCTGGTAATTGATGGTGCCGGCGCAGACACGGCCGTCGATCAGCAGCACGCTGAGCAATCCGCACTCGCGCGCCAGGCGCAGGATGCGCTGCTCCTCCTGTGCACCGACGCCGGCGGTCTTGCCCTTCTCCGCCATTCTGGCGCCGTTGAGCCGCACCAGCTCGCGCACATGCCGCTCTTCGATTTCGTCCCCGGCGATGATGCGGTGCTCCAGGGATGGGAAGCTGCGCTTCAGTTTGTTCAGGTAGCGCTTGATGTAATTGCGGGTCGAATTGCCGAGGCTGTCCAGGTACGCCACGCGGTTCTGCGGCAGCGACAGCACGATGTCTTCGAGGCAGTTATAGCGGTGATGGGGAAAAGACAGCTGGCGCGTGTCGGGCTGGAGCGCATGGAAGCGGACCAGATCGAGCGTGCGGTCGGTGGAAAACAGGTGGCTGACGAAGCGCTGCAAGGCGGCGCCGTCGATCCGTATGCCTTCGTTGAGCACGCGCGCTTCTCGTTTCGCGCGCTGGTACAGGAAGAGCGCGGAGATGTCCTGTCCCCTGCGCTCGACGTAGGTGCTGGTGGGCGCATCCAGCGCGCCGGCGATCCTGAACTCGCGCAGCGACGAATAAATGTTCCCGTACAGGCGCACCAGCTCTGCTTCCACAAACGGCGGCACCTCGTTCTCGTGGCAGGTCACGCCGCAGGCATCAGCAACCGGCGCCTGCGCCGGCACGGCAAGCGCCTCCGTCATTGTCGTCATCGATGCATTGATCGGCGCTTCGCTCATGTTCATCCTCGCCTCCCCATGAATTTCACCTTGTTTGGGTGATACGAGAAGCAAGAGTTCATCGGTGCCCAGGCCGGAAATGCGTTTGTTTGCGTAGCCACAAAAGTCGTGCCTGAGGTTAGCGAACGGCCACCCGGAGACGGCACCAGAAGGCTCATGCCATACAACAATTTGTTTCACCCATCCGCATCTCCATCCTTTCGGATGGTGACGTTCGCGCCTTCGCTTCCTACTCTGGATCGAGACAAGGCGACGCAGTTCGTCGAGGCATGCCAGGGGCCGGAGAAATCCATGCCGCCTGTTGCGCCAGGTCGGCAAGCCCGTTCCACCTGCGCGCAACCAGGCAACAACAGGAGACAAGCATGTTCGACTACGTGATTGTCGGCGGGGGCTCCGCCGGCTGTGTACTCGCATCCCGGCTGAGCGAAGACCCCGAGGTAACGGTATGCCTGCTGGAAGCCGGTCCACCCGACACCCATCCGATGATCCACATGCCGATGGGCATATTGTGGATGATGCACAGCAAGGTGCTGAACTGGCATTTCCAGACGCGCAGCGAGCCCGAACTCGGCGGCCGCCAGCTGTTCTGGCCGCGCGGCCGCACCCTGGGCGGCTGCAGTTCGAGCAATGCAATGTGCTACATGCGCGGGCATCCGTTCGATTACGACACCTGGGCCAGCCTCGGCAATCCGGGCTGGTCGTTCAATGACGTCCTGCCCTATTTCAAGCGCGCGCAGCACCAGGAGCGCGGCCCCTCCGACTTCCACGGCGCGGGCGGCCCGCTCAACGTGGCCGATATCCGTTCGCCGAACCCGCTGTCGCACGTCTTCGTCGAAGCCGGCCAGCAGGCCGGCCTCCCCTACAACGACGATTTCAACGGCCCCGAACAGGAAGGCGTCGGCCTGTTCCAGCTGACCCAGAAGAATGGGCACCGCTGCAGCACCGCGCGCGCCTACCTGGACCCGGCGCGCGCGCGGCCGAACCTGGCCGTCATCACCGATGCCCATGCCAGCCGCGTACTGTTCGACGGCACGCGCGCCATCGGCGTCGAATACCTGCAGCAGGGCCGGCCCAGGCAGGTGCGCGCGCACCGCGAAGTGATCCTGGCCGCCGGCGCGATCCAGAGCCCGCAGCTGCTGATGCTGTCGGGCGTGGGCGAAGGCGCGGCGCTGCACGCCGCCGGCATCCCGGTGATGGCGCACCTGCCTGGCGTGGGCAAGAACCTGCAGGACCACCTCGACGTGATCATCGTCCACACCTGCACCAAGCCGGTGTCGTGGGGCATTACCGGGCGCAATCTTTTGCGCGGCGCCTGGGATGCCTTCCGCTACGTCACCGCCGGCCGGGGCATGTACACCAGCAACGGCGCCGAAGGCTGCGCATTCGCCAAGAGCGCCGCGCACGAGCCGGTGCCGGACCTGCAGTTCCACTTCACGCCGCTGCGCCTGTCCCACCACGGCCGCAAGCTCGGCTTCCTGATGGGCGACGGCTATTCGCTGCATGTGTGCAACCTGCGCCCGAAGAGCCGCGGCGAGATCCGCCTGGCCGGCCGGGATGCGCTGGCCAAGCCGGACATCTTCGCCAATTACCTGTCGGCGCCGGAAGACATCGAGCACATGGTCAAAGGGGTGAAGCTGGCGCGCAAGATCCTGGCGGCGCCCGCCTTCACTCCATACCGTGGCCGCGAAATGGTGCCGGAAGCCGATTGCACGACCGACGACGACATCCGCCGCTTCATCCGGCAGCGTGCCGAAACGATCTACCACCCGGTCGGCACCTGCAAGATGGGCAACGATCCGATGGCTGTGGTCGACGCCGAACTGTGCGTGCATGGGCTGCAGGGCTTGCGCGTGGTGGATGCCTCGATCATGCCGACGCTGGTCGGCGGCAATACCAATGCGCCGACGATCATGATCGCGGAGAAGGCGAGCGACCTGATCAGGCGCAGCCGCCTGGCCAGGACCGACATGTCGATTCCCTGGGCCGAGGCGGAGACCGCCCGCATCCTGGCGCAATACACGACGCCGGCGGCACCGGCCACACCTGCCACACCCGCGACACCGGCGGAATGACGCACGGCTTCATGGGCAAGCGCCGCTTGCCCGCCGGATAATCCGGCGCGAACCGAAAACTGGCTATCGGTCAAAGCCGTGGCCTGGCGCGTTGCTATGCTGGCCGTATCATCGTCAGCCAGGCCGACCGCGCCAGCGCCCCATGAACCAGTTGTCGCTGCCCTCTCCCGGTTATGCCGCGCCCGCGGGCGCGGCGGCCGTCGCGCTCAACGTCACCAAGTTCCAGCCTCCGGTGGCAGGCCGCGGCGGCGTGCCGCGCGAACTGCTGCTGGCGCGGCTGGAGCGGCACGCCGACGTCCACCTGGTCCTCCTGCTGACGCCGGCCGGATATGGCAAGACCACGCTGATGGGGCAATGGATGAACCGTATCCTGCGGCGGCGCGGCCAGGCGTGCTGGCTGACGCTGGATCAGGCGGACAACGACCCGGCGTGCCTGATGTGCTATCTGTACGGCGCGCTGCATCCCTGGATGCGCTCGGTCGCGCCGGGCTCGGACGACGCGGCGCTGGTGGCGTCGTCCGACTGGATGTCGGTGCTGGACCGGATCGGACCGGACAGCGCGCCGCTCACGCTGTTCCTCGACGAATTCGAACAATTGACGAGCGCCGCGTCGATGCGTGTCGTCAAGCTGCTGGTCGAGCGCCTGCCGCGCCAGGTGCGGCTGGTAATCGGCAGCCGCGACAAGCCCGCGCTCGGCCTGGAGCGCTATCGCCTGCGCGGCGAACTGCTGGAGCTGACAGCAGCCGACCTGCGCTTCGACGTCGCCGAAACCGCGCGCTTTTTCGGCAGCCGCATCGCCGAACCGGTCGGTGGCTGGACCATCGAAAAAATGCAGGCTGTCACCGACGGTTGGCCGGCCGCCCTGCAGCTGACCGCGCTGGCCGCGCGCAACGGCGGCGACCTGGAACGCTATGCGCACGACCTGTCCGGCAGCCTGGCGCACATCGCCGACTACCTGGCTGAGGATGTGCTGAACGCGCAGCCGCCCGAAGTCAGGATGTTTCTGCTGGAAACCTGCACCCTGCCACGGCTCTGCGCCGGCGCCTGTGACGCCACGACCGGCCGCGACAATGCGCGCCACATGCTGCAATACCTCGAACGGCACGGCCTGTTTACCGCGCCGGTCGACGACAGCCGCCACTGGTATCGCTATCACCCCTTGTTCGCCGAATTCCTGCGGGGTCAGCAGGCGCTGACGTTCCCGTCCGCTGCGGTGCGCGAGCTGCACCGCAGCGCGGCCCGCTGGTTCGCACGCCACGGCGCCTCCATCGAAGCGGTCGACCTGTGGCTTGCGGCCGGCGACCATGCCGCCGCCATGCGCGAAATGACGGGCTGCGCGCGCGAGCTGGTGATGCAGGCGCAGTTCGGCATCATCCTGCGCTGGCTCGACCGCCTGAGCGACGCGGCGCTCGACGAAGCCGGCCCCGAACTGATGCTGGCTGCGGCCTGGGCCTGTGCCTTCGGCAACCAGAGCGAAGCCGCGCTGCGCTGGCTGGCCCGCCTCAAGCCCGCCCTCGGCGCCGCCGGCGGCACGCTGCACGATGAATGGACGGCGCTGCAAGCTGTCCACATGGCATTGTGCGGCGACACCCGCGCCGCGCTGGCGAGCGGCCTGGCGAAGTGGGAAAAAATCGATGCCGGCCACCGTTTCGCCGCCGGCGCGCTGGCCAACGTGATCTCCTACTGCCTGATGCAGGAAGGCGATTTCGCGCGGGCGCGGACCTTCTCCGATCGCGCAAGGCGCTGCAACGAAGATATCGGCAGCGCGCTCGGCCTCGGCTATGCGATGGCGCTTTCCGGCTTGATCGAGTCAATGCAGGGCAACCTCGATGGCGCGCTGGAGCAATGCCGGGAAGTGGGAAAAATGGCGGCGATCAGGTTGCGCCAGCCCTGGTTCGATCCCGGCCACGTCAATGCCGCTTCGGTCGGGCTGATCGCCGGCGTGCTGTACGAAAAGGATCGCCTCGATGAGGCCGAGGAACTGCTGCAGCGCTATCTTCCGTTGATCATGCACCAGCCCTCGCCCGACATGCAGCTGTTCAGCTACATCGTGCGAACGCGCATCAGGACCGCGCAAGGCGACCTGGAAGGCGCAGTCGCCGCGCTGGACCAGGCCGCGAGCCACTGCGCAGCATGGCCCTCGCCGCGCGCGCGGCGGCTGTTCGACTGGGAACGGGTGCGCCTCGACCTGTTTGCCGGACGGGACGAAGCGGCCCTGGCGCGCGCGGCCGCCCTGGAGCGCATGGAAGACGGCGCGGCCGGCGGGCACGGGAACCCGTATGTCGAGGAACTGTTCGGCGCCGGCATCGAATCGGTCCGCTGCGCCATCGTGCGCGGCGATCTGCGGCGGGCGACGCAAAGGCTGGAACAAGAAATCGCGTGCGCGACCGCGCAAGGCCGGCGCTGGCGCCTGCTGAAGCTGACGCTGCTGCATGTGCTCGCCCTGGATGCCGGCGGAGCGCCCCAGGCGGCCCGTGACGCGCTGATGCGGGCGTTGCAGATGGGAGCAGCGATGGGCGCACGCCGCAGTTTCTCCGAGTATGGCTCGCGCATCCCGGCCCTGCTGTCAGCGCTGCCGCCGCAGTCGTTCGCCATGCTGCCCGACGCAGAACTCGTGCTGGCCTACTGGCGCGACCTGCGCGGCGAATCGCCTGCCGTGCTGCGCCCCGCCGTGGGGGACGGCATGCCCCTGAGCGAACGCGAGCGCGCCATCCTGGCGCTGCTGGCAACCGGCATGGGCAACGAACAGCTCGCCCGGGCCGTGTTCCTCTCCGTTAACACCGTCAAATGGCATGTCCGCCGCATCCTGGAAAAACTCGATGCGCGCAACCGCAGCGAAGCGGTGTTCATCGCCCGCAACCGCGGCCTGATCGACACCTGAAACGCGCGGCGTGGCGGCCGGGAAGCGGAGTTTCCCTATCCGGGCACGGCAAATCCTTCTGGCGCGTCGCCTCTCTGGTGGCGCTCCCACATGTGAATGTAGGCATCCTCGATGTGGCGGCAAAAGCGCGCGGTGTCAAACAGCGGAAAGACGGCGCGATTGGCCGCGAGTTTTTCCCTGATCTGCGCCAGGCGCGACGGCGAGAAGGCCAGCAGCATCGCCAGCTCTTCATATTGCTCCAGGCTTTTCGTCACCAGCTCCGGCAGGCCGATGGCGTGCAGCAGGCTGCCCGCCACGCGCCCGGCAAAGGACTTGCCCAGGCAGGTGAGCACCGGCAGCCCGGCCCACAGGGCGTCGCTTGCCGTGGTATGCGCATTCACGGGCAAGGTATCCAGGAACAGGTCGCCCAGCTTCATGCGCGCCAGATGCTCGTCCTGCCGCATCCTGTTCGCAAAAACCAGCCGCCCGGGGTCCACCTCGCGCGCCGCCGCTTCGCGCCGCAGGCTGGCGGAAGCCGCGCGATTGTCTTCGAGCAGCCACAGCACGCTGCCCGGCACCTTCCGCAGCAGGCGCATCCAGACGTCGAATATCGACGGCGTGATCTTGTAGCTGTTGTTGAACGAGCAGAACACGAAACCGGACTCCGGCAATGCCGACTGGCCGCGCGCCGGCGCGTCCGGCGCGATGGCGCGCTTCGAGTCCGTCGCCTGGTAGGAAGCGGGCAGGTAAACCACCTTTTCCGTATAGTGCTGCCGTTCGTCCTCCGGGATGACATGCCGGTCGGCGAGAATATAGTCGATGTAGTCCGCCCCCATGGTGCCGGGATAACCGAGGTAATTGACCTGGATGGGCGCGGCGCGCTGCGCGAGAATGCCGGTCCGATTACCGAAAGTGAATCCCTTCAGGTCGACCGCGATGTCGATTTCCTGCTCGCGCATCAGCTGCGCGACCTCGGCGTCGCTTTTCTCCCGCACATCGATAAAGCGATGGAAGGCATGAAGCAGCCGCTTGCGCATTTCGTCGTTCGCATCCGGGCCGAAGGAGACCGCGCTGATCTCGAAGCGCTGCCTGTCATGCGCCTCGAACAACCCGGCCATCAGGTAAGCGGTCGCATGATCGTGAAAATCGGCGGACAGGTAGGCGACGCGGATCTTGTCGCGCCGCGGGCGCTGCACCTGCCAAGCCGGAGCGGCACGCGCGGGAAACAGATCGGCGGCGTAAATTTGCGCGCAGCGCTGCTGATCGGCGGGCGAATCGGAGGCACTGAGCAATGAAAATGGCGTGGCCGCCTTCTTCCCGGCCCGCACCATCTGGACCAGGCGCTCCTTCAGTTGCGCATGCTGCGACCAGTCGCAGCAGCGCAGCAGGCAGGAAAACAGGCTGCCGGATGCGTAATCCTCTTCCGGCGCGCGCTGCAGCAGCCTGGCATAAGCCTGCGCCGCCTGCTCGAACCTTCCCGACACGAACAGGATGGCGGCGTAGTTCCCGAGCGCTTCCCTGAAGTCCGGACTGGAGCGCAATGCCTGCTCGTAACTCGCCAGCGCTTCGTCGAACCGGTGCAGGTTCCTGTAGGCGTTGCCGCGGTTATTGTGCGCATCGGCGAAATCGGGCTGCAACGCCAGCGCCCTGTCGCAGCTGGCAAGCGCCTCGGCGTTGCGGTTCAGCGCGCTCAGGGCAATCGCGCGGTTGTTGAACGCGTCGGCGAATTCCGGGTTGCGGGCAAGGGCGCGCTCATAGCCGGCGAGCGCCTCGGCATAATCGCCCAGGGCCGCGTACGCCAGCCCGCGATTGTTGAGCGCTTCGGGGCTGTCCGGGTTCAGCGCCAGCACGCGATCGAAGTCCGCAACGGCGTCTTCATAGCGATGCAACAGGAGCCGCGCCGTTCCACGGCTTTGCAGCAGGGCGACATCGTCCGGCCTGATCCGCAGTGCGCGCTCGCACGCCCTGAGCGCCTCGTCGTGCCACTTCAGGCCCAGCAAAGCGTCGGTCAGCGCGTAATGCAGCTCGATCGTTTCAGGCCTGAGCTGCAGCGCGCGCTCGTAGCATTGCAGCGCCTCGGCGTGGCGGCCCAGCTGTCGCAATCCCGTCGCCAGGTTGCACAGCGCGGGGACCTGGCTTGCGTCGATCTCCAACGCCCGGCCGATCAGTTCCACGCCGGCCTGCGCCTGCCCCTGCTGCAACGCGATCAGCCCCATGTAGTGCAAGGCATCGAAATGCCGGGGATGCAGGCGCAGGATGTCGCGGTAAATCGCCTGCGCCTGCGCCAGTGCGCCCTTCTTATGCAGCGCGACTGCTTCCTTCAGGCGGCCGTCGACCTCCGGGATGGCGTCCTGGCCGTCGCGCGAGGCGGGATGCGAAGCGACGGGCGCCGTCACTTCCGGCATGCGTCGCATCCGCTTCTGCCTGACGAACATGGCGAGAATATCCGCCAACGGCATCATCCCTGCCCTCCCTGAAGAAGTTCAATCGCACGGTGCTCATTCCCCGGCGCCTATCGCGCCGCCTGCGGCGCCGGCAAGGCCACGCCCGCCGGACTGCTTGCCGCAGCGGCCTCCCGGCGCCGCAATGCGTAGCGGTTCAAGCCGGTCATGTGGATGCGGCACAAATAATCCGGCCAGTTGATCAGTCGCGCGTCCACCGGAAAAAGATACCCTTCCTCCGATCCGAAGCGCTGCGCCAGCGCAAGCAGTTTGGCGTTATGAAAACGGTAGCGCGGCTGTGTGTAAAAGGAGAACGTGATCGCGAGCGTGCGCGTGGTGCGCAATGCTTCGAGCGACCTCGATGCGCCGCCGGCGCCGAGCAGGCGCTGCGCCGCGCTGCGCACGCCGACCACCACGCCCATGCATCCCATCATCAGGCGGAACGTCGTGTTGTTCACCACGCGGAAATCATGCTTGGGCTCGCTGTAGAACAAGCGGTCGTATGCTCGCCAGTTGCGCTTGGACTCTCCTTCCAGCAGGCGGATGACGTCGCCCATCAGGATCGGATTGCCTGAACCGCTGCAGCATTGATAGATGCGATGCTGCGCCGGTTCGGCGATGGCTTCCGCCGTCGTCAGCAAGATGCTGTTGGCGACCAGGTCGGCGGGAATGATGTCGATGACGCCGTCGGTCTTGGCGGGGAAAAAGCTGGTTTTTCCGCGCGCATAGGCCAGGATGATCGCATCGGCGACCTTGACGCCCTCGATCCATCCCGGCGCCGGTTCCTGCAGCACGCTTTCGATGATGGACGGGCGCAGAATGCCGAGGGCGCGGCCATGCATGCCGCGCATGGCAAGCTGCTCGCCCATCCATTTCGTGAACGTGTAGGTGTCGTTCCAGCCATGGCGGTTCGACTCGGCGATGCCTAGCTCGGTCAGGCGCCGCTCCAGCAGCTTGGGGTCGCGCACCCTGGCCTTGATGCGCTCGATCTTCTTTTGCAGCTTGCCGATCAGCGCCTCGACGTCGTAGTACCCGTCGCGATGGCGGGGAATCGCGGCGCCGGCCGGCTTGACGATCTGCTCGCGCATCTCGCCCCGGTTGTAGCCGTTGACGTAACAGGTCGATATCTGAACGAGCGGCGCATCGGCGGCGCGCGCCAGCGCGGTGAGATGATGCAGGCTCAAGGTATTGATCGCCAGCGCCTGGTCGAGCGGCTCGCGGAAATTCACGCTGGCGGCAGCATTGATGATCACGTCGACCCGCCCGGCCAGCTCGACGAACTTACTTGCAGGCAGGCCGAATCCCGCTTCCGTGACTTCGCCCGTCAGGCATTCGACCTTGTCGGCAAAAAAACGCTCCAGGAAGTCAGGCTGCTCTTCCCTCAACCTGTCGAACACGGACGAAGTGGCGATCTCCCGCTCGAAACGTTCGCGCGCGCCGTCGCCTCCCCGGCCGCCGCGGATGAGCAGGATCAGGCGGCCGACATCCGGCACGGCGCGGATCAGTTTTTCCAGCACCACCTTCGCCAGAAAGCCGGTTGTGCCCGTCAACAGGATGCGCTTGCCGGACAAGGCCGTCCGTACGCTCAGATTCTGCATTGGTTGTTTCATCTTATTTCTCTCAATCGGACAGGCTGCCCGGCCGGCGGCCGCGGCATGCGTTGCTGAAGCAGTCAAATGATGCGCGTCAGGCGGAACAAGGCAAACATTGCAAAGCCGGGCAGCGCGTTGCGGTGGCAGCAGTACGTCTTTTCGACAGTGCCGTGGAAGCGCGACTTGGCGAATTCAAGGCCCTTGAAGTTGTACAGGAAGTCCATGCGTTCCCGGATCACCGACATCACGCTGCGCAACAGGCGCGACTCTTGCGGCTCGACGGTATCGGCCAGCATCAGCGGCACCAGTCCCAGATCGATGTACGCCACGCCCTCTTCCTTGAAGACCTCCATCGCGTGCGCCATCAGGGCGTACCACAAGCCCTGCTTGAAGTTGGCGGACGACCTGGAGATGTTCGGAACGTAGCTGACCAGCCTGCCGTCGCGGTAGATCGGATCGAAGAACACGAAGCCGACCGCTTTGCCGCCCAGGCAGGCGTAGAAATAACGGGTGCCGTCCCTGTAATCGATCAGCATCGGCCGGATCAGGAAGCGGATTTCATTGTTCTTGCAGCGCCGGGTGCGGATCCAGGCCTCGGATATCTTCTTGACGTCATGATCGAATCCGCTTTCGCGGATCTCGATCCCCTGGTTGCGGGCCTGGTTGACCGCGGTGCGGATGATCTGTTTCTTCGCGCCGCGCAGCGACCAGGTCGCGAGGTCGATCTTCGATTCGCTGCCGAACTGGGTGCCGTAGAAACCGTAGCGATAATGGAGATGATCGACCACCGCCTTGCTGACCTGCACGAACACCGCGTCGGGGAACTCGGCAATAAAGCGATCCAGCATCAGTTCGCGGTGCTTCGGATGGCACACCGGGTCGGCCAGCGCGAACCGCACCCCGTAATGCCGGGCATAGGCGATGTAGCCGATGCCCGGCATATCGAAATACGCCAGGTCCGGCTGCATCGTCGAAAAGGCCATCGAGTGCGAGCCGAACTGCTTCAGGCACGCGCTGCGGCGCACCATGTCTATATGCGTGACGCCAGTGGCAATAGGCCTATCCAGCGCAAAAGCCTGATCAGTCATGTCGACCTCCATATATGCGGCAAGCTGGCATCGGAATGCGGTGCACGCGATGGCGGCAGGACGGGCGAGAAATCAGCTCAGTCCGTTTGTCCCCTCCTGCCGCGCATGCGTCCTTGCAAGTTCATGCAATGCACATGTGACCGGCAGCGCGCCATACCCCCGCTTCCTTCGCTTCAGACAGGCTTTTTCCCAAGGACGGACCAGTAGCAGTTCAGCATCAGCAAGCGAAAATGCTTCTGCTCCCGGATATGCAATCCGAGTCGTCGCATCGACTCCGGATAGTTGTAAATGTTGTGGACCGCATTGCCGGCGAACAGCCAGAAAAACAGCACCGCGCCATACCAGTAGGCGACCTTGAAGGCGCGCGAAAAGAGATTGCCGGTCGGGTAGGAGAAATCGCCGACGACCACGTGCGCCCCCGGCTTGCCGAGCTTGATCAGGTGCTGCAGCACACGCACCATCATGTCTTCGCTAAACACGTTGAGGAAGAAATTGGCGACGACCATGTCGTACTTTTCGTACTCATCCACCTTCATGATGTCGCTGTGCACGCGCCGGATTTTCACGGTGACGCCTTCCTTTTCCAGATTGCGCTGGAAATTCCGCAGCATCGTTTCCGACAGGTCGACGACCGTCACGTCCGCGCCAAGCTTCGCCGCATGCACCGCGTCCCTTCCGTGGCCCACGCCGGCGAACAATACCTTGTCGCCCGGCTTCAGATGCTCCAGCATGGCCACCTTGCAGTGATGAATCGAATTTCCGCTATAGACCGCGCTTAACAAGTCGTAAATCGGGCCAACTATCTTGTACTTGTCTTTCATGGCTTGATCCTCAGGTTTTTCCAACCTTTTTGTTTGTAGCAATGCCAGCGGATGTTTTCGCCGGCACGTCTCCTCGAAATGAAACCGGCCCTGCTTCAGCCTCGCGTCATCGCATCGGCGTTGCTCGCGCCAGAGACTGAATTAGAGTTCTACCTCGATCCCCGAAATGCACAGCCCCGATCATCATGAAAGGGCGCGCCGTTTATTAGCATTTCATTAACACAGGGAACGTTTAGATTAAGCCAATATCCGGAATAAACATCGCGCGTCACCATGGCCTGGGAAGCCAAATTTGTGACCTTGAGAGTCAGTTTTCCTGGGGCAAAAGACCACTGCGATTAGATTCTTTTTATTAATATCTTCCCGGAAAGTTCACCCGGAATCCGCGTCTCCGCTGACTCTTAAAGCCAACCATTTGGCCCATAAAGACAATGAGGTGCGGCCTGTGCGTTGGCGGTTTCGCATTACCATCAATCGGGCCGGCGTTGCGTTTTTTGCATTTTCTTCCTGCTGTCTTACCAGCGCCGGCGGTTTGGAAAATGGCTGCCGCCACTCGTTCCGATGACGGGCCTGGCGGCGAGACATCCCTCTTTAAAAAATGCGCATGGACCAGGCATGCAGGTTTCCGAAGGCGGACCCGGGATCGCCGGCCTCGCTTCGGGACAGGACAAGCCGCCGTGCAGCACGACAAAAAGCGCCGCAGCTCAAAGACGCAAACACCGGAGACACCGATCGTGAAACATCCTATTTCCGCGCCACTCGTGGCCGAGCAGCAGGAACACCGCGTTCAGCCAGACTGCATGAACGATGCCGCACAAGCTGCGCAAAACATGCAGTCGGCCATGACGCGGCGCGACTATGCCTGGTACCGGATGGACACGAATCGGAACCTCATGGTGATCAACAGCATTCTCCTGTTCGAGGGGCCGCTGGACATGGCGCGCCTGATTTCAACGGTCGCGCACCGGTTGCCGAATTACCCAAGGTTCACGCAGAAAGTCGTGACACGCAGGGGAAAGCCGTACTGGACCGAAGACCTGGCCTTCAACATCCTTAACCACGTCAAGCTCGAAAAGATCGGGCATGAAGTCACGCGCCAGGAACTCCAGGCCCACCTCACCGTGCTGGCGCATGTGCCGCTCGACGAGAACCGGCCGCTATGGGAAATGACCGTGATCGACCAGGTCGAAGGCGGGTATGCGATTGTCTTCCGGGTCCAGCACTGCATTACGGACGGGCTTGGCCTGGTCCATGTGCTCAATCATCTCACCGACGACAACGACAGCCATGGCAGGAGCCCGGCCGCCGAGGGGCACCCGCACCGCGCCCAGCCGGTCCTCCACCCGGTATGCTCGCGCGTGGTCAAGGGCGTCTCCTGGTTGAAAATCGCCGCCCACGTCACCCGCCTTGCCTTGCTGCTTCCCGATGCGAAGACAAGGCTCAAGGCCCCCCTGGCAGGGAACAAGCAACTGGTGTGGCTGCCGCCGCTCGCCATGGATCAGGTCAGGGCCATGGCAAAGAGGATGGGCGTCACGCTCAACGATGTATGGGTGGCGGCCGTTTCCGCCGCCTTGCGCCAATACCTGGCGGAACGCGGCGAACGGGTCGAGGGAAAATCGATACGGGCGGCAGTCACGTTCAACTTGCGCGAAAAGGCGAACGCCTTCCAGCTGGGTAACGAGTTCGGCCTGGTGGCAGTCGAGCTGCCCACCGACCTGGACGATGCAGTGCAGCGCCTGCGCGAATCGAGCCGGCGCATGACCGCCATCAAAAAGTCGCATCAGCCCAGGGCGACCATGGCCTTCCTGTCCATCGCCGGCTGCCTGCCGCGGATCTTGCAGCGTTTTGCGCTGAACCTGTTCACCTCGAAAGGTTCGGTCGTCTTGACCAACATAGAAGGTCCCGCCAGGCCGCGCTATCTGGCAGGCTCAAGGATGACCGACCTGATTTGCTGGGTGCCGCAGGCTGGCATGATCGGCGTCGGACTCGCGTTCATTTCCTATGCCGGCCAGATCCAGCTGGCCCTGTTTGTCGACACCGACATGGTGCCCGATCCCGAGCGGCTGATGACATTGACCCAGGATGCCTTCGCCGAACTGGAGCGGGCGACGCGGGCTTCTGCAGAGCACGTTCCTGCGCCGGCCGCGGACGGCGAACTCGCCACGCAACTGCCCAGCGCTGCCTGAGCCCCGGCCGGGGCCGGAACTCGCGCCGTTTCATCATTGCCGCTGCAAGCCGCGCTTGCGCCGGTGCCGCATGCATCGACGATAAAACAAACCTGATCTTGAAAATGAAAAGCTGGGACAGCGCCGCTGCCCCAGCTTTCTTATCGTTCTTATTTAACGGCCGCCTTGCTACACATTGGCGCGCAACAACGGCGCCTTCAACGCGTCGTCCAGGGTATTGAGGCTTTCGTTCAGATGCGCCCTGGCTTCCCTGCTCATCGGCTTGTTGAGCGCGGCGTGGATTTTCCCCTGCAGTCGAATCGCGTTTTCGCGTTGCAAGCTGCGCACCTCGGCCAGCACGCCGGGCCGCAACAGCGCGCCGGCAACGCGCTTGAGATGCTCGCGCTGGAGATTGCGGCGCAGGCGCGGAATCTCCTTGCCGCTCTTGAGCTCGCTCCAGATGGCGTCTTGCAACGCGTCGTAGAGCTCGCTCAGCGACAGCAGCTTCTTGCCATCGACGACCTTTTCCTGCGCATCCAGCAGCCGTGAGGCGACCGGATCGGACATCAGCTGGTCGAGCGCCGCGACCTGCACCGCCAGCACGCGGCTGGCAACCGAAATGTCCCGGCTGTATGCCGGATCGAAATGGTCGACGCCAAGCCGGCTGATCAGGTCGGGCGGGAACTTGAAGCTGTCCACGTTGAACAAGCTGTCGTTGATCAGCGCCAGCGCCTCGCGCTGGCTTTCCGCGGACACCGGGGTAAAGGTCGCGCGCGGCGTGCCGGCATGATCGCGCACGAACTTCTCGCCGCCGATATATTTGACGGCCACCGGCACCGTGCTGGCGAACTGCGTGAATCCATAGTCGAAGCTGTTGCGCAGGCTCTCGTAGCTCTCGCCCGGTTTCAGCTGCCGCGCCTGCAGGCGCGACCAGAGTTCGCGCGACAGGACCAGGCGCTTCCTGAAATACGCCAGCGGGTCGCTGCCGAGGTCAAACACGTTCACCTCCGGGTCGGCCACGCTCCCTCCCGCGTCCTCGTCGGTGCCGTAGGCCAGTTGCGGTTCGTTGGAGCGCGCGGCGATCTTTTCCAGCTCCTGTTTTTCCCGCGCGCCATCGATGGGCTTGTACGCATATTCGATCGCCCAGTAATCGTACGGCCCCAGCGTCGACATCGCATACTCGCCTTGCCTTTCGCCTTTGGCTGCGATATTGAAAGGCGTGTAATCCATGATCGAACCCGCCATGCCGTTCTTGCGGGTGAATTCCGGGTCCTGGATCTGGCTCAGGCTGTAAGCCGTGGACGACCTGAAATTGTGGCGCAATCCGAGCGTATGGCCGACCTCGTGCATGACCACCTGCTTGACGTATGCCTGTGCCAGCACGTCGGCTTCGTGTGTGCCCATTTCGACTTCGCCGCGCGCCTGTAGCAAGCCGAGCGCGAATCCCATTTCATGGGCCGCTTCGTGCGCGAAGTCGCAATGCGTGGGGCTGAGCGTCAACGGGTGACCGATATTTTCATTGATCATGCGCCGCGCGCCGCGCGCATAGACGTCGGACATGCCGATGTCGGCGTCCAGGATTTCTCCGCTGCGCGGATCGACCTGCGACGGGCCGATCGCAAAGCCGGCGTCGGCGCCGATGAACCAGCGTATCGATGCATGGCGCGCGTCGAGCGTGTCGAAGTCGTCCTTCTCGGTCTGCTGCTTGACGACGATCGCATTCTTGAAGCCGATCCGCTCGAATGCCTTGTTCCATTCGAGCACGCCTTCGGCGACCGACTTGCGGTACTTCTCGGGGATGTTCTTGTCGAGCCAATAGACGATCGGCTGCTTCGGCGGGGACAATTCGGCCTTCGGGGCGGCCTTTTCCAGGCGCCAGCGATTCACGTAATGCACCGCCGTCTTCATCGTGACGTCGTCGGAAAAATCGTAGCGCGTGGTCACCGTATGGCCGATCCGGTCGTCGGCCACGCGGGCATGCATGGGCTCGGCCGGCAGCGGCGCGAAACTGTAGTAGAAGCCGATGAAGAAACTGCGCGGGTCCGGCGTCGTGCTTGGCAGGCTAGGCTGCATCGCTCCATTCTGCGCGGCCGTCGGTGCCGCTATTTTCGGCACGAAGAAATGCGCATTGACCTGGAATCCGGCAAGGGATTCGTCCACGCGCACCTTGCCAAAGCTGCTGTTGGCCGGATCGATCATATACGGCTGGTGATACGCCGCATCGAGCTGGGTCGCATAGCCGGGGATGTCGCCGAACAGCAGCGCGCTGGCGTCGATCAGGATCGCCTTGGTCTGGTGGTGCGGCGTGCTGGCCACCGGCACGCTGGCCAGCAGGCTGTCGGAAAATGCTTGCTTGACCGCGATTTCCTGGGGCGTGCCGGCTTGCGCGGTGAATTTGGTGTTCTTGGCGACCAGTTGAATATGGTTGCCCACCCGCTTGAATTCAGCCATGTGGCTGCCAAGCATTTGGCTGCCGTACAGGCGACGCTCACCGATGCCGTTGGAAACGTTGACCGAAAAGAAGAACGGTTTTTCCAACTGCTCCGGCCTGATCTCCATCCAGACTTTTTCATCCTTCTGATACAAGGTGAAAAAGCCCTTCATTTCCCTGGCATCCTTGACCAGGTACTCGTACGGTTTGAGGGCGGAAGGAGACAGTCGGGCGACCACCGCTTCCGAGGTGGCGAGGGCAATGGCGGCTGCGAAATTTTGCGCCGACGTCTGGGCTGTCTGAGCCGTTTGCGGCGCGCTATCCTGCGCGCTCGCCACGCTTCCCAGCGCCGGCGCCAGGCCGGCGGCCATCGTCAACAAAAAGCGCGTGCGAAACAGCAATGCTGGCATGGCAATCCTTTGTCTAACCTGAGTCGGTGAAGCCGGTCCGCGCTTATTCGGACCAGGCTGCATACACTTCGGAGTCGTTGCGGCCGCTGGCGTTGACGGCGTCGCGCGGCGAGCATGCTTCCCCGCCCTCGAACAGGGCCGCGCCCTGCTGCAACTGCTTCGGCGAACGCCCGAACCAGCGCTTGCAGGCCCGACAGAACGCGCTCGGCTCGGAGAACCCGAGCTGGAAGCTCATCTTCTTCAACGACAGCTCGCCCTTGCTGAGGTATTGATGCGCCAGCTCGCGCCGGGTATCGTCCACCAGCTTGGTGAAGTTCGTGCCCTCCTCCGCCAGCCGCCGCTGCAAGGTGCGCTCGCTCATCCTCAACTGCTTGGCCACGTCCTCGCGCAAGGGCTCGCCCTTGGGCAGCATCCCCGTAAGCAGCTGCTGCACCCTGGAGCTGAAACTGACGCTCGGTCCGGCGCGCTGCGTCTGGTCCATTTTCGCCAGCATGCGGCGCGTCCAGTCGCGCTGCGACTGCGCCAGTTCCGCCAGCATGTTCAGCGCCCAATCCGCCGCCATCGGGCGCGCGGTGGTAATCGGCGCCGCCAGGTCGGCATTGTCGAATTCCATCGCGTTGGCCGGCATGTCGAAGCGCACCGGGCATCCAAACGCCTCCGCATAAGCTTGCGCGATTTGCGGCTGCTCGGGTTTCGGAAAGGCGTAGGTCACCAGCGCCGGTTTCAAGTCGCTGCGCGCCGCCGCGCATTGTATGGTGCGCAGTACCATGCACCAGACGAAGTCGTAGTACTGCTGGGGCGAGTTGCGCTGGCGTCCCTGCAGGTACAGGCCGACCCGAACGCGGCCGGACACATGTTCAATCGTGCTCTGTATGGCGGGCGATACCAGCGGCGTGTAGCGCACCAGGTTTTCGATCGCCGACCTGACGTCCGGCGACGCCCGCAGGATATGGCCCATCAGCCCGGAGCGGTCCAGCGGCTGCGGCGACGACACTTTCAATCCGATCAGGGCGTCATCGGACGCATGCATGACCAACTCCCACAAGTGGCTCAGCTTGTCGGACAGTGTCAAAGCGTCGTCGGCAATGCATTCGCCGTCGGCAAGCCCCGCCTGCCTGAACAAAGCGTCAACCTCGAAATGACGCTCGGCCAGGCGGGCCTTGATGCTGTATACCAGATCTATCGCTGACGAGTACCTCATGTTGTCCCCTCACCAAAGATGCATTCGCTGTCCAACGCGGTTTCGCTACCCTTCATGACCTGCAGCGCTTCCAACACCGCTCAGGGCATGGCAGCGGTGCGCAGACGCAGGCCGATGCGCTGCTTCAGATCCGTCAGCTTGGGATCGATCGTCGGGCCGACGTCGCTGGCGACCTTCTGCCCCAATTCTTTTTCCATCTCGGGCAGCAGCGCCTCGTATTTTTTCTTCAATGGCGACTCCAGCATGGCGATAATCTGACGCAGTTCGTCTTCGGTGAACCGTTCGGCCAGCAAAGGCACTACCGTCACCGGAATGAATTTTTCCGCGCTTTTCTGAACGATCGGGCTGTTTTCGTCGACGAATTTCTTCGCGTCGGCACTGATATCCTTCAGCGCAGCATCCTGCTTGCTCGCAGCGACACGTCCCTGGAGCACGGCATTCGCCTGCTGCATGGCGTCGGCCACAGGGCGCAGAAGCATTGCGTGCGCGACCGAGTCGGAATGCGCCAACTGGGCGACGCGCTTGGCGAGCTCCAGCTTGGCCGCGGATGGCGCTGCCTTGGCGGGTTCGGCTGCATACGCTACAGCGGCGCTGGCTGCGATCACGACAACTGCAATAGCTGATTTGAACATGGGCAGTACTCCTCTATAAAATCAAAACAAATCCCGATGAAGCATCGGCTCGTCAGAAGCGTTTGGTGAAATTGAAGCCAAGGTATTTCACGCGAATGCCGCCTGAAACATCCATCCCCGCGTAGGGGTTGTAGACCGCGTTGAAAAATTTGTCGCAGTTCAGATTGCAGCTCGAGTTGGCCGGCGCATTGAAATCTCCCTTGAGGTAGCTGGCAGCGACGTTAATCTCGGTATCCCGGTCGATCTTGAGATTGAATCCCATACCGTAGAGCTTGGTATCCGGAAGAAGCGTCATCAGGGAAATTTTGTCGGCAGGGATAGAACTCTTGCGCGGCTCGTAGCCGAAGCGCAGCGTCAGCTTCTTGGTCGCCTGCACCTGCAGCCCGAAACCCCAGTGCACGACGCTGCGAAAGCCGGTATTCATCGTGAACTTGCTCGGGTCCGTGATACCCAGGATGCGGCCGGCTTCCAGCAGCTTGATGCTCTGGTCGAACTGGAGGGTCAGGTTGTCCCACTCGTTCCACTTGGAGTAGTTCGCGTCCACGTTGAACTGCACGCGCTTGACCGGCTTGAATTTGAAACCGACCTGCCAGTGGGATGGAAATGGGACGGTTGCGGTCACATTCCCTTTCTGCACCTCCGGGATCGAGGTCGGCATGCCAGTTACCGCGGCGGCAATCGGCCCCAGCAGGCTGGCATACATCCCCTCGACGAATTTGCGCATCATCGGGTCGGTGCGGATCTCGTACGTGCCCGTATGCACGGCCTTCGAGCCCCCCTGGTAAACCACGCCCATCGCGAACCAGTCCTTCGGCTCCCATAGCACGCCGAGGTTAATGGTGGGGTCGATCGGCGCGGTCATGTCGACATTGATGTTCGCCACCCGCTTGAACGGATTGATCCGTCCTTCCGGGCCGCCGCCGCACAAACCGAAGGCAAAGGTGTCGACCGGATTGCCGCTGTCACTGCACCAGCCTTGCTGCAGCTTGCCGATAATGCCCAACAATTTGTTCGGCATGCGCACGTCCGTATTAATCACCATGGCCTGGTGCGATATCGGCACGGATGCGCCGATGCTCAGCGTGTCGGACACCTGAAAGCCTACCGCCGGCGACAGCAGTGCCAGCCGCTGCATCAGCATCTTCCTGCCGTCGTACCGCATCGGATCGTTCGGATCCTTGGTGTGATCGACGGAGAAGACCGATTGCGGATACGTCAGCG
Organism: Noviherbaspirillum sp. UKPF54; assembly: GCF_007874125.1. Lineage (NCBI taxonomy): Bacteria > Pseudomonadati > Pseudomonadota > Betaproteobacteria > Burkholderiales > Oxalobacteraceae > Noviherbaspirillum > Noviherbaspirillum sp. UKPF54. Next base: position 542,913 of record NZ_CP040128.1, on the reverse strand, counting down.
TTCCGAATGTGAACGGGGAACCGTCATTGTTGAATGAAAAGCCCATCGTGGCCGCGGCGGCGGCCGGCAAGCGCCAGCCGGGCAGCCCGTATCCCGGAACGTACAGGTTGAGCCGCGTCGGTCCGCCGGTAGTGCCGTTCAGCGGGTCATTCTTGAAACCCCCAATGTCGAAGTCGTCCGGCTGATGGAACTTTGCCGTGGTCTTGAGGCTCGCCAGAAATATGTTATGGAACTCCTTGTCGCCCTTCACACGCGCCAGGCCGGCCGGATTGAAATGGATCGATTCGATCCCCGGCGGGTCGGCAGTAACGGCATTGCCCAAGGACATAGCCGTCGCGCTGGTTAATAGGTTTTCATTCAATGCAGCATGTGCGGCCAGCGGCATGCCGGCACTCAGAAAGGAAACCGCCGCCAGTGCCAGCCCGGTTCGCGCCCGGGGGCGCGTATTTCGCCGTGTGAAGGTGTGATCCATCGCAGTCGCTTCCGGTCAGAATTCCACTGGCAGGCTCAAGCCAAGGGTGAAGTTGGGAGAATCGGCTGTCAGGCCGATACCCGCAGTCAGGTTGACCGTGGTCTTCGGCGATACGCGCACGCCGAGACCGAAGCTCATGACGCCGCCGGTCTGGAGCTTGGTCTTGCTGGTCGTGCCATCGGCAAAGGTGAGCTTGGTGGGCGACGAAATCGATTCGCTGATCGAGAACGACGTCGTGATGTCGTAGGAAAGCGCGTATGCGAAACCGAGGCCGAAGCCGAAGCTGTTACCCGGCGCCACTTTTTTCAGGATGCTGCCGTCGCTGCGGATCTGGGAAAGATGCTTGGCCGGCAGGTTGTAGGTGTAACTGATGTTCCCGAACAGGGCGACGGGATCGATCACGTGGTTCAGGCTGACGCCGCCGGTGAAAGACGTATATCCCGACCCGGTTGCCACACCCTGGTTGGCATCGACCTTGAACGGGCTGCGCCCGGTAGGCAGGCGGACACCGCCCGTCAGGGTCAGTTGCGGCTTGCTGCGCTGGACCTCGAAGGGCTGGAAGCGCGCGTTAATGCCGATATCGCCGAGCGAATGCGACAATCCGCTGAACGACGGATTTTCCGAATACTTGCTCATGATCGGCAAGCTCAGGCTGGCGGTCAGGTTGTCGCGCACGCCGTAGTCGACGGTGAGCGTGTTGGTGATGGTATGCGAGCTGTCGTTCTCGATATTGAACAGCGTGAGCGTGCCGGTGTCCTTCGAAAAGTTGGCATTGATCTTGTCCTGGCCGATATAGGTGTAGCCCAGGTCATAGGTCGCCGCCAGCTTGCCGCGCTTGAGCAGCGAATACTGCTTGTCTACCGCCGTCAGCGTCTGCTTGAGCAGCGTGGTCTGATCGGTGTCTCCCTCTTGCTGCTTGAGCGCCTCGCGCGCCGCCGCGGTGCCCGGCGCGCCCGCACTGGCCTCCGTCCCGGTTTGCTGCGCATGGACCGGCAGCGAGAGCGCAGCAGCGATGACCCCAAGAAGTGGATATTTTTTCATGACGACTCCCTTGTAGTGGTTGTAATAGCCAGGCAAGAATTCCGGCCGCGAGATTACTGCTTGCGAACGTACACGCCGCCGAAACCCGAATTGATTGCGCGCTCCAGGCGGTAGGTGGTTGCCACCGATGATTGGAGAGTTGCAGAGTCCTTGACGCGATCCATGTCGAATACGCCCAGCTCCCTGTCGGTCAATGCAAGCTGGCCGGCCGCCGGCTTTGTCTTGGGCGGGTAAACGATGAACAGCGTGTTGCGGTCCCAGTGCTTGGCGAAGTCGCTGACCGAGAACACATAGTTGCCTGTGGATGGATCGGCGATGTACACCAACCCGTCGCGCAGGCCGCGAAACACCACGAAATGCTTGAAGCCCGCGTAGTCGATCGGCACGATGGCCGGCTGGTCCAGCGTTTCGAGGTCCTTCACTTCAGCTCGGAAACCGGCGCTTTCAACGCCGAGGGAAGCCACATAGCGCTTCATGTCGAGGAGAGAAAAGCCGCGGCGCTCGACGATCTTTTCTTTTTCGCCGCGTTCGAGCATGCCTTCCATGCTCTGCTGTTCGGTCACGTCCAGGCCGACGTGATATTTCAGGAGCGTCACCAGTGCGGCCGAACCGCAGCTGTAGTCGTACGCCTGGCGCACGATATGGCGGTATTTCAGTTCGGAATACGGCTCGACCTTCACCGTTTGCACGATCGGTCCCGCGCCGACCATCTTTTGCGGCAAATCGATCTGCCCCTGGAGCCGATCGGCGGGTTCGTGCTTTGACCACACACCGGAACCACCAATGAGCGCGGCTACGGCGCCCAGTATGATCATGAGCATGTCTTCATCCCCTTCATGTCCTCTCCTTGATGTCGCTACCTTGCGATGTCGCGATGTGTCCCGCGATCATCTCGGGAAGCCTGGCTGGCCACGCTTCCTGTGACGCTAAGTCGTTCGCAATTCCGGGTGTTTTCTATCCGTGAGTCAAATGTCAACAAAACTGCGAAGTGGCATTAATGTAAGAGGGAAATTGACTTACCGAACTCGTCCGATCGGACGATATCTGCTTGTGAAGTATCAATTCCAGCGTGGTTTACGCCGAAAGCAGTGCACAAAATTGCAGAGAGGAAATTAAAAGAATTCCCTGTGGAAATAATTCAGAAAAACGTACGCGATTGAAGCGCTATTGAGGTACTCGGGCACTTCATTTGAAGTTGCCCAATACCTTTGAGAAGAGGAAAGCGAGGGGTACGAAGCAAGGTGCACGATGCCACGAAGCACCACGCGTTTGCAAAAGCGCTCAGGCGATGATGGATAGCTTCCGGGCGACCGAAATCGCTTCGGTACGGGTGTGAGCGCCCAATTTGAGATTGATATTACGTAAATGCGTTTTGACCGTGGTAACGGAAACGAACAGCTTTTCGGCAATGGCCTGGTTGCCATAGCCTTTTGCAAGCAGGGTCAGCACATCCAGTTCGCGCCCGGTCAATTCGCTTTCCAGCGCTCCGTGAGGCTGGCGCGGCTCCATGGCCGCGCTGTCGCCTCCATGAAAGGCCGGCGCGGATGCGCCGTTCTTCAGTGAATTCAGGATGCGTTCCGCAAAGAAGTGCAGCGCGCCGTTTTCCACGCTGGACGCGTCCTTCATGCTCTTGAGCATGTCATTCACCAATGCCAGCAGCGCCGGCCCCTCATCCTTGAAGACCCGCACGAACCCCTCACCCAGCGCGTCCTGCAGGGCTTCCTTGATGGTTCGCAATGCGGGATTGCGCTGGCCGGCCAGATGCAGCGCCAGCGCATAGAGTGCCTTGACCCGCAAGGCATAGCGCACGCGCCCGCGCGCCTGGGCATCCTGCAAGTGCTCCTTGAGCAAAGGCAGCGTGGCCGCCGCCTGGCCGCCATGCACTTGCAGGCGCATGGCGCCGAGTAGCGGGGTTTCGATATCCTCGGCGATCATCTGCAGGTCGCGATGCTGCCAGGCGGGCGCAATGCCGACCAGCGAAAACATCGTCTTCGCCGCTTCCAGATCGCCGTCGAGAACGGCCCCCCTGGCCCGCTCCAGGCGCGCCGCATCGGTGATCCGCTGCAGGTTGCGCTGCATGCCGAGCTGCTCCAGCTCCAGCAGGATTTGCAGGGCACCGTTCACGTTGCCCTCGGCACGCAAAATACGGGCGTAAATCACATGACTGGCAATGAGCTGATCCGGAATGCCGGCATCCTTGATCAAGGGCAAGTAAAGTTTCAACAGGCGCTTGGCTTCTTCCAGCGCATCCATCTCGTACAGCACTTCCGCCAGGTAGATGCTGGCAAAGCCGGCGTCGGCGCCATACCGGCGGTTCGGCACGTCGGACTCGGCACCCATGATCGCGCGCATGCGCGGTGCGGTTCCGCGCACGCGCACCTGCGACTCGTCGCCGATCAGGGCGCGCAGGCGCGCCCCCGCCGCGCGCAAGTGTCCTTGTCGCAGGTCCAGCATGCCATGCATGTACCCGGCCACCGTCACGCTGAACAAGGGTCCGACGGCCGAATGCTCGCGCGTGGCCTGGTCGAGGAGCATGCGCGCTTCCTGGTACCTGCCGGCCGTCGCATAGTAGTAGGCGCAACCGATCATCAGCATGCTGCGCAAGAGCGGCTCCTGCGCGGCGCTGCCGAGGATCTGCGGATCATCCCACATCGGCGCCGTCTGCTCGACGCGATCGAGCATGACCAGGCTGAAGGTCCTGAGCACGTGAAACGTCGGATGCGAAATCGGCGAGGCGCCGTCTTCGTTGGTGACGGTCTCCAGCAGCGTCAGCGCCTCCTCGCTGCGATTGATATGGATAAGCACCCATGCGTAGACCGACATCAGCTTCGGATAGGCCGCCAGGCTGGCACGGTCGAGCGCATCGAGCCAGCGCGCCAGCAGGCGCACGCGTCCTTGCAGGAACAAGGGTTCCGCAGTCTCGCTCAGCAAATCGAATAGCAGCTTCTTGTCACCGGACGCGATGGCGTGATCGATCGCGGGAATCGGGCGCTCCTGTTCGACATACCAGAGCGCGGCGCGCCGGTGCAGTGACGATGCGAGTCCCGGATATTGCCGGCCGAGCTGGGCGCGCAAAAAACCGGCAAAAAGCGGGTGATAGCTGTACCAGACGTGCTGCTCGTCGAGCGCCGTCATGAACATGTTGGAGCGCTCCAGTTCCTGCAGCAGGACGCCGCTGTCCGCGCGTCCCGTGACCGCATTGCAGCTGTCGGCGCAAAACTTCTGAAGAATGCTGGTTTGAAGAATGAAATCCTGCACCGGCTTGGGACGGTGCGACAGGACGTCCTCGGCAAGGTAGGACGCGACGACCGTGTTGGAGCCGGAAAATGTCCGGATGTACTGCTTGGGATTGTCGTTGCTCTCCAGCGCCAGCGATGACAGCCACAATGCCGCCGCCCACCCGCCGGTGACTTCCTGCAGCCGTTCCACATCCTGGCTGTCGAGCCCCAGATTGCGCTTGCCGCACAAGAAGCGCGTGGTTTCCTCAAGACTGAATCTGAGTTGCGCGGCGTCGATCTCCAGCATCTGCTGGCAAGCGCGCAGACGGCCCACGCTTAACATCGGCAGCTCGCGCGAGCCGATCACGATTTTTTGCTGCGGACCGAGCATTTCAAGCAGTTGCTGAATAATCGAAAGCGCCGCCGGGTTATGCAGGTGTTCAAACTCGTCCAGCATCAGCATGAATGGCAGCGGTGTCGCGGCCATGGCCTGCGCCAGCTCGAAAAGCTGGTCGTCGCCCGCGCTCTGACGCGTTTGCGTGCCGGACGGCGGAATCTGGCTTATTTGCGCAAACGCCTGACCAAGGCAGGTCATGAACCGGTCCAGGTCATTATCCCCGGCATCGAGCGTCAACCAGGCAATGGTGCACCTGTCGGCGATGAAAGCATCGTAAATATGGCGCAGCAGAGTCGTCTTGCCGAATCCCGCGGGCGCTTGCACCAGGATAAGCTTGGCATCCTCGGCCTGCCTGATCCGGTCGATCAGGCGTTGGCGCGCCATAAATGGCGCACCCATTGCCGGAGGTCTGAATTTGGACGGCGGCGTCCGCAACACCATTTTTTTATCCGTGCCTGTTAAAAGAGTTTTTTGATCAATTACTTATTAAGGTAGCGCTACTTCGCAGCACATTATGCCGCCCTTGTAGATTCTGGGAAATAAATGCCATGAAGGATTACGTGGAAATTCCTAGAGGTGTGTTTCTAATAGGCAGGCAATTGTAATATTTCCCCTCGAACCGGGTACGGCCGGCCACCTCCACCGCCCCGCCCTTGAGCCGAGGCAGCCGAGGGCCGCGCCACGAACCTCCGGCCGGTAGACAAATAAACAAAATTACCGGGGCCGTCGCCGCGGCGGTCGAAAAGCCGATACCGACACGTCAAGAACGAAAAACAAGCCTGCCGGGGACGGCAAATATCGGATACGAAGCGATTGATGCTTCAAGAAATCGTTCCACGCCATTGCGTACGGATCCCGGACGAAGCGAAGAGAACCTCATGGATATTGGGTTGCAGCGAAAGCACCCGCTCACTTCCCTGGTGATTCGCCATGACGGATACCGTGCCGGCTCGGTTCACTGGCTCTCGAAGCCAATTCTTTGGCCCCAGCGGTCAGCGCGAAACACTCGGTTCGATCTTAACAATAACCTAAGATGAAGGCTCTTAATATTGCTTCAATGTTAAGAGCCGCAAGACGCGAAGCGCCGGCGAAATCTGGAATGTTGACAACACATGCCAAGAATCGCAAGCACCCACAAGGAGCATGGAGCAAGCGTTTGCAACATCGAAATAAAAAACTTTTAAGAAATTCTTTTACCATTTTGGAGACTACATAATGAAACTGATCAAGAAATCCGCTATCGCTCTGGCCCTGTCCGCAGTTTCCTTCGGCGCTTTCGCAATGACCTCCATCGATGACGCAGCGCTGAGCCAAGTTAGCGGCCAAGACGGCGTGTCGATCGCTGCTGACCTGAACATCAACATCGGTTCCTTCACCTACACCGACAAGTCCGCAGCAGGTAACGGCTCCGTGTCGTTCAACAACATCGGTATCCGTGGCGCCTTCATCATGACCATCGACGTGCTGAACGCTGCTCAGTTCAACGCTGGCGTGGTCGGCGCTCTGCAAGACACCTACTACGGCCTGGATCAAGCTGGCGCAACCAACCTGGCTCTGGCTACCAGCGCAGCACTGGGCCGTCCGGTTGACGCACAAGGTAACGGCGGCGACGTCGTTCAGTTCGCCTTCCCGAAGGTTACCGGCCAAGAAGCTCAAGCTCGCGCCGCTTCCATGTCGATCACGGTTGACTCGATCACCACCGGCAACGGCGGTGCTTCCTTCGGTAGCGTTGCTATCAAGAACTTCGACCTGCAAGGCACCAAGGTCTGGATGTTCGGTCACTAATCTCTTCTTGTTGCTGAAACAAGAGTCTGACCTCGTAGTATGAATACGCCCCCTTGCGCGAGCCGGGGGGCGTTTCTTTCAGTAGTGTTAAAAATCTTTCTGTAGAGATACTGCGCCTGGTGCTTAACATGATGAGCCTGCTCCGAATTGGTCTTGTATGCTTGACTGCGACTGCCGCACTGCTTGGTGCCGGTCCGGCCTCGGCACAGCTCCGGCCGATGTCGGAGAAGGAATTGTCGGCTACCTACGGCCAGGGCTTGCTGGACCTGACCAACAGCAGCTTCGTCTCCAACGGCGACACGCTTTACAGCACCCGCATCGCCATCGGCGCCGATGTCCTGCTGAACGCGAATTTTGGAAAAATCAACCTGGGCGCAAAGACGACCAACGGCGTCACCGACTGGAGCACGTCCTATATCGACATGCCGGTGCTGCAGTTCGGCCGCCTGGACAGCACGGCAGACAAGCGCCTGGTGCAAATCACCAATCCCTATTTCGAATTCGTCTACAAGAACGCGCCGGATGCAGCCACGCGCGAAGTGGTCGGCATGCGCATGGGCTTCGAGGGCATCAAGGGCGACATCGGGCTGACGATCAACACGCTGAGCGGATCGATGCTCATCGATGGTGTGGAATACAAGGGTTCTAAAATCGCAGGCCCTGCGATTCCTGGCGTGACTGCCGGCGACGTCAATGGCGCCAGCCGCGACTTCTGGATTTCGGCGCTCAAGACCGCCGTGCAGTTCCCGACGACGTCCGGCATGGCCGAACCGCCGTCTGTCGCACAGACGGGATTCTGGCTCAACTGGCGCGACAGGCTGACAGCCCTGAGCACCGCGAACGGCGCACCGCCGCCCAACGCCTTCAGGCGGTAACGCAAGGCGCGCCCGATCATGAAGCCCAGCCGATTCATGCCACGTCCCCGCAGCGCTTCCCCCGGCGCGTTGCTACTGTGCGCAACATTGGTCTGCCTCCAGGCGAACGCAGCCGGCCTGGAACCGTTGAGCGACGCGGCGCTGTCGTCCGTGCGAGGCGGCGATGGCGTCAGCTTCGACCTGAACAATTTCTCGATGTCGGGCAATGCGAAGATCACCTATCTCGCACCCACAGGAGCCAGCGCGTACATCAGCAATATCTATCTTGCGCGTTCGGACGACACCAGCAATCCCTTCGGCGATCCCTATACCCTGGACGTCAGAACGGCATCCGGGCTGGCGGACGTGATCGAGCTGATGTTTCCGAAAAATTCGGCGGGGCTCGCGAAGTGGCAGTTCGCCTACGATTGGGGCGTCAACGCGAATGACATGACCTTCGAAGGCGGCAGCACCGTTTTCAAGGACGTGGTGTTCTACGGCGGCGGCCTGCAGCTTTTCCCGCCGCGCGCCGGCGAGGGCATCGGCTTCGGCCTCGGCCTGCGCATGGATATCGGCGAAATCCTGGTGCGCCCGCGCGGACGCGACGATATAACGAATCCGGATTCGACTGCCGAGCAAATGAGGTTCAGCAGGATTCGGGTGGGCGCCGTCGGCAGCGACGGCATCAGCATCACCTCTTCGCCCTGGCAAATCGCCGATGCCGGCGCACAACCGGGCGTGATTAACGCGGTAACCGATCCCAACGACCCGACCAAGTCGCGCCTGCACATCGGCATCGGCTGGCCCGACCTTGACCGCGCGCCGAATGGCGCCGCGGTAGGCGGCATAGAAATCGGAAATATTTCATTCGGAAACAGCACTGCGCCATTCGATCTCGGCGCCAGCCGCATCGGCAACATACAGATCCAGTATCTGGACATTAAATTCAAGCCCTGACATGTACAAGAAATTGCTTAGCTTTATTGCTGGAATATGTGTCAGTGCCGGAGCACTGTCGCAGGGTTTGCGCCCGCTGGACGATGGCGAACTGTCCAAAGTGAGCGGCAAGGACGGTATCGGCATCATGATGGACCTGCGGCTCAATACGACGTCGCTGACCGATTCCAGCGCAAACGGTCATGTCGCTCTGGGCTTCAAGGGCGAGGACGGCAAGACCAACTATATTGTCGTCAAGAACCCGCGCGGCGCACTGTTTACTGGCATAGGGATCGATGTCAAGAACCGCACGGACGGCGGCCCCGACTACGTCGCGGTGAAACTGCCCAGCGACACACTATTCAGCAACTTCGGTTTCGAGTCGATCAACGCGCAAAGCGATCCGGCGGCCGTGGTGCCGTTCAACCAGACCCTCGGCGGTTTGAAGATCGACGGCAAGATGAACATGACGGGCGAGCTCCGGCTCTGGTCGCATTAATCCGAATGACGAGCCAGCCCCCTACAATCGCACCGCCGGCCGAATGGAACGCCGCGTCCTTGTCCATTCGGCTGCGCCTTATCCGGCGCCATCAGCGCCTGCGGCACATGCGTCGTCGGTTCGCCAGACGCGCCGCCGCGGCAGCGCTAGCGTGGCGCATGCCTCATACCGCCTGAACTTCCTGTCACTCGTTGGCCGCTGCAAGCATCGGTGCCGGCTCGGGCCGGCGCAGCGTGACAATGCGGGCCGCCTGCGATGAGGCTTCCGCTGCCTGCGGTTCATCCTGTTGCGGCTCCGTCGCGCCGTCCAACCGGAAAACGCTCACCGCGTGCGCCAGGGCTTCGGCCTGGTGCTGCATCGCATCCGACGAGGCGGCGGCCTGCTCCACCAGCGCCGCGTTCTGCTGCACCGCTTCATCCATCTGCGCGATGGCCAGGTTGACCTGCTCGATGCCGGCGCTCTGCTCGCGGCTGGCGGCGCTGATTTCACCGACGATGTCGCTCACATGCCTGACGCTGTCGAGGATTTCATGCATCGTGGCGCCGGCCTGGTCGACCAGCCTGGTTCCGGCATCGACCTGACTGACCGAATCGGTGATCAGCACCTTGATTTCCTTGGCGGCGGCGGCCGAGCGCTGCGCCAGGCTGCGCACCTCGCTGGCGACGACCGCGAAGCCGCGCCCCTGCTCGCCGGCGCGCGCGGCTTCCACCGCAGCGTTCAGCGCCAGGATATTGGTCTGGAAGGCAATGCCGTCGATGACACTGATGATCTGCTCGATCTTCTTTGCCGAGCCGCTGATCGAACCCATCGTATCGACGACCTGCCCCACCACCGCACTGCCCTTGCTCGCGACTTCTGACGCGGACAGGGCGAGCTGATTGGCCTGCTGCGCATTGTCGGCATTCTGCCGCACGGTTGCCGTCAGCTCCTCCATCGAGGAGGCGGTTTCCTGCAGCGTGCTGGCCTGCTGTTCTGTGCGCGACGACAGGTCGAGGTTGCCGGAGGCGATTTCGCCCGACGCGGTCTTCATGGTTTCGGTGCCGCTGCGCACCCGGCTGACGATGCGAACGAGGCTGTCGTTCATGTCCTTGAGCGCCTGCATCAACTGGCCGGTTTCATCCTTCGATTTGACGGTGACTTCGGCGCTAAGGTCGCCATCGGCCACCCGGCGCGCAACGCCGACCGCTTCGTGCAGCGACCGGGTGATGCTGCGCGATACTACCCAGGCGCCGCCGGCGCCGAGCAGCAGCGCCACGCCGGTAATGGCCAGCGTGAGGATGAGCGCGATTTTGTACGACTTTTCCGCCGCGGAAAACGCCTTGTCGGCCAGGCTTTCCTGGTAGCGCACCATTTCGTCCATGGCAGAGACCCACTTGCGCTGCGCCGCGCGCACTTCATTGCTGAGCAGCGGAGCGGCTTCGGCGCGCTTGTTCTCGCGCAACAGGCCGATCACCTTGTCGGTCAGGGGATCGATTTCGGCGCGCGCCGCCTCGATCTTGGCGAGCACTTCCTTGCCGTGTTCGTCGCCCAGGCGCGCGGTCAGCGATTCGATATGCGCGGCATACTCGTCGCGGTCGTCGGCAATGCTGTCCGATTCCCGCGCCAGTTGATCCTCATCGTCGGTGAGCGCCATGTTGCGGGTGGCGATGGCAATCGACAGCACGGCGCGGCGCATCTCGCCGATGGACTTGATCTTGGCGTTGTTGTCGTTGACGATGCGGTCGAGGCTTTGCTGGATCTGCGCCATGCGGGACACGCCGGTCAGCGCCAGCGCGACCATGAGGGTCAGAACGAGGCCGAAACCGGCTCCCAGGCGCACGCCGATTTTCAGGTTGGTGATTTTCATTGGTTTGCTCCCTGCGTGCGTTTGGCCATGACTTCCCTGCCACGGTAACCAGCACGATTGCTACCCCTGAGCAATTTTCTTGCCAGCCACAAAATATGCAAAATACGGGCGACTTTTCCGGATGCTTACCATGGCATCGTTTTCCTTGATGCCAATGTGGTCATTCCAATAAGCGGGAAGTGGCTTCCTGTTTTTGGAAATGGGCAGCCGCGCCACTTGCGACAGTTCAACGGCGTAAAATGCCTTTTTCAGAAATGCTTCCTCATCATGCTTTTCGATCTCACCGACCTGCGCCTGTTTATCGCCATAGCCGAGCTCAAGAGCATGACGCGCGCGGCCGAACGCCTGCACCTGTCACTGGCGGCGGCCAGCAGCCGCATCAAGGAACTGGAGGCGCGCTTCGGCGTGCGCCTGCTCTATCGCGAGAACAAGGGCGTGCAACTGGCGCCGGCCGGCGAGACGCTGCTGGTCCATGCGCAGCAATTCATGCAGCAGGTGGAGCGGCTGAAAGGCGACATGCAGCAGTACAACAACGGCATCAAGGGCCATATCCGCATCTTCGCCAACACCACCGCCGTGACCGAATTCATGCCGGAAGTGCTGGGCGACTTCCTGGCGAAGCACCCGCAAGTGAATGTGGCGCTGGAAGAAAGGCTGAATCACGACATCGTGCGCGCGGTGCACGAGGGCACGGCCGACATCGGCATCGTCGCCGGCGACATCCAGTCGCCCGGCCTGCAGATCCTGAATTTCTCCACCGACCGGCTGGTACTGGCGACCTCTCCCGCCCACCCGCTGGCGCAATCCGGCCACGTTCCTTTTGCCGCCACGCTGGAATACGACCATATCGGCCTGCACGAGGGAAGCACGCTGCAGCATTTCCTGAACCGAATCGTGGCCGAAAACGGCAAACAGCTCAAAATGCGCATTCAGGTGCGCAGCTTCGAAGCGATGTGCCGCATGATCGAAGCCGACGTCGGCATCGGCATCCTGCCGCAGTCGGCGGCGCAGCGCCTGAGCCGTTCAATGCGGCTGGCGCTGGTGGAGCTGGACGAGCCGTGGGCGGTGCGCGAACGCAGCGTGGTAGTGCAGCAGCTCGAGACGCTGCCGCATTACGCGCGCGAACTGGTCGATTGCATTTGCCGCTGGGAGCAGGACAAGTAGCGCCTGTCCGGCCAAGGCCTCAGGCGTCCTTGCGCAGCAGGTCGACCCGCATCGGGATCTGAAAGAAGGCGCCGTCCGGCGTCATGTGCCGCTCGAACCGCTCGCGCACCTGTTCGTGCAGCTGCGGCGACAGCCGGTGCGCGGTGTGAGTCACATTGAGCACGCCGCGCTCGAATTGCGCGAAGTCCCGAAAGCGCAGCGGCGCCTTGAAGAAGATCTGCCTGACCAGCGCCATGCGGCCGTCGTCGACGGCGCGCCGGACCGCTTCGAAGGCGGCGCTGCGCACCCGCTCCTCGTCATGGAACAGCCGCATGATCTCGTTGTATTCGCCGGCGAAAATCGGTTCCGACAGCCAGGCCAGCCCGCCGGGCCTCAGGACGCGCCGGATTTCGTCGAGCGCACGGTCCATCTCCGCCAGCGGCACGTGGTGCAGCGACTTGAACATCAGCACGATGTCGAAGCTCGCGTCCTGCGCCGGGATAGCCTGCGCGCCGCCCGCAGCGAAACGCACCCGCGGCAGGCCGGCGATCTGCAGGTTCTTCGCGTGCTGTACTTCATCGACTTCGAGCGCCAGGATGGCTTCCACCTTGCCGCCCTCGGCGATGGCGCGCGTCTTTTCAGCCTTGCCGCAGCCCAGCTCGAGCACGCGCGCGCCGGCCGGCAGCACCTCGTTTAGCAGTTGCATTTCGTCGCAGACGAGTTCGATCGTATCGGGCGACAGCAGCATGCGCATCTCCTTCCCTGTTTCCTTCCCTGGACAGCGTCGGGGGCCGGCAGCACGGCGCCGCCCCCGCCCTGGGCGATTATTTGTAGCCGAGCGCCGCCGCTTCCTTGTTGACCGAGTCGATCAAGTCCTTGCCGATGCGGCCTGCCATCTGCGTGTGCACCGGTTGCAGCGCCTTGCGCCACTCCGCCTTTTCCTTGTCGTTCAGCACGTAGACATTCGTCTTGCCCGCCTTCTTGATGTTTTCCAGCGCCTGCGCGTTCTCCTGCTCCGCGATGGCGTTGGTGTACTTGGTCGCTTCCTTCATCGCGCCTTCCAGCGCGGTGCGGATGTCCGCCGGCAAGCCGTCCCAGAACTTCTTGTTGACGATCACCGCATAGCCGATATATCCGTGCTTCGACACGGTCATATTGCTCTGCACTTCATGCATCTTCTGGGTGTAGATGTTCGACGGCGTGTTCTCGGTGCCGTCCACCACGCCGGTCTGCAGCGCCTGGTACACCTCGGAGAACGCCATCACCTGCGGGTTGGCGCCGAGGGCGCGGAACTGGGCGTCGAGCACCTTGGACGACTGGATGCGCATCTTCAGGCCGCGGAAATCGGCCGGCGTGCGCAGCGGCTTGTTGGCGGTCATGTCCTTGAAGCCGTTGTCCCAGTAGGCCAGGCCGGTGATGCCCTTGGCTTCCAGCTTCTTGAACAGGCTCTTGCCGATCGGGCCTTCGGTGACGCGGTACAGCACTTCCCGGCTCGGGAAAATGTACGGCAGATCGAACACCTCGAATTCCTTCACGCCGAGCGGGCCGAACTTCGCCAGCGACGGCGCCAGCATCTGGACCGACCCCAGCTGCAGCGCTTCCAGCTCTTCCTTGTCCTTGTACAGCGTGCTGTTCGGGTAGACCTCGACCTTCACGCGGCCGTTGGTCGCCTTCTCTGCCAGTTCCTTGAAGCGTTCGGCGCCCTTGCCCTTGGGCGTATCGTTTGCCACCACGTGGCTGAACTTGATGACGATCGGGCTTTGCGCGAAGGCGCTGCCGCTGGCGATCAGGGCGGCGAACAGCGCCGCGTGCAATTTATTCAGTTTCATCCTTGTCTCCTTTGAATTGAACTATGTACCAGGGTGCATCCGATCCGCCGGGTGCCTGCGCGCCGCTTCGTCCGCTATCTGCCTGGCGCGCAGAATGACCGGACGGTCGACCATTTTTCCATCCACCGCCACCGCCGCGCCGCCGCTGGCCGCGCTGGCATCCAGTATCCGTTTCGCCCAGGCGATGTCTGCGGCCGACGGGCTGAAGCACCTGTTCACCGCCGCGACCTGCTTCGGATGGATGCACAGCTTGCCGCCGAAGCCGAGCCGGCGCGCGCGCAGCGTGTCGCGCTCCAGTTCGCCCGCGTCGTCGATTGCCGTGCTCACGCCGTCCACCGGAGGCTGGGCGCTCGCCAGGCGCGATGCCAGCACCAGCTGCGAGCGGAAGTACAGCAGCGCGTCATCGTCGCCCTCGATGCCCAGGTCGAGCTTGAAATCGATGGAGCCGAACATCAGGCGCCGCACGCCCGGCGCTTCCGCCAGCACGCGCGCATTCTCAAAGCCGTGCGCGGTTTCTATCAGCGGATAAATCTCTTTCGCGCCGGCGTCATGCAACTCCAGCAGCTCGCCGGGCGCGCCGGCCTTGGGCAGCACGATGCCGGCCACGCCCGGCAGTCGGCACAAGGCCAGGTCGTCGTCAAACCAGCGCGTGTCTGCGCCGTTGATGCGCACCAGCACGGAGCGAGCTGGCGACAGCCAGGCTGCCAGTGCAGCGCGAGCCGCCTCCTTGTCGTCCGGCGGCACCGCATCCTCCAGGTCGACGATGACGGCATCGGCGCCGGCAGCGCAGGCCTTCTCGAAACGGTCGGCGCGGTTGCCGGGCACGAACAGGTAGGAGCGTGCCACCGGGTTGGATTCGGCTTGCGACATAGGCATGCCCTCTCAGGTGAGGAAATGGCCGACCGCGGCGGCGCGTTCGATATCCCACAGCTGGCGGAACACGGCCTGCATTTCCTGCTCCGTGGCGCCGCCGCTGAACTGCGCCAGGCGCAGCGCTTTCTGTTCCAGTTCGTCGCGCGACAGCGTGTTGCCCGGATCGCCCTTCGGTTCGTCGACGCGCCCGAGCAGCGTGCGCCCATCCACGGTCCGCACTTCCACCTTGCCTATCCAGCGCGCCGGATAGGCGCCGTCGACTTCGGGGTCGAGCGTCATGCCGACCTTGGCGCGGAATGCGGCGATGCGCGGATCGTTGAAATGGTCTTCGAATTCCTTCATGCCGGCGCGCTGGAACTGGGCGATCAGGCCGAGCACGGTGCCCATCGAGAATTTCGCCTGGTGCACGGTCTGCGGATTCACGACCGGGCCGAGCACGTCGATCGCTCCCTGATGCACCTGCGCGTTCACGGCGGCGATCTGTTCCGGCGCCAGGTTGTGTTCGGTGACGACCTGCAGCAAGGCGTCGGCGGCGGGATGGGTATGGCGGCACGATGCGTGGAACTTGAACGAGGTTTCCGCCAGCGCCCAGCGCTGCCCGAGGCGGTCGGTCAGTTTCGCCGCGTCGGCTTCCCACGACATGCCGGCGGCCATGCCCTGCGCGCCTTCCAGGATGCGCTTGGCGCCGGTAAAGCCGTCCCTGGCGAGATAGGCGGCCGTCAGCCCGGCGGCGGCGGCATGCGCGGTATGCAGCTGCTTGGAATCGGCGGCGTCGCGCAGGAATTCCCACAGGCCGGCAGCTTGCGTTCCGGCCGAGCCGAAGGCGTCGAGCATCTGCTCCGGCGTGAGTTTCAGCAGGCGGCCGACGGCGGCCGCGGCGGCGACGGTGCCGACGGTGCCGGTGGTGTGGAAAATCTTGTAGTGCGAGCGGCCGAGGAATTCGCCGATGCGGATGCCGACTTCGTAGCCGGCGACCGAGGCGGTCAGCAGTTCACGGCCGGAGCAGCGCAACTCCTGCGCCACGGCCAGCGCGGGCGAGAACACGACCGTTGCCGGGTGGAATACCGAACCGTTATGCACGTCATCCTGTTCCGCCACGTGCGACGAAGCGGCGTTGACCATGGCCGCGAACAGCGGCGAGGTGCGGCGGCGCGAGATCAGCACCTCGGCGGCGCCGCTGTCCGGCCCCATCTGCCGCGCGAAGCGCTCGATGGTTTCCACCGGGCGCGCACCCTTGCCGGCAACGGCCGAGCCGAACCAGTCGAGCAGCAGGTCTTCCGCGCGCCGCACCACCGCCGGCGGAATGTCTTCGAAGCGCAGGTTGGCGGCGAAGGCCGCGAGGGTCTTGCTGGGATGATCGGTCATGTCGGCGTGTCTCCGGATATGGTTCAGATGGCTTTTTGCTGGCGCAGTTTCACGATGGCGTCGTCCGCGTAGCCGAGTTCGCGCAGGATGCCGTCGGTATGCTGGCCCAGCGCGGGAATCGGGTCCATGCGCGAGGTGTACGTATTGGGCACGCCGGGCGGCAGCAGCGCAGGCACCTTGCCGGCGGGCGTGTCGACCTCGGTCCAGCGCTCGCGCGCTTTCAACTGCGGGTGCTGCCACAAGTCGTGCATGTCGTTCATGTGGGCATTGGCGATCTGAGCCTCGTCCAGGCGGGCGATCACCTGCTCGGCGCTCATCGCGGCAAACACGTCGACGATGATCGCCCGCAGTTCGGCGCGCGCCACGGTGCGGCGCGAGTTCGACGAAAAGCGCTCATCGGTCGCCAGTTCCGGCTGGCGCAGCACCTTGTCGCAGAAGGCCACCCATTCGCGCTCGTTCTGCAAGCCGAGCATGACCGTCTTGCCGTCGCCGGCCGGGAACGGGCCGTACGGATAGATCGTGGCATGCGCGGCGCCGGCGCGTGGCGGCGGCGAAGCGCCATCGAAGGCGTAGTACAGCGGATAGCTCATCCACTCGACCATGCTCTCCAGCATCGACACATCGATGTTGCAGCCCTTGCCGGTCTTGCCGCGCTGAATCAGCGCCGCGAGGATATTGCTGTACGCATACATGCCGGCGGAAATGTCGGCGATCGAGCAGCCCGCCTTGGCCGGTTCTTCCGGCGTGCCGGTGATCGACAGGAAGCCCGATTCGCTCTGGATCAGCAAGTCGTAGGCTTTCCTGTCGCGGTAGGGACCGTCCGAACCGTAGCCGGAAATGTCGCACACGATCAGGCGCGGGAATTTTTCGCGCAAGGCGTCGTACGACAGGCCGAGGCGCGCCGCCGCACCGGGCGCGAGGTTCTGCACCAGCACGTCGGCGCCTTCCAGCAGCTTGTCGAGGATCACGGTCGCCTCCTCGTGCTTGACGTCGAGCGTCAGGCTTTCCTTCGAGCGGTTGGTCCACACGAAATGCGAGGCTAGGCCGTTGACGCGTTCGTCATAGGCGCGCGCGAAGTCGCCCACGCCGGGGCGCTCGACCTTGATCACGCGTGCGCCGAGGTCGGCCAGCTGGCGGGTGCAGAATGGCGCGGCAATCGCGTGTTCCAGGGTGACGACGGTGATTCCATCCAATGGGCGCATGCTCATCTCCTCAGAACGAACGCGGCAGGCCGAGCACGTGCTCCGCCACATGCGACAGGATCAGGTTGGTCGAGATCGGCGCGACCTGGTACAGGCGGGTTTCGCGGAACTTGCGCTCGACATCGTATTCGCAGGCAAAGCCGAAGCCGCCGTGGAACTGCAGGCAGGCGTTGGCCGCTTCCCAGGAGGCGTCCGCCGCCAGCATCTTCGCCATGTTGGCTTGGGTGCCGCACGGCTGCCGGGCGTCGAACAGCTCCGCCGCCTTGAAGCGCATCAGGCTGGCCGCCTCGACGTTGACGAAGGCGCGCGCGATCGGGAACTGCACGCCCTGGTTCTGGCCGATCGGGCGGCCGAACACCACGCGCTCGTTGGCGTACTTCACCACCTTGTCGATGAACCAGTAGCCGTCGCCGATGCATTCGGCGGCGATCAGCGTGCGCTCGGCGTTCAGTCCGTCGAGGATGTACTTGAAGCCCTTGCCCTCCTCGCCGATCAGGTTCTCTTCCGGGATCTCCAGGTTGTCGAAGAACAGCTCGTTGGTTTCATGGTTCACCATGTTCGGGATCGGCCGCACGGTCATGCCCTTGCCGATCGCATCGTGCAGGTTGACGATGAAGATCGACATGCCTTCCGATTTCTTCTTCACGTCCGCCAGCGGCGTGGTGCGCGCCAGCAGGATCATCAGGTCGGAATGCTGCACGCGCGAGATCCACACCTTCTGGCCGTTGACCACGTAGCGGTCGCCCTTCTTCACCGCGACGGTCTTGATCTTGGTGGTGTCGGTGCCGGTGGTCGGCTCGGTCACCGCCATCGACTGCAGGCGCAGCTCGCCGGTGGCGATCTTCGGCAGGTACTGGCGCTTCTGCTGCTCCGAGCCGTGGCGCAAGAGCGTGCCCATGTTGTACATCTGGCCGTGGCAGGCGCCGGAATTGCCGCCGGAGCGGTTGATCTCTTCCATGATGACCGAGGCTTCGGTCAGGCCCAGGCCGGATCCGCCGTATTCCTGCGGAATCAGCGCGGCCAGCCAGCCGGCATGGGTCAATGCGTCGACGAACTGCTCGGGATAGCCGCGCTCCTCGTCGATCTTGCGAAAATATTCGGCCGGAAATTCGGCGCACAGGCTGCGCACCGCGTCGCGGATGTCCTGGTAGGCGTCGTGCTGGGCTGTCATTGATGTACTCCTGAATTAGTTCTTGAGCGTGGCGGTGGCCTGCATCGCAAGCTCGCCGCGAATATTCTTGGCCCACAGCTGGACGGTGCGGCCGTCGGCGGCGGGCTGCCCGCACACCTCGAACGGTTCGATGTCGAAGATCGGCCCGACGGCGCGGAATTCGAATGCGGCCAGCTGGGCCTCGGGCCGGTTGCGGTACAACAGGTCGACCAGCAGCGTGGCGATCAAGGGGCCGTGCACGATCAGGCCCGGGTAGCCCTCTACCTCGGTGACGTAGCTGCGGTCGTAGTGGATGCGGTGGCCGTTGAAGGTGAGCGCCGAATAGCGGAACAGCAGCACCGGATCGGGCGTGACGGTGCGCGACCAGGCGGCGTCGGCCGGCGCCGGCTTCGGCGCGGGCGCTTCGGCGCCCTTGGCCGGCATGTCGCGGTAGACGATGTCATGTTCTTCGGTGATGGCGACGGTGCCGCCGTGCGCGATCTGGTGCTGCACCGTGACGAAGGCCAGGTTGCCGCTCCGGCCCTGCTTGGCGGTGACGTTCAGGATGCGCGAAGTGCGGGTGGCGGGCGTGCCGATCGGCAGCGGCGCGTCGAACGTCAGCCGGCCGCCGGCCCACATGCGGCGCGGCAGCGGCACCGGCGGCAAAAAGCCGCCGCGTTTGGCGTGCCCGTCCGGGCCGACTTCGGATTGCGCATGAATCGACCAGAAATAAATCCAGTGCCACAGCGGCGGCAATGCCTCGCCCGGCTGCGGCGGCACCGCGCGGTCGAGCACGGCGGCCAGCGCGGCGGCCATGTTGGGGGAAATGGTGTCGTGATGTTGCTCGGTCTTGCCAGTCCACTGTTGCAGAAAAGCCAAGTCGAGGGAAGCGCTATCCATGATGATCTGTGCAGGAATCGTGTGTTGAGGACCCTGCGCAGTGTGTGCCCGCACTGGCGAAGTGACAATCTGGATTTTTGGAAGGGGGGCTTTGCCTGCGCTTGAGGTCAGAGCCTGTTCGGCATCTTAGGCGACCGCGCGCACCAGCTGCACGGCCGGCGCCACCAGTTCTTCCAGCAGGCCCACCCGCTCGCGCTCGATGGCGCGCAGCACCAGCTCGTGGATGCCGCCCACCACCGCCAGCGCCATGTCCGCCGACAGCGGCGGCCGCTCGCCGTTGCCGCTGCGCTGCCCATTCACCACGTCCAGCATGAAGGCGACGATCTGGTCATGCGCGCGGCGCCGCGCCATGAGGCCGGCCGCGCCCAGGCCGAGAATCTCGATGAACAGGGTGCGGATCAGCACCGGGTTCTGCGACAGGCAGCCGAGGTAGGCGCGCATCGCCTGCTCCACTTGGTCGTGCCAGTCGCGGTTCGCGTCGATGGCGTGGCGCAGTACGTTGAGCGCATTAAGGCTGGCGGCTTCGTACAGTGCGATCAGGCAATCGGCCTTGGTGGAAAAATGTTCGTAGAAGGTGCGCCGCGACACGCTTGCGGCGCGCACGATGTCGGCAATCGTGGTTTCGGCGTAGCCCTTGCTCGCGACGGCATGCGCCATTCCCTCGAGCAAACGCGCCCGATGCGGGTTGCCGGCAACCTCGCTGCTGAACATTTGATTCATCTCCTTGGCAAATCGATTGGTACTTGACAGTACCGGCAATGAACACCACCATTATCGCATGGTACCAAGCAGTACCATTTCCGCTATCAAAGAATAATTGCAACCATTGGGGACTCCATCATGACCGACCTCGTCGTGCGCCGCCTGCTGATCGATCTGGAAACGCCGTTCGACCGGCACTGGCATGGCGGGGATGCCTTCCGCTCCGCGTTCTTCAATGCGCTGTCGATGAGTTTCCCGGTCGGCGAACAGTTTTTCATCGATGCGGTCCGCAACGGCTTCAAGGCACTGCCGCTCGACAAGCAGGAACAGTTCCGCAAAGAGGTGCAGGGCTTCGTCGGCCAGGAAGCGACGCATCGCCGCCTGCACGGGCTGTTCAACGGCCACCTGGAAAAGCAGGGACTGCAGAATGCCTGGGGCCCGCGCGCGCTGAAACGCCAGAAGCTGATCGAAGGCCTCGATCCGCGCCATGCGCTGGCCATCACCGCCGGCTACGAGCACTTCACCGCGATCTTTGCCGACTGGATGCTGCGTAACCATGACTTGCTCGACGGCGCGGAACCGCGCCTGAAAACCCTGTGGCTGTGGCACAGCGCGGAGGAGTCCGAACACAAGAGCACCGCGTTCGACCTGTATTGCGCGCTGGACGGATCGCACGATCGCCGCATCGCCTGGTTCCGCCGCACGACCTTCTTCTTCCTGACCGACGTGCTGCGCCAGACCATGAACAACCTGCGGCGCGACGGCACGCTGTGGCAATGGCGCACCTGGAAGAGCGGCGCCGGCTACCTGTTCGGCAAGCGCGGCGTGCTGCGGCAATCCTACCGGGCCTGGCGCGACTACTTCCGCGAGGATTTCCACCCGTCGCAGCAGGAAAGCGACCTGTCGCGCCGCTGGCTGGAAAACAATTCCGGCAACTACTCGGTGGTCGGCGCCTGATTCCCTCGTCGTCCTGCTCCACTCGACAAGCGGGCCCTCAGCCGCATATCAAGCAGGACAGGCTCACTCCCGCTGCGCTGCCAGCGCCGCCCCTGCGCCCACCGCCTCGGGCGCGCCGGCAAGGCTGGCCTGATAGGCATTCGCGAATGCCGCTTTCGTCATGGCGCGTCGGCCTTCCAGCGCCGACTCGATCATCCGGTAGAAATGCCGCACGATGTCGGGATAGCTGGCGTCGATTGGATGCAGGCTGATGCGCAACAGCGGATTGTCCGTCAGCGAGCGCAGCAGCATGGCATTCCATGCGCACGACATCTGGCGCCGCCATGAGCTGCGCACCGTGTAGACCAGGCTTTGCGAATGCAGCGCGCAACCGTTGCGCAGCAGGTGAAAGCGGCGCCGCGTCGTGGTATAGGTGAACGGGAAATCGGCCAGCGCGCGCCACCCGCCCTCGCCCATCAGCCAGGCCGGCGCGACGAATCCCTCCAGCGGCCAGCCGCGTTGCGCGAACCAGTCCCAGCCGAGCCGCAGGCGGCGCCGTGCCTCGTCGCTGTCGATCGCATAAAACTCGCCTTCGCGGCGGGTATAAATTTCCCGCACAAAGCTGTCGCGCCAGCCCTGAGCCCGCGGCGCCTCGTCGAGATGGGTATAGCCGTGCAATACCAGCTCGTCGCCGCGCGCGAGCCGATATTCGAGCGCCCGCTCGAAGCGGCGGTTGCAGGCATGGCGCTGGCGATGGTAGGCCGGCACGACCAGGAGGCTGACCGGAATGTCGGCCACCGAGCGCACCGCGCGCAACAGCCGCTCGCACTGCAGCCAGGTGGCGGGCGCGACGTCGTGGATCGACACGCATACCGCGCGCAAGGGCTCAGTCTGGTGCATACGAGCTTCCTACGCCGAACTCCACCTGGCGGTGGGCGGCAAACAGGCTGGCGTAATGACGCATCAATTGCGGGAGGACCCGGCTCCAGTCGTATTGGGCGGCAGTGCGGCGGTGCGCGTTGCGCCCCAGCGCGCCGATGTCCTTTTCGTACAGATGGCGAATGCCTTCGGCCAGCGCCGCCGCGCTGCCGGGCCGCACCAGCACGCCGCTGCTGTCGTCGATCAGTTCGCTGATGCCGCCGGCATCGGCGCCGACCACCGGGATGCCGCATGCCATGGCTTCCAGCACGATCAGGCCGAAGGTTTCCTGGTCGCCCGGATGCACCAGCATGTCGCAGCTCGCGATCAGGCCGGCCAGCGCGGCGGCGTCGCGCTGGAACGGCAGGTAGGTCACGCGGCTGGCGGACGGCAGGGCACCGCCGCTGCCGATCATGACCAGGTGGTAGGGATCGCCCAGGCGGCGCACCGCGTCGAGCAGCAGGGGAAGGCGCTTTTCGCGCGTGAAGCGGCCGGCGTAAACGAGCAGCCGGGTTTGCTCCGGCAAGCCCAGCTCCCGCCGCAGCGCCGGATTCCTGCGCGTCGGGGAAAACATCCGCATGTCGACGCCAAGCGGCTGGTGGCGCGCCTGCGCGATACCCATGTCGTGCAGTTGCTTCGTCACCGTCCGGCTCGGCGCGAGCACCATGTCGAAGTGCCGGTAGAGCGAGCGCATGTAGCGGCTGGCAAGGCGCTGCGCGGCGGGGCCGAAACGGTGCGCGATCAGGCGCGGCAAGTCGGAATGGCAAAAGCCGACGGTGGGTGTGCCGGTGCGGTCGCGCACGCGCAGCGCCGCCCATGCAAGCTGATAGGGATCGCCGACCTCGATCAGGTCCGGTTGCAACTGCTGGATTTTATGCGCAGCAATGCGGCATGACAGCGGCATACGGTAACCCTTGGCATAAGGAATCGGCAGGCTCGGCACGCCGATGAAACGCGCCCCCTTGGCTTCGATCATGGATGGCGCGACCACGACATGCTCGATGCTCGTCTGCCGCGCCAGCCAGTTTCCTTTTGCGGTCAGGTAGGTGCGTACACCCCCGCTTTCCGCTGTATAAAACATCGTGACGTCGACAAAGCGCAATTTGAGATGGGCTGTTGATAGTCAATGCGCACACCGTAGCTGATATTCCGGCACCGCAGGTTGAGTTGTCTCAATCCGCGCCGGTACGCCAGATGAGCAGTCGATTGTTGGCCGGCATCGCGTGATCTGCCAGCAGCGTCATCCCCTGCTCTGCCGCAAGCGCGTTGACCGCCTCGAAGTCGCGTATCCCCATGTGCGGCGCCTGCATCTTCAATGCTGCATCGAATTGCGCGTTGCTGGCGCTGGTGAATCGGCCGCCGAAATTGAACGGACCATACACGCAGGCAAGGCCGCCGGGACACAGCACGCGCCCGATTCCCGCGAACATCGCCTGCACTTCGCGCCACGCCATGATGTGGCAGGTATTGGCGGAAAACACGGCATCGTACGGGCCGCGCGGCCATTCGCCGGACGCGACGTCGAGCGCCAGCGGCGGGAGCACGTTGGGCAGGCGCGCCTCCTGCTGCCAGGCGAGGATACTGGCGTGATTGTGCGGCAAGTCGCTGGTCTGCCATTGCAGGTGCGGCAGTTGCGCGGCGAAATACACGGCGTGCTGCCCGGTGCCGCTGCCGATCTCCAGCGCTCGTTTACTTTCGGCGAGCAGTGGGCGCAGCACCGCCAGGATCGGTTCGCGGTTGCGCTCGCAGGCTGTGGAGAATTTTTTGTCCATTGGGAATGTGAAAAAAGCGTTCCTGCGCCGGTAGCGCCGGCCTACTCCTCGGCATCTGCCGTCCCCAGCATGCGCGCTACGCGAAGGCGCATGCGTTCCACATGCGAGCCTTCCCAGTACACTTGCGCGCAATCCTGGCACTCGTAGAAGCGTTCGTAGAACTGGCGGCTATGCTGCGGCACGCGGTGTTCGACGGCGGCCTTTTCCACCGTGCGCAAAACGCCGTTGCAGCTCAGGCAGCGGCTGAAGGCGCGCGCCAGGGGCGCCAGGTTGAAGCGGCCGAACACTTCGGCGATCTGCGCATCGCACGAGATGGCGTGCAGATAACAGCCGTAGATGATTTCCTTGCGTATCAGCAGGTCGCGGTCGCGCGTGAGCACGATGCGATCTTGTTCCGCCGAAATGCGCGCGACCGTGGCATCGCTGTAGTCATTGCGATACAACACGTCGAAGCCGAGCATGCGAAGATTTTTCGCCAGCTGCCCGAGGTGGGCATCGGCGATGAAGCGTTCCGGTGGCAGCGGCCGCAGCCGGGGCAGTGCCGCCGTATCGATGGCGGTAAAGCACGGATAGACGCTGACCGATTCGCGGTCATGCAAACGGTGCGAAAAATCGACCGGCGCACCGTCGACCAGGATCAGGTCGACTTCGGTATGCGGCACGCCGAGCGCTTCGATCATGTGCTTGACGGAAGCATCGCGCGAGCAGGCGTGCGCCACGCGGCGCTGCCGCTGCGCCGGCGGCAGGAAATTGTTCAGCTCGGCATAAAAGCGGAAGCTGGCGGTGACCACAGGTCATCCACGTCTCGCGCGCACGGCGCCGGCCGAGCGCACCATGGGGGGTGCATCCTCCGTTTTCTGGCGCGCGGCCTCCCGGGGCGCGGGCGCGGTCGCGCCGGCGGGACCGGCCACGGACTGGACCAATGCTTCCGCCAGGGCAACGCCGGGCAGCGCCGCCTGGTCGAGATCGGCCAGCAGGTCGAGCAGTCGGCGGTTGCAGTCGGCGATGCGCATGCCGAATTCCTTGATGAAGGCTTCCTGTGCGCTGGAGGCGATATTCGCCAGATAATAGCCGTAATCAAACACTCTTTCCGAATTCGGCCTGGCCTGGGCGGCAGCCAGTTGGAAAAATTGCCGTGCGTTTTCCGCCGCGGCGAGTTGTCGCGCAACCAGGTTCGACTGTTCGAAAGTGGCTCGCGCAAGATTGAGATGCAGGTCGCTCAAGCGTTCGATGCTGTCGACGGCCTTGTCCGCCAGCATGGCGGTGGTCGACAATTGCGAATCCAGTTGCGCCATCGCCGCTTGCGACACACGGTCCCGGACTGAATGCATGCTGTCTCCTTTTTGTCTTGCCATTCCCGCATGCTATTGCTGCGGGCGGCAAAACTCCTTTCATCGGTTCCATTTATTCTAAGTAAAGGTCTCCTGAAATCAAGGCCATGGCGGGATATCGCTTGATCTTGCCGACCTGTTTGACGCCCATCAAATTTTCCCGCCTACCTCCTTGTTTGGCGTGAAAAGGCGGGTCTAAGAAACTATTCGGAGTCTTTTCCAGGGCCGCGCCGCCGGAGAATGCCATGCCCTACAAAACCGTGCTCGTCCATGTGGATGAATCGGCCCATGCGAGCGAACGCATCAAGATCGCCGCCGCCATCGCGATGGCGGAAAACGCCCACCTGATCGGCACGGCCATGACCGGCGCCTCGCGCTACCTGGTGCAGGCGCGCATGCTGGCCGAACTCGATCCGAACCTCAGGACGCATCTCGATTTCCTGCATGCGCGCGCCATGCGCGGCCTCGACGATTTCGAGGCAACGGCGCAAAAGCTCGGCCTGACCTCGTTCGAAAAGCGGATGGTGGATGACGAAGCGGGCGGCGGCATTTGTCTGCAGGCACGCTACGCCGACCTGGTGGTGATCGGGCAGAACGATCCGAACGAACTGTCGCCGGTGGTGATGCCGGACTTCCCTGAATACGTGGTGCTGTATTCCGGGCGCCCGGTGCTGCTGGTGCCGTACTCCGGCCACTTCGAGGGTATCGGCAAGCATGTGCTGGTCGCCTGGGACGCGAGCATGCCGGCCACGCGCGCGGTGAGCAGCGCCATTCCGCTGTTGCGGCGCGCCCAGACCGTGCAAGTCGTGGTCTTCAACCCGCATGTTCGGCCACAGGCTCACGGCAACGTGCCCGGATCGGATATCGCGCTATACCTGGCGCGGCACGAGGTCAGGGTGGAAGTCGTGCAACGCAGCGCCGAACACGACATCGGCCTGGCGCTGCAGGCGCTGGTATCCGAGTTGCAGGCGGATTTGCTGGTGATGGGCGGCTACGGCCACGCGCGCTTTCGCGAAATCCTGCTGGGCGGCGTGACCAGTACCGTGCTGGAGACCATGCGGGTGCCTGTGCTGATGGCGCACTGAGCACGCGCAGCGGGAATTGCCGCGCTGCCGCCTATGCGCCGGGACGCTTCGCGCCGCGCTGGGCACTGTCGCGCGCGCGGGACGCCGCCATGTTCGATTCGAATGCCTGCATCTGTAGCCCGATCGCCTGCAGGTCGAGGTTGGCCTGGCGTATCGCCGGGAACAGTTGCTGCTCCTCCACCTGCATATGCCGCAGCACATCATCGCGCAACTGCTGGAACAGGCGGTCGCATTGCGGATCGCCGGCATCCATGCCCTTGAGCTGCTGGACCATCTGGTCGACCTGCTCGTGATCGTTCTTGCACTGCTCGACCAGCGCGGCATCGGCCTGCGCGACCGCCGGATAAAACGTCGATTCTTCCAGCGCGGAATGCATTTCCAGCAGTTCCAGAATGCGCCGGCCGGCTTCCTGCTTGACTTGCCGGTCCTGGGTGTTGCCGTACCGGTCGAATAACTGTCTCACAAACTGGTGGTCTTTTTCCAGTGCCTGCATGGGCTGGTCTACGGGAAACGCGCCTTCTCCCCGTGTGCCGATAGGATCATCCGTCATCATTCGTTTCTCCATTCGTCGCCGAGCGACCAAAGTTGAACAATCGAGCGCCCGCCGCATGTGCCGCGGGCGTCTGCTTGGATGCAAAAGCGTCTACGGAATTCCGCCCGATCGGAAATACATGCATGCATAAAAAAACCGGGCTCCCTGCTACAGGGAACCCGGCTTGCTTTCGTGCCGGATGCGCTTAGCGCGGAGAAACTAGAACTCGGTCCAGTCTTCGTCGTTGCCGCGCGGCGCATTGGCGATGCGCTTGGGGCTCGGAACCGGGGATGCCGGACGCGTCTTGGCGAGCGGAATCACGTGCGCGGAAGGCGCAGCCGCAACCTTGACGGCGGCCGGCGCGGCCTGCGGCAGGTCGTTGAGCTTGAACACGCTGACCACGTGCGACAGGTTGACCGCCTGCTCCTGCAGCGAGGCAGCCGCCGCCGCGGCTTCTTCCACCAGCGCCGCATTCTGCTGGGTGACCTCGTCCATCTGCGCGATCGCCTGGTTGACCTGCTCGATGCCGTCGGTCTGCTCCTTGCTGGCGACCGAGATCTCGCCCATGATGTCGGTCACGCGCTTGACGCTGTCGACGATCTCTTGCATGGTCGCGCCGGCCTGGTCGACCAGCTTGGCGCCGGTGTCGACCTTTTCCACGGAATCGTCGATCAGCGACTTGATTTCCTTGGCGGCCGCGGCCGAGCGCTGCGCCAGTTGCCGCACTTCGGTGGCGACCACGGCGAAGCCCTTGCCCTGCTCGCCGGCGCGCGCGGCTTCGACCGCCGCGTTCAGCGCGAGGATGTTGGTCTGGAAAGCGATACTGTCGATGACACCGATGATGTCGACGATCTTCTTGGCCGACTCGTTGATCGAGCCCATGGTATCAACCACCTGCGACACCACGGCGCCGCCCTTGACCGCCACTTCCGAAGCCGACATTGCGAGCCGGTTGGCCTGGACGGCGCTGTCGGCGTTCTGCTTGACGGTGGAGGTCAGCTCTTCCATCGAGGACGCGGTTTCTTCCAGCGAACTGGCTTGCGTTTCGGTGCGCGCGGACAAGTCCATGTTGCCGGACGCGATCTGGCTGGACGCGGTGGCGATAGTCTCGGTGCCGCCGCGCACTTCGCTGACGATGCGCACCAGCGCCTCGTTCATTTCCTTCAGCGCCTGCAGCAGCTGGCCGGTTTCGTCGCCGCTGGTGACCTCGATCTTGTTGGTCAGGTCGCCGGCCGCCACGCTCCTGGCGACCTTGACCGCATCGGCCATCGGCTTGGCGATCGCGCGCACCAGCCAGATGCAGATCACGGAGCCCAGCAGCACCGAGAACAGCATGCCGCTGGCGCAGGAGTTGCGCACCCAGCGATAGCGCACTTCGTTTTCCTCGAAATCCTTCTTGCCCATGTCGAGCTGGTATTGCACCAGGCTGTTGGCGGCATCGCTGATCGCCTGGGCCTGCGGATTCATCTTGTCGCGCATGATGCCGCCAGCCTTGGCGACATCGGCTTCACGCAGGGCGGCCACCGCCGGCTTCAATCCTTCCTCGACGAAGCTCTTGCGGGCGGCGATGAATTTGTCCGCCAGCTCCTTTTCCTTCGGAGACAGCGATGATGTCATGTAGGCGTTCCACAGCTGGCTGATCTGCCCGATGCGCTGATCGACGCCATCCATTTCCTTGCCCACGCTCGCCGGGTCGGCGGTCAGTGCCTGTGCCACCGCCAGCTCATTGGTCTTGATCAGGCGGATGATCTGGTCCAGCTGCCCGGTCGGCACCAGCCGTTCCTGGTAGCTTGCCTTGACCGCTTCGTTGGACATGTACAGACTGGACAATCCGATGATCGCCCCGGCGATACACATCAGCGACAGGAAACCGACGACAAAAATCAGCCGGGCCCTGATAGTGAGATTCTTGAACACGCGTACTCCCCTTATTTCTACCTGTTTTTGGTTGCGCAAGACGCCTGCGGCACAAATGTTGCCTCATATCAATATGATGCATGCAGGATATGTGCCGCAAGGATGAAAAACCTTGATTCCGGTCAATATTATCATTGCGCTTAATGCCTAAAGGCAACTTCTCTCCCCGCACGGGCCCGGACAAGGACGCATCGCTGCCCCGATGCCGTGGTCGGCATAACAAATCCGTATCGGTACGGCCTGTACAATGGCGGTCCCGCCGCCCGCCATCGGCGCGGTATAACACCTATTCAATGTAATGAGCGCCCCCCACCTGACCGAATACGCCGGAGCGATCATCTTCGGGCTGGCCGTGCTGCACACGTTCGGCGCCAAGTGGTTCGACCATCTCTCGCATGCCGGCGGCAGGCACGCCGGCCTATGGCATCTGCTGGGCGAAGTGGAAGTGGTGTTCGGCTTCTGGGCGCTGGTCCTGGTGCTGTTCATGGCGCTGGCAACGACTCCCGCGGACGCGGTCGGCTACCTCGACGGGCAGGACTTCACTGAGCCGCTGTTCGTGTTCGCCATCCTGGTCATCGCCAGCACCCGCCCCATCCTGCACCTGGCGAGGGGCCTGGTGGACCGGACCGCGCGCCTGATGCCGCTGGCCGAGCCGATCGCCTGCTACCTGGTGTGCCTGACGCTGGTGCCGCTACTGGGATCGTTCATCACGGAGCCGGCGGCCATGACACTGGCGGCACTGATATTGCGCGACCGCTATTTCGCCGCCGGCGTGTCCGAGCGCCTGAAGTACGTCACCCTCGCGATCCTGCTCGTGAACGTGTCGATCGGGGGCGTGCTCACGCCATACGCTGCACCGCCGGTACTGATGGTGGCCGACAAATGGGGCTGGGACATCGCTTTCATGAGCAGCGTGTTCGGCTGGAAGGCCGCCGTCGCCGTCGTCGTCAACGCCGCGGCCGCGGCCTGGCTGTTCCGGCGCGAACTGGCCCGGCTGGGGCTGCCGGCGGGGCAGGCCGCACAGTCGCCGATGCCGGCAGCCGTCGTCCTGATCCACCTGTTGTTCCTCGCCGGTACGGTCGTCTTCAGCCACCATCCGCCGGTATTCATGGGGCTGTTCCTGTTCTTCCTCGGATTTACCGATGCCTACAAGCGCTACCAGGAACCGCTGCTGCTGCGCGAAGGGCTGTTGGTCGCGTTCTTCCTGGCCGGGCTGGTGGTGCTGGGCGGGCAACAGCGCTGGTGGCTGCAGCCGATCATCGGCGGCCTGGATTCGGTCGTGCTGTTCGCCGGCGCCACCGGCCTGACCGCGATCACCGACAACGCCGCGCTGACCTATCTCGGATCGCTGGTGGAAGGCATCTCCGACAGCGCCAAATACGCGCTGGTGGCCGGCGCTGTCACCGGCGGCGGGCTGACCGTGATCGCCAACGCGCCCAACCCGGCCGGTTTCGCGATCCTGCGCGAGTCTTTCGACGAGCAGTCGATCAATCCGCTCACGCTGTTCCTGTCTGCATTGGGGCCCACCGCCGTGGCGGCTGCGTGTTTCCTGCTGCTGTAATCGAGCTAATCACAAGGCGCCAGTTCCACCTCCGGCGCTGCTTCCACCGGGCCTACGATGTCTGCCATGGCGCGGCAGGCGCCGTCCCAGCACAGCTGGTAATCGGCGACATATGGAGAGCGCGCCAGGCGCACGCGCGGCAGCGGCGGCAGCGCCGGCACGTAATGCCAGACGCCATCCTGCAGCCGCGCGCCCTCGGGCGGCTCCATGCCGGCGCCGGAACCGCGGATGCGCGACTCGACCAGCTGCAGCCGGCCGCCGGCGATGCGGTAATCCTCTTCCCAGCGGATCTTTTCGATGGAATGAGTCCAGGCCAGCGTGAACGTTTGCAGCGGCAGCGCCACCGTCAGCGCGGCGGCCGCCACGCAGAGCGCGCTCATGCGACCGCCAGCCGGCGCCGCTGCATGACTTGCCAGATGAAGAACGCCGCGGTCAGCGCAAAGCCGATCTGGTCGGTCAGCGGTACCGCCGCCACCAGCAGCGCCGCCGACACGACGGCAATCAGTCGCTCCAGCGGTTTCAGCGGCGTCCACAGGTAACCGACCGAAGCCGCGCCCCACAGCCCGATCGCCAGCAAGGCCTTGCACACCACGTAAGCCACCGTCACGACCGTGAGTTCCCCCTGCAGCATCAGCGCCGGATCGTAGACCGCCATGTACGGAATCACGAAACCGGCAATCGCGATCTGCGTAGCCTTGAAGCCGATCTTCATCGGCGAGTCCTTGGCGATCGACGCGGCGGCGAACGCGGCCAGCGCCACCGGCGGCGTCAGGTCGGCCATGATGCCGAAGTAGAACACGAACATGTGCGACACGATCAGCGGCACGCCCAGCTTGAGCAGCGCGGGCGCGGCGATCGAGCTGGTGATGATGTAGTTCGGGATGGTCGGGATGCCCATGCCGAGGATCAGGCACACGATCATGGTCAGCAGAAGCGACAGGAACAGGCTGTTGGCGCCGACGTCGAGGATGAAGCCGGCGAAGCTCGACGCCGCGCCGGTCAGCGTCAGCACGCCGATGATCACGCCGACGATGGCGCAGGCCAGGCCCACCGCCAGCGCCTGCTTGGCGCCGTCGACCAGGCTCGACTTCATCGTGTGCAGCGTCTTCCTGCCGCCCTTGATCCACAAGCAGGCCACGGCCAGCACCGCGATGATCGCCAGCACCGGATAGATGCCCAGCTTCACGAAGGTGGCGGCGCCCAGGCCCAAGGCTACCCAGAACACGTAGCGGAACGCCGTGCCGGACAATTGCGCGGCGATGGCGGCGCCGAGAATCAGGATCGCGGTCAGCGCCAGGCCGGTCATGCCGGCGAACATCGGCGTGAAGCCGTGGAACAGCATGGCCACCAGCGCCGCCAGCGGCAGGACCAGGTACCAGTTCTTCTTCAGCGCGGCGAGCGGGCTGGGGCACTGCTCCTTCGGCAAGCCGGTCAGTCCCGCGCGCCCCGCCTCCAGGTGCACCATCCAGAATGCGGTCACGTAGTACAGGATGGCGGGAATGGCCGCCGCCTTGACGATGTCGACATAGGGCACGTTGAGCGTTTCGGCCATGATGAAGGCCACCGCGCCCATCACCGGCGGCATGATCTGGCCGCCCATCGACGAGGTCGCTTCCACCGCGCCGGCGAACACCGACGAATAGCCGAAGCGCTTCATCAGCGGGATGGTGAACTGGCCGACGGTCAGCACGTTGGCCACGCCGGAGCCGGAAATGGTGCCCATGAAGCCGGACGAGATCACCGCCACCTTGGCCGGCCCGCCCTTGGCCTGACCGACCAGGCCGAGCGCGATTGCGTTGAACAGGTTGATCATGCCGGCATGTTCCAGGAAAGCGCCGAACAGGATGAACAGGAAGATGTAGGTCGCCGACACCATGGTCGGGATGCCGTAGATGCCCTCGGTGCCGGTGAATAGCTGGCCGATGACCTGGTCATAGCCGAAGCCGCGGTGCGCGATCGCGTCCGGCAGGTATTGCCCGAACAGGCCGTACAGCAGGAAGGCGCCGCACACCAGCGGCAGCGCCAGGCCGAGGATGCGCCGCACCGCCTCGAACACCAGCACCACCACGATCGTGCCTACCACCAGGTCGGCCGTGCTCGGGTCGCCGGCACGCTGGATCAGGTCGGCTTCGAAAATCCATTGATAGGCGCCGAGCGCGAATCCGCCCGCCGCCAGCAGCCAGTCGTACCAGGGGATGCGGTTGTGCTTGCCGAGCTTGAGCGCCGGATACAGAAGGAAGCACAGCATCAGCAGAAAGCCCACGTGCAGCGAGCGGATCACCAGGCTCGACAGCGGATGAAAGGCGGCGACCACCAGCTGGTAGCCGGAAAAGGCCAGGGCTGCCGCCGTCAGGATTTTCAGCGGCAAGCCGCCCAGATGGCGCTGCACGCCGTGTTCCTGGAATTGCTCGCTTGCGGCCGGCGCGGCGCCGCCCGCAGCGCCTCCGGGCGGGGCCGCGTGAAGATTGAGTTCGGACATTGAACGTGCTCCTTGATGGAATGGCGGCACGGGTCGGCCGGTTCGTGCATCGGCGCATCACGATGCGCCATGCCGCCGCCCGCACTCTGTAATGATGGTCTTACTTGATCAGGCCGGCCTCGCGGTAGTACTTCTCGGCGCCCGGATGCAGCGGCACCGGCATGCCCTTGATCGCGGTGTCCTTCTTGATCGCCTTGGCGGCGGCATGCGCCGCCATCAGCTGGTCGGTATTGTCGAAGATAGCCTTGGTCATCTTGTAGACCGTATCGGCCGGCACGCCCTCGTGCGTGACCAGGAAGTTCTGCACATACGCGGTCGGCACGTCGACCGCCTGGCCTTCATAAGTCCTGGCCGGGATCACGCCGGACTGGTAGGCCGCGTCGCCCACCTTGGCCACTACCTCGGCCGGCACCGGCACCACCACGATCCTGACCGAGGTGGCCAGGTCGCGCAGCGAGGACACGCCAAGGCCGGCCGACTGCAGCGTCGCGTCGAGCTGGCGGTTCTTCATCAGTTCCACCGATTCGCCGAACGGCAGGTACTCGACCTTGGCGAAATCCTTGTAGGTCATGCCGGCGGCCTTGAAGATGGCGCGCGCGTTCAGCTCGGTGCCGGACTTGGGCGCGCCGACCGAAATGCGCTTGCCCTTGAGGTCGGCCAGGGTCTTGATGCCGGAGTCGGCGGACGCGACGATCTGGATGTAGTTGGGATAGATGCCGGCCACGCCGCGCAGCTTTTTCAGCGGCGCCTTGAAGCCGGCTTCCTCGTCGCCCTTCCAGGCATCCGACAGCGAGTCGCCCAGGGAAAAGGCGAGTTCGCCGCGCCCCGCCTGCAGCAGGTTCAGGTTCTCGGCCGAAGCCTTGGTCGCCTGCACCGAAGTCTTCGCATTCGGGATCGCCTTGGCGTAGTTCTGCGACAGCGCCACGCCCATCGGGTAGTACACGCCGCTGGTGCCGCCGGTCAGGATGTTGATGTACTGCTGCTGCGCGAGCGCCGGCGCCGCCGCCAGCAGCGCCACGCCAGCCGTCGCCAGCAAGCGGCGAAGGAATACAGAAACCATGGTCATCTCCTCTATCGAATCGTTATTAGTGACGCTATTGGCCTGTCATGCACATTCGGTAGCCAGACCAATCGTGCCTCGACCATTGTATTCGGAGTCGACCGATGGGGTGTATCGGGAGTAATACGGAGGGATAAGTATCTGAAAAGTAACGTTTTTATTCCAACCGGCGCAGGCTCCCCTACGCGAAAACTAGTACTTCCTTATCTTGAAATCGTGCTGCAGCACGATCCTGGTGGCGGCGATCAGGGGGCTCAATCCGAGCACCAATTGCGTCAGCGTGTGTCCCGGCAAGGCCCAGATGCGCGCAGGCGGCGCTTCGACGCCGGTCGCGGCGCTGAGCAGCGGCGCGACCCACTCCGCTTCCGGCGTCACATCCAGCAGTACGTCGCCGTCGGACGTGGTGTGCAGGTAGATTTCCCCGCCGTGCCCGAGCCGGAAGCAGATGCCGTAGCCGACGGCGCGGGTATTTTCGATCGCGCGCTGCAGTTCGCGGTTGTAATTATCGATCCAGGCCTCGACGTCATAGGTTGTCGCAAGCACGATCCACGGGCGCTCGGCGGGCTCCACGGATTTTCCGCTGTCTGCCTCTTGCATGAAAGTCCTTTTCAATTCCGTTAGTCACTCTTCTTCGCTGTCCGGCAGCTTGAGCCGGCCGGTATGGTAATCGTATTCGTACGCCTCGCCGTAGCGTCCCCATTCGATGGCGACCTGCAGCACGCGCTTGGCTTCGTCCGCCTTCAGGAATTCCTCCAGCAGCTCCAGGAACGGTTTCTCCGGCAGCGTGCCGCTCTGCTCCGCTTCCAGCCGGTGCCGGATATGCGCCGCCAGCGGCACGTGCGTGAGCAGCTGCTGGCCGAAAATCTCCTGCCTGAGCGCCTGGTCGGCCTCGGCGTAGCGATGCCCCAGCGGCGTGAGCGCGATGTCGCCCTTTTCCACCTGCGCCAGCGCCAGCAGGCCGAGCGCCTCGTAAGCCGGGAACAGCTCTTCGTCGGGGAGCTCGGCTTCCTGCGCCAGCTGCGGCAAGTCGGCGCGGCCGTTGAACGGGGCGTCGGCGAGCAGGTCGAGCACGCCCTCGATGTGCTCGACATCGGTGTCCGGCAGGCGGTAGCCCAGGTGCATGCGCGCCAGAACCTCGGCCGCCGCCTCCTGCGCCGGGCGCATGGTCATCAGCCCGTAGACCTCGTCCACCAGCCCCCTGACCTCGACCGAATCGGCGTTGCGCGGGCGCGGCAGGTCGATCCGGAATTCGCTGCGGATCCGGCCCGGGTCGCTCGACAGGATGATGATGCGGTCGGCCATCATCACCGCTTCCTCGATATTGTGCGACACGATCAGCATGCCCTTCGTCGGCATGCGCTGGCTGTCCCACAGCTCCAGGATGTCGTCGCGCAGCGTCTCGCCGGTGAGCACGTCGAGCGCGGAGAACGCCTCGTCCATCAGCAGCACGTCGGGGTCGGTCACCAGCGCGCGCGCGATGCCCACGCGCTGGCGCATGCCGCCCGACAGTTCGCGCGGCAAGGCGCCGCCGAAACCGGCCAGACCCATCAGCTCCAGCATCGCGTCGGCGCGCCGCTCGCGCTCGGCCGGCGGCATGCCTTGCGCTTCCAGCCCGAGCTCGACGTTCTGCTGCACCGTCAGCCACGGGAACAGCGCGAACGACTGGAACACCATCGCGATGCCGCCGACCGGCCCGCCGATCGCCTGCCCGCGATACGCGGCGCGGCCGGCGTCGGCCGGGATCAGGCCGGCCATGATGCGCAGCAAGGTCGACTTTCCCGACCCCGACTTGCCCAGCAGGGCGACGATCTCGCCCTCCCGCAGCGCGAAGTCGACCGACTCCAGCACTGTGCGCGGCGCGCCGTCGGCCGAGCGGAACGACTTGGCGACGCCCTTCAGTTCGATCAATTCATTGCGGCTCATCACATCATCCTCATCATCGGCTGCGGTCTTCGGCCAGCAGGTACAGCTTGCGCCAGAAGAAACGGTTCAACAACATCACGAATACGCACATCACGCCGATGCCCAGCGCGATCCGGTGAAAATCGCCGGCATCGGTCATCTGCTTGATATAGCTGCCCAGCCCGTCGGCCACCAGCGTGGTCTTGCCCCAGGTGACGTACTCGGCCACGATGCTGGCGTTCCAGGAGCCGCCGCTGGCAGTAATGGCACCGGTCAGGTAGCTCGGAAATACCGCCGGCAGGTACACGCGCTTCCATTTGAGCCAGCCCTTGAGGCCGAGGTTGTCGGCCGCCAGCCGCAGTTCGGTCGGGATAGTGGAGGCGCCCGCCACCACGTTGAACAGGATGTACCACTGGGTGCCGAACACCATCAGCGGACTCAGCCAGACATTCGGGTTGAGGCGGAACGCCACCAGGGCATAGACCACCAGCGGGAACAGCAGGTTGACCGGGAACGCAGCCAGGAATTGCGCCACCGCCTGCACCCGCTGCGAATACTGCGGGCGCAGCCCGATCCAGACCGCGACCGGCACCCACACCGCCGACGCCAGCCCGATCAGCAGCATCACGCGCAAGAGCGTGACAATGCCCAGGCCGACCACATGCGCCGCTTCGCCCCAGCCGACGTCGCTATGGATGTAGACGACCAGCCGGATCGCTGCCAGCGCGGCAGCGACGACCACCAGCGCATCCCAGGCGCGCGGCAGCCACGCCGGCCGCTTGCGCGCGCGCTGGTCGCCGGCACGCTGCGACGCACCGCCGAACCAACCCAGCGCGCCGCGCATGCGGGCCCAGAACCGGTCGGAAAGCGCGCGCATCCAGCGGCTGCGCCGTATCCAGTCGAGCAGCCACGACTGCTGCGCGGTCTCGCCCTGCGACTCCTCGAAACGGAACTTGTCGGCCCAGGCCAGCAGCGGCCGGAAGAACAGCTGGTCGTACAGCACGATGCCGGCCAACATGGCGGCGATCGCATAGGCGATGGCGCGGCCGTTTTCCTGCTCGATCGCAGTCGCGATCCAGGCGCCGATGCCGGGCAGCTTGATGTCCTGCCCGGCCACCGAGATCGCCTCGGCCGCCACCAGGAAGAACCAGCCGCCCGACATCGACATCATCATGTTCCACAGCAGGCCCGGCATGGCGTACGGCAGTTCCAGGCGCCAGAAGCGCTGCCAGGCCGACAGGCGGAACACGCGCGCGGCCTCGTTGAGCTCGGACGGCACGGTGCGCATCGATTCGTACAGGCTGAAGGTCATGTTCCACGCCTGCGAGGTGAAGATCGCGAAGATCGCCGCGCATTCCACGCCCAGCAGGTTGCCGGGAAAGAGTGCGATGAAGGGAGCGATTGCGATCGCCTGGAAACCCAGGATCGGCACCGACTGCAGGATGTCCAGGATCGGGATCATCACCTTCTCGGCGG
Organism: Noviherbaspirillum sp. UKPF54; assembly: GCF_007874125.1. Lineage (NCBI taxonomy): Bacteria > Pseudomonadati > Pseudomonadota > Betaproteobacteria > Burkholderiales > Oxalobacteraceae > Noviherbaspirillum > Noviherbaspirillum sp. UKPF54. Next base: position 505,732 of record NZ_CP040128.1, on the reverse strand, counting down.
CGCGGTAGCGCGCGGCGACGGCGGCGAACGCGAACGAAAACAGCAGCGAAAAGCCCATCGCCGTAAACATGCGCAGGATGGTGCGCAGCAGGTAGTACGGCAGATAGATCGGATCGAGTGCGATCTCGGTCGGCTGGCCGACGACAAACGGCCGGGTCATTTGCATCGCACCGAAGGCGAGCGCGGCCAACAGCGCCAGCACCAGCGGCAGCAACGCCCAGTCCCAGCGGTTGGGGCGCGCCGCCAGCCAGTCGCGGCCGCTGCGTTGCGGATCGAACAGATCGAACATGTTGGCCTTTCTCTATCTTAATATTCGGCGTGCAGCCGGAGCGATGCTACCTTGACCGGGCCGCGATCGGCGTTATACGCGGGATTGCCGATACGCTGGAAATCGAACGTCAGCCAAGCCTGACGCGCCAGCGCGACGCTGTAGTATGCCTCCGCAATGGTTTCCGGGCGATAGTTCAGGCGGCCGTCGCCGATGAACGCGCCCAAGCCGCCCGCCGCCAGATAATCGCGGTGCGCGCGCGACAGCCCGTTGCGCACCAGCGCGACGCCGACGGTATCGGCCGTGCGCTTCCAGGCGGCCCCCTTGAGCGCCCCGCCCAGCGAAACCGAGCGCTCGATTTCGGTGAAGGCGTAGGTTTCGGTGCCGCCGTCGTTGCGGCTGGCCCGCGCAAACACACCGAGATCGGCCGTCAGGTTCTGTTCAGCGCTGACGCCGAAACCGCGCTTGATGTTGTCCTTGCGCACCCGAGCCACATCGGGTATGCCGCCGTTGACCGCGGCATCGGCCAGCGCGTCGCGGAAACTGCCCATTTCAGCCTTGTTGCGGAAGGCCAGCAGCCGCAGCTTGCCGGGCTGCTGGCCGATGCTGTACGCGTGTTCCAGTTCCACCTGGTCTCCATAATGGGCAAAGATGCGCGTATCCAGGGGCAGGCCGTTGGATTCGGCCGGCTGCATGAAGCGCCCGGCGCGCACCGCCCAATCATCGTGAAAATATTCGAGTACAGCGCCCCAGGTATAGCCGCGCGCGTCGCCCGCATAGTCGTATGCGCCGTGCGCCAGCAGTGCCCAGTTCAGGAACTGGGCGCGGGCGTCGTGCGCGTAGGCGCTATTATCGAATACATCAGTGACCGCGAAATTGCCGGCGGTGAGCACGATGCGGCGCTTGTCGACCGCGCCGGCCAGCCGGTTGGCGTCCGACTCGACCTCCTGCCTGTCGCCGCCTAGGCCCCAAGTCTGGCGCAGGAACAGCCGCGCGCGGTACAGCGTGGGGTTGGGGCCGCTGGTTTTCTGCTGTTCGCCGTTGGTCATGCCGCCCAAGCCGTGCAAGCCCGACAGCGGCACGCCCTGCACGACTTCCGGGTCGAAATACAATTCCCCGCCCCGCCAGGGCCGCCAGCCGAAGGCGGCGTCGGCCGAGAACGAATAGCTTTTCTCGCGCTCTGGACGCAGGCTGTTGGCGCCGGAATAGGCTGCCGCAAACGCCGGTTTGGCCTGCCAGACATAGGTCGCCTGGAATTTGGCATTCCATGTTTCTTCGCGCTGCTCTTGAGCGCGGGCAGGCTGCGCCGCCATGAGCGCGGCAGCCAGCAATAGTGTTGCGCGGGTTGTGAACATCGGCACCTCCGTTACTGCTCAACGAAAAGCACCTCTCATCAGTACTTGCCATCCTCGCTGCGCAATGCGCAACATGTTCCGCGAGCCGGGCGCGGCTGACAAAAGGATCTCGCCGCCACCGTCCCGGGGCGACACTGCATAGATGTTTTTGGAACTCGGAATATTCCGGGGCGAACCGGAACATCGGGATACCGTCATTCGCCTGCGGCGCGACGACGGCAGGAGGAAGAAAGTCCTGCGTTATCTTGCCGAGGCAGAACCGGAGCGACTCCGGCAACAACTACCACTCGAACAAGTGCCCATGAAAGGGGGCTCCATGAAATGAAAACAGGCGGATTCTATTTGCGTATCGTTTATTCCGTCAAGGAAAAATATTCCCGGTCAGCGCCATGCGCCGTCCTTGCCGACGGAACGCCGCAAGAACAGCGCCGGGCGCACGCAACATGCCTTTCACCGGCTTCGCATGGCAGGCGACAGAGCCGATGAAAGGCGCGCAAATGAACAAGCCGGTATTCGCTTTAGCGAATACCGGGCGGTCCTGCCCGAGGCAAGGGCAAATATCAGTGCAGCGCGCTCTGCTGTTGCGCCGACGCGTCCGGTGCAGCCGGTTTCGGCTTGCCCTGTGCGTCGCTCAGGCGGTACTTGGTGCGCCGGTCGCCCATCAGGTCGCGCAATTCGCGAATGCTCATGTTGGTGGTCTCGTGCATGCGGATCAGCAGCGAAGCGCCGATCGGCAGCCGGCGGTGCCGGATCTTCGAGATCACCGGCGGCGCCACTTCCAGCATGCGCGACAGCGCCGCATCGTTTTTCAGGTTCATCTTCTCCAGCAGGGTATCCAGCAGGCGGTTCGGATCGTAGGTTTCCTGCCCTGCCAGCGCGTGTTCAGTCAGTTGTTCAGCCATGATGTACTCCTCGGGAAATGTGAAAGCTGTACTCCGGTGTAACAAATGACAGCTTGTCCGTGATTAAGTTTCCGAATGCAATAGATATTGTTTCAAAATATTTCGAAAACTTTTTCACCGCGCGCAAACTCTTGCTGCGCAACCAATCCAAACGCCATGAAGCTGACGTCCGGCAGCTTTTCTCCCGCGCCCTGTATTGTTTTCAAAAGTCATTGGAACATTTACACCGGTTATGCCCGTTATTCCGGCTTCTGATATGACGTTCAACAGGCACAGGATTTGCACCGCTTCTGGCGCCGCACGCATCCATCGGCAACACGGATTGTTCGAGGCGGGTTATTTCATCAGGAGGTCAACATGAATTGGGACACTGTCGCCGGCAACTGGACGCAATTCAAGGGCAAGGTGAAGGAACAGTGGGGCAAGCTGACTGACGACCAACTCGACATGATTGCCGGCCAGCGCGATCAGCTGGCGGGAAAGATCCAGGAAGCATACGGCATCAGCAAGGACGAAGCGGAAGACCAGATCACGCGCTTTAAAAACCGGGGCCTGCATTGATGCCCGCGCCGCGCCGCCGGCGATGAGCGCGGCACCAATCACGTTTCTCTCGCAACTAACTAGAAAGGAGCTGGAAGATGAAGACTGCATTCGCCACCCTGCTGCTTGCCGCCGCCGCGTTCGGCCTGGCCGGGCCGGCCGCCGCCGCCAGTGACGCCGCCAAGGCAGAGTACAAGCATGCCAAGGATACCGCAGACGCGGATTACAAGGCTGCAAAGGAAAAATGCGACGCTCTCAAGGGCAACGACAAGGATGTGTGCGTAGCCGAGGCCAAGGCCACGCGCGACAAGTCCAAGGCGGCCGCCGAAGCGAAGTACAAGGGCACGCCGAAAGCGGCAGCGGACGCGCGCAAGAAGGAAGCCGATGCCGACTACGCAGTCGCCAAGGCCAAGTGCGATGCGATGAAAGGCAATGAGAAGGACGTCTGCGTCAAGGAAGCGAAGGCTAAGCAGACCGCCGCCAAAGCCGACGCCAAGGCCGAGGGGAAATCCGCCCAGGCACGCAAGGATGCGCGTGAAGACAAGGACGAGGCCGCCTACAAGGCCGCACGCGAGAAATGCGACAGCCTGTCCGGCGCGCAGAAGGACAAATGCGTGGACGAAGCGAAAGCCAAGTACAAGCATTCGTAACGCCGCGCAGCGTGCGGCAAGGGCTGGAGCGTCCATGATGGAACGCGATCGGAACCAGGTACCGGTGATCTGCATCTCGCCCGGCATCAATGGCAGATGGGATGTATCGGAAAAGGAATCGGAAGAACCGCTTGCGTCATTTGACGAGAAGGAGGATGCCTATGACTATGCCACTGACTTGACGGCGTCGAAACAGGGCGCGACCGTGCTGATCGAGGACGAAGTCGGCTTCTCGCCGCTTCCGTTCCGGCGCGGCGGCGGCGCATCGGAACGGAACGACGGGCATATCGCAGGCTGGCCGCGCGTTCCGGGGACAGGCTGAACCATTTCAACAGCGGCCAGTCTATTTCACATAGCAGTTTTTCAACATACTGGAGGTTTATATGAACTTCATTATCTGGATCGTCGTAGGCGGTATTCTGGGCTGGCTGGCCAGCCTCGTGATGCGCACCGATGCGCAGCAAGGCCTGCTGCTCAATATCGTGGTTGGCATTGTCGGCGCGCTGCTCGGTGGCTGGCTGCTGGCGCCTCTGTTCGGCACCGGCACCATCAACCAGAACGACTTCAGCATCTCCTCGCTGCTGGTGTCCTTCCTCGGCGCGGTGGTATTGCTGGCGATCGTGAATTTGCTGCGCCGCGGCACGCCGCGCTAGCCGGGCCGTTACCGCGGGTTCTGCCCGCGGTTGTCTTTGGGGGCGAACGTCTTCGGTGTCGAACATCTGGTGCGGGACTGTTTCATGGCCTGAGTCCCGCACATCGACACCTTCTCGACCCCTTCCCTTCAGGCCGCCGCTCCTCCCTTCGCGCCCTTCCTCGCCTCTTCCTCGTACAGCTCTTTCTTCGACAATTTCCCGACCGGAGTCCTGGGCAACTGGTCGCGGATTTCCAGCGACTGCACCATCTCGTGCTTGCCGAGACGACGCTTGAGGAAAGTCTTGAGCTCTTCCAGCGTGAAATGCGGCGCCCCCGGCTTCAACGTGACAAATGCCTTGGGCGACTGGCCGCGGTACGCATCCGCAATGCCGATCACGCTCACCTCCGCCACGGCCGGATGCTCGTAGATCGCTTCCTCGATATTGCGCGGGTAGACGTTGTAGCCACCGCACAGGATCATGTCCTTGGTGCGGTCGACGATGTAGACGAAGCCATCCTCGTCCATGTAGCCGACGTCGCCGGTGCGGAAAAATCCGTCCGCCGTCATCGCCTCGCGCGTGGCCAGCGGCTTTTTCCAGTAGCCTTTCATTACGTTCGGGCCCTTGATGCACAGCTCGCCGCGCTCGCCCAGCGGTACTTCCCGCGCCGGATCGTCGACGCCGACGAACTTGAGCGTCACGCCCGGCATCGGCATGCCGCACGATCCCACCTTCTGCATCCCGTACACGGGCGTGAAAGTGCCGGTGGGCGACGTCTCGGTCATGCCCCAGCCCTCGACCAGGCAGCAGCCGGTCAGTCGTTGAAAGCTCTGGTTGACCTCGACTGGCAGCGGCGCGCCGCCCGAGCCGCAGAATTTCAGCGAGCTCAGATCGTAGTCGGCGATGCCGGGGTGATTGATGATCGCGGTGTACATGGTCGGCACGCCGGGGAAGATCGTGATCTTCTTGGCGGCGAGATCCTTGACCACCGCCTCCAGCTCGAAGCGCGTATGCAGCACCAGCTCGGCGCCCATGCGTATGCCGAACAGCATGTTGACCGTCAGCGCGTAGATATGAAACAGCGGCAGCACCGCCAGCACGCGCTCCCGGCCCTCTTCCAGCACCCGGGGTTCGCCGCTGACCGTCGCATGAAACTGGCTGCATGCGGTAGTCAGGTTCGCGTGCGTAAGCATGGCGCCCTTGGGCAAGCCGGTGGTACCGCCCGTGTACTGCAATACCGCGATCGCCTCGTCCAAATCGGCGATCGGATACGGCTGGTAGACGCCGTCATTGTCCAGCAGCTGCGCGAAACGCAGGTGCCGCTCGTCGGACGCAACCGCGGCCAGCTGTTGCGCCTCCTGCAAATGGGCACGCACGGCATCCGGCGCGGCGCTCATTTCCGCGATATCCCCGATCACCAGCTTCTTCAGGCGCGTGCCGCCGAGCAGCCGGTCCATCTGCGGATACAGCGCAGCCAGGTCGAGCGTGACGATGAAATCGGTCTCGCTGTCCTCGACCTTATGTTCCAGCACTTTTTCGGCGTCGAGCGGCGAATAATTCACCACCGTGCCGCCGGCTTTGAGCACGCCGAAAAAACTAATGATGTAGTGCGGCGTATTCGGCAGGTACAACCCGACATGCACGCCCGGCTTGACGCCGAGCCGCTGGAAACCCTTGGCCGCGCGGTCGGCCAGCGCCTGCAATTCCCGGTAAGAGATGCGCTTTCCCATGAATTCGAGCGCAGGAAGATCCGGCCATTTCCGCGCCGCGTCGTCCAGCAGCTGCGGTACCGGCATGACCTGCAGGTCGGCGTTCCAAAACACGCCCGGCGGGTAGGATTTCATCCAGGGGAATGGCGTCATTTCGCGTTTCATCGTTTAGTCTGCCTCTTTATTCTCTTGTAAACGAAAAAACTCCCTCCCCCATTATCAGGGGGAAGGAGTAACCAGTTTTGGAATAAACATTTAGATTGCGGTCAGGCCGCCGTCGACAGCCAGCTGGTGACCGGTCACGAACGACGCCGCGTCCGAGCACAACCACAGCACCGCGCCCGCGATCTCGGCGGCTTCGCCGATGCGCCCGATCGGGTGCGCGCGCACGATATGCTTTTCGCGGCGCGGCTCGCGCTCCAGGGCACGCTCCAGCATCGCCGTGCGGATCACGCCGGGGCACACCGAATTGACGCGGATGCCGGCCTTGCCGTACTCCGCCGCGGCGGTCTTGGTCATGCCGACCACCGCATGCTTGCTGGCTGCATACACGCCCTGCAAGGGTGCGCCGACCAGCCCGGCGACCGACGCGGTGTTGACGATCACGCCGCCGCCCTGCCTGAGCATCTGGCGGATTTCGTGCTTCATGCACAGCCACGCGCCTTTGACGTTGATGCCCATGATGCGGTCGAACAGCGCTTCCTCGCATTCGCCGATCGGCTTGCTTTCCTCCTCGATGCCGGCATTGTTGAATGCGCAGTCGAGCCGGCCGTAGGCCGCGACCGTTTTCGCCACCAGCGCCTCCACCTCGGCATCGCGCGACACATCCGCCTGGACGAAGATGGCTTCGCCGCCGGACTGCCTGACCAGGGCGACGGATTCCTCGCCCGCCTGCGCGCTGATATCGGACAGCACCAGCCGCGCACCGGCGCGCCCGAAGGCGAGCGCGGTGGCGCGACCGATGCCGCCGCCGGCGCCGGTGACCAGGACGGCTTTCCCGGCAAAGTTTTGCTCCGGCATGGCGGCCCCGCTCACTGCGCCGGCTTGGCCGGCTTGTACTTCGCCAGCTCCAGCTTGCCGACCTGGTTGCGGTGCACCTCGTCCGGGCCATCCGCGATGCGCAGCGTGCGCGCGTTGGCGTAAGCGTGCGCGAGGAACGGATCGGCCACGCCGGCGCCGCCGTGCGCCTGGATCGCCCAGTCGATCACCTTGCACGCCATGTTGGGCGCGGCGACCTTGATCATGCCGATTTCCTTCAGCGCCGCCTTGTTGCCGACCTTGTCCATCATGTCGGCGGCATTGAGCACCAGGAAGCGCGCCTGGTCGATCATGATGCGCGCCTCGGCGATGCGCTCCAGCGTCACGGTCTGCTCGGCGATCGGCCGGCCGAACGCGACGCGCTTCAGGGTGCGCTTGCACATCTGTTCCAGCGCGCGCTCGGCCAAGCCGATCAGGCGCATGCAGTGGTGGATGCGGCCCGGCCCCAGGCGGCCCTGCGCGATCTCGAAGCCGCGCCCTTCGCCCAGCAGGATGTTCGATACCGGCACGCGCACGTTTTCAAACAGCACTTCGCCGTGGCCGTGCGGCGCGTCGTCGAATCCGAATACCGGCAGCGGGCGGATGACGGTCACGCCGGGGGTGTCGCGCGGCACCACGATCATCGACTGCTGCTTGTGCTTGCTCGGGTTGTCCGGGTCGGTCTTGCCCATGAAGATGAACACCTTGCAGCGCGGATCGTTGGCGCCGGACGACCACCACTTGCGGCCGTTGATCACGTAGTGATCGCCGTCGCGCACGATGCGGCTTTCGATGTTGGTCGCGTCCGACGACGCCACCGCCGGCTCGGTCATCGCGAAGCAGGAACGGATCTCGCCTTCCAGCAGCGGTTTCAGCCATGTTTGCTTCAGTTCCTCGCTGGCGTAGCGCTCCAGCGTCTCCATGTTGCCGGTGTCCGGCGCGGAGCAGTTGAACGCCTCGGCGGCCCAGCCTGCGCGGCCCATGATTTCGCACAGCGGCGCATATTCGAGGTTGGTGAGACCCGCGCCCTTGTCGGACTCCGGCAGGAACAGGTTCCACAGGCCGGCGGCCTTGGCCTTCCGCTTGAGGTCTTCCATTACCTTGGTCGGAATCCAGGCGTCGCCCTTGGCGCGGTTTTCCGCGATCTCGTCGAAGAAGGCTTTTTCGTTCGGATAGACGTGCTCGTCCATGAACGCATTGAGGCGCTTCTGCAGTTCCTTTACCTTGGGGCTGTAGTCAAAGTCCATGTTTCACTCCGTTGTGTATGCGCCAGGCGCGATTGTGTTTTTTGCTGCTTAACCGATCAAATAGCCACCGTCGACATTGATGCAGGTGCCGGTGGTGTAGCTCGATGCATTCGACGCCAGGTACAGCACGGTGCCGGCCATCTCGTCCGGCTGCGCCACGCGGCGCATCGGCACGTGCGGCATCATGCGGTTCAGCACGGCCGGGTTGTGCACCAGGGCGGCGGCGAACTTGGTGTCGGTCGGCCCCGGCAGCAAGGCGTTCACGCGCACGCCGGAGGCCGCGCATTCCTTGGCGAAGGCCTGCGTCATCGAAATCACGGCCGCCTTGGTGATCGAATAGATGCCCTGCCCTTCGCCGGGGATGACACCGTTGACCGAGGCGACGTTGACGATGCTGCCGCCGCCGTTCTTCGCCATCAGCTTGGCGCCATGCACCGAGCTGTAGAAATAGCCGCGGATGTTGACATCGACCGTCTTCTGGAACGACGACAGGTCGGTATCGACGATCGGGCCGAAGTACGGGTTGGTGGCGGCGTTGTTGACCAGGATGTCGAGCCGGCCGTGCTTGCTTTCGATGGCGGCATACATCGCCTCGATCTGCGCCATTTCGCCGATATGGCAGGCGATCGTCTCGGCCGAGCCGCCCGCTTCGCGGATGGCGGCTACGACGGCGTCGCACGACTCCGCCTTGCGGCTGGAGACGAGCACGTGCGCGCCGTAAGCGGCCAGCGTCCTGGCGATCGATTCGCCGATGCCGCGCGAGGCGCCGGTCACCAGCGCGATTTTTCCTGAGAGGTCGAACAGGTTTGCGTTTGTCATAGGTTAGCGATAGGTGATGGTGTGCGGCTGCCCGAGCCATTCGAGATGGGCGTAATTGTTGAGATAGCTGAGCGACACGCGGCGCGACGGCGCGCCGCCCGACTGATAGAGCAGCTTGGTAAGGCCGCAGTTGGCCAGCGTCCAGTTCAGCTGCGCCATCTGGCGATCCTCCAGCCCGAGCACGTGCTGGCAGATAGTGGCGATGGTGCCGCCGGAGGTGAACACGATGATCGATTGCGACTTGTCGGCGCCTTCCACCAGGTGCTGCAATCCGCGCACGCAGCGCTGGCGGAATTGCATCCAGGTTTCGCGGTAGTCGGCGTCATGTTCGCCGCTCATCCAACGCGTCATCGCGGCCTGGAAGATTTCCTGGAACGCGTGGCGCGCATCCGGGCTGGCGGCCAGGAAGCGTTTGATCTCGGCAGGATCGTCGAACGGCGGATGGTGCCGCACCAGCACTTCGTGGTGGTCGTACTCGTTGAAATCCGGATCGGTGTGCCAGTCGGTATCGACCCGGTGCGCCTTGGGCAGCACCGCCATGCAGGCATCCGCCGTCTGCCGGTGGCGCTTCAGGGCGCCGGTGACGACGCGATGGAATTTCTGGCGCGAATTGGCAAACCATTCGCCCAGCAGGCGCGCCTGTTCCAGGCCGAGTTCCGACAACTGGTCGTAGTCCGCGCTGCCGAACGATGCTTGTCCGTGCCGGACCAGGTAGATTTGTCCCATGCCGAGCGTGTCTCCCCAAACTGCCGCCGCATTCGGCGGGTTGTGAAGAGCATATCGCCGGGTATAGAATCGATCAAATGAATAGTTATTATTATTTCAAATAAATTTCATGCATATATCCCGGGTCGACCTTAACCTGTTCACGGTCTTCGAAGCGATCTATACCGAAGGCAGCGTCACACGCGCCAGCCAGAAGCTGAACCTGACGCAGCCGGCGATCAGCCACGCGCTGGGACGGCTGCGCCAGATGTTCGACGACCCGCTGTTCGTGCGCCAGGGCCATGCGATGGTGTCGACGCCGATGGCGCGCAACATGATCGAGCCGGTGCGGCGCGCCCTGCGCGGGCTGGAAGTGACATTGAACGGCCTGCATACCTTCGACCCGGCCAGCACGCCCAAGCAGTTCAACATCGCCTTGCGCGACGTGCTGGAAGCGACCATCCTGCCGCCGCTGATGCTGCGCGTGCGGCAGGCCGCACCGCTGGTCGACGTCGCCGCCAGTCACGTCGAGCGGCGCGAGCTGGAGAGCGAAATGGCTGCCGGCACGCTGGACGGCGCCATCGACGTGCTGCTGCCGCTGTCGGGCGACATCATGCGCACCCGGATCTACCAGGATTCGACGGTGGTGGTGGCGCGCAAGGGGCATCCCGCAATCGACGGCAAGCTCGATCTCGACACCTACATGCAGCAGGACCACATCCTCGCCAGCTCGCGCCGGCGCGGCCCCGGGCTGGAAGATTTCGAGCTGAGCCGCTTCGGCCTGGAACGGCAGATCCGCCTGCGCTGCCAGCACTATTTCGCCGCCTGCCGGGTGGTGAGCGAAACCGACATGCTGCTGACGATGCCGGGACGCTACGCGCGCATCGCCAACCAGCAGTTCGACAACCAGATCCTGCCGTTCCCGCTGGAAGTGCCGGCCTTCGACGTATTCCTGTACTGGCATGCGAACATGGATAACGACCCGGCCAACCGCTGGTTCCGGGAACAGGTCATGGAGTCGGTCCGGGAGTAAGGACGCCATCCGGGCCACTGCCCGGCAAGCCAGGGATCAGTGCGCCAGTCGCTTGACGTTTGCCCGGCTGCCGGCCGCGGCGGGCGCCGCTGCCTTGTCGGCCGCCGGCGCGCTCGAACGGTAACCGACCCGAAAGCCGCCCCAGTGCCGTCCCTTCACGTAGATCGGCACCGACAAGTCATGCATCACCTCGCCGGTATCCCGCTTGTAGGTCTGCAGCAGGGACGGTTTCGTATTCGATCCGCAGCGCGCGCCGGTGGCGTCGTTGAAGATGCGCTTGGTGCGGTTGTTCACCAGGTCGACGTCGTAATTGCCCGTCAGCGGCTTGGAAAACTTGTGGTTATGGGTCGGGAAGTAGCCGTTGTTGTCGACCGCGCCAGCATAGGCCAGCTGCGGCAGCGACTCCAGGATGCGTTCCTGGATCGCCGGCAGCGTGCGGTCGGTGAAGGCGTCGAACGCGGTCGTATATTTCGGAGGATTGGTGTTCGGGATCGGCTTGTAATTGCGGTCGAACAGGGCCGTCTCGCTGATGCGGCCGCCGGCGATCGCTTCCTCGAACAGCGCGCCGATCTGCGCCGCGCCCTGCTCGGCCAGCGCGCGCACTTCATCGTGCGTGGTCGGCACGCCGAATTCGGTGGCCGCCTCGAACAGCGCTTCGGCCCGCTCGGTCAGCACCATCGCCGATTTCGACGCCAGCGGCAATGCTTCCTCGGTCGACAGCATGCCGTCGCGAATGCGCAAAATCGATTCCGCGATCAGTTGCGTCGTCTCGACGTGCTCGCGCGAGGCCGCCGCGATCATCTGGATTTCAGTCTGCGACACGCCGGCCGACTGCTCGATATTGTCGAGCAAGGCGTGGACCCGCTCGACGTTCTGCGCCGCTTCCGACACCTTGCCGCTCAATGCCGTCATGCCGGCCGAGGCGCGCTCGGCCTCGTCGTTAATTTCGCGCACCATCACGCCGATGTCGTCAGTGGCGGACTTGGTGCGTTGCGCCAGCTGGCGCACTTCGCCGGCCACCACCGCGAAGCCGCGCCCGTGCTCGCCGGCGCGCGCCGCTTCGATTGCAGCGTTGAGCGCCAGCAGGTTGGTGCGCGCGGCGATCTCGTTGATCACCTCGGTGATGACATGGATGCGACGCGACTTTTCCTGCAGATGGGTCATCACTTCCGAGGCGGCCTGCGCGTCCTGGCGCGCGTTGCTGATGCGGCGCAGGCCCTGGTCCACCTCCGCCCGCCCCGCCACGCTTTCGCTGCGTACGTCGCTGGCGATCTTCGACGCGCGCTCCGCATTGGCGGCGATTTGCTCGGTGGTCTGCGCGGTCTGCCGGGAACGCCCGACGATGTCCTCGGTGATCTGCAGATCCTGGTCGATTTTCTTCTTGATCGAGTCGACGAAATAGGACGTTTCCGCCGAACCGATCATGAAATGGTCGAGCACGCCGCCGGCACGTGCGGCAAACCGGCTGTTGCCGTCCGGCCGGCTCCGGATCGCCAGCATTACCACGGCGGCCGAACAGAGCGACGCGATGGCGGCCAGCGTCACCGCGCCGATGGCCGCGCCGGCCAGCCAGTCCAGCAGCGCTGCCAGCGCCGTGCCGCCCGCCGCCGCTGCCATCAGCGGAACCAGAAATCGGAGCAAGTGACGTCCCATCTTCTCTACTCTTTCTTGATGTTTCTTGATACTACCCGATCAACTGCGAATAGTCCGACGCATCATGCAAGGCATTGGCGCGCCTGCAACACGGTTCGCGGGTCAGGTAAATCGGTTCAAGGGAAACTGGTGCAGGGCACGGCCCGGTCATTCGGCATATCGCCGCCGGATATGCGAATGTGACAACCTTCCAACGGCCCTGTGGATGTCGAGTCGCCACCTATGGCCGGGAAGTCAAGCGTAGACTAGGATGCGCGGTGTTTATTACAGGAAACTTACAGCACCACGGACTGCAGGGGTTAACCGGACGCGCCGGGGCCGGTCATCTCCTGCGGGCGCACCCAGCGCTCGAAGTCGGTTTCCGACACATAGCCCAGGTCGAGCGCGGCCTGCTTCAGGGTTGCGCCGGTGCGGTGCGCCTGCTTGGCGATCTGCGCCGCGCGGTCGTACCCGATATGCGGCGCCAGCGCGGTCACCAGCATCAGCGAGCGCTCCATCAATTGCGCGATGCGCTCGCGGTTGGCTTCGATGCCGCGCGCGCAATGTTCCTCGAAACTGCGCATGCCGCCGGCCAGCAGGCGCACGCTTTGCAGGAAGTCATGGGCGATCATCGGCTTGAACACGTTGAGTTCGAAGTTGCCGGACGCGCCGCCGATATTGATCGCGACATCGTTGCCGAACACCTGGCAGCACAGCATGGTCAGGGCCTCGGCCTGCGTCGGATTGACCTTGCCGGGCATGATGGAGCTGCCCGGCTCGTTCTCGGGAATGGCGATTTCCCCGAGGCCGGAGCGCGGCCCGGAAGCGAGCCAGCGGATGTCGTTGGCGATCTTCATGAGCGCCGCCGCCAGCGTCTTGAGCGCGCCGTGCGCGGCCAGCAGCGCATCGTGCGACGCCAGGGCGGCGAACTTGTTGGGCGCACTGGTGAACGGGAAGCTGGTCCGGTGCGCCAGCTCGGTGGCCACGCGCGCGCCGAATTCCGGGTGGCTGTTGAGCCCGGTGCCGACCGCCGTGCCGCCCACGGCGAGTTCGCCCAGCGCGGGCAGGCCGGCCGAGATGGCCACGACGGCATGGTCGAGCTGCGCCACGTAGCCGGAGAATTCCTGCCCCAGCGTCAGCGGCGTCGCATCCTGCAGGTGCGTGCGGCCGATCTTGACGATGCCGGCAAACGCCTGCGCCTTGTCGTCGAGGGTGGCGCGCAGCGCGCGCAGCGCCGGCAGCAAGTCATTCTTCACGGCGGCCACCGCGGCCACGTGCATTGCCGTGGGGAAGATGTCGTTGGACGACTGGCCGAGATTGACGTCGTCGTTCGGATGCACCAGGCGCCCTTCGCCGCGCGCGCCGCCCAGCAGCTCGGAGGCGCGATTGGCGATCACCTCGTTCATGTTCATGTTGGTCTGCGTGCCGGAACCGGTCTGCCAGACCGACAGCGGGAATTCTCCCAGGCGCTGTCCGGACGCGACTTCTTCCGCCGCCCTGATGATGGCTTCCGCCTTTTTCCGTTCCAGGCGATCCAGGTCGCGGTTGGCAGTGGCGCAGGCGGACTTGACCATCGCCAACGCGACGATCAGCTCGTCCGGCATGCGTTCGGTGGAAATGGAAAAATGATGGAGCGAGCGCTGCGTCTGTGCGCCCCAAAGTCGGTCCGCCGGCACCTCGATCGCGCCAAACGTGTCATGTTCCGTCCTGGTTGCCGGCATGCTGGTCTCCATGCTGATTTCATAACAACAGACCCGTTTGCGGGTATTCGGTTCTGCCGTGCGACCCGCATTCCACTATTACACTCTATTGCTTCGATAACAGGCTTTCCAGCCTGACTTCAATCCGCATCTGGCTCTTGACCGGGGTGTCGTCGCGCAGACCCGGACGAAACTTCATCTTGGAAAATGCTTCGACCAGGATAGCCATCTGCTCGGGCGGCAGATAGGACTCCTCGGACGTCACGCGATCGATGGCGCCCTCCTCGTTGATGAACAGCCGCAGGATAACGGCTTGCGCCGGCACGCCAACGAACCCGCCTCCCAGGTCCGGCGGTATGTCTTGCACGACATGCGGCCGTTCCGACAGTTCCGAGGAGCGGAAATATTGCGGCTCGGGCTGGCGCGCCAGCACCACCACAGGCGCCTCGACCGGCTCCCGCTCCGCTTCCTGTTGCGCAGGCTGCACTTCCTCGGTAAGCGGCGTGCGTTTTTGGGGGGCCGGGACCGCCGTTTCCGCCGCTGCCGGAGATACGGCGGGGGTGCTTTCTTTCAGATAAACCGCGAGCGGCCGCGGCGCACTCTGCTGCCGCTTTACGCCGGCGGCCGGCACGCCGGAATATGCGACAACCGCCCAGGCCAGCGCGCCATGCGCCAGCAGCGACAGCATCCATGCCAGCGGCCGCCCTCCTGCCAGCCGGACCGAGGACGGGCGGGCGTCAATCGGAAAGTTCACGCCAGGACGCCCTCTTCACATCGCCGCCGGTGCCCGGATTCGAGGTCGGATCGTCGTTTCCGCCCAGCCCGCCTCCCGTGTCGGTGCTGATTGTCACGGTCTTCCCGGTGGTCAGCCTGATCGTCTTGATCCCCGCGATCAGGGCATTGGTGGAAAGCTTGCGGCCGACCGTGTTGTGCGCCGCCGTCTTGACGTACTGCCCCGTCTTGTAGTCGAAGGAATACAGCCAGGCATAGCCACCGGTGGTGCAGGCATTCGCGCTGGGCACGTTGGTCGCCACGGTCAGCAAGCCGAGCTGCTGCTGCATGTCGACATTGACGCGTTCGCCCGGCGACTCGTTGTTCGGGTTGAAGTCGACATACCATCCGGCATCGGTGGCCCAGTCGACATCGTTGACCGAGGAAGTGCGCAGCTGCTCGCCGGCGTCGCCGGTAAAGCTGGTCAGGGTCTGCCTGACCAGCACGCCGTTGGCCCGCACCCGCCCCAGGCCGGTGGCCGTCAGGTTGTCCTTGAATGCGTACACCGATTGCTGGCTGGTGTCGCCCAGGTCGGTCAGTCCCAGGTAGCGGCCGGTGGCGACGTTGATCACGGCATAGGCCGCGCCGCCCGCGGTGATGGCGGTCAGTTCCGGCTTGACGGTGACCGGCTGCAGGCCAGCGCCATTGATTTGGCCCAGTTCCGCGATCAGGGTCGCCTCCTTGCCGCTCGGTGGGACCGTGTCGTTGATGTCGAAGCGCCACACATTGCCGAGCAAGTCGCCGCCGTAGAGGCGCTCCGCCGTGTTGCTCGTGGTGCTGTTGACCCAGGCGTTGATTTTCGCCAGCCCGCTCGGCGTGGCCGGGCTGCCGGCACCGGTGCAGATCTTGTCGAGCACGGCGCCGGTGTTCGCATTGAGCACATAGAGATATCCCTGGCCGTCGCCGGGAGACACGTTGTTATAGCCGGAAGTAACGATCACGACCCAGGTGCCGTCCCGCCGCTTGGTGATCACGGGGTTGCCGAACGAATAGCCGAGATCGGCGTCGTTGCTGACCGTGAAGTTCCACAAGGCGCGCGGATTGGCCGGATCGGTCACGTCGAGCGCGTAGTAACCGCGCCCCCCGGCGTTGAGCCCGCCCACCAGGATCGACTTCCATTGCGAACCGCTGCAGGTAGAGGCTGGCGCGTCGGGGCAAATGTCGCCGACCGTGGGCGAACCGTCCACGAAATACTGGTGGTTCGCCGAGTAGCTTTTATCGGCGAGCTTGTACAGGTTCGGCAGTACCATCGGCGGTATATAGGCCCACTCCTCGACGCCGGTGTCGCCATTGAACGCATGCAGCATGCCGTCATTGACGGCGACATACACCATCGCCCGCCGGTTCTTCTGCGTGGTGTCCCTGAACGTGGCGTAGTTGTCGTCGTTGTAGGCGAACGGCGGCTTCTTTACATAGACCGGCTGCGAACTGACCATGTCGCCAAGCACGTGTTCGCGGTCGCGGTAAAGGCGGTTGGCATTTCCCGACTCGTCCTCGTACCCGTTCTGCCCGCGGATGAAATTGACCAGGTTCTCGCCGGAGGCGGCGGTTTTCTGCGCATCGGTCAGGGTGGCGCACTGGCTGAGCTTGTCGGTCGACGAGCACATGTCGCTGAAGTAGGCTTTCTCGGCAGCGGTCAGGTTACTCCAGGTGAAGGTTTTCAGGCCGCCGGTGGCGCCATTGAAGGTATAGATCGTGCGGGTGTCGGTGGTGGCGCCGGCCTTGGCATCGAGCAGCGGCTGCGCCGACCAGGCCGCCGCAGCCGAGATCGCGCCGCTGTTCGGGTCGATGGTCTTGGCCTGCAGATCGCCATCCCATTTGACGGTGCGATACAAGGCCACGTACACGTAGTTGTCGCCGGCGACCGGCTCGAGGTTGCTGGTGGCCGCGGCGGCCGCCGTTCCGGTGCGCGCCGACACGCCGCTCAAGGCCTTGCTGATGCCGCTGACCAGCGAATCCGGGTTTTGCGCGCTGAAATAGGTGCCCCTGCCGTTGACGGCGGCGTGCCACAGGTCGTCCACCGCGGTTTGCCCGTTGGCGGCCGGCGCCGGCCAGGAGGCGGTGCCCTGGACGATGGCGTTGTAATCGGCCGACCCGCCCTGCAGATAGTCTTCCGAGTAGGCCAGCGTGCCGTTGACGCCCAGGCCGAGCGTGAAGGTGGTCATGTGCTGCTGCGGGTTCAGGTCGGCTCCCGCGCCGGGCACGTTGTTCTCGCACACGTCGGTGCCGAGCGCTCCCCGGCAGTTCCCGAGGTCGGCGGTGCGCAGGTCCGTCTTGTAGTAATACATGGCGACGTCGGCCAGCGTGTCGCTGCGGCCGAGCGCATCGTACATCGGCCTGGCGGTGCTGCCGCCGTCCTGGTTGCCGACCGCGGTGCTGCCGTCGATCTGGTAACCCGCGCTGCTGTTCCAGTAGCCGTCCGTCGACAGGATCGCGAAGTTCTGCTGGCAGGAATACTGGACCGGATCGGCACCGATCTTGCCCGCGTAAATCCTGCCCGCCTTGGAAAGCGCGGCCCGCAACGGCGTATTCGCCCCCGGCTCGACGCCATAGAACTTGTCATACCAGCTGCTTTTCTGCGCCGCGTTGAAATCGCCGATGCTCAGGTAGCGGCCGTCGCTGTTGTCCGATCCCGCATAGTTGATGGTCGTCAGTCCGACGCGGTAGGCATTGCCGATCGACTTGAAAGCCCTGCCCGCCGCGCTTTTCATGGACAGGATGCGGGTCCGGTAATAGCTGTACCAGTTGGCGAAGTTGGTCCGCTCGTCGGTCCCTCCCGTGCCGGAAGCGGCGCCGACCGTCACCCTTGAAAAAACGTTCTTTCCCGGGCTGTCTCCGACATCGCTGTTGCACTCCTTGTAAAACGTGGAGCTGGTCTTGACGGTGCCGTCCGAGTTGTAGGAGAACGCCAGGTCGGCCTGGGTGCCGGAATACTTGTAGTACACGCTGCCGGTGAGATCGGTGCGGCCATCGGCGGTCCGGAAGCCGTTGTCCCATGCGGCGGTAAAACTGGAATTCGGATAGCTGGCACCGGTCGCGTCGACCGGCGGCGAGTAAGTGACCGTCGGGTTGTAGTACAGACCGTTGCAGTGCTTGCTGCGCGAGCCATACTCGTTCCAGCTGAAGTTTTCCGCGGCGTCGGGCAGGAAGTTATCCGCCATGCTGCCCGAATCGTCGAGGATGAACAGGATGTTCGGCTTGACTTCCGATGATGACGAGGACGCCATCGGCGCATTGGCGATATCGGTCACGTCCGCATGGGACATGGCCCAAGGCCAGAGCAGCACGGCCGGTATCAGCCGGACGAGCGTGGTGCGGGGTTTGGTCATCGAATCCTCCCGGTATCCGTGCGCCGCATTCCCGCAGTGCGCCCGGATGAAGCAGTTCTAAAAATGGACGATCGTCTCGACGAAGCTGACGGTGTTCTTGGGTCCCTTGACCCGCGAGGTAATCCGGTAGTACTCCACCGGCATCGGCTCGAACCGCTTGTCGTCGCCGTATTTCAGCTCGCCCCGTTTCGGGCTGGCCGAGGTCGACGACTTGAACGTGGCGCAGGAGTTTCCGGAGGCGTTAGGATCGCCGGCCGCCTTGCACAAGCGGTGAATGATGTAATTGACCGAGTTCCCGCCCGCGACCGCGATCGCCGCCGACGGCCGGATGCAGGCTGCCGGCGAGTTGCCGCTGCAATTATTCAGGTCCCAGTCGACCAGCGCGCGGCTGGCGTCGTGGCTGCTGCCGGTCAGGTCGAGCGTATCCTGGCTGGTCGCATAGTATCCGCTCGCGGCCTGGTCCTGATAAAGCGTCGCGGTACCAACCGCCGTCCTGAGCCAAGCGATGGCGCTTTCCGCGCCCGCGTCGCCCGCCGATGTCGCGCTCTGCTTGAAAGCGAGATTGCCGGCAACGAGGTTGCCGGTATCGACCGAGCGCACCATGGCCAGGCCGGCCAGCGTCATGGCCACCAGCACGATCAGCGCCAGGATCAGGACCACGCCGCTCTCGCGCCGCGCCCCGGCATGCCGGTTAAAGCGCGGCATCATCGTTCTCCCCACAGCAGGTTACGCAAGGGCACCACGGTTTCGAAGACTTTGTAGCGGTAGCAGCTCCAGTCGGCGCGGGCGGAACCGTCCGGTTTCTTGCTGACGTCGATATCGCCGGCGGACCATTTCGGACGATTGGCGGAGGTCGCCGTGGTGATGGTGCAGTTGCCGTCGGCGTTCGGCCTTTCCCGTGCCGCGCTGCGCGCGACCAGCGCCAGCCTGAGCGCGTATATGCGACGGATGTCGCCGCCGTCGCCTGGCGTGCCGTTGCCGTCGGCATCGATCATGGTGTCGCTCCAGGTATCGGCGCGCCCGTCCTCCTGCGCGCCGGCACGCGTGTCAAATCCGTATTGCGCCTGCAGGCTGACGATGTTGGAGGCGAGCGGCAGCGTTTCGGCGCTGTTGCTCGCCAGGCTGAAGTTCGACTGCAACAGGTTGTCGCCGGCGTCGAGCGAATAGGTGTGATCGACCAGGGCGCCGATGTCGAAGACCAGCGCGCCGGCGGTGTACCCATCCGGCTGCGGGAAAATGTTTTGGCCGCCCGGCGGATTCCACGGGCTCGTATTCTGGTGATGGATCTGCACATTCCCGTTCGGGATGCCGGTCAGCTGCAGCAGTGTGCAGGGCTTGCCTTCCTGGTACGCGATCAGGAAGTCGTTTACCGCCATGCCCTGGGTCGTGTTCAGGAACATGTTGGTCGCTTCCGGCGGATGGTCGGTCGTGATCCGGGACGGCACGCTCCAGTTCTGCTTGGCGCTGGCAAGCACCCTTATCGTATCCGGGCCGCCGCCGGCGCCATTGGTGATGATGATCGGCGCCAGGATGAACGACGACGCAGTGCCGTTGTAGCTGCTGTTGACCGTGCAGCCGAGCGCATTCAGGAGATTGAGCCCGTAGCCGGCCATGCGCACGTCGCGCTCGAGCGCATACAGCGCGATCCTGCCATTGATCTGCGCGTCGGCTCCCGCGCTCGTGGTGCGTTTCTGCCCCTCGAACACCGCGAACACCTGCATCATGACCAGCGCGGCGATCATCGCGATGCCGATGCCGACCATGATTTCCACCAGGCTGAAACCGGAATGGCGGGGCACTTCCCGGCAAGTGCGCATGATCGGGCTAGCCATTGATTCTGGCGACCAGGACATAGCTGTGCGGGACCGCATCGCCGGGCGCCTGCCATTGCACGCGCACCGTTGCCACGTTGTCGTCGCTGACGCCGATGGTCGGCGCATTGGACGCGACGCCAGGCAGCGCGCCGGCAACCGTGGTTTTCCAGGAAGCGTACTCGGGGCCGCCCGGGCTTTCGAAGTTGGCCTTCAATGCGGCATTCGACTTGTCGCCGGCCCACATCTGTCCGATGACCTGGTTGGCCAGCATGCTCGCATCGTTGCGGTATCTGGCGTCGGCATTGCTCCTGATCGAAGCGGCCAGCAGGCCGACGATGCCGAGTATGCCCACGGAAAAGACCAGTATGGCAACCAGGCTTTCGATGAGCACGATGCCTTCCTGCCGGCTTGTCGTTGTCTTCATTCGCCCCCCTACATGCATCCTTGCGGACTGGCGGACAAAGCAACGGCCGGGTCGCACATGCGCACCTGCCCGCCGGTTCCCACCACAATGACCAAGCGCCGCGCGGACGGCAGCGCCGCATTCGTAACGTCCGCCCGTGTGATATCGGTGCCGATGTTGGCGGCCGGAACCCGGCCCATCCCGTCAAAACTGACTCCTGCGCTCAACCCCGCTCCGGCGGCCAGCGCGCTGTTGAATTGGCCCGCCGGCAGCGGGCTGGGAATGGCCTGCGTGCTGACGCCGACGCGGGCGTTGGCACTGCCCTCCGCCGCCTCGCGGCGCTGGATGGAGGCCGGGCAATCGTCGCCGACCGTCACGCATCCCACGCTCCACGCCACCAGCCCGGTGGGGTCCGTAAGCGTGAACCGCACCGCGGTATTGCGCTTGACCGCCTCGGCGCGCGCCAATTGCATGCCGCTCTGGATCGACTCCGCGGCCACGCGGTTTTGCGCATTCTGCAGCCACAGCGCGAACGACGGCGCCCCCATCGCCAAGACGATCGCGACGACGGCTATCCCGACCATCAGTTCGACGAGCGTGACGCCGCCCTGCCGCCGCGGCTTCAACATATCCCGCCCTTTTTGGTGACCCAGCACGAAATCGGCGCCGTGCCCCATCCGCTCGGCACGGCTGTCGTGGTGCGGGTGTTCGCCTGGTCGATGGTGTAGGCAAAGCCGCTCATCGGCCCGCCGGCGACGCCTTGCGCCCGGGCGGTGTAAGTCGACGCGGTCAGCGTCGGGCAAGAGTATTCAAAGTCGTCCGAGGCAGGCAGCGGCGCCGTCGTTCCGGCGGCACATGCGCCGACATAGGTCTGGTTATCCTGGTAGTACTGTTCCAGTTGCGCACGCAAAGTGGAAAGGTTGTTCGTCGCCTGAGGAATCTTGCCGCGAATGACATAGTCCCTGTAGGACGGCATGGCTACGGCTGCGATGATCGCGACTACGGCAACGGTTACCATCAATTCGATTAACGTAAATCCGGATTTCCTGTGATGCCGCATGCGTCCTCCGCTATCTATTGCTTCACATTATTCTCGAATCAATTGCAGTTCGCAAATACATTGTTTTTTTACAAGAAGTCGTGCAATGCAAGTTTCCTTCTCCTTATCAGGATGCAATCCCGACCTTTCTTGACTATGAGAAATAACTAATCCGGCGCCCTTTGCATCCCCTTGGTTCGGCGCACAAAATTGCATTATTTGCAACGTAGAATATTTCCTCTAATCATCAGATTAGTCGTCCGGAAGACTCAAAAATCGTCCCCTTGGCAGCGAGGCATTCGACAATGTGCTGATAGGAAATATGATTGGAAGACAACCGTTGGTGGGCATCTCCTTCGCGTGGAAGGCGAGCCACGAATCAATCGACTTCGGTGATCGGATTGCGGTCGAGAAGGTAGAGCACGGCAACCAGGCCGATCGTCGCCGCGACCAGGAACAGCGGGCCGAACAGCCAAAACACCAGCGGCACGGTCATGAAAAACGCGCGCATGCCGATGCTGTACAAGGTGCTGGCCTTGTTCAGGCGCTGCGCGACATAGTCGGGCGACAGGGGCCCTGCGCCACGGCGGCAGGCAGGCTGATCATGAAGACCACGTGATTGAGCAGGCGCACTGTCAGCGCAAACGCAAAAAACGCGACGATCAGCACGGTCAGCAGGCACAGGATCTTGACGATCCACCACTGCGGCTCTTGCATGCTCACGATGTTGAGCGCATGCCAGGTTTTCGCGAGGCTCTCCGCCTGCCCGGACAAGGTAAGCGTGCCCATGATCAGCAGCACTGTGGACGACGCCTTGAATGTCGCCGCCATCACGTAATTGCGCAAGGTTTGCACCGCCAGCACTTCCTTGCCGCCGCTTTTCATCACTTCCGCCACCCACAGGCGGCGCGCACGGCGATTAATGGCGTGTACCGTGAAATCGGGCCGACGGCGCTGGCGTGCGACTAGGAAAAGATAGTACCCGAGCACCAGCAGCACGCTGATGGCGATGGCGACCGCATCTGGATGGATATGCACAGAATCTCCGCTGTTATTTGCTCCATATGTTAACGCGTCGGTGAAGAAATCCGGCGTTGCCTGCCGGCCTTTCCTCCGCGCGCCCCTTCATTACGGCAAAAACAACCCTTCTCGTGTGTAACCGTAAGTTACATGGCCGCATTTGCTCAATATCGGCCGCCGCCCGGTGCATTACGATGCCAATGACCCCACTCCCTTCCTTTCCCGATGGCCGAATATCGCTTCATCACCTCTTGGCAGATTGAAGCGCCCTTGCAGGCGGTGTTCGACGCCGTCCTCGACTCGCTGCACTGGCCCGACTGGTGGCCCGGCGCACGGGAAGTGACACAACTCGAGCAAGGCGATGCGAACGGCATCGGCAGCCTGCGCCGGTACACTTGGCAAAGCCTGCTGGGATACGGGCTGCGCTTCGATGCGCGGGCCATCCGCATCGCGCCGCCGCGGGTGCTGGAAGCAAGCGTCGAAGGCGACCTGAAGGGATATGGACGCTGGACATTTTCCCATGACAAGGGCATCACCACTGTCTGCTACAAATGGGATGTGCATACCACCCGGCACTGGATGAATCTGCTGGCGCCGATCGCCCGCCACGTGTTTGCACACAGCCACCACATCCTGATGCGACGCGGCGCACAGGGGCTGGCGCGCCATCTGCGCGCACGCCTGATTGGCGTGTCGCAGCGCGAGCTGCCGCGTCGTTCGCGCACGCGCGGCACAGCGGGCGGCAGCATGCCGGTGCGCTGGCGCGCGGCGGCACTAGCCGGCCTGCTCGCCGGACTTGTCGCCACCGCCGTGCAACTGCTGCTGTGGTGGGCCACCGCCCGCCAGCCCGTCGGCATGCTGCTGCGCGATACGCGCCTGGCCGCCGCGATCGTCATGGGATCCAGTGTCCTGCCGCCGCCGGCGACATTCGACTGGAGCGTGATGGCGGCAGCTACGACCGTGCATGGCGTCTTGTCGATCGCATATGGGCTGCTGCTGGGACGCATGGTCGCACACTTGCCGATGCGCTCCGCCCTGCTTGCCGGCGGCATCCTGGGGCTAGTCATTTTTTTCATCAACATGTATGGCTTTACCGTCCTGTTCCCCTGGTTTGCGGTCAGCCGCGACTGGATTACCGCCATCGCCCACCTCTTCTTCGGAATGAGCGCCGCGCTTATCTACAAGGTATCGCATGATCAGCAGACATGAGCCGCAGTACAAGGCGGACGAACACCTTTTTCGGCAGCAGATACGCAGCCTGAGCTTGCTTGCCGGCGTCGTTACGGCAATTAGCGCACAGGCGGCGGGCGTGATGACGGAACTCCACATCGCTCCACAAGAAATTTCCGAGCCGAAGTATTTTGTGCAAGAGAATGACGGCCAGGTGATTGTCACCGGCCTGTGCGTCGATATCATGCATGCCATCGCGCGTATCGATCCGCAAATCAGGTTCGTGTTCGGCCAGCACCCGCAGTCGCTGGCGCGCATCGAGGCGGGCCTGGTTACCGGGCAGCTGCAGGCGGCCTGCGGCTTGCTGCGCACCAGCAAGCGCGAACGCATGTTGCGATATATCGAGCCACCGCTGCGTTCAACGGATTTCTACATGGCGGTGCGCGCGGACGACGACGTCAAGGTGCAAAACTGGGATGATGTGCGCCGGCTCGGCGACGAAGGTATCGTTCTGGGAAAATATGACTGTGCGCTGGTCCTGCGCGACGTGCATGGCTTGAAGACTGATTTCAGCGCCAAGGATCCGAAAACCAATATCCAGAAATTACTGGCCGGCCGCGGCCGCTTCTTTCTTCACCGCTTGCCCGGCATTGAGCATGCCATCCGTGACGCCGGCGCGCAGGGCAAGGTCAAAATACTGCCCGCTGTCATGGCCCATGAGCCAATTTACATGGTGTTATCCAAGGAAGTTCCTGCACAGGCGGCAGCAAGGATACAAACGGCGATTTCCCAGTTGGAGGCAAGCGGCGAACTCGACAGGCTATTTGTCAAATGGAACGCCTATTGAGGCGGTATGTTTGAAGTGTTCGCTTATGCCTTCTTTTCCGCCGGCTCCGGCAGCAGGCAGGCGTCAACGATTTGCAAATCGTTATCTTTTGCGAAATTGATCACGAAGTGATATGCCATCGGCTCGACGTCGCGCAATGCTTCGTTGACGACCACCGATTTCACGCCACCCAGCACGGTCGGCCGGACATAAGGAGAGTATTGCAAGTGGGCATGGCGACCGCCCGAGCCTTCCGGACGGAAGCAGGACATGACTCCGCACAAACGCTCTGCCCAATCGCTGGGGCGGAACTGCCTGCCGTCGCTGGTCAGGCCCTGGATGAAAAACTCGCGAGCGAGTGTCTTGCGGTCAATGGAATCGGCCATGTGTGCGGCTTGTCTCTATAGCGGTTGCTACCTCGACCCGGTTACCCCCTGCAAGCGGTGCAGCCGGCCTGAATTTCTGGGCGCCATTATGCAGTGCCAAGCTTTCAGAATTCTTGCATATTATATCTTATAGAAGAGTTGATGTGAAACAACATCTCGCAATGTGAAAAACTGACAAGAAAAACGGCCGGACCGGCGGGCAACAGACTGGCCATGCCACTCATCCAGTAAAGCACATCGAGAGAAATTTGCTAAGAATGCCGTACCCGGCAGCGCGTACGGACATAATTGCGGCCAGGGTCGGCTGGCTTGCTTAGAAGGAAAGGCAAGCGCGCCGGCGAATTCCGGCACGCTGAAAGGAAAGAGAAACGGCGATCGTCAGCCGAGCCAGACCGCGAAGGACAGCAGCAGGAGCATCAGCATCCACAACAGGAGCGCGCGCCAGACCAGCCCGACCGTGCTTTGCAGGGCGCGCACGGTCGCCTCTTCGCCCGGGGGCGCCTCGACTTCCAGCGAGACCGCATCGATCACCGCCGCGTCCGCGGCCGGAATCGCCGCGGCACTTTGCGTGGCTGTACCCAGGCGCAGGCCCATGGCGCCGCCGCCGGCCGACAGGATGATGCCGATCGCCTCGTCCTGCCAGCGCTGGGCAAAATTGCGCCAGGCGTAAATTGCATCTTCAAAATTGCCGACGATAGCAAACGCAATCGCCGTCAGCCGCGCCGGAATCCAGTCGATCCAGTAAAACGCCCTGGCGGCAAAACGTCCGAAGGGCTCGTTCCTCAAGTGCTCCGGCTCGTTCCAT
Source organism: Noviherbaspirillum sp. UKPF54 (assembly GCF_007874125.1). Taxonomy (NCBI): domain Bacteria; kingdom Pseudomonadati; phylum Pseudomonadota; class Betaproteobacteria; order Burkholderiales; family Oxalobacteraceae; genus Noviherbaspirillum; species Noviherbaspirillum sp. UKPF54. The sequence continues at coordinate 479,960 of NZ_CP040128.1, read as the reverse complement.
GCGCGCGCCAGATATTCAGCCACGCGGTACATGATCGCGCATGCCGGCCCGACCGGCATCAGGAACCAGAAGAAGACACCGAACACGTTGCGGTGGCTTGTCACCAGTGCGTTTTCGACGGCGATCCTGGAAATGTCGTTGACGCTCATCGCCGCCGTATCCTGCCCGGTCCATTCGGCCAGCAAGCGCCGCGCGGCCAGTTCGTCGCCACCGTTCAAGGCCAATTGAATCGAGCTGAAGTAATGGCTGTAATGGCGAAAACCGAGCGTCAGATACACGACCAGGATATTCCATGCCAGCGCGGCGAACGGGCTGATCCGCAGGCACAACCAGTACACCAGTGCCGTCGGCAGCATCATGGCCAGCATCATCATGAGCCATGCGGTGCGGCCGTGCGCCTCCTGTCCCGCGTTGAACCCTGCCTCAATGCGCGCCGCGAGCTGCTTGATGGCGCCATACATGGGATTGTCGGCGCGCAGCGGCTTGAGTTGTTCGATCAGCAGGGCACAGAGAATGGAAAGAAAGGTCATCAGACAGCCTTATAACGTATTACGCATACGATAACGCAGCACAACATCAGAATCAAACCCGGGGCGGGAAAACGAGCGTCACGCCCGCAGAAAATGAAACAGATTGCGCAGCATGCCGGCCGTCGCGCCCCAGATGAAGAACCGTTCGTAGGGCATCGCGTAAAACGTGCGCCGGCCGGCGCCGTCGGGAAGATCGACCGCGCGCCGCTGATGATTCATCCCGTTCATCAGGAAAGCCAGCGGCACCTCGAAGATTTCAGCCACCTCAAACGGATCGGCACGCAACTCAAACGGCGGCTGCACCAGCGACACTACCGGCGTCACCCTGAATCCGGTGCCGGTGATGTAGTCCGGCAGGGTGCCGAGGACTTCGATATGGCGCCGGTGCAGTCCAACCTCTTCTTCGGTTTCCCGTAAGGCGGTTTCGATGGCAGAGGTGTCGATTTCATCCATCCTGCCACCGGGCAGGCTGACCTGCCCGGCATGATCATTCAGATGCGCCGTGCGCTGGGTCAGCAGCAGCGTCAATCCGCCATCGCGCGCAATGATGGGCAGCAGTACCGAAGCCGGCGTGGGCGCACCGGTCGCCTTGCGCATCAACTGTTCGTCAGAAACCTCGGGCTGCCACAGCGGCGGATTGGAGAATTGCCCGCGCAAACCCTCGATAGTAAGGCGCTGCGGCGCAACCGCCGGCTCGCCGGCGATGGAGTCAATGGGGAGGAGTTCCGGGTCGAAGAGCAGCTTGGACAAGACGTTTTCCTGAGGCAAATTGAGCAGCATCGATTCTAGCGCGAATGCCTGCTTCCATTCGCGCCTGGACGGCAAATGAAAAAGGCACCCGAAGGTGCCCTTTCCTGAAGCCAGCGTCGATTACTCTGCTGCTTGCTCGACCACACGGCGGTTCGGCAGCTTTTCCTTGATGCGTGCAGCCTTGCCGGAACGATCGCGCAGGTAGTACAGCTTGGCGCGACGCACGTCACCGCGACGCTTGACTTCGATCGAAGCGATCAGCGGGGAATACAGCTGGAACGTACGCTCCACGCCTTCGCCGGACGAAATCTTGCGAACGATGAAGTTGGAATTCAGGCCACGGTTGCGGCGCGCGATCACGACGCCTTCGTATGCCTGCGCACGCTTGCGGGTGCCTTCCACCACGTTGACGCTGACGACCACGGTATCGCCCGGCGCGAAGTCAGGGATGTTTTTGCCCAGGCGGGCGATTTCTTCTTGCTCGAGTTTCTGGATCAGATCCATTTTTAGCTCCTTGGACCATCGTGCCGGCGCTGTATCTTTGTTTGCCCGGTAGAGGATGGGGTTAAACAAGCGGATGATTCATCCGCGCGGTACTGCAACTACAAACTGCTCAAAAATTTTTCATCGGCTCGCGACAGCAAACCCGCCGCACGCGCCTGCTCGATCAGATCGGGCCGTTTTTTCGCCGTCGCCATCAATGCCTGCTGGCGGCGCCATTTTTCAATCTCGGCATGATGTCCGCCCAACAGCACCGGCGGTACCGCAACGCCTTCGTACACTTCCGGGCGCGTGTAGTGCGGACAATCGAGCAAGCCGTTGACGAAGCTATCCTCGACGGCCGACCCTTCGTCGTTCAGCACACCAGGCAACTGCCTGATCACCGCATCCATCAGTGCCATCGCCGGCAGCTCGCCGCCGGACAGCACGAAATCGCCGATACTGATTTCCTCATCGACGCAGCGATCCAGCAAACGCTGGTCGACCGCTTCGTACCGGCCGCACAACAAGACCAGGCCCGGCTCCGCCGTCAGCTGCATCACGCGTTGATGCGTAAGCGTCCTACCTTGCGGCGAGAGGTAAATCACGCGTGTCCGCGCCACTCCCAGCTGCGCCTGACGCGCCTTGGCTGCATTGATCGCCGCTTCGAGCGGCTTTGCCAGCATGACCATTCCGGGGCCGCCGCCATACGGGCGGTCATCCACGGTGCGGTAATTATCGGCGGTGAAATCGCGCGGATTCCACAGCGATATCGCGCACTTGCCGTTCTCGAATGCGCGCCGGGTGATGCCCGACTGCGTAATCGCGGCGAACATGTCGGGAAACAGCGTGATGACATCGAATTGCATCTCGTTGCCTACCCTAGAAAATGGGCTCAATAATCGAGCCCCCAGTCCACCGTAATCTTCCTTGCCGCCTGATCCACCGTCTTGACGAACTGGTCGACAAACGGGATCAGCCATTCTTTCGGCTTGTCGGAATCGACAACCGGCGCCTGCACCTGCAGGATCGCCTGCGCGCCATTGTCCATCAGGCCGACGACGCTGCCCAGGCTTTCGCCCTGCAGATTTTCGACTGCCAGCCCGATCAGATCGACCCAGTAGAACTCGTCGTCCGTCAGCACCGGAAAATGGCTGCGCCGGATTTGCACCGTCGCACCCTTGAGCACTTCCGCTCCGTTGCGATCGGCCACGCCGACCAGGCGCGCCACCACGTCATCGCCGTGGTGCTTGGCCTCCATCATGTCGACGTCGTGCAAAGCGGGCTTATCCAGCCACCACGTCTTTGCATGCAGCATCGCGTCTGCATCGGCGGAATAGGGTTTGATTCTTACCCAGCCGTGAATGCCATAGGCGCCGGTCACATGACCGACCAGCACCAGGTCATCAGGGACAGTCATCCCTGCAGTCTTGCCAGCCAATTAGGCGGCAGCTTTGTTGCCGGCTTCCTTGACCAGACGGGCAACGGTCGGCGACAGCTGGGCGCCAACGCCTTGCCAGTGAGCCAGGCGGTCCTGCGCAATACGGAAGCCTTCGTCGTTACCGGAGGCGACCGGGTTGTAGAAGCCGATACGCTCGATGAAGCGGCCGTCGCGGCGGTTACGCGAGTCGGTGGCAACGATGTTGTAGAACGGGCGCTTCTTGGCGCCGGAGCGGGACAAACGGATAACGACCATAATGTGCTTCCAAAAATTGTTCGAAGACGGAAAAAGCCGGGAATTATAGCCTATTTTTCGCGCATCCTGCAAGATTGGTAATGCATCGCAATTTCCGCAGCGCTTCCGTTGCTTTACAGGCATTGCTCGTGCACACTACCTGCCACTCTGCGCAACCACTCGCCCCTAACTTACAGCAGCAGCCCGATGTCCACTTTTCACAAGAACAAAACCGTCGCCACCCTCCTCGCCTTCGTTGCGGGTGGCCTGGGCGCGCACCGGTTTTATCTTTACAACAGAAAAGACCCATGGGCCTGGATCCATCTGGCATCCGTTCCGCTGTCGCTCCTGCTGCGGCTGCTGGCACCCGCCCAGCCCTCCCTGTTTGTCGCCGCTCCGCTGGCCATCTCGGTTCTGTCCGGCTTCATCGAAGCACTGGTGGTCGGATTGACGCCGGATGACAAATGGGATGCCCGGCATAACGCAACCTCGGGGCGCCGCTCCGAGTCCGGCTGGCCGCTCGCGGTCCTGCTTGTCCTGACGCTGGGCGTCGGCGCCGTAGCCTTGATTGCCGCAATTGCGCGCAGCTTTGACCTGCTGTTTACCGGCGGCGCATACGGCTGACCCACTCCTCACGCAAGAACGCCCCACGCCATTCCAACACCCCAGGCCATCAGTAGCCCCCCGCTGCCGCGCGCCACCCACAGGCCTTTCGGAACCGTTTTTTCGATCAGCACAAAGGCGCTCAGGGCCGCGATCCAGGCGACATTCATCACGCCGAGCACAAATAACAGGGCCATCAGCATCCAGCAGCATCCGGTGCAGTACAAGCCATGCGTAAAGCCCATGCACCACGCGCCCCAGGAACCAGCGCGCCAGTGCGCGGCGAGATAGTCCATCGGGGAGCGGCAATGGTCAAGGCAGGCGCGCTTGGCCGGCAGCCACTGATAGGCGCCTGCCGCGATCAGCAGCGCGGCAGCCAGCAATGGGCTGGTTGCAATCATCATCGGCGACACCAGCGCCATGTCATGCAGCCACCACTGGGCTAGCGTCGCCAGCATGCTGAACAGCGTCCACACCGAAAGATAACCAGCCAGGAATATCGAAGTGGCGACAAACGCGCCCCGCTGAACGCGGCGCTTGCGGTTGACCGCGGCAAACAGCAAGACGACCGGGGTTGCCGAAGGCAGCATCATCGCCACCATCATGATGGCCCACATCGAGAATACCAGCAGAAAATCCGGCCATGCCCACCCATGCGCGCTGGGCATCGCCATATCGACAATATCCATGTGACGCATCGCCCAGTCCTGGTAAAGCAGGTAGGCCCAGGACAAGGCGCCGATCCCGCACAAGCCGAGCAGCACGGCCGCGCGGTCGGCGCCAGCGGCATCACGCAACCACCCCGTCCTGCGTATGCTCGACATAAGCCAATGAACTATTGGTGTTCTGATGGCTGAAGCTGATTTCGCCTGCCACTTCCAGCGTCGTCGCTTTCGCCACTTCCATTTCCTTGTACTCAAACCCATCGGGCATCAGCACCTTGACCCGTTGCGGCGCACCGGTCGCGGGGATCGTCAAGGGAGCGGTGGCCGTCTTGAGGAACTTGCCGGCAGAGAGATAGGCATGGCGCCCATCCCTGTCGAATTCCCAGGCGAACGGAACAAACTGCGGCGGATAAACCTCCGGACAAACGGCCGCCAGGATTTCAAAAAACGGACCGCCGTTCTTGCCGCTCAATATCCGCAGCAAGGCGTCGCGCTGCTCGGCCGTGGCGCGTTCATCGATCAGCGGCTGCATCTTGCCATTACCCTCATGCATCGCACCGGGCCATTGCACAATGCCGGCCCAGTGCAATCCATCGAGCTTGATGCCACCAAAATTCCCCTCCGTAATATGCATAGCCGCCATGCCTTCACAATGGTCATACGGCTTTGGGAAGCCTTCGGTATCGCATGGACAGGCGGCGATGCAATTGCAATTCTTTAGGTACTCTCCCTTCATTTTCCAGGTAGTCATTTGAATCCCCTCGATGCAATCAGCGCACAGGGAACGTCTCGGCGCGTTTATGCATGGACCACCGGCCGTTCGACAGGCGGCGTTCCTTCCTTGAAAAGTTGCTTGATCTGCTGGCGAAACTCCGGCGTATCCTCATGTTTGTGCACGGACACGGCATGCTGCACGGCAGCTTCGAGCAATTCCTGATCAGAATCTGCCGCGATGGCAACAGTGCAATTTGAATCGCTCGGGAATTCGCGGCAATCGATGAATTTGCGGGCCATGATCGGCCTCCTTTGAAATGGGTGATGATGAGATTTCAGGCAGGACATGAAACGAGCCTGCGGGAGCAGGCTGGAGCGCGGCGACAATGCCACGCTTTGTTATAGGTAGCCGCGCACCGCGCCGCAAGATGAGTGAAGTGATAGGGTTTGATGCAGGTCGAACCGTGACACAGCCACCGCGTGAATGGCACGCAGGTCAAGCAGACATCGGCTAGATGGAGACGCTGGTCGTTTCCACGAGCTGGCACCCGTCGATCTTCCAGCTGCTGTCTTCTTCCTGTTGCATCCAGAAAATCGCCAGCCAGACCCGGCTCTCGCTGTCGGTCACGCGCACGACCTGGATCGCATCGCCGTCGACCACTTCGGGGTGTGAAAAGATCACGCGCTGGTGGCGGTAGATCGGGTTGTACTGCTCTTTCATCAGGCGCAGGAAATTGTCCGGGCTACCGATCAGCATGCGCTTTTCGGGTGTGGCCTGCTCGAACGCGCTGGCCGCATCATCCTTTGCCAGCGCATCCAGCTGCGACTGCACCGCTTCATGGATGGCGATCGCATCGGCGGTCGTAATCCCGTCCACCGCCGCCGCACTGCTCCACCATGGTGCAAGCAGCCCGGCAAGCAGGCCTGCCATAGCCAAGAAACGTTTCATGACCCCCTCCTAATGAGGAACGACAAACGCTTGAAACAGTATATGGCAGATTAAAAAAAGTGCATGGAGTTCAGCGGGGCGCCGAAAATAAAAAGGCGGCCCCGAGGCCGCCCTTCATGCACGCTGCGGCGCACACAACAAGACTCAGAACTGGTCTTCCGCCAGCGCCAGGACACCTGCGCTACCTTCGACGATCGCTGCGCGATAACCGGCCGCCTGCGACAGGAAGTAATCGGCGAAGAAGCGCGCGGTGGCGATCTTGGCTTGATAAAACTTGGCGTCGCCCTCGCCGGCCTTTAGCTTGCGCTCCGCCACCAGCGCCGCGCGCGCCATCTGCCAGCCGCCCAGCACGATGCCAGCCAGCTTGAGATACGGCACGCTGCCCGCAAACACACCCTTGATGTCGGACTTCATGTTGGCGACCACGTAGTTCACCACCTCTTCCAGCGCCTTGGAGCCAGCAGCCAGTCGCGTGCGGATTGCCGCCAGATCGGCCGACGACGAAGCCGACAGCTCTTCCTCGGTGCGGCGCACCTGGGCCAGGATGCCCTTCGCAGTGGCGCCGGCATCGCGCACCGTCTTGCGGCCGACCAGGTCATTGGCCTGAATCGCGGTCGTGCCTTCGTAAATCGGCAGAATGCGCGCATCGCGATAGTATTGCGCAGCGCCCGTTTCCTCGATGAAGCCCATGCCGCCGTGCACTTGAACGCCGTTGGAAGTCACGTCGAGCGACATCTCGGTCGACCAGCCCTTTACGACTGGCACCATGTACTCGTAGAAAGCCTGGTTCGACTTGCGCACTGCATCGTCAGCATGATGATGTGCAGCATCAAATGCGGCGGCAGTTACATAAGCCAAGGCGCGCGCCGCTTCCACCTGCGCGCGCATCGACATGAGCATGCGGCGCACGTCCGGGTGATGAATGATGGCAACCGGGCCGCTGGAGCCGGCCAGGTCGCGCGACTGCACGCGCTCGCGCGCATAGGCAACCGCCTTTTGATAAGCGCGCTCGGCCACGCCGATGCCCTGCATGCCCACCGCGAAACGCGCGGCATTCATCATGATGAACATGTACTCGAGGCCGCGATTTTCTTCGCCCACCAGCGTGCCGATTGCGCCGCCATGGTCGCCGAATTGCAGCACCGCGGTCGGGCTGGCCTTGATGCCGAGCTTGTGTTCGATCGACACGCAATGCGCGTCGTTGCGCGCGCCGAGCGTACCGTCGGCATTGACCAGGAACTTCGGCACCACGAACAGCGAAATGCCCTTCACGCCTTCCGGCGCATTCGGTGTGCGTGCCAGCACCAGATGGACGATGTTCTCGGCCATATCATGCTCGCCGTAGGTGATGAAGATCTTGGTACCGAAGATCTTGTAGGTGCCATCATCCTGCGGCGCCGCGCGCGAACGTACCAGCGCCAGGTCGGAACCGGCCTGCGGCTCGGTCAGGTTCATCGTCCCGGTCCATTTGCCGGAAATCAGGTTCGCCAGGTAAATCTGTTTTTGCTCTTCGCTTCCCGCGGTCATCAGCGCCTCGATCGCACCATCCGTCAGGAGCGGGCACAGCGCGAACGACAGGTTGGCGGAATTGAGCATTTCGATGCAGGGCGTCGCCACCAGTTTCGGCAAGCCCTGGCCGCCGAACTCGACCGGGTGCTGCACGCCCTGCCAGCCGGCTTCGCCGAACGACTTGAACGCTTCCTTGAAGCCCTTGGTCGTGGTGACCTGTCCATCGTGCCAATAGCTCGGCTCCTTGTCGCCCGCGACATTCAGTTCCGCGACCACCTCACCGCAAAACTTTGCGTTCTCTTCCAGCACGGCTTCGACGGTTTCCGGGCTCGCATCTTCGCAGCCGGGCAACGCATTCACTTCAGACAGACCTGCGAGTTCGTTGATCACGAACAGCATGTCCTTCAACGGGGCGACATAGCTCATGGGGGCTCCAAAAAAAATGGGCAGGGCTGCGGGAATTATTACGGACCGACCGGAAAATTCCTGTCATGTCCGCGACAAACCCGGCAAGCCTGCCCGGTATTTTCAAATAATTATTCTTGTGCGACGGGCTGTTTGCCGCCCGCCGTTTTTTCTTCTTAACCGAGTTCGGCAACGAGTTGCGGCACGATTTCGAACAGATCGCCGACGATGCCGTAGTCGGCCACGGAGAAGATCGGTGCTTCCGGATCCTTGTTGATCGCCACGATGGTCTTGGAATCCTTCATGCCGGCCAGGTGCTGGATCGCGCCGGAGATACCGACCGCGATGTACAGCTGGGGAGCCACGATCTTGCCGGTCTGGCCGACCTGCCAGTCGTTCGGCACGAAGCCGGCGTCGACGGCGGCGCGCGACGCGCCCATTGCCGCACCGAGCTTGTCGGCCAGCGGCTCGAGAATCTTGAAGGCTTCGCCCGAACCCATGCCGCGGCCACCGGACACCACCACCTTGGCGGCTGTCAGTTCCGGACGGTCGGACTTGGCCAGCTCGCGCGAGACGAAAGCGGACTTGCCGAAATCGCCTGCCGGCGTCACGTTTTCGATAGCGGCGGAACCACCGGCTGCGGCGGCATCAAAGCCGGTGCCGCGCACGGTGATGACCTTCACCGCATCGCTCGATTGCACGGTGGCGATCGCGTTGCCGGCGTAGATCGGGCGCTCGAAGGTGTCGGGCGAATCGACCTTGGTGATTTCGGAAATCTGGCCGACATCCAGCTTGGCGGCAACGCGCGGCGCGATGTTCTTGCCGTAGGCGGTAGCCGGAGCCAGGATGTGCGAGTAGGACGAGGCGAGCGCCAGCACCTGCTCGGCGACGTTCTCGGCCAGGCCGTCGGCCAGGTGAGCGGCGTCAGCCACCAGAACCTTGGAGACGCCGGCGATCTTCGACGCAGCTTCGGCGGCAGCGCCGCAGTTATGGCCGGCTACCAGGACGTGGACATCGCCGCCGCACTGTGCGGCAGCGGTGACGGTATTGAAAGTGCTTCCCTTGAGCGAAGCGTTGTCGTGTTCAGCAATGACAAGTGCGGTCATGATGGTCTTTTCCTGATCTGAAATTATTAGATGACTTTCGCTTCATTCTTGAGCTTGCCAACCAGCGTGGCCACATCCGGGACCTTGATGCCAGCGGAGCGCTTCGGCGGCTCGGCCACTTTCAGGGTCTTGACGCGCGGCGCGACATCGACGCCCAGGTCGGCCGGCTTGACGGTATCGAGCGGCTTCTTCTTGGCCTTCATGATGTTCGGCAGGGTCACGTAACGCGGCTCGTTCAGGCGCAGGTCGGTAGTCACGATGGCCGGCAATTGCAGCGAAACAGTCTCCAAGCCGCCGTCCACTTCGCGGATCACGGTCGCCTTGCCGTCTTCGATCGTCACCTTCGACGCGAAGGTCGCCTGCGGCCAGCCCAGCAGGGCTGCCAGCATCTGGCCGGTCTGGTTGCAGTCGTCGTCAATGGCCTGCTTGCCGAGGATGATCAGTTGCGGCTGCTCCTTGTCGGCCAGGGCCTTGAGCAGCTTGGCCACAGCCAGCGGCTGCAGTTCGGCGTCGGTTTCAACCAGGATGCCGCGATCGGCGCCAATCGCCATGGCGGTGCGCAGGGTTTCCTGGCACTGGGTCACGCCACAGGAGACCGCAACCACTTCGGTTACCTTGCCGGCTTCCTTCAGGCGAGTCGCTTCTTCCACCGCGATTTCATCGAACGGATTCATCGACATCTTGACGTTGGCAATGTCGACGCCTGTACCGTCGGACTTGACGCGCACTTTGACGTTGAAGTCCACCACGCGCTTGACTGGAACCAAAACTTTCATAAGTTTGCCTTTGCAAAAAACAATTGACGTTAACGTAAACCGAACCGTGATTATAAGAGAGAACCTGCAGCGCAGATGGAATTTAGCACGACCGTTCTATTAATTGGTAGAGAGTATGCACTAAAACACATGGAAAATCCAAGATAGTCCGTGGAAGTTGCTTGATAGCACGAATTGCAGGCGAACCGTGCGAAAAAGACGTATCGGGACGAGAATGGAGCAAGGCTGCGGACACGCCGCGCGGCATGCCTGTTTTATTTGCGCTTCATGAAGAAGATGAATTCCTGATCGAGTTCGCTTTGATCGACCAGTGTGTTTCCGGTCTGGCGCGCGAAAGCCTGGAAATCACGGACGGAGCCTGGGTCAGTGGCGATGACGCGCAAGATTTCACCGCTGGCCATTTCCGCCAGCGCCTTCTTGGCTTTCAAGATCGGCAGCGGGCAGTTCAAGCCGCGAGCATCCAGCTCTTTATGAAATTCCATGGTCATTGCTCTGAAAAGGGAGTCGCAGATCGGCAAATTCTACCGTAAATATGGGAGTATTTGTGCGACGCAACAAGCAATATCCGGTGATTAGCGCTCAGGCGGAAGGCAAGTCGATGAATTCGACCGGCAAGCCGCGCGCGCGCAGCCAGTCGGCCACCGCATAGCCGGTCCCGGCATGCCACGGTCGCAGCTTTTCAGGGGCGACCAGCCGATACTCGACGAGCTCCGGCGACAGCCGGATTTCGCCGCTTGCCTTGACGTGGTAGGCAATGATCACTTCATTCTTGCGTATGAATTCGTAGACGCCGATCAGCTGGATGTCGGTGGCGTCGAGATCGGTTTCTTCCTTGAGTTCGCGTGCCACGCCCTGCTCGGGCGTTTCGCCGCGTTCCATGAAACCGGTGATAAGGGCAAACATCTTTTCCGGCCAGGCGGCATTGCGCGCCAGCAGAATCCGGCCGTCGATCTCGACCAGCGCGGCCAAGACCGGCAGCGGGTTGTCCCAGTGCGTCCAATGCCCGTCCGGACAGGCGAGGCGGAGCTTGCCGCCCTCGCCTTCGTCCGCGCGCTCGACGAGCGGCGCGGCGCACACGGGACAAAAGCGCATCATGCGCGCTGGCGCACCCAGTCGGTCACGCCGTCGAGCGCCTTCGGCAGGCCCGCCGGGTCGGTGCCGCCAGCCTGCGCCATGTCGGGACGGCCGCCGCCCTTGCCACCTACCTGCTGCGCGACAAAATTGACCAGTTCGCCCGCCTTCACCTTGGCGGTCGCATCCGACGTCACGCCGGCGATCAGGCTGACCTTGCCGTCGTTGACGGCGGCCAGCACGATGGCGGCGGTCTTCAGCTTATCCTTAAGCTTGTCCATGGTTTCCCGCAGCGCCGGCACGTCGGCGCCGTTGAGCGTTGCCGCCAGCACCTTGATGCCGTTGACATCGACCGCCTTGCCAAGCAGTTCGTCGCCCTGAGCGGACGCCAGCTTGCCCTTGGCCGCGGCGAGTTCCTTCTCCAGTGCCTTGACCTGCTCCAGCACGCTGCCGACGCGGGACGACAGTTCCGCCGGCGTCGCCTTCAGCGTGCCTGCCACCTGGTTCACGGTGGATTCCAGCGACTGCAGGTAGGCCAGCGCGTTGTCGCCGGTGATCGCCTCGATGCGGCGCACACCCGCGGCCACGCCGCTTTCCGACACGACCTTGAACAGGCCGATGTCGCCGGTGCGCTGCACGTGGGTGCCGCCGCACAGTTCGCGGCTGGAGCCGATCGACAGCACGCGCACCTCGTCGCCGTACTTTTCGCCGAACAGCATCATCGCACCCGACTTCTGCGCGTCCTCGATCGGCATCACTTTCGCCACGGTCGCCTCGTTGGCGAGGATTTCGGCGTTGACGATGGATTCCACCTTGCGGATCTGCTCGGCGGTGACCGGACCGTTGTGGGCGAAGTCGAAGCGGGTGCGCTCGGCGTTGACCAGCGAGCCCTTCTGCTGCACGTGGGTGCCGAGCACTTCGCGCAGCGCCTTGTGCAGCAGGTGGGTCGCGCTGTGGTTGCGCATGGTCTTCGCGCGTTTTTCGGCGTCGACGCGGGCGACAATCGTATCGCCTACCTTGATTACCCCCTCGGCGATGCTGCCGTGGTGACCGAAGACGTCGGCCTGGATCTTGATCGTGTCTTCCACCAGGAAGCGCGCAACGGCGTTGCGCAGCTCGCCCGTGTCGCCCACCTGGCCGCCGGATTCGGCGTAGAACGGCGTGTGGTCGAGCACGATGACGGCATCGTCGCCGGACTTCGCTTCCGTCACCTGGGTGCCGTCGACGTAGATTGCGGTCACTTGCGCCGTTTCGTGGATCAGTTTCTCGTAGCCGTGGAAGGTGGTAGGGCTGCCGCTGTATTCGAGGCCTTGCGCCATCTTGAACTTGCCGGCTTCGCGCGCGCGCTGGCGCTGCTCGTCCAGCAGCGCGTTGAAGCGCGCCTCGTCCACCGTCACGCCGCGCTCGCGGCAGACGTCGGCAGTCAGGTCGACCGGGAAGCCGTAGGTGTCGTGCAGCTTGAAGGCGGTGTCGCCGTCGATCTGCTTGGTTCCGGTTGCCAGCGCCTTTTCCAGGATTTCCATGCCGTTGGCGATGGTGCGGAAGAAGGCGTCCTCCTCCTGCTTCAGCACTTCGGTGGCACGCTTTTCATTCTGGCGCAATTCCGGATAGGCGTCGCCCATCTCGGCCACCAGCGCCGGTACCAGCGCGTGGAAGAACGGCTTGCGCGCGCCGAGCTTGTAGCCGTGGCGGATGGCGCGGCGGGCGATGCGGCGCAGCACGTAGCCGCGGCCGGCATTGCTCGGGATGACGCCGTCGACCACCGTGAAGGTGCAGGCGCGGATGTGGTCGGCGATGACCTTCAGCGAAGGCGACTCGTGGTCGCAGTCACCGGCGCCGGCGGCGTACACCGCCTTCTTGGCAGCGGCCAGCAGGTTGACGAAGGTGTCGATCTCATAGTTGCTGTGCACGTGCTGCAGCACGGCGGTGATGCGTTCCAGGCCCATGCCAGTGTCGACCGAGGGCTTGGGCAGCTTGTGCATCACGCCCGCTTCGTCGCGGTTGAACTGCATGAACACGTTGTTCCAGATCTCGATGTAGCGGTCGCCGTCCTCGTCGGGCGATCCGGGCGGGCCGCCGGCGATCTCGGGGCCGTGGTCGTAGAAGATCTCGGTGCAGGGGCCGCACGGGCCGGTGTCGCCCATCATCCAGAAGTTGTCGGAAGCATAGCGCGCGCCCTTGTTGTCACCGATGCGCACAATGCGCTCGGCCGGCACGCCGACCGTCTTGTGCCAGATGTCATAGGCTTCATCGTCTTCCGCGTAGACGGTGACCCACAGCTTGTCCTTGGGCAGCTTGAACACCTCGGTCAGCAGCTCCCAGGCGTACTGGATGGCGTCGTGCTTGAAGTAGTCGCCGAAGCTGAAGTTGCCCAGCATTTCGAAGAAGGTGTGGTGGCGCGCGGTATAACCGACGTTTTCCAGGTCGTTGTGCTTGCCGCCGGCGCGGATGCATTTCTGCGCCGTCGTCGCGCGCGTGTAGGGACGCTTATCGAAGCCCAGGAACACGTCCTTGAACTGATTCATCCCGGCGTTGGTAAACAGCAGGGTCGGGTCGTCGCCCGGCACCACCGGGCTGGACGCAACGATGGCGTGGCCCTTGGACTCGAAAAACTTCAGGAATTTATCGCGGATCTCAGACGATTTCATGTTCTAGGCGAATGATGGAATGCGTTGCAAACCGTTGATTATACGTGATAACCCCTGTCGGTTGAGGCATGGCCCGGAGTGTCAAAATAAAAAGCCCGCCGGTTAAATTCCGGCGGGCCTGGCGGTGTCGGACGCCGGCGAACCGGTCTTGGATCAGCCGCGGCGCTGCGCGTCGTGCCGCTCGCGCTGGATGCGGCGCGACTGGCGGTTTTCGCTGCGCTGTACCTGGCGCTGCTCGACGCCGCCGACATGGCCGTCGCGTCCGGCGCGGAATTCCTTGCGGTCGACCCTGGCTTGCCCGCGTTCCATCCGGGCCGCTTCGCGCTTGGTCAGCGAACCGTCCTTGAGGCCGTTCGCGATGCGCTGTTCCTGGTTGGCGTTGCGCTGCACATCGGCCTGCATGCGCTGGCTGGACGCGGAATTCGGATTGCCGGTCTGCGCGTCGTGCTTTTCGGCGCGGATGTCGCGGCTGGCGCGGTCCTGCATACGCTCGATACGGCTCTTTTCGGCGGCGCTCAAGCTGCCGTCCTTCAAGGCTTGCGCCTCGGTGCGGTCGATCTTCGCCTCCTCGCGCTCCAGCTTGGCGGCTTCGCGCGTGGTCAGCTGGCCGGATTTCAGGCCGTTTTCGATGCGCTGCTGCTGGCGGGCGTCGCGCTGCGCTTCGGCGCCGGCGCTTTGCGCGAACACGGGCACGGCCAGGAAGGCGGCCAAAAGAACGGGGATCATGCGTGCAGTCTTCATTGTCGTTTCCTTTCGTTGGGTCGGCATGAGCGGTTGCCCATGTCGCCTTCAACGGAAAAACTGCATCGGCGCCGACCGCCAAACTGTAAGCGGTGTAACGAGGCGTAACGATGGCCTAGGCGAAATCCGGGGCGATCAGGTCGATGCGGTCAGTGCAAAAGGCGTCGACGCCCCAGGCCATGATTTCGCGCGCGCGTTGTGGCGTATTGACGGTGTAGCACAGCAAGCCGACGTCCTGCGCCTTGACGGCGCGCGCCAGTTGTTCGGTCAGGTGCCGGTGGTTGGTGTGCAGAGCCACGGCATCGAGCTCGCGCAGGAGCGCCATCCAGTCGGAGGGAATCGTATCGACCAGGAAGCCGCGCGCGATGCCGGGAGCGGCCGCTTTTGCTGCCTGCAGGGCGTCGAACGAAAACGAGGAAAACAGCGGCAGCGACGCGTCATTTCCGCTCGGAACTTGCGCAGCGATTTCCGCCGCAAACAGGCGCTGCGTCAGGGCAGCCACCACGCTGCCGGTTTGCGTTTCAAAGCCGGGAGCAGGCTTGATTTCGATGTTCATCCAGATGTTGTTTGCCTTGCAGAATGCAACAACCTGCTCGAAGTCCGGCACCGGCTCCCCGGCGAATTGCGGTCCGAACCAGGAGCCGGCATCCAGCGCCGCCAGCGCGGCGGCCGTGGTGTCGCACACCCGGCCGGCGCCGCGCACCGTGCGGCCGAAATCCGGGTCGTGCATCAGTACCGGCACGCCGTCGCCCGACAGCATGACGTCGAACTCGACCGCATGAAAGCCGCGCGCCAGCCCGCAGCGCATGGCCGCGAGCGTGTTTTCCGGGGCGAGCGTGCCGCCGCCGCGATGGGCAATGATCCTGGGATAAAACCACATGGCTTGATCTATCTCTTGGAATGATCTGCAACGGCAAGTAGTCTAATCCCAATCTTTCTCTTGAAGCGAAACGATTTTCGCCATGCGGTGAGAGTCGTTCGCTCCCGTCCGGACATGCCTACCGACCGCAGCCAGCAAACGCCCTCCGAGACATCCCAGTTCCTGTTTCCCGCCGAATGGCAGGCGATTGCCGCGGCTTGCGACGACGCGCATAACGGGCTGATTTTCATGCAGGATGGAATCATTACCAGCGTTAACAAGGTGCTGGAAGAGCTGCTCGGCCTCGATGCGGCGCAACTGGTCGGCCAGCCGGTCGCGGCCCTCCTGTCCGGAGCCAATCCGGATTCATTCCTAGCAAATGGAAACGCCGCCGGCCTGGCCACACCCGGCCAGACCGTGCGCCTGGCCGGCAAGGACGGCTCCCCGATCGAATTTGCTGTGACCGTCAACCGGCTCGACGGCATGACCGACGCCGCCGGCGCGGCATGGATACTGCACCCCGCCGCGCCCATCGACGGCTGCGGCGCCCTGTCCCGGGAGCAGGCGCAGGAAATCGTCGACCAGCTTCCCGATCCGGTGCTGATCTGCGCCGCCGATTCGACCATCCGCTATGCCAGTCCATCGTTTTTCCGCCTGTGCGGCGAGCCGGATCAACTTGGCCAGTCGCGCCTGCAGGATCTGGCGCACCCGGAAGACCGTGCCCGGCTGGACGATGCGTTCGGCGCACTGGCCAGCCGCGTCGAAACCCCGCTCGCGTTCCGCCTGCGCGGCCGTGACGGCCGCTGGCGGCAATGCGCCGGCCAGGCGCGCGCGCTGGCGCAGCGCGGCGCGACCGGCGCGGTGCTCGTCGCCGTGCATGACGTCACTGCGCAAACGCAGGAACTGCAGCGCGCGGCGGCCGACAGGAAGCGCCAGCTGCACTACCTCAACCGCTTGCTGCGCCTGGCGCAGCAACCGCATCCGCAAGCGGATACGGCGCTGAAGGTGATACTGAAAGCGGCGGCCAAGGCACTCGGCGCGCACCGCTGCGGCTACTGGGAAGTCGGGCCCGAGCCGACCGCCTCGCGCTGCGTGATGGCATACGATGAAGTGCGGCAGAACCTGCTGACCGGGGTGCCCGAGGCCGCCGAAACAAGCGGTGCCATGGCTGCGCAGCTGGCCGCCGCATTGCATCCGCTGTTGCGGCAAGTTCTGAGCGACGAGCAAGCCCTGGTGGTGGCCGACGTCGGCCAGGACCCGCGCGCGGCGCTCGCGTGCGAGTACTTTCATGCGGCATCGATCAAGGCCCTGATGATCGTGCCGGTGCGCGGCGCGGAGGACGCCGCCGGACTGTTGGTGGTGTCGCAGCTGCACGCGGCGCGCGCCTGGCGCAAGGACGAGGCGGAGTTTGCCCATCAATGCGCCGCGCTGATCGGACGGGTGTTCGAGGAAGCCGAGCACGTCCGGGAAAAAGCGCAGCAAAACCGGCATGCGTACCAGGACAGCCTGACCGGGCTGCCGAACCGGCAATTCCTGTTTGAGCGCGCGGCCGACATCTTTCCGCGCATGGCGGCCAATTCGGCCTCGCTGGCGGCATTCTTCATCGACCTGGATGGCCTCAAGCACGTCAACGACGCGCTCGGGCATGCCATCGGCGACGAGCTGCTCAAGGCGGTGGCGCTGCGGCTGAAGAACATCGTGCGCAAGGACGACGTGCTGGCGCGCCTGGGCGGCGACGAATTCATGCTGCTGGCGCAAAACCTGAGCGACATGCGCATCGCCGAAGACATCGCGCAGCAGATCGTCGACGCGATGAACGCGCCCTTCTCGCTGCGCGGCCACGAGCTGCAGGTGTCGGTCAGCGTGGGCATCGCTCTGTATCCATTCGACGGCGGCGACCTCGACACGCTGATGAAAAAGGCCGACATCGCGCTGTACCACGCCAAGTCCGGCGGACGCAACCGCTACCAGATGTTTTCGCCGCGCCAGGGCGGCCGCATGTCCAAGCAATCGGTGCTGGAAGGCGAGCTGCGCCGCGCGATCCGGGAACGCGAACTGCAGCACTACTATCAGCCGCAGATCGATCTGCGCACCGGCAAGGTGCGCTGCGTGGAAGCGCTGCTGCGCTGGCACCATCCGCGCCAGGGCCTGCTGCTGCCGGCGGCCTTCCTGCCGCTGGCGGAGCGCTCCGGGCTGATCCAGACCATCAGCAAGTGGGTGATGAACGACGCCTGCGACCAGCTGGCCGCGTGGCAGGACAAGGGGCTGGAGCGCTTCAGCATCGCGATCAACCTGGCGGCCGGCCAGCTGGCCGACAACAACCTGGCGGCAGTGCTGGAGGAGGCGCTGGACCGCACCGGCGTGACGCCGGCGCAGTTGGAGTGGGAAGTGCAGGAAAACACGGTGATGCAGCACGACGCCATGAGCGCGTCGCTGCTGGACCGCATGGTGGACATGGAGGTGGCGCTGAGCATCGACGATTTCGGCACCGGTTACTCGAATCTGGGGTATCTCCGGCGTTATCCGGTGCGTAAGGTTAAAATCGACCGCAGCCTCATCCACAGCCTGCCCGACGAAGGGGACGGCCGCGCCATCACCGATGCCATCATCATGATGGCGCAGCCGCTGGGCCTGGATGTGGTCGCCGAGGGCGTGGAGACGCCGCAGCAGATGGAATACCTGCGCGCGCGCGGCTGCCATATCGCCCAGGGCTTTTACTTTACCCAACCACTCACCGCAGACCAGTTCGAAACATGGCTGATTCGCCACTGAAGAAAGCATTAGGACATATCCGCGTACTCGACCTGACCCGCGTGCTCGCCGGCCCCTGGTGCGCGCAGAACCTGGCGGACCTGGGCGCCGACGTGATCAAGATCGAGCGCCCCGGCGCAGGCGACGACACCCGCCACTGGGGACCGCCCTACCTGAAGGATGCCGAGGGGCGCGACACCACCGAGGCCGCCTACTACCTCGCCGCCAACCGCGGCAAGAAGTCCGTCACGCTAGATATCGCCACCTCCGAAGGCCAGGACATCGTGCGCGCGCTGGCGCGCGAATCGGACGTGGTGCTGGAAAACTACAAGGTCGGCCAGCTGAAGAAGTACGGGCTCGACTACGAGTCGCTCAAACGCGAAAAGCCGGACCTGGTCTACTGCTCGATCACCGGCTTCGGCCAGGACGGTCCGTATGCGCAGCGCGCCGGCTACGATTTCATCGTGCAGGGCATGGGCGGCTTCATGTCGATCACCGGCGAGCGCGACGACTTGCCGGGCGGCGGGCCGCAGAAGGCCGGCGTGGCCATCTCCGACCTGATGACCGGCATGTACGCGACCATCGCCGTGATGGCAGCGCTCGCGCACCGCGACCGCACGGGCGAGGGCCAGTACATCGACATGGCGCTCCTGGACGTGCAGGTGGCGATGCTGGCCAACATGAACACCAATTACCTCGCCAGCGGCAAGGCGCCCGCGCGCTGGGGCAACGCGCATCCGAACATCGTGCCCTACCAGACCTTCGCGACGTCCGACGGGCACATCATCGTCGCAGTCGGCAACGACGGGCAGTACAGGAAGTTCGTCGAGGCCGGCGGGCAGCCATGGCTGGCGGTCGACGAGCGCTTCGCGACCAATCCGATGCGGGTGCGCCATCGCGACACCCTGGTGCCGATGCTGGCCGAGATGGTCAAGAGCAAGACCAAGCAGGAATGGATCGACCTGCTGGAAGCGGCCGGCGTGCCTTGCGGGCCGATCAACAATCTCGATGAAGTGTTCGGCAACCCGCAGGTCCAGGCGCGCGGCATGCGCGTCGATCTGCCGCATCCGAGCGGCGGCACGGTCCAGCTGGTGGGCAGCCCGATCAAGATGTCGGCAACGCCGCCGCGCTACGATGCGCCGCCGCCATTGCTGGGGCAGCATACGCGGGAAGTGCTGGGCGAGATGCTTGGAAAGAGCGAGGAAGAGATTGCGGCGTTGCGGGAAAAAGGCGTGATCTGATTCGCATTTGTCGCCCTGCACAGGAGGCCTTCTCCCGCTACGGGAGAAGGAAGCAGATCACAGCACGAACGTAAAGTCCTTGATCAATGCGCCGGGCAACAACGCGCTTGCCGTGCTGCGCGCTCCATAGCTGTCGCTATCGATCAGCAGTTCGCGCTCGCGCGTCAGCCCGACCAGCTTATCCCCCAGCATCCTGAACAGCGAGTCGTCGAACCGCATTACATTGAGCGGCGCCTTGATTTCCCCGTTCTCGACCCAGAACGTCGCAAAGCGCGTCATGCCGGTCAGGCGGCAACTGCTGCGGTCGGAAAAATTCAGATACCACAAATTGCCGATGAAAACGCCGGTGTCGAGCTGCGCGAGCACCTGCGAAAGCGGCAGATCGCCGCCGGCCAGGTCGAGCGAAACCATCCCTTCATTGGCATCGGCGCCGTTGGCGGCGATGCCGTACTCCTTCGCGGTGCGCGGAGAAATCATGCTGCCCGCCAGCCGCCCCTGCTCGAACAGCGCCACCCGTTCCGGCTTGAGGAATCCGTCGGCCTGAAAGCCCGGCGCCAGCCCCGCCGCGGTATTCTCCGCCAGCGTCACCGCGTCGTTGAGCCGCAGCCCCTCGTCGCGCATGCGGCGCAACGGGCTTTGCCTGGTGCGCAACGCCTTCTCGGACACGCAGTCCCAGTTCAGCATGCCGAGGATGTCGTTCAATGCGGCCGGCGCCAGGTAGGCGCGGTAAGCGCCGGGGGCGATGCCGACCGGCGCCTGCCGCAGCATGGCAAGCTGGGCCGCGGCGGAATCGAACCTGGCGCGCAACGCGCCGCCGTCCCAGTCGAATCCCGCATAGCTCGCCTTGGCCGCCTTGTCGCCCTGATGGTACAGGCTCCAGTCAAGATGAAAACTCGCGCTCTCGTGCCAGTTGCGCTGGCCGTAGGAATTGGCGAATCCGCGCCAGATCGGCCCGGCGGCCAGGATGCCGACCAGGTCGTGGCCGCGCGCGGCGGCGAGCACTTCGCCGACCATCGCGGCCGTGTCCGGCAGGCGCGATGCGACGGTGCGTTCTGTCGACCGCACCTCGCAGGACAGCAGCAGGTGCGGGTCCGGCGGCAGATCGGGAAGCTGCGCGCGCAGGCCTTCGATCGCGCCAGTCAGCAGCGCCCGGTCGGTTTCGAGGTCGCCGGCCACGGCCAGCGTGCAGCTCGCGTGGCGCAGGCCGTCGATCAGGCGCAATGTCAGGTAGCGCTGCGCCACATGCCCGGCCTGCCTGATCGCGCTGCGGTTGAAGCGCACGAAGTCCGACGCTTCCGCCGCCAGCCAGCAGGTGTACTGCTCGCCGCCTTGCAGCGCGCCGTCCAGGAAGGCGGCCAGGCGATAAAAATAGTCCCGCATCATTCGCCTCCGAACACGTCGACATCGGAAAACAGGCAGGCCGGCGAGGCGTGGCCGACGCGGATCACCTGCGACGGCTCGCCCTTGCCGCAAAAGGGCGTTCCCATCACGCTGAAGGTGGATGCATCCCCGACCGCCTTGAGCGAGCGCCAGAACGTGGCGGACACGCCACGGTAGTTCGGATTTTTCACCAGTCCCTTCAGCTCGCCGTCTTCGATCAGGCGTCCGACTTCGCAGCCGAACTGGAACTTGTTGCGCGAGTCGTCGATCGACCACGACACGTTGGTATCCATCAGCACGCCGCGCTCGACCGACCGGATCATGTCGTTCAGGCTGGATGCGCCCGGCTCGATGTTGAGGTTGGCCATGCGGTCGATCGGGGCGCGGTTCCAGCCGCAGGCGCGCGCGGTCGACGCACCCTGCAGCCCGGCGCGCGCCTGCGACACCGCGCCGCCCAGCGGCCGCTCCAGCACGCCGTCGCGGATGAGGAACACGCGCTCGGCCGCGCAGCCGTCGTCGTCCCAGCGGTAGCTGGCGAACTGCTCGGGCCGCGTCGGATCGCAGGTGACGTTGAGCAGCGCGGAGCCGTAACGGTAATGGCCGAACATGTCGAGCGTGACGAAACTGGTGCCCGCGAAATTGCGCTCGTCGCCGAGGATGCGGTCGAGTTCGAGCGGATGGCCGATCGATTCGTGGATCTGCAACATCATCTGTTCCGGCATCAGGAGCAGGTCCATGCGCCCGCCCGGGCAGTTCGGCGCAGCCAGCAGATCCAGCGCCTCGCGCGCCACGCGCTGCCCGGCGCCGTCGAACCCGGCATGCTCCAGCACTTCCAGCCCGCCCTGGCGGCAAAAACCGTTGTACTGCCCGCCCAGACTGCGGGTCTGGGTTTCGGCCCCCTCGCTGGCGGTCACCGCCATGCTCGGAATCGCGTACCGGAACTGCTGCGCCAGGTCCGCGCCGTCGGCCGTCAGGTACAACTGGGATGAGTCGACCGTCCACAGCGAAACCTGCCAGTCGACGATGCGATCGTCGATGCGGCAGGAGCGCGACTCGCGCATCAGCAGCGCGATCAAGTCCTTGCGCGAGACGCCGTCCGCGCCACTACCCTCCGGGCCGGCATAGCTTCCCGCCGGACGCGGCAGCGCGAGCGCCGCATAGTCGACCAGCGACCGTCCGGCGCTCTCCCGCGCCCAATCCCGGGCACGGCGTATCGCCTCCTTCAGCCCGGACTCGCTCAGGTCGCTGGTGGCTGCATAGCCGCAGCCGCCGCCATGCATCACAGTGATCATCGCGCCGCGGTCGATGCCGGTCGTCGCCGGCTGCAGCACGTCCTGGCGCACGGCCAAGTGCTCGCTTCTCTCCTCGACCAGGCGCAGCGAGCAGAAATCGACCGCAGGGGCGAGACGATGGAACAGGCGTCGAATCGAATCCGGCAAAACCACCTCGCAATTAGATTCAGAAAAGGTTCAGGAACAGAACAAAGACTGTGCGGCATCAAGATCGTTCATCGCCGCACACCGGATATTAATTCCGTAGAACAACTTTGATGCCTGATTTCATGCCGGCTAGCATTCTTTTTTATTGCCAACCAAACAATCATCAACATTCCTTTCCTTTTTGCCACGTAAAATCGCCGGGTAGCCAGAATCACGAAGCATGAGCCCCGCCGCCCCGCGACGGACGTCCGACACCCACCAAGACGATTGCCATGGCCGACTTCAACTGGGACAACCCCTACCCTTCCATCCGTACCCCGCTGCTGGCGCGTAACGTCGTCGCCACGTCGCAGCCGCTGGCGGCCCAGGCCGGCCTGCGCATGCTTCTCAAGGGCGGCAATGCGGTCGATGCCGCCGTCGCCGCCGCCGCCGCGCTGGTGGTGGTCGAACCGGTTTCCTGCGGGCTGGGCGGCGACGCCTTCGCCATGGTGTGGGACGGCGCCGAGCTGCACGGCCTGAACGCGTCCGGCCCGGCGCCGGCGGCGTGGACCCCGGAGTATTTTGAAAGCAGACATGCGGGCGAGCTGCCGCAGCGCGGCTGGGACAGCGTCACCGTGCCGGGCATGGTGGCCGGCTGGGTCGAGCTGGCAGAACGCTTCGGCAAGCTGCCGTTCTCCGACCTGTTCGAGCCGGCAATCGAACTGGCCGAGCGCGGATACCTGGTGTCGTCCAGCGTGCAGCGCAGATGGGCGGCGGCGGTCCCGCACCTGAAAAGCCAGCCCGGATTCAAGCGCGTATTCATGCCGCACGGCAGGGCGCCGCATATCGGGGAGCAGTTCGTCTTTGCCGAGGCCGCGCACGGCCTGACCCGCATCGCCGAAACCCACGGTGAAGTGTTCTACCGCGGCGAGCTGGCCGAGGCGATGGCGCAGCACGCCCGGCAGCACGGCGGCGCATTGACGCTCGACGACCTGGACAGCTACAAGCCGGAATGGGTAACGCCGATCCAGAAGGATTTCGCCGGCTACACGGTGCACGAGCTGCCGCCCAACGGACAAGGCATCGCTGCGCTGATCGCGCTGGGCATCGTCGACCAGCTCGACATCGCCCGCTACCCGCTCGATTCCGCCGACAGCCTGCACCTGCAGATCGAGGCGATGAAGCTGGCGTTCGCCGACACCTACCGTTGGGTCGCCGACAGCCGCCACATGGGCAAGGTCACGGCGCAGGACTTGCTGGACGACGCCTACCTGGCCGAACGCGCGAAGCTGATCGACAAAAAGCGCGCCGGCGAATTCCGGCATGGTGTCCCCAAGGGTGGCACCGTCTATCTCACCGCCGCCGACGAGAGCGGCATGATGGTCAGCTTCATCCAGTCCAACTACCAGGGCTTCGGCTCGGGCGTGGTGGCGCCGGAAACCGGCATCAGCCTGCAGAACCGCGGCGCCGGTTTTTCGCTCGACCCGAAGCATCCGAACTGCGTCGCGCCCGGCAAGCGCCCGTTCCACACCATCATCCCCGGCTTCCTGTCGAAGGATGGCCAGCCGCAGATGAGCTTCGGCGTCATGGGCGGCAACATGCAGCCGCAAGGTCACCTGCAAGCGCTGGTGCGCATGCTCTGCCACGGCCAGCAGCCGCAGGCCGCCTGCGACGCGCCGCGCTGGAAGGTCGACGGCGGCCTGGCGCTCGCCCTGGAGCCGTCGGTCGCGCCGGAAGTCGCGCAGGAACTGGCGCGGCGCGGCCATCGCATCGACCCGGCCGCCGGCGGCATGGACTTCGGCTCCGGCCAGTTCGTCTGGAAGACGGAGCACGGCTATATCGCGGCCAGCGATGCGCGCCGCGACGGGCAGGCGGTCGGGTTCTGATTCGCTCCGGGATTGCGGCGCTTCGCGCCGTCATACGCGCATTTCGTCGCACCGCGCCGCCGCCGGCCCGGACCCGGGTTACCATTTCATGCCACGCAGGGATAACAGCAACCAGAAGCGATGCCGCGCATGAAAACTGAAGCAGCCTACCTGACCGACCACCGCCCGATTCCGATCATCCTGTTGCGGCACCTGGCCATCGTCACGCTCTTCAACGTGATCGGCGCGGCGCTCGGCACCTACACGATGTACTCCGACCGCGGCTTCGCCGAAAACCTGGTGTTCGCCCTATGCGTCGGCACGCTCGCCCTCCTGTTCATCGACGGCGGCCGCCTGCTGCTGTGGGGCCGCCGCATACCGCCGCTCCTGCCCTTCATCGCGCTGGTCGCGGCCGCCATGCCGGTCGCCAAAATCCTCGGCAACAGGCTGGCCGCGTCCCTGCTCGGCCTCGATCCCGCCAATGTGGCGGCTTACCAGGCGCGCAACGCCACCGGGATGATCATCGTCATGGTGCTGTTTTGCGCCGGCATCACCTGGTTCTTCTGGACCAACGGCAAGCTTGCGGTGCTCAAGGCCTCCGTCGAAGCCGAACAGGCGCGCGCCGCCGCCATCGAAAAGCAGGCGCTGCAGGCGCAGCTGCAAATGCTGCAGGCGCAGATCGAGCCTCACATGCTGTTCAACACGCTGGCCAACCTGCAGGGCTTGATCGCGGTCGATGCGGCACGCGCGCAGCACATGCTGGACCAGCTGATCCAGTACCTGCGCGCCACCCTGTCGGCGTCGCGCTCGGCGCAGGCCACGCTGGAACAGGAATTTGCGCTGCTCGACGCCTATCTCGGGTTGATGGCGGTGCGCATGGGACCGCGCCTGTCATATGCGCTGCACCTGCCCGACCAATTGCGCGAGACCATGGTCCCGCCGATGCTGCTGCAGCCGCTGGTCGAAAACGCGATCAGGCACGGGCTCGAACCGAAGATCGGCGGCGGCCGCGTCGATGTCACGGCGGCGCACGATGCGGGAACGCTGACGCTGAGCGTGGCGGACACCGGCCTCGGGCTCGACGGCCAGCACCAGCAGCCCGGCACCCAGGTCGGCGTCGCCAACATCCGCGAACGCCTGCGCGCGCTGTACGGCGAGCGCGCCTCCTTTACGCTCCATCCCAACATGCCCGAAGGCGCCATCGCGCAAATCAGGATCCCGCTATGACGACAATCCGCGCTCTGATCGCAGAAGACGAACCGATTCTCGCTTTTACGCTGGTGCAGGCGCTGGCGCGCCTGTGGCCGGAACTGCAGGTGGGCGGCGTGCTCGGCGATGGCGTGTCGGCGGTGCAGGAAGCGCTGGCGCAGCGGCCCGACGTGCTGTTCCTCGACATCAGGATGCCGGGCAAGAGCGGGCTGGAAGCGGCGCAGGAGCTGGCGGAAGACTGGCCGGAGGAGGCGCCGTTCCCGCTGGTGGTGTTCGTCACCGCCTACGACGACTACGCGCTGGCGGCATTCGAGCAGGCCGCCGCCGACTACGTGCTCAAGCCGGTGAGCGAAGCGCGCCTGGCGAAGACGGTCGACCGACTGAAGGCGCGGCTGCAAGCGAATGCCGAGCGCGACAGCGAACTGGCGCGCATCGTCGGGCAGCTGCGCGCGCTGGTGCCGGCCGCGCCAGTGCAGGACGAGAAACTGTCCATCGTGCGCGCGGCGGTCGGCAACCAGATCCGCATGATCCCGGTGGCCGACGTGCACTACTTCGAAGCCGCCGACAAGTACGTGAATGTCGTCACCGCCGACGGCGAATCGCTGATCCGCACCAGCTTGAAGGAGCTGCTGCCGCAGCTCGACCGGAACCAGTTCTGGCAGGTCCATCGCGGCACGGTCGTCAATGTCGGCTGCGTGCAGGCTGCCGTGCGCGACGACAGCGGCAAGCTGTCGCTGCGACTGCGCGGGCGCAGCGAGACCCTGGCGGTGAGCCGGGTGTTCGCGCACCTGTTCAGGCAGATGTGATCAGTTCGATTCCTTGATCAGGCGTCCGGACGTGTCCTGTACCGGCCGCGCATTCATCGGGTACAGGCGGCCGAAGATGGCGATCTGCTGCGGCGATGCCTGGATCGGCTCCTTCATCACGATCCACAGCACGCCCTCGCTGCACGGCGGCGTGGTGAGCGACCCCATGTAGGTGTAGTAGTCGCGCCGCTGCGGCAGCAGCTGGTTGATGTCGATGGTCGAGATCGGCGCCAGCGGCTCGTTCTTTTCCAGCGGCAGATTGTTCCAGACGGTCTGGATCAGGCCGTGCGCGGTGCCGCTGTCGATCAGCACCGCCACCACCGCGATCCGGCCCTCCGCATCCTTGTGCACCAGGTGCGCGACCATCTCGGTGCCGCGCCCGTTGATCTTTTCCTCGGACGGCCGGTGGAAATGAAAGTGTTCCAGTTCATACCGGCGCCCGGTGAGGGTGATGCTGCTGCCGCTGCCGACATTGACCCGCACCGTGTGGCCGTTGTCGAGCACGCTGAAGCGCGAAGGCAGGTAATCGAACATCACCGGTTCCAACTCGACCTGGATGCCGTCGCGGATGTCGATCGGCGACTGGCGCTTGCCCGAGGCGCATGCCGCCCAGGCGGGATTGAGCTTGCCCCATTTCTCCGGGCCGTTTTCGCCGTCATAGCTCCAATGCTCGGCGCGCTCGCTGCGCTCGGACAATTCGGCGGCGGCCTTGGCGCGCTCGTCGGCGAGCCTGGACGCCCTGTTCTTGCGGATTTCCGCCAGCCGCGTCTTGATCATGGCCGCGATCTCGTCGGCGGTCAGAGGCCGCGTCGGCTTGGCGTCCTGCGCCTTGTCCGCCACGGCGCCCTTGCGGCTGTCGCCTTTCGTGATCGCGTCGCTCGCAAAATCCGCCGGCGATTTCTCGGGTTCCCTGGCAAATGCGCCCTGGCCCAGCAGCAGGACGCATGAAAAAACAGCTATACCAATCCGCATATCGACCCAATCCGAGGCGTATTACTTAAACGCAATATCTTATCGGACTCTGCCAATCTGCGAAACACGCGGCGGGCCTGCCCGCGCCCGGTGTCTCGTTTTCATCCGGCGCGGCGATCAGGCGCCGACATGATGCAGCGCCAGCACCGCCAGCGGCACCCATGCCACCACCAGCGCCGCCGGCATGCGCAGACGCGCGCGCAAGCCGCGTCTGCGCCACGAGGACGCCAGCGCCAGCAACCCGCCGCCATAGGGAATGACGACAAAGAGCAGCAACTCGATTTCGGCCGGCGATGGCCCGCCGCGGCCAGCCAGCAGTACGGCGAACAGGATCGCCGTGAGCAATCCGAGCGCGCCGGCCAGATAGGACAGCCAGCGGTTCACCCGCCGCAATGGCGCCGGATGCATGCGCGCCAGCATTTCCTCGCGCTTTTCGCGCAGGTCGCGCTGCAGCAGGAATACCAGCAGCGGCTCGACCTGCCGGTAATGAAGAAGGCCCGCCGCTGCGGCGGCGGCCAGTTCCTCGCGTCGTATCGTCATGCATCGCTCCTTCGGATGATTGTTTTTTTATCGGGCGGCGGGACGACCCAAACACGCGGAACTGCCGCATCGGAACCCGATCGCCCCGGATGGGATGACGGGATATTCAGAGCGCCCTCACATTGTTGTCAAAATAACCACTTAAATATTTAATCGATTTTCCAGTAAAAATACGTAGACAAAAATCAACTTCCTACGCGCACTTATCGCCTGTTTGAAACGCGTCTTATCTAAATCAAAACCGGCGCCGGCAGTTGGCTGCACCGCCCTGCGCCACAAAATCTTTTCTGTCAGCAATTTGTCAGCTTTTCTTCAGGTTGCCGCAAGCGTCGCTGTCTACCGTACGCATGCCGACTAAAAACGCGCGGCCGGCGCGCCAAGGCGCCGCCATTCCCCGGAAGACGGCACACCACGAAACGACCGACGATGAAGCTGACTGCCCGACTTTTCAGACTAACCATATCGCTGCCCGGCGCCATCGCGGCCGGCATCCTGGCGGTTCTGCCGCTGCTGGCCCTGGCAGCCGAACCGGCGGACGGCCTGGACAGCCTGTCCCTGCCGCAGGCTATCGAGATCGGGCTGCGGCAAAACCATGACGTGCGGCTGTCCGCGCTTGCCGTGGACAGCGCCCAGGCAGCAGCGACTGCCGCCGATGCGCGCCCCAATCCGGCGCTGACCGTACAGACGGCCAACATCAATCCGGCGCAGGGCATCGGCTCGGGCGGCCTGCGCGCCAAAACCGTGGACACCACGATCCGCATCGACCAGCTGATCGAGCGCGGCGGCAAGCGCGCGCTGAGGAAGGAAAGCGCGGACGGGCTGGAGCGCGCCTCGCGCGCCGACCTGAGCGAAGCGCGGCGCCAGCTGCGGCTGAACGTCAGCCAGGCCTACTACGACCTGCTCGCGGCCCAGGAAAAGTGGCGCGCCGCCACGGAAACGGTCGCGCTGTTCGACAACACGCTGAGCGCGGCGCAAAAGCGCAAGAAGGCGGGCGACATCGCCGGCGCCGACGTGGAACGCATCCAGGTCGACGCCTTGCGGGCGAAAAACGACGCGCGCCAGGCTGAAACCGACCTGGCCAAGGCCCGGCTGGCGCTGGCGCTGCTGATGGGAGTCGAAGCGCAGGCCGACACAATCCGCGCCGTGGAGGCATGGCCGCAGCCGCAACAGGCCGCGCCGGACACCGACATCGACAGGCTGATCGAGCGGCAGCCGGCCATCCGCGCGGCGCAGGCGCGCGTCGACGCCGCGGTCGCCTCCGCCAAGCTGGCGAGCGCTGCGCGTACCCGCGACGTGTCGGTCGGCGTGCAGTTTGAACATTACCCCGCCAGTGCCGCCAATTCTCAGGGAAGCGGCAACAGCTATGGCGTCTCGGTGCAGTTTCCGCTGTTTACGAACTATGCCTATCAGGGCGAGATCCGTGCCGCGCAGGCTGCACTCGACACCGCCAGGCAATCCCTGGAAAAGGCGCGCAGTGCCGCGCGCGGCGAACTGGTGGGCGCGCTGCACGAACTGCGGGCCTCGGCCGAACGCGTGCTGCGCTTTCAGCAGGAGCTGTTGCCGGCAGCGAAGAAATCCGCCGACGCGGCGGAATACGCGTTCAAGAACGGCGCCATCGGCGTCATGGATGCGCTCGACGCCCGCCGCACCTACCGCGCGACGCAGCTCGACGCCGTGGCGGCGCAGGCCGACTACGCAAAGTCCCTGGCGGCCTGGCGCATGACTGTTTTGGAAGAAAGCGACAAATGAAACCGAGGACAAAAATTCTTTCCGCAATCGGCGTCGCCGCCGTATCCGTTGCGCTCGTGGTCGGCGCCCGGCACCAGGCCGCATCGCAGGAGCCGGCGAAAACCGAGCGCCCGCAGGAACAGCGTACGCCGGGCATCGTGAAGTTCGCGCCGGGCGCGCCTGAACTGTCGGCCCTCAGGATCGAGCCGGTCGCCGCAATCCCGATGCCGGTAACGGACCCGGTCAACGGGCGCATCGCCTACGACGAAAACGTCACCGCGCGCGTGAGTTCCCCGATCCTGGGGCGCGTGGTGCGGGTGCAGGCGGAGATCGGCGACCGCGTCGGCCGCAACGCCGACCTGCTCGAACTCGATTCCCCCGATCTGGCGAGCGCCGACGCCGACTGGCGCAAGGGCCAGGCCGACGAGCGGCGCAAGAAGCTGGCGCTGGAGCGCGCGCGCAACCTGCTGGACAACGAAGTGATCGCCCGCAAGGATTATGAGCTCGCGCAAGCCGACTACCTGCAGGCGCTGGCCGAAACCCGGCGCGCCGCGCTGCGCATGAAGAACCTGAACGCGTCCGGAAACGAGAACGGCAGGTTCGCGCTGAAGGCGCCGATCGACGGCGTGGTCGCCGACAAGCAGGTCAATCCGGGCCTGGAAGTGCGGCCGGACCTGCCCAACCCGCTGTTCGTCATCACCGACATCGGGCGCCTCTGGGTGGTGGCCGACGTGCCCGAACGCAGCGTCGCCGCCATCAGGCCGGGCCAGGCGGTCAGCATCGAGACGGACGCCTATCCGAACGAACGCTTCGCGGCGACGGTGGACCGCGTCGGGCTCGCGCTCGACCCGACCACGCGGCGCGTGCAGGTCCGCTGCGCCGTGCAGAACCCGCAGCACAAGCTCAAGCCGGAGATGTTCGCGCGGGTCTTCTTCCTGGCCGACGGCGGCAAGAAAGGCGTGCGGGTGCCCAACACCAGCCTGATCGCGGACGGCCTGCACAGCTACGTGTTCGTCGAAAAGCAGCCGGCCACCTTCGAAAGGCGCGCCGTCACGACAACGCTCAAGGGCAGCGACAGCAGCTTCATCGAAGGCGTGTCCGGCGGCGAGCGCGTGGTGACCGAAGGCGCCCTCCTGCTCAATTCGGAGGCGGCGGGCGATGCTCAATAAGCTGATCGATTTCGTCCTGACGCAGCGGGTGTTCGTGCTGGTGCTGGTCGCCGCGCTCGGCGTGTTCGGCTACCGCGCGCTGACCGAGCTGCCGATCGAGGCCTTTCCGGACGTGCAGGATGTGCAGGTGCAGATCGTCACCCAGTATCCGGGCCAGGCGCCGGAAGAAGTGGAGCGCACCGTCACCCTGCCCATCGAGCGCGAGATGAGCGGCGTGCCGCGCCAGACGCAGCTGCGCTCGGTGACGATCACCGGCCTGTCGGTGGTCACGCTGACCTTCGAGGACGGCACCGACGACTATTTCGCGCGGCAGCAGGTGCTGGAAAAGCTGCAGAACGTGACTTTGCCGGCCGGCATACAGCCGAGCCTCGCGCCGCTGACGACCGCGGTGGGCGAAATCTACCGCTACATCGTCGAAGCGCCGGCCGACATGCCGCAAAACGAAATCCGCTCGCTGCAGGACTGGGTGATCCGCCCGCACCTGCGCATCGTTCCCGGCGTGGCCGACGTGGTCAGCTTCGGCGGCACGGTGAAGGAATACCAGGTGCGCATCGACCCGTACGCGCTGAAACGCTACGGCGTCACGATCGACCAGGTGAACCAGGCGCTGGCCAACAACAGCGCCAACGTGGGCGGCGGTTTCGTGCGGCGCGGCGACGAAGCGCTGGTGATCCGCGGCATGGGCATCTTCACGCGGCTGGAAGACATCGGCCGCGTGGTCGTGGCCGCCAAGGGCGGCAAGACCGTGCTGGTGTCGGACGTGGCCGAAGTCGGCATCGGCGCGCGCCCGCGCTCGGGCGTGGTGGCATTCAACGGCGGCGACAGCGTGGTGGAAGGCATCGTGCAGATGACCAAGGGCGGCAACGCCGCCAAGGTCATCGAGCAGCTGAAGGCCCGCGTCGACGAAGTCAACGCCAAGCTGCCCCGCGGCGTGCGCATCCGGCCGATCTACGACCGCACCACGCTGATCAATCACACCGTGCATACCGTCGGCGAAAACCTGCTGGTCGGCGCCCTGCTGGTGATCGCGATCCTGGTGGTGTTCCTGCAGAACTGGCGCGCCGCGCTGATCGTCGCCACCGTCATTCCGCTGTCGCTGCTGTTCGCCTTCATCATGCTCAACGCGAAGGGTATCCCGGCCAACCTGATCTCGCTGGGCGCGGTCGACTTCGGCATCATCATCGATGGCGCGGTGGTGCTGGTCGAGGCGCTGATGGTGCGGCTCGCGGCGCACCAGTTCAACGCCGCGATGGCGTCCGCCGACATGGGCTGGCGCATGGACACGCTCAAGCAGACCGTGGCCGAGCTGGGCCATCCGATACTGTTCGCCAAGGCCATCATCATCATCGCGTTCATCCCGATCTTCACGTTCCAGCGCGTGGAAGGGAAAATCTTTTCCCCGGTCGCGCTCACGCTCAGCTTCGCCATGCTGGGCGCGGTCATCCTGACCATGACCTTCGTGCCCACGCTGCTGGCGCTGACCATGCAGCGCCACACGATGGCGGAAAAGCACATCGCGTGGATGCATCACATGCAGCAGCGCTACCGCAGCCTGCTGCAGCTTGCCTCCGGCAAGCGCTTCGTGGTGATGGCGGCGTCGGCTGCGGCGCTGGCGGTGACGCTGGCGCTGGCGCCGCTCCTGGGCAGCGAGTTCCTGCCCAAGCTCGACGAAGGCAACATCTGGCTGACGATCACGCTGCCGCCGTCCAGTTCGCTGGAGACCACCAAGAGCATCGAGCGGCAGGTGCGCGCGATCCTGCGCGGCTATCCGGAAGTGGGCGACGTCGTCTCGCACGTCGGGCGCCCCGACGACGGCACCGACCCCAAGGGGCCGAACAACATGGAGATCCTGGCCGACCTGAAGCCGCACGGCGAATGGCGCTTCGCCGACAAGGAGGATCTGATCGCGGACATGTCGAAAAAAATCCGCGCCATCCCCGGTATCCCGACCAACTTCTCGCAGGTCATCCAGGACAACGTCGAAGAATCGCTGTCGGGCGTCAAGGGCGAGATCGCGGTCAAGGTGTTCGGCCCGGACCTGCAGATCCTGACGCAAAAGAGCGAGCAGATCGCCGCCATCCTCAACGGCATCGCGGGCGCGACCGACGTGGCGGCGGTGAAAATCGGCGGCCAGAGCGAGCTGGACATCGCGCTCGATCGCGACAGGATCGCCCGCCTCGGCATCAACGTGTCCGACGCCAACGCCGCGATACAGGCCGCGCTGGCGGGCATGGCCGTCAACACCTATTACGAGCGCGACAAGCGCTTCGACATCACGCTGCGCCTGAAGGAACAATACCGCGACTCGATCGACGGCATCTCGAACATCCAGGTCAACCTGCCCGGCGGCGCGGGCACGGTCGGCCTGGAAGACATCGCCAAAATCGAGGTGCGCCAGGGCGCGGCGCGCATCAGCCGCGAAGCCGGCGGGCGCAACGCGTCCGTGAAGGCGAACCTGCTCGGGCGCGACCAGGGCAGCTTCGTGGCCGAGGCGCAGCAGAAGGTGCGAGAGCAGGTCAAGCTTCCGCCGGGCTACCAGATCACCTGGGGCGGGCAGTTCGAGAACCAGCAGCGCGCCGTCAAGCGCCTGGCCGTCATCGTGCCGATCACCGCCCTGCTGATCTTTTCCCTGCTGTTCTGGGCATTCCGCTCCGTGCGCAAGGCGTCGCTGGTGCTGCTGATCGTGCCGTTCGCGCTGATCGGCGGCATTGCCGGCCTGGCGCTGGCCGGCCTGCACTTCTCGGTATCGGCCGCGGTCGGCTTCATCGCCGTGGCCGGCATCTCGGTGCAGAACGGCGTAATCATGGTCGAGCAGATCATGGAGCTCGCGCGCGGCGAGGCGCCGCCGGCGCTCGCCGCCATCGAAGGCGCGGTGGCGCGCCTGCGGCCGATCATCATGACCGCGCTGATGGCCGGCCTGGGCCTGCTGCCGGCCGCCCTGTCGCACGGCATCGGGTCGGAGACGCAGCGCCCGTTCGCCGTGGTGATCGTCGGCGGCATCGTGTCGGCGACCTTCTTCACGCTGCTGCTCCTGCCGCTGGCCTACCCTTATTTTGCGGACAGGGAAAATGAGAAATAGTTTTCCATTCGGGCCGTGGCGTCGAACGGCACGGCTGCCCGCGCTTCTGATGGTGCTGGCCTGTTGCCTCCACGCCGCCAATGCGGAGGATGCGACGGTGCCGTGCTACCGCATGCGGCGGCAGGTCAGCTGCGTCGCGGTGCCGCTCGCGAGCGCGGCCGAAGACATCGAGGCGAAACGATTCCAGCCACAGGACGACCGGGCCAGGCTTTATCTGCTTCGCCCCGGCACCATGGCGCCGATGACGAAATCCACGATACTCCTCGATGGCAAGCCGGTGCGGGAACTGGCACCAATGACCTATGCGGTTCTGGACGCTTCACCCGGCCTGCATCGCCTCACCACGCGGGCCGACCATGACGTCGAACTCGAAGTCAGCCTGGAGCCAGGGAAAATCCAGTATGTCGAGAATCGGTACTCGCTGCTTTTCTTCACAACCTCGGCACAGTTGCTGACGATGGACGAGCGCAAGGCACAGGCTGCCATTTCGCAGTTAAAGCTTGTAAAGTCGGGCGGCGAGAACCAATAATGACCGGCATGTCCCCGGCGACCGTTCCGTCCCGGGCGAAATTGAGCAAACCTGATCCGTTGACCAAATATGCATGTCCTGTTGGTTGAAGATGACGCCGTCCTGGCCGACGGCATCCGCCGCGTCCTGCAGGGACATGGCATGGCCGTCGATGTTGTGCACACGGGCACCGAGGCTGATTGGGTACTGGGGCATTCCCAGGTGGCCGTCGTGGTGCTGGACATCGGCATTCCCGGCATCGATGGCTTTGAGGTGGTGCGCCGGCTGCGCGCGCGAGGCAGCAATATCCCGGTCCTGCTTCTGACCGCGCGCGACGCCATCCAGGACCGCGTGCACGGGCTGGAACTGGGCGCGGACGATTATCTCGTCAAGCCGTTCGCCACGCCCGAGCTGGTGGCGCGGCTGAAGGCGCTGGTCAGGCGCAGCAACCCCAAGCCGGCCGAGCTTCAGGTCGGCCGCCTGACGCTGGATCCGTTCGCGAAGCGCGCCTCGGTCGACGGCCAGCCGATCGAATTGTCGGCGCGCGAATGGGCCGTGCTCGAATACCTGATGCAGCAGGCGTCGCGCGTGGTGTCCAAGCAGCAGATCATCGACGCGATACTGCCGTGGGGCGAGGAAATGACGCTCAATGCGGTTGAAGTCTATGTCTCGCGCATCCGCCTCAAGATCGCCGATGCCGGCGTGGCGATCCGCACCATCAGAGGCTTCGGCTACATGCTCGAGAAGGCGGATACGCCATGAGCAGCATACGCCTTGTCCTGCTGAAATGGCTGATCGTCCCGCTGCTCGTCCTCAACATCAGCGGCGCCGCCCTGACCTACTGGCTTGCCTGGATGCCGGCGCAGGTCGCATTCGACCAGAGCCTGGCCGACGCCGCCTGGGCGCTGATTCCGCACCTGCGCATGGTGGGAAGCCGCATCGAAACCGACCTGTCGAACCAGGCCGAGGAAGTACTGAGGGTCGACCATTTCGACGCGGTTTACCTGATGGCGCGCGATGTCGAAGGCAAGACCATCCTCGGCGACAAGGACTTCCCGCTCACCTGCCTGCCGGCCGCCCTGGACGACCCGACGATTTGCGATGGAGAAATGCGTGGCGAGCCGGTCCGTCTCATCACGCTCAAGACCGATATCGGCACCGGGCAAGTGCTGATCGGCGCCGCGGAAACGCTTCGGAAGAGGAACGCGATCCGCTCCGAAATCGTGGCCGCGCTGGTCATACTGGAAGGGCTGCTGGCCGCCGTCTCGGTGACAATGATCTGGTTCGGAGTCAGAAAGGGGCTGCTTCCACTGCAAAAAATGCAGGAAAAACTGGACAGCCGGCGTGACGACGACTTGTCTACGGTGGGCGAGCAGGAGGCGCCGCTTGAGGTCAGGCCGTTCATCAATGCCATCAACAAACTGCTGTTGCGCGCACAAACCAGCGCGCGGGCGCAGCAGGATTTCCTCGCCAACGTTGCACATCAGCTTCGCACGCCGCTGGCCGGGTTGAAAACGCAGCTCGAATGGCTGCAACAGAAGTGCTCCGACGAGCCGGATACCGCGCGCTCGGCCAGTCTGATGATGTCATCCACCGACAGGATGATCCGCCAGTCCAACCAGCTGCTCGCACTGGCGCGCGCAGAACCGAGCCAGTTCGAAAGAAACCGGCTCGGCACTGTGGAGCTGGACAAGGTGGTGGAGCAGTCGATCCAGCATTTCGTGCAGGAAGCGGATCGGAAACGCATCGATATCGGCTTCGATCTGCAGCCGACCAGGGTCATGGGCGACCGGTTCCTGCTGCACGACCTGATCGACAACCTGATCGACAACGCGGTGCGCTACTCGCCGCTCAACGGCGTGGTGACGGTACGGTGCTTTCAGACGGACACGGCCGGCTGCCTGGTGGTGGAAGATTGCGGCCCCGGCATCCCGCCGGAGCGACAGGAAAGGATATTCGACCGCTTTTACCGCCTCGACGAAAAGCAGGCCGGCAGCGGCCTGGGGCTTGCGATCGTGCACGACATCGTCCAGGATCATGGCGCGACGATTTCCATCGAACAGGGCAGCGACGGAAAGGGAACCATTTTCCGGGTCGAGTTCCCGCTGGCCTGAGGGGCCGCCGGCGGCAAATCGTGTTCTCGCAGCAAGTCCGCGCCGCGATGCAGTCCCTCCCCTTGCGCGCTACGGTAAAATGACCGGTTAAGCCATTCACCGACCAGCATTCAAGAACATGAGCAACGATCCGAAAAAAGCTGCCGCAGCCGCCGCGACCGACACCAACGCCCCGGCCTCCAACTTCCTGCGCGGCCTCATCGAAGCCGACCTCGCTTCCGGCAAGTACGCCAACCGCACTGATCCCAACGGCAATGTTCTGCCGTCCGTGATCACCCGTTTCCCGCCGGAGCCCAACGGCTACCTGCACATCGGTCACGCCAAGTCGATCTGCCTGAACTTCGGCCTCGCGCGCGACTTCGGCGGGCGCTGCACGATGCGCTTCGACGACACCAACCCGACCAAGGAAGAACAGGAATACGTCGACACCATCCTCGACGCCGTCCAATGGCTCGGCTTTCACTGGAAGGAGGACAGCGCGAATGGTGAACAATCCCATCTGTACTTCGCCAGCGACTACTTCGACCAGATGTACTTCATGGCCGAGTACCTGATCACCGCCGGCCACGCCTACGTCGACAGCCAGAGCGCCGAAGACATGGCGAAGAACCGCGGCTCGTTCTCCGAGCCGGGCAAGAACTCGCCCTTCCGCGACCGCCCCGCCGAAGAATCGCTCGACCTGTTCCGCCGCATGAAGGCCGGCGAATTCAAGGATGGCGAACACATCCTGCGCGCCAAGATCGACATGGCCTCGCCCAACATGAACATGCGCGACCCGGCGATCTACCGCATCCGCCACGCGCACCACCACCGCACCGGCGACAAGTGGTGCGTGTACCCGATGTACGACTACGCGCACCCGATCGAGGACGCGATCGAAAACGTCACGCATTCGTTCTGCACGCTCGAATTCCAGGACCACCGCCCGTTCTACGACTGGCTGCTGGAGCGCCTGGCCGAAGGCGGCTTTTTCAAGAAACCGCTGCCGGTCCAAACCGAATTCGCGCGCCTGAACCTGACCTACGCGATCACCAGCAAGCGCAAACTGCTGCAACTGGTCGAAGAAAAAATCGTCGACGGCTGGGACGACCCGCGCATGCCCACCATCGTCGGCATCCGCCGCCGCGGCTACACGCCGGAATCGATCCAGCTCTTCTGCGAGCGCATCGGCGTCGCCAAGTCCGACAGCTGGATCGACATGAGCACGCTGGAAGGCGCACTGCGCGACGACCTCGACGCCAAGGCCCCGCGCGCCGTCGCCGTGCTGAAGCCGCTCAAGCTCATCATCGACAACTTCCCCGACAACCTGGTCGACGAATGCAAGGCCCCGGTCCACCCGCACCACCCGGAACGCGGCCAACGCACTTTCCCGCTCACCAAGGAAGTGTGGATCGAGGAAGAAGACTTCATGGAAGTGCCGACCAAGGGCTACTTCCGCTTCTTCCCCGGCAACAAGGTGCGCCTGAAATACGGCTACGTGGTCGAATGCACCGGCTGCGACAAGGATGAAAACGGCAAGGTCATCGCCGTGCACTGCAATTACTTCGCAGATTCCAAGAGCGGCACCGAAGGCAGTGCCAACTACAAGGTCAAGGGCACCATCCCCTGGGTCAGCGTGCAGCACGCGCTGGAAGCGGAAGTGCGCCTGTACGACCGCCTGTTCACCGACCCGAACCCGGATGCCGGCGGCAAGGATTTCAAGCAGTCATTGAATCCGAATGCGAAGGAAGTGATTACCGCCTACCTGGAACAGGGCATGCGGCATGCGCTGCCGGATGAGAAGTTCCAGTTTGAGCGGCATGGGTATTTTGTCGCGGATCGGGTGGATCACTCGGCGACGAAGCCGGTGTTTAATCGGGTGGTGACGTTGAAGGATAGTTGGGGGAAGTAGAAATTTGATCTGCTCCTAGTTGCTGGTTCGAGTCCAGATTGGGGAGCACATCGCTACAGAAATGGGCACCTTTATGGTGCCCATTTTAGTTTCTGCTGCTAGTAAAAACGCCGAGCCAATACAAGTCGTTATGCAACAGGTTTTACAGCGGCACAGGTTTCTTGAAAGAAAGTAAAATCATGTTACTTTTGGTTAAATTTGTATTGATAAGCGCCCTTATAACCGAGGAATCAGCGCGGGCTTTTGGGTGATGCGTTTTATGGTTAATTAATTATGTACAAACAGTACTCCGCGCCAACCTAGCGCCGGCTCTGGCTTTGAACAGTTCAGCGTCCCGCTTTATCAGTCAGGCCATGACGTATAAAACTACTAGGCTTCAGCAAGGTCTGGGGCATCTCACCGTAAATCAACATGGAGAAAAACTTGGCGGAAGAAAAAGACAGCATTGATACACCACTCGCAAAAGCTGCTAACCCTTTGGTGTTCATCTGATGTGCCCCCAATAAAGAGTGCCAATCGGGATCTAGTAAAGTTCGTTTTCGAAAGGGAGAATGAACGTGAAGAAGCGGTTTACCGACGAGCAGATTATTGGATTTCTGAAGCAGGCAGATGCCGGCGTATCGGTCAAAGAGCTGTGTCGACAGCATGGCTTTAGCGATGCATCGTTTTACACCTGGCGCGCCAAATTCGGCGGCATGACGGTGCCGGATGCGAAGCGGCTGCGGGACCTGGAAGCAGAGAATGCCCAGCTCAAGAAACTGTTGGCCGAATCAATGCTGGATGCAGAAGCTCTGAAAGTGGCGTTAGGCCGAAAGCACTGAACCCACAGGCCAAGCGTGAGATGGTCGCAGCGATGCGGGAGAAGACTACGATTTCCGAGCGCCGCGCCTGTCTGCTTGTGGGGCTGTCACGCACTGTCTTGCACTACCAGGGCAAGGCACAACCCGAGAACGAGCAATTGCAGGCTCGCATGGTTGAACTGGCCGGCGAACGCCGCCGCTTTGGCTATCGTCGCCTGCATGCGCTGTTACGACGTGAAGGCATCGAGGCAAATCACAAACGGATCTTTCGTCTTTATCAGGGCGCTGGCCTGGCGGTAAAGCGCCGGCGCAAGCGGCATGGTGTAGCAGTCGAACGGGAGCAACTGGTACTGCCAAGCCGGCCCAATGAAGTATGGTCTATGGATTTCGTCAGCGATGCGCTGGCCAATGGCCGCAGGATCAAGGTGTTGACCATCGTGGACGACTTCACCAAGGAGTCGGTCGACTTGGTGGCTGAGCATGGCATTTCCGGTCACTACGTCGTTCGCGTGCTGGAGCGAGCAGCGCAGTTCCGTGGTTTGCCATCAGCAATCCGAACGGATCAGGGTCCGGAGTTCACCGGCAAGGCATTGGATCAGTGGGCGTATCAGAATGGCGTGCAACTCAAGCTGATTGAGCCGGGCAAGCCAACGCAGAACGCCTACATCGAGAGTTTCAATGGTCGCTTCAGAGATGAATGCCTGAACGACCACTGGTTCACCAGCCTGGCGGAAGCGCGCATTCGAATCGCGGCATGGCGGCGCGATTACAATGAGCATCGGCCGCATAGCGCATTGAACTACCAGACACCAGCCGAATTTGCTGCAAGCTGCCGGACAAACCGGCTGCCAAAGGCCGGCGAGCAGGAAAGAATTTGATGTTTTTAATTGGACTTTGCTAGAAGGCCCCTGGCACTACGAATGGGGGCACATCAGAGGTGCTCAAGCCACACGAAGCCAGCGATTTGAATACCCTTAGGCAAGGGTTTGAGCGGGTATTTCATTGCGAAGATGCTCAATCGGCTAGGAATGTTGTTTTCTTTTGGGCGGTTGATAGGCCTTTTCATCATGAGAGCGGCCACCGCCTCGCTAGCACTATTTCGTACATTGAGATTACAAAGGGAAGTATCGCTCGGCGGTGGCCGTCACGTTATATTAGAAAGATCACTCGCGACAAGAAAACAGCCGAGGGACTTGTAGTACTCGGCCTTGAGCAGCTTGCAAAGTATGACAAGAATTTGAGTTTCTACAGCCAGTTAATTCGCGAACATGGCCCTCTCCGTGTATGGTACGCCGGTCTTGAAGATCTGAACCAGTGCGCGAGAAAGGCGAACCTATCAGAGCTCGGAACGATAAGGGAGTGGGAGCGTATGATGATCAAGACTTACCGTAAGCTGCACGGGAGACGCCCTCTAAAGAACCGGCGGGACTAACATAATCGTGGATACATGGGGTCAGACTCGATTTAACTTCATGTCGAATTCCGGTATATGGGGTCAGACTCGATTTAAAGCTTTAATCGAGTCTGACCCCATATAGTTTTAAGGGCCGATATGTCTACATTGGTCCCGCATCCGAAGCTTCTGGCGACAAAAGCGTCTTGAAAATAATGTAAATTTCGGAAAAGAACTTTTTGGCCGCCATGATCGGAAAAGGAAAGCATGAAGAGACCACTATTCTTGTTGGCTATCGCAACGATGACGGCTGGTTGCCAGACTGCCTTGCGTCCGTATGACGGTGTCCTTGGCTATAGTTCTTCCGCCATGCCGAACGGGCGATTTCTAATTTCGTACACCGATGAATCCCGTGCAAACTGGGATGACATGGAAAAAAGCGCGCATGCCATTTGCGCGCAAACATTAAATGCCACGCAAGAATCTGCACGATTACTGAATCTTAAAAGAGAAGCGTTTTCGCAAAACGTGAATATGGCGTTCATGACCGCACCCGGCAAGCAGGAAAGCGGCGGGCGTGAGCTACAGCTTAAACGGATTACTGCCGAATGCGTCCGGGGTACCCGTGTTACTGAAGCGGAACGCGAAGCGGCGCCCTTGCCGGTGCAAACGCAAAGCAAGGTCTCGCCGCAGCAAAAGGAAAAAGAAAAGCAAGACGATGGATGCCATTGGATTGGCGGCCCCTCCCCCCAAGACCATCTCGGCTGCAAATTCTTTCACGAAGACGAACACCATCCAACGAATATCCCCAGCTCTTTACTGAAGTTTAAGACGTGAAAACGAGCTGTGCCCGAGATATATGGGGTCAGACCCGATTTAACTTCGTCTCGAGTCCTGTCCCATATTTTGCGACGCAAATTCAATTGGGAACGTATGGCTCAGGTGCCGTGCTTGGAGACCGCAATTCACTCAAGACAGGATCCGTAAGCTTTCTCCACTGCGCCTCGAACGGTGGGCGCGTGCCATCGATCAAAACGAGACGCCCGTTTCGTTCTTCTCTCGTCGGCAGAACCTTCCGGTCATAACGCGCCTCGAGCGTCATCGCAAAATCGCGAGTCCAAACGCGATTCCCGATATGCCAGCTGTGGTTCCAAGTGCCAATATGGACGGACTGAGAGTCCGGGTCCAACCGCGCGAAGTAGTCACTGCAATCGACGTTAACCGCCTTCGGATTGGCATTGGCTGTTAGTCCCACCCGCCCGGCTCGCGGCGACGTGCCGAGGCGCTTTGCATTCGACACGGCCAACACATCGTCAAAGCCATTCGAGTAATTGGTGAGCCTCATGATCCTGTCAAACATAGGCTTACACCAGTCACTGTCAATATCCAGACTGTCGGCTGCCACATCTGCACCAATAAAGGCGACCTGCGCCACCCTCCAATCCTTTCGGTAATAGTCACCGATTTTTTGCGCATTGGCGAACGCATCCATGATGACGTACGCCCCAGTCGATTGACCTAAAAGGTGAATGTTTGTTTGGCACTTATATTTATCTTGGCCCTCGACGATCAGGCGTATCCCGTTATCAACGAGGAAGTGTGCAGTCTCAGCGGCTTTACTGCGATCACTCAAATAATTCAGCGTACTATCCCCGCATGGCCAGTCATAAGAGACGACGATGCCGTCCCATCCCTCAATTGCAAGATACTCTTGAAGCGTCTCATGACGATCTCGGATCGTCTCAGGGGTATTGTTGTAGCCATGAACGAATACAAGAACATTGCCCGCCGGCCCTAGCACATGGTCGCCGATGCTGTCCGCAATATCCCGCACCTCCACAAACCATCGCTCTTGCGATATGCGGTCTTCAGGCGTCGGGATTTTTCCTTTTGGGATTCTCAGGAACGAAACGTCACCGATATCCTCGCCGAATTCCCCATTCACGATGTTTCGCGCACTGATGTAGTAATTGAATGAAGCGGCCGTTTCGATGCCCACGGCAGGGCCGTTGGCCGTTTTCGCTGTCGCCATGTTTATTCCTTTTTATTCTTCGACGGCCAATGCTTCGGGCATTGGCTGCCCAAATGGGATAGCAAACAGATGGAATCAGACTCGACTTAACGTTTAATCGAGTCTGACCCCAAATTTTTAATGACGCGAAGGATCATGCGCGGAGCGCGCCCTATACTCATTTACGGCTTGCGATGCGAATCACTTCGACTGCATCCGATTCAGATAATCGACGAGGGCAAGAATCCGCTGGCGCACGAACAGCTCGGGATCATATGGCACATCGACGAAATATTCCGCGGCTTTTGCCTGGTAATCGCGTCCCCAGATGGGCATATCCGCCGTACCATGGCTCTTCACTGGCTGACGGCCGTCGATGATCGAGTACACGCGTTCTACAGGAAACACGCCACCATTTTTCTTTGCCAGCTGTGTCAGGTCCGGCGGGGTGCTCTTGAGAAATTCGACGTACGCACCACCTTTCCCGTTGGCCCCATGACAAGCTATGCAATTCGATT
Source organism: Noviherbaspirillum sp. UKPF54 (assembly GCF_007874125.1). Lineage (NCBI taxonomy): Bacteria > Pseudomonadati > Pseudomonadota > Betaproteobacteria > Burkholderiales > Oxalobacteraceae > Noviherbaspirillum > Noviherbaspirillum sp. UKPF54. The sequence continues at coordinate 437,086 of NZ_CP040128.1, read as the reverse complement.
CGTACTCCCGCTTTCCGAGGTCGACCTTGTCTGCCGCCGACGCGATGGGAGCGCTTGCGCCGGCAACGGACATCAACACCCATGCTGCTACCGAATGCATTTTCATCTTGTTCTCCTTGGTTTGAACGATGACGGCCTTTTCCGAACATGCCATTTATACGCCGGGGCCAGTCCTCACCGGTTTGCGGGGAATCAAGGATCGGGGCGTAACTAGTGATACATGCAACCTGACTTTCCCAATAACGTGGCCTGTTTCCAATTCCCTGCAAGAGGGACATCGAACTCGAACGGGGTCAGGTCTTGCAATGCAATATTTGCCGCGTTGCTTGCGCCATTCATAATTGCTCCTGATGTATGGGGGGCAGGCTCGATCAAACCGCTTCTGTCCTTTTCTTCCGCCCCTTCGGCAACGGCATCGCCCGACGCTCAGCCAGGCGAGCGATCTTTTCCTGAAAATGCCCTTGGCCCAATACCCAGCCCTTGTTCGTGGAGTTGCGGATCACATCAAGCAATTGCGTATCCATTGGTGCCTTGACGAGTTCACGATACGCAGCCCGGCGCTCGCGCTCGTCTTCGGCCAAGCTTCTATATAACGCGTGCGGATGATGTAATGGGTCGCCCCTGCCTTCCGCATTGGCACGATAGCTAGACCAGGGATAGTCTCGTGGATGTGCAACCATTCCTGCTCGTACCGGGTTGAGCTCGATATAACGCATGCATTCGAACAGATAATTTTCGGCATCCACCGCCGTCGCGCGGTACCGCCCCTCCCACAAGGTGCCGCTGCGCTTGTAACGATGGTTGAAGTACTGGACGTAGCGGCGTCCGACGCTTTGCATCGTCTTCGGCGCGCTCTCCTCAGAGCCGGGTGAAGCGAGCAAATGCACGTGATTGGTCATGAAGACATAGGCGTGAATCGCCAGGCGGTGGCGGCAGGCCGCGCCCAACAACGATTCCTTGAAAAACCCGCAGTCTTCGTCATTGCCGAAGATGGGTTCGCGATTATTCCCCCGCAAAATGATATGGAGAGGAACGCCTTGGACGAAGTAACGGGGAAGACGGGCCATGAGGAGGCACATCGTACGTTCCCTCGGCGACTCGATATTGAGTCACAACAAGAGCGGGTCTATATCGAGTCTGACCCCATATAGCGTGTATAGCGTGAATAAACGCGCTTGCAATTCCGCTGGCCGTCCGCATCTGTAAGGTCGAGTCCTGTGTGCCGTCGAGGCACTACGATGCAGGATTCTTCATTACATTGGAAACAATTCACTCCCGGCATGCATTCCGAACTCCGCTATCGATTCCGCAAAGTAAAAAGAGGTGCTCTGGCAAGGCTGGCATTGTTGTCTTCCCGTTTCGATCCGATGCTAAAGACGGCGGAGTCGCTGCTCAGGATGGAATACCCGGGAGATTCGTCGAACAAGAATTTGATCGTTTTCCTGCCGGGCATTGGCGATCTGGCGGAAGACTTTGAGAGGAACGGCTTCATTGCCGACCTGCGGCATTATGGCATTACCGCCGACGCCGTGGCGGTCGATGCCCACTATGGTTACTACGCGTCGCGCGCCATTCACGCGAGAATTGCGGAAGATGTGGTCGATGCCGCGCAGGAGGCCGGCTATGAGCGAATCTGGCTGGCTGGTATCTCCCTCGGCGGATTCGGCGCTTCATCCTTCGCGGCATTAACGTCGTCCCGATTGTCCGGCTTGCTGCTGCTGGCGCCATACCTGGGAAACGGCGAACTGGTGAATGAAATCGCCTCGGCTGGAGGCGTCCGGCAATGGAAGCCGGGCATCGTGCGGGCGGAAGACTACCCGCGCGCGGTGTGGGCATGGCTGAAGGAAAACTGTGCGCAGCAACAGCCGCCGTTGCCGATCTATCTCGGCTATGGCGCAGAAGACATGTTTGCCGATGCAAACGCGCTGCTTGCCGATGTCTTGCCAGAATCGCAGGTGTACTCGGTCCGCGGCGGACACAACTGGGCGACATGGAAAAAGCTTTGGCCGCACATACTCGCTGGGAGCAGGGCAATGATCGAGGCGCCCTACGCTCCGGCGTCTTCTTCACCGGTGAGCGGCAACATCGCCTGATGCGCTGCCATGCGTAATTGCAGTTCCTGCAGCGCATCGACGCCGTGTGGTGGAAGAACCGGTCCGATTTCAAGTTCAATCGCAGTGCGGCGGGGCAGCCATGTTCCCGGCCTCAGTGCTTTACGCGCGCCGCGCAGTCCCGCCACGACGATCGGAACGTCTTCGGCAATGGCTGCAATGAACGCGCCGGAGTGAAAGGCTTTCAATCCCGTTTCAGGGGCAAAACCCCCTTCGGGAAACACGATCAGGCTTTTCCCATGCCGGAGCGCCGCTTTCAGAAGGTCCACATTGGTCGCGTCATTGTGATGGCTGCGGTTCAGCACCACCGTTCCCAAGCCCCTGAGTAGCGGGTAGAGCAAGCCCTGGCTGGCATATTGCTGCCGCACGACGAATGCATATCCCGGCCGTGCCGGCAGAAGCGCGGTAAGTGCCAAGCCGTCCACGAAACTTGCGTGATTTACCAGCAGTATATGTTGTGTGTGAGGTAACCGTTCCATGCCGTATGCGGAAACGGGCATCCCTGCCAACCGAAAAAGCAGGCGTGTCCCGGCACGCGCAACAAGCCGTCCGTGCCGTGGCGACTGTAATAGACTGACCAGGCTGCCGAATGAAAGCATGACCAGCGCAAAGACAAGCCATGCATAGCATCCGTAGCTCCATGCTGCAAATAATCGTCGTCGTTTCATGGCGTGCGGGTAAATGCGGCGGATATACCGCCGACTAATGCATATGGTGCACTATGGCGTCATGTCCTTTCTGCGCCAGAACCAGATAACGAACGATTTAAGGCAAAGACCAAGGAAGAAAAATTGACGAAGGATGAATTCGAGGCGCTCGCCCGGGGGCATCGAGTCGGACGCCGCAGCGTTCCTGAGCAGAAAACGGTTGATCGCGCCGATGACAGCCGGGGAAGGATTCGACGTGACCGAACGCGGACGCGGATCGCTGGCTGATACTGATGCGAGGGAAAGCAAGCCGAGGAAGGCCGGCCGTTACTTCACGCCCAATTTTTTCATCAGTGCATCGAATTCAGCTTGGGCACGAGGATCCATCGTTGCATCGCCGGATGCAGCAGCATGGGCTTCATCGTCTTCATACGTTTCCGCAAGATTTTTCCATCCCCTGCTCGCCGCGAAATGGCCGAACTCTTCGGGTGCTTCGAGAACGATCAGCTTGTCGTCCTGCTGGCCGGGATCGCCAGCACCGAAATCCGGGCCGTCGTAGCCGAGCGTGTGCAGCCTTCCCAGGATCTGTCGGATGACGACCGGATCTTCGTAGAGCAGATCGTCTTCCATGGACGCGTCCAGGTCGACATAAACGTCGATGATGCCGTAGCCTTCATCGTAGATGCGGATCGCGCGGACTTCCCATGTCCGCCCCAGGGAGTCATTAATGCGGAACGGGCCGCTCAGCTGGATGACGTTTTCGTTGTCCATGCCCAAGGGTACACCAACAAAGGGATATGGGGTCAGACTCGATAAAGTTTTATGTCGAGTCTGACCCCATGTAGTTCTGTCGAGTCTGACCCCATATAGTTCCGCGTTTTCACGATTCCTCGTCGTCTTGCGGCTGTACGCGGGAAATCCTGTTAAGCCGGAATGACGATACGCCGAGCAGAATAAGCCCAAGCACCCAGAACACTGGAACCCGTTCAAAAAGGCCAAACACCAATAGACCGGTGCCTATCCAGATCCCGGCCATGAATTGCTTGCGCAACTGTTCAAGCTTTTCACGTTTCATGCGCGATCACGCCTGCTGCGTGCCAATGGCGTCGGGTCTTGCAATCACGCCTCCGCCGACGGAAATGTCCCCTCGGTTCCGAAAAAGAACCATTCATCGCCCGTCGCTGCACTCGCCTTGGGCAAAATGATGTGTCCGTCCTCCGGCGCGACCAGTTCGCCCTTGGCGCCGCTGACAATGGCTTCGCCGCGCGCAACGCGATCGAAGTGCTGCCACGGCTTCACGAAGGTGCACTCTGCCTCCTTGTAGAAGACGCTTTTCATCCAGACGCAACGTTGCGATTCAGCCGCAACGCCGACGTCCAGCGAGCGTGCCGCTTCGCAATCGGGAGCAAGCATCTCGAGATGCGCCAGCGCCCGGAGAATGGCGCGATAGCCGACATCGGCCGCATCGGCGTTGTGGTGGTGCCCGCATTCGAGCGTGACCGCCAGCGCACCGTTGGCACGCGCATATTCGGTCGTTCCCTGCGATTCCTTGTCGCCGCCTTTGCCGCCGCTGCCGAACGCCTCGGACCATCCACAGACGAAATCGCGCACGCCGAGCGCGCGCGCAAAAGCGACCTCCTCCGGCCGTGACTGCGACCCGCCGAGAAAGACGAACGGGCCGCCTTGCGAGGCGTAGGAATGCAGATCGAGCAGCACGTCGGCGCTGTCGAGAAAGCTGCAAATGACGGGATCGAGATGATCCTCGTAGTGCCGTTTCTCTTCCTTGGGATAGAGATAGCGGTTCAGGTTGCGCTCGACGAAACGCGTTTTTTGCGCGTAGGCGCGCGGATTGGCAACCGGGATTACTTGCAGGGTGCCGCGCTGCAGGGCGACGGCGCCGCTATCGAGATCGGACAACAGCTTCGTGGTGGCGGCCGGCCCGCAGTATTCGTTGCCGTGCACGCCGCCCATAATAGCGAGCGTCTTGCCGGGTGCCAGAGAATGGTGAAAGACGGTTTTTACAGTCATGACGTTACAGAAACTAAGAGGATGCGAGGTAAGAGATTATAAAAAGGAAGTCTCTCATGCCGTGCTGCAAACCTCAATCGACTGCCGGCGGGGCGTGCGTCTCGCGTGCCATTTCCATGTCTGCCTGCGGCATTTGCGTTGCAGCCGAAGGAGACCAACGCATAGATGTGGCGTCATGCTCTAAAGGTTTTATGTCGAGTCTGTCCCCATAAATTCCAATGAAACGCAGCCGATGCGTGAAGATAGCAACAGTATCGCAAGCGTCCCTCGGTCAACTGACCACGCCAAATTTTCTTATGGGAAAATGCCGTTTCCCATGGCTTCCACGTGGCACTGATTTACCTAAAGGACAACAATGGCAATCCGAAAGCTCCTGATCACTATTAGCACCTTCGCTCTTTTGGGCTGTGCCACTCCACAGGAAATGCTTGGCTGGGCAAAAGACGTTCCTTTCACGCTGACCGAAGCAGACAAGAGTGAGTTCGCAACGTCCGGGCCCCTGTTCTCGAAAGGCATCGAACAGGTCACATTTAGCGCGGCCAAAGTCTGCCTGGGTTGCGGCGACTTCTCGGATACGAATGGAATCGGCATGGACCATCTGACCGGCCGCATCAAACGCGACTACCCGGCGCTGCTGCGCGAACAGCTTGTGCAATCCCCGCTGTTTTCTTCCGCAGTCCGCAGCCTGATCATGCGGGCGACGCTAATGGCGCTGGACCAGAAGAGTTCGGTCGGCGCCGACGCAGAACGGAAGCACCCGATGAGTTCGGGGGCGGTCCTGACCACGAAAGTCTCGATCCAATACGAATTGCTGGATGGCGGCCAGACGGTGGGCAGCTGGCTGGTCACGACCTCGGCACAGTCAAACAGCATTGTCGCAAGCACCAGGCTGACCGAGAACATCGACGGGGCGCTCAAGCGCAACCTGCGTGCGCTGCTGCTGCGTATCGTGGCGGACAACAGCCCGCCTGACAGCGCACGAGCAAGTAAAGCCTTGGCGGCCCTGCATAGCGAAGTTGACAGCAAGCGAATTGCGCTGGGGTACCTGGCATACGGGACCAGCAAAGTCGTTTCGACCACGGCCAGCGTCGCGGGCGCTACCCTTACTGCGGTGGCGCAGAACAGTGGCGCCATTGCCGATGGACTGAACGCGACGGCGGGACGATTGGAGGCGTCGAACCGCGCGTATAACAACAGCTACACACAGGCGCTCGTCGCCGGTCGCCCGCAGACGAGTGCCAGCTCCCCCGCCTCGCGCTCCGACAGCCAGAACAATGCCGCAGCCCCTGCGTCCAGTTCGCTAGTTGCGGCGAGTTCGACCACACCTGTGGCCGGGGCACAGGCGGCCCCATCATCGAAGTCTCCCCAGCCAGCGACGTCCTCGCCAGCAAAGGCCACTCAACTCGCGTCAGCAGACAAGGCGCCGGCATCCGCACGAGAAGCGGAGCGCCTGGCCGAGCAAAAGCGCAAGGAACAGGAAACGCTGCAGATCGAGGAAAAGCGGCGTAAGGATCTGCAAGAGAAGGCGCAGCAAGAAGAAAAAAGGAAACAGCAGCTAGCGCAAGAAAAGGCCGGCCGCCAAAAGAAAGAAGAACAAGAAAAGGCAGAAAACCGTCTCAAGGAAGGTTGTTTCGTTCCTCCGCGTTATCCGGTTCAGTGCGTGGTGGTGGATAAAACAAGAATGCACAAGGACGAATTCACTGTCACTTATCGCAATAATTGCGAAGGGCGCGTATATGCAGGCTTCTGCAATATGCAGAAAGACGGCGGTGCGGATTGCGGAGCAGATGGAATCAGACAGGGAGGAACGATGAGCTGGCATACCTATAATGCTACCGGGGCGTATGCCTATAAATACACAGGTTCAAGAAAGATGGACTATGACTGGGTCTGCGCCGATGAAAATCACGATCCGGAATTTCATCGTCAGAATTTGAAGCGCGAACTGGGGGCCAAGTAACTGGTTTCGGAAAAGATATGGGTTCAAAGATATTGGGGTCAGACTCGATTAGTCCTGATATCTTGGCTCTGACCCCGATTTTTATCCCGAGATTTGCACGACCTCGTTGTTACGCTTACTCATTTTTCTTGCATTGCAGCACGATCACCGGTAGACTTCGCTCCCTCAGACGCGGGGTGGAGCAGTCTGGCAGCTCGTCGGGCTCATAACCCGAAGGTCACAGGTTCAAATCCTGTCCCCGCAACCAGATAACAACAAAAGGCCCGGCGCATGCAGCCGGGCCTTTTGTTTTGTCATCGCGCCATATAAAACGGGGCGGATTTGATTAGCCCCCCCATCAGGCCGCCCCTTCGGCAAGCGCGCCGCTGCCGCTCAGCCAAGTTCTCTCTTTTTCAGAAAACGCCCGCAATGGGTATGGTGCAGACGCTATTTCATGCTTTGTCGCGCCTGCCCCCCCGCGAATCAGCTCGTCTTGCCCGGTTCAGCGACCAGGTCGCGGTACGCGTACCAAGTCGCATGCCCGATCAGGGGCGCGGTCAGCAATAGCGGGATGAAGGACAGGGCCAGGCTGGCGCCGATGACTGCCACGATCAGCGCAGCCCACAGGTACAGCGGCACGATGTTGTCCCGCAGGGCGCGCACGCTCGTAAACAGCGCGATCATCGTGTCGGTCTTCCGATCCAGCATGAGCGGCACCGATACCACCGAGATCGCGAATGCAATCGAGGCAAACACAAAACCGACGCCAAACCAGGCGATCACGAACGGCATGTTCGTCATCGAGAAGATCTGAACGATCATCCCGTGCATGGTCGGAAAATCGCGGGTGGAAAACAGCGCAAAGATCACGACCGAGACACGTGCCCATATGACCATCAGGAAGGTCAGGATTGCAGCGAAGAAACCGACCGACGCCGGGTTATCCTTCCAGCAGAAAAGAGACGCCGTCAGGCTCGGCTTCTCGCCTCGGTCGCGCTGGCGCGACAGGCAGTAAATACCGCAGAAAAGGAATGGCCCGACCAGGAAGAAACCGGCGGTCAGGCCCATGGTCAGTTGCCAACGGGTTTCATACACCGCCGCGATGGCAAAGCCCATCAGCATGAACATCAGGCCGTAGAAGGAAGCGCGCAGCCGCGTCGCTCGCATGTCCTTCAAGCCTGCGGCGAGCCACCGGAATGGCGCACCTGCGCCGACGGAGCGGATGTCAGGCATCAGCGAAGCGTCGGAAATCTGCGCGGAAGCAGGCGGATCGGACGGTGGGGTGTGCACTACCTCTGCCATGAATGTCTCCTGATGTCTGTCCTGTATTCCGGATTGTGTCGACAGACTGTGGGAGCAGAGGCGGGAAATGTCAATTTGCAGTGCGAAAAAATGCGCTGGACGCCGTGCTACACAACGCCATGCAGTTTTGATGCGGAGCGGAAAAGCGCAGTAATGAGCGTTGAATTACTTCGTGTCGTAGAAGGAAATACGCTGGCAGTCGGCCGCGCGTACCGCAACGGAAGGGCCACCGTAGAAACGAGGGACGCTGATTTGTATGACGTGGATCGAATCGTCCAAAGTTCGGTGAAAGTCGCGTCGCTTAGTCTCAAGTAGTTGGTAGCCACATCCTGGTGGACGCCACCCCGCGCTTCTTCAATGCAGCGCCCGCTGTTCAAGCCAGCCTGCCAATTGATCGGCGGGCATCGGTCTGCCATACAGGAAGCCCTGCACCGTGTCGCAGCCGAGATTGCGCAGGCAGCGCACCTGCGCCGCGGTCTCCACGCCCTCGGCGACCGTTTCCGCGCCGAGCTTGTGGGCCAGAGTGATGATGGTTTCCGCGAACAGGTCGCCCCGGCCGCGGTCGATCTCCACGACGAACGAGCGGTCGATCTTGATGCAATCGATCGGCAACTGCCGCAGATAGCCGAGCGACGAGTAGCCGGTGCCGAAATCGTCGATCGTGATCTGGATTCCCTCCTGTTTCAGCGCTTGCAGATTGCGCAATACCAGCTGCGGTTCATCCAGCAGCTGGCTTTCGGTGATTTCCAGTTCCAGCGCGGAGGCGGGCACGCCGCGGGCCGCGAGCGTGCGCGCCACGCGCTCGGGAAAATCGGGCCGGCGCATCTGCGGCATGCTGACATTGACGGCGATGCGCCGAGGCGCATGGCCTTCCGCGGCGAGCCGGGAATACGCGGCGCAGCTCTGGTCGAGTATCCAGGCGCCGATATCGACGATCAGGCCGGATTCCTCGGCCAGCGGGATGAATACGCCCGGCGGCTGCGTGAAGCCGCCGGCATCGGGCCGCCGATCCGGCCAGCGCGCCAGCGCCTCGAGGCCGGACAGGCCGCCGTCGGCCAGCGACACCTGCGGCTGGAACCAGACGGCCAGGCGGCCGTCATGAAAATCGCGGCGCAGCTGGCGCAGCACTTCGAGACGCCAGTGCGTGTGCTGCTCCATGTCCGGCGAAAAATAGAGCGGCCCGCCATGCGGATTGAGGCGGGCCCGGGTGAATGCCATGTCGGCGCGATTGAACAAGGCATGGCCGCTTTCGCTTCCGGTGATGCGGCACAGGCCGATGGTTGCGCTGATCGGCAATAGCTGGTCGCCGGCGGCGAAAGGTTCCTGCAGCAGCGCCTGCAGGCGCTCGGGCGCCAGCTGCTGTTCCGGGCCGATCAGGCCGAAGGTATCCGCGCCGATGCGCGCCAGATGGCAGCCGGGACAGGCTTGGCCGAGGCGCTGGCCGACGGCGATCAGCAACTGGTCGGCGACGGCATGGCCGAGCGCATTGTTGATATCGGTGAAGCGGTCGATGTCGATCATGCAAACCACGCTGCCCTGCGCGGCGCTGGCGCCGGCCTTGTTCAACTCCTCGATGAAACAGGTGCGGTTGGGCAGGCGGGTCAGCGGATCGTGGTAGGCGATGTGGTTCAGGCGCTCGACCAGCGTGACATTGCCGAAGCAGCTCAAGACGTTGGCGGCAAAGATTTCGAGTAACTGGCGCTCGACCACCGTCAGCGCCCTTTCGCTCCTGACGAGCATCACCGCCTGCCGCTGGCCTCCTTGCAGGTACAGGGCGGTATGGCTTGCCGCGAAACAGTGCGCCTGGCGCGCCAGGCATTCCCGGACGGCGGCGACCAGGTCCGCATCGCCCAGCTGTTCCAGCGGCCGGCCGGCCGCGCCTGCGACCCGGCCGGCGGCGGCGATGACCCGGGGACGCTCGCCGTCGTTGTCGCCAATGCCGCCCTGGACACAAACGGCGCCGTCGCCATGCAGGTGCAACAATGACATCATCAGCCGCAATGCCTCGTCGGCGCAGCTTTCCAGGTCCTTCGCCCGCATCAGGCTCGGCGTGGCGGTAACGATCATTTCCAGTCCGCGCCGGTTTTCGCTGATCGTGCGTAATTGGTCGTAGGAGCGGATCGCGGCGATCAACGCCGTCACCAGCCGGGTATGGGTGAGCTCGGCCTTGGTCTTGTAGTCGTTGATGTCGTAGTCGCGGATCACATTGAGTTCCGGCGCGTGGCCGGGCTGGCCGGTGCGCAGGATGATGCGCACGTCGCCCAGGCCGAGTTCATGGCGGATGCGCTGCACCAGGTCCAGGCCGGCGTTCGGGCTTTCCATCACCACGTCCAGCAGGATGACCGCGATTTCCGGTTCCGTCTTCAGGAGGGCGGCGGCCTCTGCCGCGGATCGCGCGTTGAGCAGCTGCAGCGGCCGGCCGGCGATGCGGATGCCGTTGATCGCAAAGCGGGTGGCCGCATGCACCTCGACGTCGTCGTCGACGATCAGCAGCTTCCAGGCCACGCCGCCGGCAGCAGCCGGCTCGGGTTCCTGGTCGAGAAAGTCAAGCGGTTCGTCTTCAGGTCGCATGGCTTTCCTCTTCGACGACGGGCGCTTGCGGCGCTACCCGCGGCAGCAGCAGTTCGAAGCGAGCCCCCTGCCCCGGGCTGCTGGCAAGGCTGATTGTGCCGCCCAACACGACCGTCGCCAGGTTGTAGACGATGTACAACCCGAGGCCGCTGCCGCCTTTTCCCAGCTTGGTGGTGAAGAAGGGATCGAACGCGCGCCGGGCGGTCGTCTCGCTCATGCCTACGCCATTGTCGCTGAAGCACAGCGCGACATGGTCCCGGGCGCGCTGTTCGGCGCTGATGCGGATGATGCCCTCGTCGATGCCTTCGAACCCGTGCAGCAGCGAATTGGTCAGCAGGTTGGCGATGATTTGCTCGACCGGTCCGGGATAGCCGTCGATCTCGATGCCCGGTTCGACGTCGACTTCCAGGCGATGCCGGGTATGCCGGAAGTTTGGCTGCAGCGTCGACAGCACTTCGTCCAGCGCCTGGCGCAGGTCGAATTTTCGGCGGCGCATGCTGGTCTGGTCGACCGCGACTTGCTTGAAATTGCCGATCAGGGCGGCGGCGCGTTGCGAGTTGCGTTCGACCAGCTGCGCGGCTTCGCGGCACTGGGCAATGAAATCGAGCAGCGCCTGCTTGCTCAAGCTGCCTGCATGGAAGCGTTCCATGAAATTGCGGATCACCTCGTTCAGCGCCGAGGCCACCGTGAGCGAATTGCCGAGCGGCGTGTTGAGTTCGTGCGCCACGCCCGCCACCAGGCTGCCGAGCGCCGCCAGTTTCTCGGCCTGCACCAGCTGGTTCATCGCTTGTTCCAGCTGGTCGATCAAGACTTTCTGCTCTTCGCGCTCGCGCTCGAGTTCGGCATGCGCCCGCTTGCGCTCTTCGATCTCGCGTTCCATCTGCTCGGTGGCGCGCTGCAGGGCACGGTTGATCTTTTCATTTTCCCTCAGCGCCGCCTCCAGTTCGCGGGTGCGGTCGCGCACCTGGTCTTCAAGGACGATGGCGGTCTGGAACAAGCCGAAATCCGACCCCTGCGCATTCATGCTGCGCTCGGCACGGTTCATCAGCGCCTGCACCACCTTGTTGAGGCGCGCGATTTCATTGCGCAGCTGCTGCTCTTCGGCGGCTGCGGCGGATGCCATCAGTTCAGCCATCGCGCGGGCAGCCGAAGGCGATGCCGGTCAGCGTCTGGTTGACGTGCACGCCACGGAACTGCTCTCCGTAAGTACTGAAGCCGACCGCGTTGTTTTTGCGCAGCACGGCGCCGACCGCTTCTTTCAACCCGCTTTGCGTTATTTCCAGGTTGCGCAGCACACAGTCGCAGGCAATCACCATTTGCAGCGGGCCGACGGACGCGCGCAGGCCATCGAACGCTCGCTCCAGGTTACCGAGAAGATCCACGCCCCGTACCACGCGCAGCACCAGGCCTTCGTCGATCGCGCAATAAAACGTCAGGCTGCCGTCGTCGTTGGATTTCTGGATCGACCTCACGTAATCGGTGCCGTCGATGGCCACCACCACCGGCGATGCGGCGAAGCGTTGCGGACTGAGGTCGCTGACATGGACGCCGACCACCCGCGCGTATTCCTCGGCGGCCGGCAAGCCGTTGATTTCCTTGACGACGCGGCGGCTGGCGTCCGCTTCGGTCACCACCAGCCGTTCCGCTTCGCTGACGAAGTGCTGGGTCTTGAAAATCTTGAAGGGAAGCGCGCTGCTGACTAAAACCAGCACGGCACTGTCGGAATGAAACTTGTTTTCATGAAAGACCCAGGCGCGCGCCAATTCCAGGTCGTCTCCTGCGGAACCGCCAAACAGCGGGATCTGCCCCAATCCATCCTGCAACGCGCGCGCCACCGCTTCTTCCCGCCGTGACATGCCGTCAATCAGCAGAAACGCAAAGCTGTTGCCGGTATCCGCCGCCGGCGCACGGCTTTCCAGTTGTTGCAGCAGTGATTGCGCGAAGCGCCTTCCGCTGGCAATTTCGAATTGCTGAAGCTGGCCGATGCGCCCGATCACTGCCGAACTTACGCTGGCGGAAAAACTGGCGCCGGTAATGCTATGGCTCTTATAGCCGTCCGGTCCGATCTCGCCCGCCGTGGTACAGCCGACGACGGTCACGCCGGCGAACAATCGGTTCACTTCATCAGCAACGGCATCGAGATCGTAGAGGCTCGAACAAAAGAAGATGACGAGCTCGGTATTCGGTTGTTGAATACCAGCATGAAGCTCGCGCACGGCAGTGCGCGCATCTGTCGCGCAAGATTGCGCAGCACGAACATAGGTCTGTGGAGTCACTGCGGATGCCCTATCGCGACACTGCGGCGCAATTTTTACGGTTACCGGGTCTTTCTTTGGAGCCTTATCTGAATAGTAAAGTTCAAATGTGGTGCATCGGTGCTATATGGGGCAGCCCCGATCAAGCGCGAAATCGAGCCTGCTCACCGCGTTCGCGCGTTGGAAGCACGCACGCCGGGCGTCATGGCGGCCGGACGGAGAAACACGGCAAGCAGGGGGTATACTGCCGCCGTTACTTCCCTCTCCACCTACTCATTAAAGGAATATTCATGAAGCTTCAATCCCTCGCCTTCGCCGCACTCGTCGCGATCCTCGGCCTTGCGTCATCCGGCATGGCCGCGGCGCAGGCCAACATGAAGTCGGTCGCCGAAATATACAAGACCAAGGATGCGCTCGCCGGCAAGACCATCAGCGCGCAAGGCAAGGTCGTGAAGGTCAACAACGGCATCATGGGCCGCAACTTCGTTCACGTCCAGGATGGAACCGGCGCGCCGGACGGCAACAAGCTGATCGTCACCAGCAAGCAGAGTGCCAATGTCGGCGACGAGGTCACCATCTCCGGCGTGGTGGTGCTGAATCGGGATTTCGGTTCGGGCTACATGTATCCGCTGCTGATCGAGGAAGCGACGATCAGCCCGAAGAAGTAACAAGGGGTACATGGGGCGGACTCGACAAGCTCAATCGGGTCTGCCCCTTTCATTCCCGGCAGACGGCGCTTTTCGATGCTGTCCCAAGTGGTGCGCAAGCATTACGCTCACTGAAACGTGCGTATGCCTGGCGCTTTAAACAGGAAAAATTTCGATGGCACGAAACATTCTCGACGAAGATCACATCCACCCGGCTATCCGCGCCACAGTTGCCAATGCCAATGCCGATATCGTCAACGAGGTCAAGGCGGCGATTGCATCAAACGCGGTCGTCGTGGTCGGCATGGCCCAAAATCCTTTCCCGCGCAAGGCAAGAGCGGCGCTCGATGCGGCGAAGGTGCCGTACAGGTATCTCGAGTACGGCAGCTATCTCTCCGGCTGGCGCCGGCGTAACGCGCTGAAGATGTGGACCGGCTGGCCGACTCTTCCGATGATCTTCGTGAAGGGCGTGCTGATCGGCGGCGCCAGCGACTTGCAGAAGCTGATTGCGAGCGGCGAGCTGTCTCGCCTGTTGCAAGCCTGACGGCCCGACACGCCGGTGCCGCGTATTGGCTATCCAGACGCTTTCATTCAAAGGTATTCATGTCCCGGAACTCCTCGCTTGTCTCCAGCGCCGCATCGATACTTGCAACGCGGCGCAGGAATGCCGACCAGGGCCCGCGCCTGCCTGAATCGTGCCGGCCACCGGACGTCGGCGCGGCGCTGGCGATCCAGTCCAGCGTCACCGGGTTGCTCGGCGTGCCGGTGCGCGCATGGAAATGCGGCACGCCTTCCGAGGGCCGCATTGTCATGGCGCCGATTTACGACGTGACGGTCCAGGGCGCCGGGGATTGCCGGGCTATCGTTCGCGCAGGACATGTTCGCGTCGAACCGGAACTGGCATTCATACTCGGCAAGGACCTGCCTGCGCGCGATGCCGCCTATATGCCGGCAGAGGTCGATGCCGCGATCGCGGAGACGCGCCTCGCGCTGGAATTGATCGACAGCCGCTACAGCGATCCCGCCGGCGTGTCTTTCGCGGAGAATCTGGCGGATGGCTTGCTCAATCAGGGACTGTTCGTCGGCATGGCAGTCGATGGGGAAAAGGCGCGTATGGCTGCCGCGATGCCGATTCGCGTGAGACTTGAATCGGGACATGAAACATCGCTCGACGGCCGTCATCCGAACGCCGATCCGCGCGCTCCGCTGTACTGGCTGGCGGAATTCCTGCGCAGCCAGGGAACGGGTTTGCAAGCGGGACAAGCGGTGATCACCGGCTCGTACGCCGGCAGTTTCGATTTGCCTGTCGGACAGGAAGCGGCGATCCGCTATGGCGATCTCGGCGACCTGACGGTGCGTTTTTCACAACGGTGAAATTTCCCTGGACGGGTCCCGGGGTTTCGACATCCGAGTGATGCAGCGTTTGTTTTGCGCCGCGCCAAGCACTTGCCTCCTGAACCTTATCGTTGTTGCATTCTCAAAGTCATCATGAATGAAGACAAGGGACGATAAAGTGGCATTGACGGAATTATTACTTCACGGCATAGGCGTGTCTGCTTCGTCGAAGCATGCATCGGTCGTCGAGCTGTTGAGCGCTATCCGGCAGCACCTGCAGATGGATGTCGCGTTCGTTTCCGAATTTTCGCAAGGCCGACGCGTATTTCGCCATGTCGATCCTGTCGCGCCGGGCAATCCGGTCCAGGTCGGAAACGGCGATCCCCTCGAAGAGTCCTACTGCCAGCGGATCGTCGATGGCCGCCTGCCGGAGCTCATGACCGATGCGCGCGACAATCCGGTCGCCGCCGCCCTCCCCGTTACCCACGCGCTGCCGGTTGGGGCGCATCTGAGCGTTCCCATCCGCCTGGCCGACGGCGACATCTACGGGACCTTCTGCTGCTTCAGCTTTACGCCGGACCGCACGCTTGATCAGCGCGACCTGAACATGATGCGGGTTTTCGCCGACGTGACGGCCAGGCTGATCGACAGCGAACAGGAAGCCTCGCGCAGGCGCCAGGCGATGGAAGCCGGCATTCGGGAAGTCCTGCAGCGCGACTACCTGCAGATGGTCTTTCAGCCGATCTACGACCTGTCGAAAGACCGGGTCGCCGGCTTCGAAGCGCTTGCCCGTTTCAGCCCGCGTCCGCACCGTCCGCCCGATCGCTGGTTCAAGGACGCCAACGAAATCGGGCTGGGGCTGGAACTGGAGACCAAGGCCATCCACATGGCGTTGGACGCGCTGCAACGGTTTCCGGCCAATGTGTATTTATCGGTCAATCTCTCGCCCCAACACATCCTGCAAGGCGCGCTGGACGACATTTTCAGGGACAGGTCGCTGCAGCAGGTCACGCTGGAGATCACCGAGCATACGATCGTGGATTACTACGATGACTTGATCAAGCGGATTCAGCCCTTTCGGGATCGCGGGTTGCAGATCGCGGTCGACGACGCCGGCGCCGGCTATGCGAGTTTTCGGCACATACTCAAGCTCGCGCCGGAACGCATCAAGCTCGACATGAGCCTGACGCACAATATCGATGGCGACGCTTCGCGCCGGGCGCTGGCCGCGGCTTTTTCCATGTTTTCACGGGAAACCGGGGCGACCATCGTCGCGGAAGGCGTGGAGAACGCTTCGGAAATCGAGACGCTGCGAAACCTGGGCATCTCTCACATGCAGGGATACTACCTCGGACAGCCGGTGCCGCTCGAGCAGGCGGCCCGCAGGCATCTTCACTAGCATCCTGCCGGCTCCGGCTTGCCCTTGCGGCATGCCTTGCCTTTTGCCTTCACACGGCAAATCCAGCATGCGCGCCGCGCACTATTGCCCGGCGCCCGATATACTGCGTAGCACATCAACACGCGCGCCCCACCATGCCAATGACCTACGAAGACTACCTGGACGAAGTCACCACGCTGCTGACCGAGATGTTCGACATGAGCGACGCCGCCGCGATCAAGCATGTGATGCGCGCGCAGGCGGCGGATTTTTTCACGCTGCATGACGACATTCCGGCGATGCGCACGCAAGAACGCGCGGTACAGGACGCGAAGACATTATTCGCACAAATCAGCCAGTCCCGTTCTCAGGCGCGTCCTCAATCCCGCCAGCCGTCGGCGCCGAAACCCAGGCAACCGGGCAAGCGCAAGAAATAGCCCGCTTGATAACAGGAATACGATTTCAGGAAAAAGACATGGACGACAGTTTGACGAAGGATGAATTTGAAGCGCTGGCCCAGATCCGGCAGATGAAAAAAGGCGTGCGGCCCAATGCCTGCATCGCACGAAATGCCAAGAAGCTGATTGGACTGAAATATGTGGCGAGCGCCAGGGATGGCACGCTTTCGCTCACTGAAAAAGGACAGCAAACGCTGTTCGTCAAACGCTGTGTCGATGGACTGCGCGCGGTGGCGAACGCGGCGGTGGTGGCTGCCGCACCGGCCTCGATCGATGCGGACGTCGCCACCTTCCTGAGCAGAAAAGGACTGATCGCGCCGAAGGCAGAGTCGGGCGGTTTCGATCTTACCGAGCGCGGGCGGGAGTCGCTGGCGGACATGGATTCCAGGGGCAGCAAGCCGGCATAGCCACACGGGTCCCGATGACGCTATCCGGCAGCGTTGTCCGGATGATCTACCGGCGATCTGCGCCGGCGGTCTATCATCAGCCAGGCGCTCGCCGCGCCGGCCAGCGCCAGCAATGCGGACAACAGCATGACGCGCCGGAAGCCGGCCACGAACGCATCATCGATGGCCGCCTTCAGCGCGGCCTTTTCCGCCTGCGTGCTTTGCGCCGGCAATGCAATGGCCGCGAGCTTGTGGCGCTGCGCCAGCACCTGCTGCACCACGGCTGGCGATAGCACCAGCTGGCGCGTGCGGCGCATCAGTTCCGCATCGAACGCTCGCGCCATGACGATGCCGAACAAGGCAATCGCCACCAGCGCCGCCACCCGTGACACCGCATTATTGATCCCGGATGCCACGCCCGCCTGATTTTTATCCAGCGCATTCATGACCGTGGTGGTCAGCGGCGCGACGCTGATCGCCATGCCCAGTCCAAGCACGAGCGCGGCCGGAAAAAACGTCGCCCAGTACCTGCCGCCGACCGCGGGCACGGCAAACAGCGCAAACCCGCAGGCGGCGATCAACGGGCCGACGATCAGCGGACGCCGTGAGCCGTAGCGATCGACCAGCCTGCCGGCCCAGCGCGAAAGAGCGAACATGGTCAGAATGAACGGCAACAAGGCGGCGCCGGCCGCCGTCGCGGAATAAGCCTGCACCTGGATCAGGTTCAGCGGCAGGAAGAACAGGCTGCCGCCGAGCGCCGCGTACAGGAATAAGGTCAGCAGATTGGCGCCGCTGAAGTTCCAGGAACGGAACAACGCAAACGGCAGCATCGGCGACGGATGCCTTGTTTCCACCAGCATGAATGCGGCCAGCGCCGGCACGGAGCATCCCATTGCCCCGACCACAAGAGGATCTCTCCAGCCGCGGGATGGCGCTTCGGTCAGCGCATACACCAGGCAGCCCAGCGCGACGCTGACGAACAAGGCCCCCGACCAGTCCAGGCGGCCCGGCGCCTGCGTGTTGCGGCTTTCGGGCACATAGCGGAAGGCCAGGAAAAGCACGACCAGCGCCAGCGGCAGATTGATGAAAAAGACGTAGCGCCACGACAGGTGTTCGATCAGGAAGCCGCCGACCACCGGGCCGAGCGCAGCGGTGATCGCGGTAAATCCGGACCAGGTGCCGATCGCCTTGCCGCGCGCATCCTCCGGAAAAGAGGCACTGATGAGCGCAAGGCTCCCCGGCACGAGCAGCGCGCCGCCCACGCCTTGCACTGCCCGCGCATCAATGAGCCTGCCGACCGAACCGGCGACGCCACACCAGAGGGAGGCCAGGGCGAACAAGCCGACGCCGGTGGCGAATACGCGCCGCCGGCCGAACCGGTCTCCCGCGCTTCCGCCGACCAGCAACAAGGCCGCCAGCAACAATGCATAGGACTCGATCACCCATTGCACGTCAGCGGCGCTCGCGTTGAATTCCCGCTGCAGCGCGGGGAGCGCGACGTTGGTCACGGTACCGTCGATAAAGACCATGCTGGATGCCAGGATGGTCGTTGCCAGCACCCATGGCCGCGCGGCCGGCGCGCAAAAGGAGCTGGCGGCGGAACTGCGGTTGACGGCTTCCTCGCGCATCTGTTCTTTCTTTATGCCTGCCTGCAGGGCAGGCCTGCCAGGCGCTGAATCGAAGCCCCGTAGCCGATGCCGTCATGGATGTCCGGCAGCCACGAGCGCACAGCTTTTGCTAAAACTATAAGCCTATATTTCCTGCATGGGATTGCGCAGCTTGCCCTGTCCTTCCCTGCAAATCAGGGGGGCAAATTCGATTGATCTTTAAGTCGCGTCTGCTTGCAATTATTTCCAGTGCAGCGCTTGCCAATTTGAGCCCGCACACAGAATTCATGGGCTGCAGACTCTTCGCCGTCTCGCATAACAATCCTGATGAAAGCGCCCGATTTTGTGGAATAATCCACCGTTTGCCCATCTTGAGTTCAGGAAACCTTCCATGAAAAAAACGCTTTCGATGCTTTCCGCCGCCCTTGTTGCAGGCGTATTCCTGTCGGCTTGCAACAAGCCTTCGGCACCGGCCGCTTCGGCGCCGGCCGCTTCCGAGAAGATCGTCATTGGTCTGGATGACAACTTTCCACCGATGGGTTTCCGTGACAGCAAGTCGAACGAGCTGGTCGGCTTCGACATCGACCTGGCGCGCGAAGCCGGCAAGCGCCTCGGGGTCGCGGTCGAATTCAAGCCGATCGACTGGAATGCGAAGGAAGCCGAGCTGAGCGGCAAGCGCGTCGACGCCCTGTGGAACGGCCTGACGATCACCGAGCAACGCAAGGCGAATATCGCCTTCACCTCGCCGTACCTGGAGAACCGCCAGATCATCATCGTGACCGCCGCCTCGCCGGTCAAGACCAAGGCCGACCTGGCCGGCAAGGTCGTCGGCGTGCAGGAAGGCAGCAGCGCCGTCGAAGCTGTCGAGAAGGATGTCGCCGCGAAGACCCTGAAGGAACTGCGCAAGTTCGGCGACAACGTCGCGGCCCTGATGGACGTGAGCAATGGCCGTCTCGATGCGCTGGTGGTCGACGAGGTGGTCGGCCGCTACTACACGGCCAAGAAGCCGGGCGAATATGTCGTGCTGGACGAGAATTTCGGTACCGAAGAGTACGGCGTCGGCGTGCGCAAGGACGACACGGTCCTGCAGGGCAAGCTGGAAAAGGCGCTTGCCGACATGAAGAAGGACGGCACCGCAGAGAAAATCTCCACCCAGTGGTTCGGCAAGAACATCGTCAAATAAGGCTTTTTTCCGAGCCGACTTCCTGCATGACCCGGCCCGCGCCGGGTCATCTGCAATATGAACTACCTCTTTGAAATCATTGGCCCGCTGCTGGACGGCAGCGTCGTCACCCTGAAGGTTTTCCTGATCACGCTGATGCTGTCGGTGCCGCTGGGCCTGGCGCTGGCGCTGATCCGCGTCTCCCATTTCCGTCTTGCCAGCGGCCTCGTCAGCGGTTACATCTGGCTGATGCGCGGCACGCCGCTGATGCTGCAGATGCTGTTCATTTACTTCGCACTGCCGCTGGTGCCGGTCGTGGGCGTG
This sequence comes from Noviherbaspirillum sp. UKPF54, assembly GCF_007874125.1. Classification (NCBI taxonomy): domain Bacteria; kingdom Pseudomonadati; phylum Pseudomonadota; class Betaproteobacteria; order Burkholderiales; family Oxalobacteraceae; genus Noviherbaspirillum; species Noviherbaspirillum sp. UKPF54. Next base: position 416,936 of record NZ_CP040128.1, on the reverse strand, counting down.
CGGCTGCCGGATTTCCCCGCCGCGATCGTCGCGTTCGCGCTCAATTACGCGGCCTATTTCGCCGAAATCTTCCGTTCCGGTATCCAGTCGGTCGATCGCGGTCAGTACGAGGCGGCGCAGGTGCTGGGCATGAACTACGCACAGACCATGCGCCGCATCGTCCTGCCACAGGTCATCAAGCGCATCCTGCCGCCGATCAGCAACGAGACCATCACCCTCGTCAAGGACACCTCGCTGATCTACGTGCTGGCCATGAACGACTTGCTGCGCGCGGCGCGCGGCATCGTGCAGCGCGACTTCACGACCATGCCGTTTACCGTCGCCGCCGCGTTCTACCTGATCATGACCCTGGTGCTGACCTGGGGCTTCCATCGCCTGGAAAAACGTTATGCCGTCTATGAAGGATGATGCCGTGAAGGATAATGACGTGGGTGCGATGTTGATGATTCAGGCACGCGACATACGCAAGAGCTTCGGCGACCTGGAAGTATTGAAGGGCATTTCGCTGGATGTCGGGAAGGGGGACGTGATCGCCCTGATCGGCCCTTCCGGCTCGGGCAAGAGCACCTTTCTGCGCTGCCTCAACCACCTCGAAACGATCGACAGCGGCCATCTCGCCATCGAGGGCGAAACGATGGCGACGACCGATGCCGACGGCACCTGCCGCTACGTGCCGGTAGCGGACGTGCGCCGCATCTGCAGCCGGACGGGCATGGTGTTCCAGCACTTCAACCTGTTCCCTCACCTGACCGTCCTCGAAAACATCATCGAGGCGCCGATGACGGTGAAACGCCTGCGCCGCGACGAAATCGTGCCGAAGGCGGAAGCCTTGCTGCGCAAGGTCGATTTGATCAGCAAGAGCGACAGCTATCCTTCACAGCTCTCGGGCGGGCAGAAGCAGCGCGTCGCGATTGCACGCGCGCTCGCAATGGAACCGGACCTGATGCTGTTCGACGAGCCGACCTCGGCGCTCGACCCCGAGCTGACCGGCGAAGTCTTGCGCGCCATGCGCCAGCTGGCCGAAGAGCACATGACCATGCTGGTCGTCACCCATGAAATGAACTTCGCGCGCGACGTCTCGACCCGCGTGGTTTTCATGGACAAGGGTGAAATCGTGGAAACGGGCAGCGCGGCGGCCATCTTCTCCATACCGCAGCACGCCAGAACGCGCGCCTTCCTCGACCGCGTGTTGTAACTCCTTGCAGGCCGGTCAACCGACCGGCCTCTCCTTACTCCGCCGCCATCGATACGCGCCCCAAGTTGTCGGCCTTGCTAGCACATTTGGCATGCCCGCATGACCAAGCGCCAAGCTGGAATGTCTTTTCCCCTCTGCTCGTGATAATGCGCCGGGTGAGGCGCGCTTAAGCTGGATTTCAAGCTCGCGCGCCGTCCTCATGGAAGGGCTGCGCATTGCGGCCTCTTTTCCCGGATTCACGGCAACGAATAATTTCTCATGAAACTTGCAGACAAGTCGGTAGGCGCTCGCCTCGCGATTGGATTTTCCTTCGCCTTTCTTCTGTTGGGGCTTGCCGTCGGTTTTGCCAGCTGGCGCTTGCACGAGGTACGCGCCGTGACAGAGACAATGGTGAATCAAAAGATGGTCAGGCAGCGGCTGGTAGCCGAATGGGCGGCGAACACGAACATCAACGGGGCGCGCACGATCGCGGTGGCCGAATCGACCAACGCCGCGCGCCAGGAACAAGTCCAGAAGCAGATCAAGGCGACCAGCGGCCGCATCTCCGAGATTCAGAAGACACTCGACGGGTTCGGCAAGGACGAGGAAGAAAAGCGCCTGTTTGCGCAGATCGCGCAGCAGCGCAGCGCTTATATCGCCGTGCGCGACGAGGTGTTCGCGGAAAAGCGCAGCAACGAGGAAAACGCGCACAAACTGGCGCAGGCGCGTCTCGAACCGGCGCTGAACGAATACGTGATCACGATCGGCAAGCTGTCCGACTACGAGGCGGACATGATCAAAAGACTGAGCGGGGAAATCTCGGCCGACTCGACGGCGTCGCAGCGATTGCTGGTCCTGTTCGGCATCGTGTCGGCCGCGCTTTGCATCGCGGCGTCCACCCTGATCGCGCGCAGCATCCTGCGCCAGCTCGGCGGCGAGCCGGTGCAGGCCATGTCGATTGCAAACCGGATCGCGCAGGGCGATCTGGCGGTCGGGATCGATCTGAAGGCTGGCGATACGACGAGCCTGATGCATTCGCTTAAGAAAATGCAGGATAGCCTGGCGCATATCGTCGGCCAAGTGCGCGCCGGCTGCGACGTGATCGCCACGGCGTCGAATCAGATCGCTTCCGGCAACCTGGACCTGTCGTCGCGCACGGAAGCACAGGCCAGCGCGCTGCAACAGACCGCCTCCTCGATGGAGGAACTGACGTCGACCGTCAGTCAGAATGCCGACAATGCCCGCCAGGCCAACCAGCTGGCGGCATCGGCCTCCGGCGTGGCGAGCGAGGGCGGCGCGGTGATGCAGCAGGTGATCGCCAACATGGGGGCGATCGACGCGTCGTCGAAGAAAATCGTCGACATCATCGGCGTGATCGACGGCATCGCGTTCCAGACCAACATCCTGGCCTTGAACGCGGCGGTGGAAGCGGCGCGCGCCGGCGAGCAGGGCCGCGGCTTTGCCGTCGTCGCCGCCGAAGTGCGCAGCCTGGCGCAGCGTTCGGCCGCCGCGGCCAAGGATATCCAGGCCCTGATCGGGGACTCGGTGCAAAAGGTGGAAGCCGGGTCGGCCCTGGTCGACAAGTCCGGCGCCACCATGCGGCAGGTGGTCGAGAGCGTCAGGCACGTGAGCGGCATCGTCGGCGAAATCGCCGCTGCCAGCGACGAGCAGCACGCCGGCATCGGCCAGGTGAATACGGCGATCTCGCAAATGGACCAGGCGACGCAGCAGAATGCCGCGCTGGTGGAACAGGCTGCCGCAGCAGCGGCTTCGTTGCAGGAGCAGGCGGTAAAGCTGTCCCAGCTGGTGAGCGTATTCAGGCTTGCCGCGTGAATATATGGCAAATGCCGCGTAGCGCAGGCAAGGCGCAATCCCTTTTTATCGGTGCGCTTTTACGCCGACCTGCCGGCACATGTCCTGCACCGGGCAAGTCGAGCACCGAGGAAGCGTGCCGGTGCAAATATGCTTGCCGAAGGGGACGAGCAAGCGGTTGATCTCGATCCAGTAGCGGCGCGGAAGCCTGGCCTCGAGCGCCGGCAAGGTTTTTTCGGGCGTGGAAGCGTGCACATAACCCCAGCGCCGGGTCACGCGATGAACGTGCACATCCACGCTGATGAAAGGTTCTGCGCAGGCGATCCCCAGGACCAGGTTGGCGCACTTGGGACCGACGCCGCTAAACGAGAGCAGCACGTCCCGTTCGCATGGCAGATTCCCCTGGAATTCCTCCGTCACGCGGCGCGCAATGGCGAGAATTTGGCTGGCCTTGCGCTCATGGAAGGTGCTCGCACCGATCAACCCATCCAATTCCCCGTGGGTCAATTCGCTCATCGCGGCCGGCGTGCGGGCGCGGCCGAACAGCGCGCGTGACACCGGCAGCGTCACTTCGTCATACGTGCGTATGGAAATAATGCATGCCGCCAGCTGCTCGAAAGCGGATGAAAACCCTTCCTCGGCCAGCTGAAAAAGCGCCGCCTTCGGCCATGGACGGACGGCCGCTTCAATGCGCCCGAACGCCAGGTCGATATCGAACGGCTTTTTCTCCATGAAGAATATATGGGGTCAAGTATATGGGGTCAGACTCGATCAAGATGCAGGTCGGGTCCGCCGCCCCGAAATACTTCACAGGCGGCTGTCGCCATCGCCGCCCATGTACTTCGGATCGGGCGCGACATAGGCATCCACACGATGGTCAAGCATCCCGGGCGGCGCGACGCGGCGCAAATCGAAGGTGCTGATGCCGCTTGCGACGTTGAATGTCCAGGCGAAAGATTTTTCACCTACATCGAACCTCACGATGTCGCCGCCGGTGACATTGACCCATTTGGTGTCCGGCCGGATGGCGATGGTTTCCGTGGCGGCGTTTAACGGCGCCGGGTCGCCCAAGAAGGCAACCGGGGATTCTGCCCCCCGGTGCGCGCATGCAGTCAGTAGCACGACAACCAATACGCCGATGAATGGCTGCTTCATACACTTCCCCTCGATAGGACATGAGATTTGGACATCCGGGTGATGTTGCGGTTCGTTTAACGCACGACGGATAGAAGGTCGATCTTCCCCCATGGCACTTTGCTGCAACCCGACACATAACGTTACAAAATCGGCATGATCGGATGTCGTCGAACCCATCGCGCGTCGCGTTAAGAAGGCGCAGCACTTCCAAACGAACACATCGACTGAAAGGGAACGACGATGCTCAACTCCACGCAGAAAGCCGCCCTCGCCACCGTATTGCTCGCCTTGTTTTCCGCCAGCGCAAGCAGCGCCAGCGCCGAGGAAACCAGGTGGGAAAAGCGCCATCCGCGCCGCGACCAGGTCAATGACCGGCTGGCCAGGCAGAATCACCGGATCACCGAGGAACGCAAGGAAGGCGAAATCACCAAGCAGCAGGCCGTGGCGCTGCGCAAGGAGGATAGGCAGATTCGCCAGGAAGAACGCTCCATGGCGGCCCAGCACGGCGGCCATATCACCCGCGCCGAGCAGCGGGACCTGAACCGGCAGGAAAATGCGGTCAGCCGTCAGATCGGCAAGTAAGCGCCGCAACCGGGCCGAGCACCAGTCGTCCAATCCACCGAAAGAAGCGGGGAAACCATGAGTGACGAGGCGCACCACTCGCCGGGCCGCAGGGCGGTTCTGATATCGCTGCTGGGCGCAGTGGCATCCGCGGCGTGCGGCGGGGGTGGCGGAAACTCGCCGCAGCCGGCACCGCCCACGTCGGCTGGAACGTCCGATCCGCCGCCGGCACCGGTATCCAGGCTGGCGCTGAATGGTTCAAGCATGCTGGCGCCGGATGGGACCCCGGTCATTCTTCGCGGCATTAATGAGGGCACCTGGGGCGAGATGCGCAGCTACGATGCGGCGACGATTGCCGCCCAGGGCGGGCAAGTGGTCCGCGTCCTGATCCGCTGGTGGGGATTGTACGGCGGCACGGATGTCGAAAGCCGGGCAGATCCGTCCCCCGGGCATTTCAAGCCGGACCATCTGAGCCGGTTTCTGCAGGAGATTCAGTGGTGCATCGATGCCGGGCTGTGGGTCATCCCGGTCATCGACTCCAACTGCGGGCAGAATGGATTGCAGGATGCGGCCATGGCGCAGTATTGCGATCCGAGCGGAACGTATCCTGGCGGCCGCAACTTCTGGACCGACCTGGCCCAGCGCCAGTTGTTCAAGGAAGCATGGGTCTATCTCGCCGGCATTCTCAAGGACTATCCGAAGATCGCCTTCTACGAGTTGTTGCCCGAGCCTCTGGCAGGCAGGGATTCATCCTATGGCGACGACGTATCGGCTTTCTACCAGGAGCTGATGGCCGCCATCGAAGATCAGGCCGGTGACAAGAGAACCCCGATTCTCGTCGGGCCACGGGATGCCTACAACATCAACCTGTGCGATGAAGCGTATATCGCCGATCCGCGCTGGACGAACCGGGTGGTCTATACCGGCAATCTCTTCATACGCACGAACCAGACGCAGCAGCAAAACATCGCCAACCTGGAGAGCCGGCTGGGCGCGCTGGTGAATATGAAGACGGCGCGGAATGTCCCGGTATTCATCCAGCAGTTCGGGGTGCGGAGCGGCGACGACCCGGACCAGTTTTATCTCGACGCCGGGCTGAGCCGCCTGAATGCGGCCGGCGTCGGCTACACCGGCTGGCAGTGGCGGCAAAACACGTCCAGCCCCAGCGAATACGCAGTCGTCATCGAAGATGCGACGACCGGAGCCGATGTCGTCAAAACGGCCGTCCTTGCGGTGTATTCAAAGTACTGGAAGGCGTAACTGAATTCCCCCTTCCGGCGCCCATCACAGGCTCTGTCCGTCCGCACACAGGAAGGTGTCGACCAGCTCCGTGACGAAATCGCGCATCGCGATGACCCGCTGGCTGGCTTTCAGGTCGCGGTGATAGACCAGCCACAGGTCGCGCGACAGCGACAGGCGATCGCGGCCGACGCGCTGCAACGCCGGGTCGCGGTCTCCAATGAAGCAAGGCAGCATGCCCACGCCCATCCCGGCCCGCACCGCCACATGCTGGGCCAGCGCGCTGTTGCAGGCTAGGACGGGCCGCTTTCCGCGATATGCGGCGTGCAGCCATTTCGCCGTCGGCAGGTCGGCCCAGGACTCGTCCCAGGAAACATAATCGAGCGACAGCCACGCGTCGTCGTCCGCTTCCGCCGGCGCGGGCGGCAGCAATCCGGACTTGCAATACACGCCGAAGTCCATCTTGCCGACACGGCTGGCGATATAGTCGCCGGCGCCGTCGTCCGGGTCGGGCGCCACGATGCGCAGCGCCAGGTCGGCCTCGCGCCGCGACAGGTTGGCGCGTGTCAATCCGATGTTGATTTCCACCTGCAACTGCGGATAACGCCGGCGAAAATCGGGCAGATGCGGCACGATCAGATGCGAGGCCAGCGTTTCCGTGGTGGCCAGGCGCACCTGCCCCGACACTTGCCGTTGCACCGACAAGGGGCCGTTGCGTTCGGCCGCCATCATCGCCTGCTCGACCTGTTCGACGTGCTTCAACAGTGCGCTGCCGTCGTCCGTCAGCAGATAGCCGGTTTGCTGGCGCAGGAACAGGGTTGCCGCCAGGCGCCCCTCCAATGCGTCGATATGGCGCGACACCGTCGACGCGCTGGTGCCGAGCGCGCTTGCTGCGCCGCTCAGCCCGCCTTGGCGCGCGACCGCCAGGAAGTATTTCAGATCGTTCCAGTCGAAGGCGAGATTTTTCATATATGGAAAATCATATTCCAAATAAACAAAACAATTTGCAAAGTTGGAAAACTATACTAGCTCCATATCTGAACGGGAGCAATCGCCATGACCCATTCCTGGACCTATCTGAAACTGCTGCTGACCACCCTCTTCTGGGCTTCGGTTTTCCACCTCGGGAAGTATGCGGTCGCGCTGATGTCGCCCCTGTCGCTCGGCGCCTGGCGCTTTCTGCTCGCGGCGGCGGTGCTGCTGCCCTTCGTCGCCTATCGCGAGGGCTGGCCGCTGCCGGCGCTACGGCGCAACGCGCCGCCCTTGCTGCTGATGTCGGCGCTCGGCGTGTTCGGATTCAATGTCAGCCTGTTCTACGGGCTGCGCCTCACATCCGCAGTCAACGGCGCGCTGATCATGGCCTTCAACCCGGCCCTGACGGTGGTGCTGTCGGCGCTGATCAATCGCGAACCGATCGCGCGGCGCCAGGCGATCGGCCTGCTGCTCGGCCTGATCGGCGTCATCGTCGTGGTGAGCAAGGGATCGTGGCATGCGCTGGCGGCGATGTCGTTCTCGACCGGCGATCTGCTGGTGTTCCTTGGCAGCCTGGGATGGGCGGCGTACTCGGTGATTCCGAAACGCTTCGTCCATGGCCTGTCGACGATGCAGGTCACCGGCAGCACGATCACCGGAGGCGCCGCCCTGATGGCTGCGTTCGCCGTGGCGGCGACGCCGGATTTCCTGACGCCGCCGTCTCTTCCCGTTGCGGCAGCGATCGTCTTCATGGGCTTGTTCGGCTCGGTGCTGGCCTACCTGTGGTGGAACCAGGGCATCCAGAAGCTGGGCGCGGCGTCGGCCGCCGTGTTCATCAACCTGGTGCCGATCTTCGCCGCCCTGATCGGCTTGCTGCTCGGGCAATCGATCTCGGCTGCGCAGGCCGGCGGCGCGGCGCTGGTGATAGCGGGCGTGCTGTGCTCCTCCGGTGCGATCAGATTCCCCTCGCCCCGGCCGGCGCTGCGGCAAGCCCAAACATGCCGCTGAATCCAATCGGCCACCGATGAACGGAGACAAAGACATGCAGGCAATGCCATCCATCCTCTGCGAGGAAAACGACGGGATCGCGCTGGTGACGATCAACCGGCCGGAAGTGCTCAATGCGCTCAACATCGACGTGCTGCAGCGCCTGTCGGAATTGCTCGATGCGCTGAAGACGCGCGAATCGGTGCGGGCCGTGATCCTGACCGGCGCGGGGGCGGCCGCATTCTCGGCGGGCGCGGACATCCGCTATCTGCACCGCGCGACGCCCCTGGAAGTGCGCGAGTATGCGCGCCTGGCGGTCAGGATCACGAACCAAATCGAGGACCTCGGCAAGGTGACGGTGGCCGCGCTCAATGGCTATGCGTATGGTGGCGGCCTGGAACTGGCCGAATCGTGCATGCTGCGCATCGCGGCCCGCCACGCCATGCTCGGTCATCCGGAGGTGCGCATCGGCGCGGTGGCCGGATTCGGCGGCACGACCCGCCTGCCGCGCCTGGTCGGCAAGGGACGCGCCGCGGAAATGCTGCTGCGCGGCCGTGCCGTGGATGCCGAGGAAGCGTTGAAGATCGGCCTGGTGCAAGGTATCGCCGATGCCGACCAATTGATGGATGAAACCGGGACGATCGTGCGCGACATACTGCAACAATCGCCTGCGGCCGTGCGGCTCACCTGGGAGGCGCTGCACCGGGGGCTCAACATGACGCTCGAGGAGTCGGCGGCACTGGGCGCCGATTTGTTCGGCCTGGCCGCATCGACGGAAGATTTCCGCACCGGCACGCGCGCATTTATCGAGAAGACGCGGCCAGCCTATCGCGGCAGATAACAAGCGCGGCGCGCGCGCCGCGAATTCCGCTAAGATGGCGCTTTTTGCCAATTTCACCGCCATGAAGCGAGATCAAATGCTAATGGAAGCGATCCTAGGAAAGCTTCTGGAGGCTCCGGAACCGGAGCTGAACGTTATCGGGGTCGCCCAGCGCTTGAACGCGGAACAAGCCGCCATCCGCCATCACCTTCACCTGCTCCAGGACAAGGGATGGGTCACCGTTTCCGAAAGTGGTTTCTGGCGATTGACGAACACGGGCCACGACTACCTGGAGGGCACGCCGGAACAAGGCATTTCCCTGAAATCCCTCGGGTAGGAAAAAGCAGGCGCGGCGCATTCTACTGAGCATTTCGCATGCGTCGCCTCATTGATTTATCACAAAGCCCAGAGGCATGCGCGGCCTTGTCCGGAATGGAGCGCTATGCTGAGATGACCCGGCGCTTTTCGCTCCCGAGGCCATGCCAGGTGGCGCGCCAAAGGATAGGTTTTGTTCCCGCGGCGGACATCGGGACGCGATCGAAGGAGAAGGCCCATGTCAAAAATCATCTCCGCTTTTGCATGCTTCATGATCGCGCTGCTGGTCACGGATGCTGGCGCCCAACCCGCGCGGGAAACGGACGGCAGCCTGGTAGGGGCATGGATCGTCACGGTCAGCCGCCCTTCCGGCGTCGGCAAGAATCTTTTGACGTTTTCGTCGGACGGCACGTTTTTCAGAAGCGGCGATACGCACCCGGTCCTTAGCGGCGGGCATGGTGCCTGGAAACGCGTCGGCGAAGGGCAATATGATGCCACCTATATCGCCTTCCGCTTCGACCAGAGTGGAAAATGGATCGGCAGCACCAAGACGAAAATCCGCATTACCCCGGGTCCGGGGAACAATGCATTCAGCGGCGTGGCGAAAGTCAGCACCCGCGACTTGCAAGATGCCGAAACCGCGTCGTCGGAAGTTCGTCTGGAAGGCAAACGTATTCAGGTTGAGCCGTTTTGATAAAGCTCTGTCAGTGCATCCTGCATCGCACAATGTAACAAATTTCGTCAAAGCAACATCTCTCCGTTTTTGCTGATTAAGATCGACAGGCATTGCAAAGACAGTGCAGCGGTCAGGATCGGGGTACGTATTCACCCTTCGATCAATCAGGCGCGGCTCGCGTGGAGTTGCCTGCGGGAGCGCATCATTACGGAGACAATCTGATGAAAAAGCTATTCCCTGTACTCGTGCTTCTGGGCGCCGGCATGTCCGCCGCTCTCCCTCAGGCATTTGCCGAAACGCCTGCCGCCACGCCGCACAAGAAAACGGCGAAGCACGCGCACCAGCATGCCGCGGCCAAGGCGGACGACGATGACCGTCAGCCCGATCTCGCCGGGCATGTCCGCGTCGACTTCAACTGCGAACTGGGCAACAAGCTCTCGATCTACGAAAACACCGCCGACACCAAGCGCATCGGACTGCGCTGGCACAAGAAGATGCACGAGTTGACGCGCGTGGAAACCACCACCGGCGCGCACCGTTTCGAAGACAAGGAGGCCGGCCTGGTGTGGATCAACATCCCAGCCAAGGGGATACTGCTCGATTCGAAAAAGGGCCAGCAGCTCGCCAATGAGTGCAGGAACAACCAGCAGGTGATGGCGAAGAATTCGGCCTCGTGACGGCTTGACCGCCTATGGCCGCATGAAGCGCAGCCGGGCAGACTCGATCATGACTGATGTCGAGCCTGCCCCGTTTTTTTCATATCGGCAGCCAAGCGCGACCTGCGCTTGCGCCGAGTTGTCTGCCATCGCTCGATGGCACGGGTCATTCCAGGCGGATGACTTCCTCGCCCTTGTGGGTCAGTTCGATGAGCGAACCATTGCGGCGCGCGATGCCCGCGGCCAGCGCGGCTTCATGCGCGGCCAGCCCCGGCTGATACACGGTGTCCTGGTGATTGATGAGCAGTGCGGCCTCGTACAGTTCGCGGCTGATGATGTGCATGGGTCGTCTCGCAATGGTGAAGAGGTCGATGTTAACCGTTTCCGGGCTGCCGTGCGAGGCGGAATAACTGGATAGATGTGGCGGGCGGCGCGTATGGCGGCCGAGCCCGGTCCGACCGGGCTTGCGGTCGAAGCCGGCCCCGTCGCCGAAACGTGCGTTCAGCCCAGCGCCGCCAGGTCGGTTTCGATCTTTTCGAGCGCCTCGTTGGAGATGAGGCCGCCGGAGAAGCTGGCCACCGTCTTCAGCGGGAAGCCGCGCCCCATTCCGATCTGCGGGTGGGTGGACACGCCGGGCAGGTACTTTTCGAGGATAGCCTTGGCGGCCTCGTTGTCGAGCAGATCACCGAGAGTCGAGTTGATGGAAAGGGACATGGGTTGCTCCTGTAGGTAAGGACGGCGCGAAAGCGCCGGTCAGTTGTGAAAAGGCAATAGCATCATATATGGGGTCAGGCATGAATTGAAGCCGAGTCGAGCCGCCCCTCTAATTTGCGGCGCACCCTGCGCAGCGCGCTGACTGCGCGATACATCTTGTTTCAAATATGCTGTTGTGCAACACGCCATGCAATACTTCTTTTGGGCAACACTGCTATAAAATCGTTCTCGCATCGCCGTGCCTAGTCAGGCCGGGAAGCTGCAAGGCCCGGCTGTGAATAGCAAAACAAGACATGTTTTGCGGCGATGAACGCTCCTCCCGCTGAAGTGGAAACCACTCTTGAATTCAAAGGCAAAGATATGTTGCGCAAAATACTGAGCACCGGCGTGATTGCCGCCCTGCCCTTGATGGCAGCCGCAAGCGAATATCAAATCGTCGAGCGCCCGCGCCAGGAATGCTGGAACGAGCAAGTCGCAGTGCAGTCGGGCGGACAGGGATACGGCGGCGCCATCGTCGGCGGCATCGCGGGCGGCCTTCTGGGCAACCAGGTCGGCGGCGGGAATGGAAAAACCGTGGCGACCGCGGTCGGTGCGGCCACCGGCGCCGTGGTCGGCGACCGGATGGCGGCGCAGGGTGCGCCCCAGGGCACGTCCTACCGGACCGTGCAGCGCTGCCGGACCGTGGTGGAACGGGTGCGGGTGCCGGTCGAACGCGAGGGCGGCCGGTTCTGCCCCCCGGGTCAGGCCAAGAAGGGGAATTGCTAGAGCCTGCCGGGCCGCGCGCCCGGCAGTCGATCAGGCGGGATGGATCGCAATGCTGCGCGGCTGATCCGCGATTGCGCGCGCCCGTAACTGCCCGCAGCCGCCATCGACTTCCTGCCCCGCCGAATCGCGCAGCTTGGTCAGCACGCCGCGCCGGTGCAGGCGGCGCAGGATGTCGCGCGCATGCTCCCACGACGGGCGCCTGAACTGCAGGTCGGGAATCGTGTTGTAGGGGATCATGTTCAATATCGCGTACTTCCCCTTGAGCAGGTCGACGATGCCATCCATCTCATCCTCACCGTCGTTGATTCCCTCCAGCAGGGTCCACTGGTATTGCACCGGATAATGGGTAAGGCGGGCGTACTGCTCGCCCAGCTCCACCAGCTCTCTCGGTGTCAGGCGCGGCGCGCGCGGCAGCAGCCGTTCGCGCAAGTCCGGCTTGGTCGTGTGCAGCGACAGCGCCAGCGCCGGCTTGACCACGCCCTGCGGCAGGCGCTCGAACACGCGCACGTCACCCACCGTCGAGAACACCAGGTTCTTGTGCCCGATATTGCCCTCGGTGCCCAGCAGCTCGATCGCCTCCATCACGTTGTTCAGGTTGTGGGCGGGCTCGCCCATGCCCATGAAGACCACCTTTTTCACCGCGCGCTGCATGCGCGCCAGCGCGACCTGGGCGACGATCTCGCCGCTGGTGACCTGGCGGATCAGCCCGCTGCGCCCGGTCATGCAGAACTGACAACCGACCGCGCAGCCGACCTGGCTGGAAACGCACAGCCCGCCGCGCGGCAGCAGCACGCTTTCCACGGTCTGGCCGTCGTTGAGCCCGACCAGCAGGCGCGCCGCGCCATCCTCGGTCGGATGGGACGACAGCAGGCGCGCCAGCCCGTGCAGTTCGACGTCGAGCGCCGGCAGCGCCTCGCGCAGCGCCTTGGGAAAGAAGTCGTCGAGGCGTCGGCGCACCTGGTCATGCGGCCGGGCTCGCACCCAGTCGCGCAGCACGCGCTGCTCGTGGATCGGTCCGGCGCCCAGCGCGCGCAGGCGCTGGCGGATGAATTCGATTTGCATAGGGAAGATTGGCGGACATGCAGCGTCGAAAGCCGCCCGCTTGCGTGTGACAGGCGGCATCTTCCAATCTTTCGCGGCATTGCGCAAGGCCGGTAACGGCCGCACGCCGGCTCAGCGCCGCCACAGCGTTTCATGCAACAATTCCGCTTCCCTCTTTCATTTCCTGCAGTCATGCAATTCGCCAAGGATTTTTCGCTGTCCGCCGTCGCCGCCGGCTTCGTCACCGTGCTGGTCGGCTTCACCAGTTCCGCCGTCATCGTGTTCCAGGCAGCGCGCGCGCTGGGCGCCGGCCCGGTCGAGATCGCGTCGTGGATGTGGGCGCTCGGGCTGGGCATGGGGCTGACCTGCATCCTGCTGTCGCTGCGCTATCGCGTGCCCGTGGTCACCGCCTGGTCGACGCCGGGCGCGGCCATGCTGATCACGGGCGCGGCCGGCGTGGCGCTGCCGGAGGCGACCGGCGCCTTCCTGCTGTCGGCGGCGATGATTACTTTTTGCGGGTTTTCCGGCCTGTTCGAGCGCATGATCAGCCGCATTCCGGTGTCGCTCGCCTCCGGCATGCTGGCCGGCGTGCTGCTGCGCTTCGGGATGGATGTGTTCGTGGCGATGAAGACGCAGTTCGCGCTGGCGCTGGCGATGTTCGTCGCCTACCTGGCCGGCCGCCGTTTGTTTCCGCGCTATGCGGTGATCGTGACGCTGTTGCTCGGCATTGCCATTGCCGCCGCCCAGGGCTTGCTGCACATGGACGGCGTGCGGCTGGAACTGGCGCAGCCGAAATGGATCGCGCCGGGGTTTTCGCTGGCGGCGACGATCGGCGTGGCGCTGCCGCTGTTCGTGGTGACGATGGCATCGCAAAACGTGCCGGGCGTGGCGGTCATCCGCTCCTTCGGCTACGCGGTACCGATTTCGCCGGTGATCGGCTGGACCGGCGTCGCCAACCTGCTGCTGGCGCCCCTGGGCGGCTACGCGCTGAACCTGGCCGCGATCACGGCGGCCATCTGCATGAGCCCGGAAGCACATGAAGACGCCAAGCGCCGCTACGTGGCGGCGGTCGCGGCGGGCTTCTTTTACCTGCTGGTCGGCGTGTTCGGCGCAACCGTCGGCGCGGTGTTCGCCGCGTTCCCGAAAGAGCTGGTGCTGGTGATCGCCGGCCTGGCGCTGTTCGGCACCATCGGCAACGGGCTGGCCGCCGCGCTGGCCAACGAGCGCGAACGCGAACCGGCGCTCGTCACCTTCCTGGTGACCGCGTCCGGCGTGACGCTGTTCGGCGTGGGCTCGGCATTCTGGGGACTGGTGGCCGGCGTGGTGGCGATGCTGGCGCTGCAGGGCGGGAAGAAATAGCCCGGGAAAGCGGCGAGCCCTTAGTCATCGTATCTCAGCGTCTTCATGCGCAGTATCCAGGCGCTGACGCCGAGTCCGATCAGCACCAGCATGCCCTTGAGCAGCAAGGGGCGAACCGTATAGATGGAAAATGCCAGCGAGGCCCAGAGCAGGATCAGCGTCATGATCTTGCCCTTGAGCGGAATGCCGCGCTTTTCCTCGATGTTGCGCAGGTATTCGCCGAACAGGCGATTGGTCAACAGCCAGCCGTGCAGGCGTTCAGAGCCGCGCACGAAGCAGGCCGACGCCAGCAGCAGGAAGGGCGTGGTCGGCAAGAGCGGCAGGAAGATGCCGAGAATTGCCAGCAGGACGGCGATAATGCCGATGATGTTCAACAGGATTTTCACGGTCGCCGTGGCCATGCTTTCTTCCATGTGAAAATAGACATACAGATTCGTCCGCAATCAGGTTTGCGGCCAGCACCGGCCGCAGGCGGATGTGTTTTCTCGTTTCAATGTAATCGAAAAAACCGCATCGCTGAAAAAATACGGAGCCATCCCCGGATACGATGCCATGTGCCGGTCGCACCGCTGCGACACCCGGGATATTAATCGCTTAACGAAAAGGAAAAAATGCAAACATGGTATGTATTGCTGGCCATTGCCGCCGGCACGGTCTTGCCGCTCCAGGTCGGCGTCAACAGCACCCTGCGCCAGGGCATCGGCAGTCCCGTCGTCGCCGCCCTCATCTCGTTTGCGGTGGGCAGCGCCTGCCTGCTGGCATATGCGATTGTCTCGCGCGCGGCCTGGCCGACCGCGCAGGCGCTCGGCAAGCTGCCGCCATGGGCATGGATCGGCGGCGCGCTCGGCGCGTATTACGTGGCGACCGCCATCCTCGTCGCGCCGAAGCTGGGCGCGGCCAACCTGGTGTGCCTGACCATCACCGCGCAATTGCTCACGTCGCTAGTGCTGGACCACTACGGCCTGATCGGCTTCGCCCAGCATGGCATCAATACGGCGCGCATCGCCGGCGCCCTGCTGCTCGTGGCGGGGACGGTGATGATCGTGAAGTACTGACCTACTGCATGCCAGGCGCGACGTTGCCGCGACCGGGGGCGCCGTTCTCTTTCGACCAGCGCTGCGCCAGCTGGCCCGATTCGGCGACCTGCCCGGCGCTCATGCCGCGCTCGATCGCCTGCATCTTGCGCTCGGCGTCGGCATAACCGCCCTTGCCTGCCAGCGCGAACCACTTGTGCGCCTGGATCGCGTCCTGCGGCACGCCGCGCCCGGTCTCATATAACGATGCGAGGCGATACTGCGCGATGGCATACCCCCGGTCCGCCGCTTTCGCAAACCATGCCGCCGCCTGCGTGGCATCCTGCGCGACCCCGCGCCCATCCTCGTAGGCAGCGCCCAACGCGAACTGGGCGCGCTCGTCGCCCTGGGCGGCCGCTTTTTCGAACCAGTAGATGGCCTGCGTATAGTTCAGAGCGACATCCTGTCCCAGGTAATTCATCACGCCGATGCGCAGCTGGGCATCCGCCTCCCCCTGGGCGGCAGCCTTGGCAAGCCAGGGAATCGCCTTCCTGACGTTTTTCGGCAAGCCGCTGCCGTGATAGTAGGCCACGCCCAGGCTGTACTGGGCCTTGGCATGCCCCTGCCTCGCCGCGCGCATCCACCAGTGCTCCGCCTTCTCATAGTCCTGCGGGACGCCTCGGCCGTCGAAATACATCTTGCCCAGATTGAACTGGGCGCCGGGGTTGCCGTATTCGGCCGACCTGGCAAGCCAGGATGCCGCCAGGCGATCGTCCTGCGGCACGCCCTTGCCAAGCAGGTACATGGAACTGAGCTGGCGGTTGGCATCATCGAGCCCCAGCGACGCCGCCTTTTCGAACAGCGCCAGTGCCTTGCCGGCGTCGCGGGCAATGCCTTCCCCCTCGAAATACAGCTGGGCCAGGTTGTAGCATGCCACCGGGTTGTTCTGCCCGGCCGCGCGCTCGTACCACTGCGCCGCCAGCCGATAGTCGCGATCGACGCCCTGCCCGTTCTCGTACATCGCGCCCAGGTAAAGCTGGGCATCGGGATTGCCGCGCTCGGCCTCCCTGGAAAACACCGCATAGGCGCGGTCAAACCTTCCGGATGCGTAATCGTCCTGCGCGTCCTCGAATCCGCCCGCCGATGCGGCGCTCATGGCGACGGCAAGCGCCAGGAACAGGGATGGCACGAGCCGGTCTCTGATGGATTTCACGTTGCTCCTCCCGCGCGTGAATGCGGCCTTGATTGTTTTTTATTGAAGCTACAGTTCTACATTTAAATTATTGAAAAATCAACAACCAGAAGAATGACCGAAAGGCCTCCCCGTGCGCGTCCGCCGGAGCTGGCACGCGGCCTGCTGTACCCCTGGCGGGCGCGGCGGCGATGCGCAACTCGTCGCCGGGCGCGCGATCCAACTATCGGAGAGAAACCATCATGTTATCCATCTTGAAGGTCTTGCCAGCGACCGGCCTGCTCATGCTGCTTGGCGCATGCGGTGGCGGAGAGAATGGGGATGCCGGCGCAACCGGCGCGCGGCTCTTGCCCACCTTTTTTACATCCGATGGCAGGATCCTCAATTCCTGCAGCCTCGATCCGCGCTGTTCCAGCGTGCCGACCGCGCCATTTTTCGTCGCGGCAGCGATGGCGCCGGCCGGCGGCGCAGCGCTTGCCGGCCTGGTGCGGCTGGAAGTGAGCGGCAACGACATGGCCAACGTCGAATTGCTGCCGGCATCCGGATACAGCCCGCGCCTGGGGGTGTTCAACATATCCGGGGACAAGACCCGGGCCTGGATGGATCTCGACACCACGGCGCTGCCCAACGGGCCGCTGAGCGTGCGGATCAGCGCCTTCAATGTCGCGGCAGGACAGCCGGGCGCGACGGAAATCATCGCGATGCCGGCGCGCACCTGGAACATCAGCAACACGTCTGCGCCGACGGCCGCTTTTGCCGCCACGCTCACCGCCGCACCCGCCGACGGCGCCGTGATCAGCGGCACAACGCGGCTGGAAATCCGCGGCAGCGCAATTGCGAACGCCGAACTCTTGCCCGCCAGCGGCTATGCGCCGCGACTGGGCGTCTTCAACGTGTCGGCGGACAGGACGCTTGCCTGGCTGGACCTCGACACCCGGTCGCTGCCCGATGGTGTGCACGATGTCAGAATCAGCGCGTTCAACGTGACCGATGGACAGCCCAATGCCCGGGAAATCGTGGCCATGCCGGCGCGGCGCTGGGATGTCAGGAATGGAACGACGTCGTTTACCGCATCGGTGACGATGGCGCCGGTGCATGGCGACATCGTCAGCGGCGCCACCCGGCTCGAAGTGCGCGGCAGCGGCCTGCAGAATGTCGAGCTGCTGCCGGCTACCGGCTATGCGCCGCGCCTGGGCGTGTTTGCCGTGTCGGCCGACAGGAAGTTCGCCTGGCTGGACTTCGACACGTCGGCATTGCCCACCGGCGTGCTGCATGCGCGCATCAGCGCATTTAATGTCGCGGCGGGCCAGCCGGATGCGACGGAAATCATCGCCATGCCGACAAGGCAGTGGAACCTGCAACATTGAGCGCGCCGCGTCTGCCTTGTCCGCAAAGCGGACAAGGTGCGGCAGGAATGTGCCGGATGAAAAAAAGCCCGTCAGTGACGGGCTTTCGCTTTCCGCAACAGTCGAGACCCAGGCTATCTGCAAGGTGTCTCCAAGGCGAGGTGGCGCTTGTGCGCCGCCGGCCTGCGGAAAAAAGAGTATCGCCTTTAGATGGGGCGAATATTCGTTGCCTTGGCGCCCTTCGGGCCCATGCCGCGCTCGAAGGACACGCGCTGGTTTTCAGCGAGGCTCTTGAAGCCGGTGGACTGAATGTCCTGGAAGTGCGCGAAGAGGTCGTCGCCGCCCTCGTCGGGCTTGATGAAGCCGAAGCCCTTGGAGTCGTTGAACCATTTTACGGTGCCGGTTTGCGTAGTCATGTGATTTCCTTTTGAAACGAAATAAGGGCGGGTGCCCGAAATGCACTCGAGACCAAGGAATACGACCGAAAGGAATCAGACAGGAATGGCTCTTCAGGAAAGAGCAAAACGGGAACGAGACCAGCAAAGACGACGACTTGATACAAGTGCGGAAGTCCACTATACAGGCAATCCGCTCAAACGCCTAACAGTATCGCTCAGTATTTTTCGTACATCACATGGCACCCCGTCATTGCATGCCGACAATTTGACAATGGCTTGCCGCCCGGCCAGCAGCTCAAGGCAGTAAACCAGCTTTGCCGCGGCGGTAAAGGGATCGCCTTCGAACTGGTCTTCCTTGCGCATGATCAGGGCCATGATTTCACACTTCGTCATGATGACCTCTCCAAAGGAGAAGAAACAAACGTAAGGCGTACCGCGATCGTTGCATCGCGTGTTCGCGCGTCGCGCACGCGGCCGCTCCTCCAACGCAACATTCTTCAAAGGCACATCATGAACCAACCGCTCAACGCGCCGCGCCTCTCGCCCGAAGGCGTGGCCTTTACCGTCGTGGTGGATTATGCCAGGCGCGATTGCCTGATCACGACGCAAGCGCTTTGCAAGCTGCGCGCCGTCGACGGCGACAACCCGCACGCCGACATCATGGGCATCTTCAAGACCTTCGAAGCGTACATCCACGGCATCGCGCGACGGCTGGCCGCCGCCGGCGTGACCGGCTCGCCGCTAATCTTGCGGCCGGAAACCTTTGCCTCGCCGCGCACGCGGTAACACTGGCTGACCGCGCCGGTTGCGCAGCCATTCGTCACCTGTCATTTCACCATGGCCGAACGGCGCTGCCATGCCCTCCGGCAGCGCGGCATGACCGCCTGTGGTATAGTGCGGCAGTCCGATGGCGATTGTCCGCTTGGCCGGAACCCGGTTTCCGCATCCGCCTTTTCCAGTTCCTCGGTCGCGCAGAGATCACCACTTTACGTGCGCTGACCACCTTCATCGTTCATTGCCGTATTCGCCGCCGCCCCGTGCGGCGCCCTATGTCCGCGCCGGCCCGCTTGACGCCGGTGGCGTTGTTTGCTTTTCTCCACCCGGCGCTTGCGCGCCCACTGCCTGGAATGGCCCGTCTCGATGCATCGCAGGCGCGGCATCGGGCATGGGCTCCCGGCGCAATTTGATATTGGATTACATCATGGCTAAAGAAGACTTGCTCGAAATGAATGGCCTCGTCACCGAAGTGCTGCCGGATTCGCGTTTTCGCGTCGATCTCGAGAATGGACACCAGCTGATCGCCTATACCTCGGGAAAGATGCGCCAGCACCATATCCGCATCCTGGCCGGCGACAAGGTATCGATTGAATTGTCGCCCTACGACTTGAGCAAGGGCCGGATCACCTTCCGTCATCTCGAACAGCGCGGTCCCGCCCGCACCGGCGGCTACCAGCGCCGCCGCTGATGCCGCTTCGGCCCCGGCATGCCGGAGCCGAGCGATCAGAGATTAGAAATAGAAAACAGAAAAGGGGCCACATTCCGAAAAATGTGGCCCCTTCGTGTATGGTGCGGCTGGCAGGAATCGAACCCACGACCCCTTGGTTCGTAGCCAAGTACTCTATCCAGCTGAGCTACAGCCGCGAGGGGCGCAAGTGTAACACGTTTGTCGAAAAAAGGGGGCGCTTTTCGGCATGCGCGCACCGCCAATCGATGTTCAGTGCGGCGGATGTGCCCTGCCGTGCTCGCCCAGGGCGTCGGTCTTGCCGGTTAATATCCCCTTCGCCAGGCCGTACAGGCGCTTGACCGCGCTGCCGGGCGCATCCCAGTAGTAAGCCTCTTCGAGCTTGACCTTCAGCAGCGCAAGATTGGGGTCGTCCAGACCGTCGCGGAACCAGGGTTGCAGCCACGGCGTCCACAATTCTTCCATTTTCTTGCGGTCGCGCACCAGTTCGGCGGTGCCCGCAACCGACAGGTAGTCCTGCTTGTCAGGGCGGGCATAGGCCAGGTTCACGCTGGCTTGCTCGCTGACGTCGTCGACCTTGTGGGAATCGAGGCTCGTAAAAAACCACAGGTAGCCGTCGCTGTCCATTTGCAGCGTCGTCATCGGCCGGCTATGCAGGGTGTCGCCGTGCTCGCATGTCGTCAGCATCGCGAACTTGATTTCCTCAACGAGCTGCGCCACCTTTTCCATGCCTTCGTTGGCTTGCTTGTCCACATCCATTTCGATCTCCCCGAGATCCGGAAACGAACGGGTTTGACCGCGCGGGAATCGGATAAATTCCGTCAACGTTGCCAGCGGCGCGGCGCCGGTCGGAGCGCCGCGACCGCCGCTCGCCGGCAAAGACGAATGCCTGGCGGTGACGAACAGGCACATCGCTGCCGTTAGCCGCCCATCGGATTGGTGCCGGCGCCTCCAGTAGCCGGTGTGCCGCCGCTCGAGGAACCTCCGGTGGCCGGCGTGCCGCCGCCCGAGGTGCCGCTGCTGGCGGCCGTCGGCACCGCCTGCGCGGAGCAGGCGAATGTTGGCGCGCCGCTCGTGCTGGTGGTCGTGCTCGTGCCGGTGTTAGTCTGGGTGCAGAACACCACCAGGCCCTTGGCCGTGTCGATGAACCATGCCGAGCCGGGCGTCGTGGTGCCGGTCAGGGTGCTGCCGCCGCCATTGGAAATGAGCGGGATGAAAGGAATCGAGGTGCTCGTGGTGCTGGTTGTCGAGGGAGTTTGTGCGGATGCAATAACGGCGGGGATCACCATGGATGCCGCCAGGAGAGCAAAAGGCTTCATGAGTCACTCCTTGAATCAAGGTTGGAGGACTTACCATTATGTGGAGCGATTCGGGATGATCAATGCGGGGGCGGAAATTTCGCGCTGCGTTGACGCACATCGCGTACGGTATTTGACCAATGTCCGAGGTCGTGCAGTTTCAGGAACTCGCCTTGCCCCTCTCTCCATGCCGCGGGCGCTCGCGGGATTACTGCGCGTCAGTAGTACCGTTCAATCGCGCGCATGGACCCGACATAGGTATGGCGGATCTGTGCGTCGCAATAACGGTGGCTGCTGCCAACGGGACAACTGATCCTGGCCAGGCAGGTGGCCCTGCACTGCGATCCCTCGCGCTTGCGATAGGCAACGCATTTTGCCAGGTCGAATTGCTCCCCGCTCAAGGCGCCGGCCGGGCAACTGGTCACGCATACCCTGTGCTGGCACGTCGCGCACGGATGCACGCCGCGCACCGGCCTGGTCGGCTCGAAGCGGGTGTCCGCCACCACCAGCGCGCGGTAGGCGTACCAGGAACCCCACTCGGAATCGATGCCCACCATGAACGGGCTGGCGTGGTGCCATCCAGCCAGCTGGCCGAGACGCTGCAAACCGATCGCCTGGGTGCCCGGGTAAAGGATGTCGTAAGCGTGTTGCGCCAGGCTGCCGGCGAACCATTGCCTTACCGTCCGCACAGTGAAGTCGTCGATCGGATCGTCCGAGGCGATGCCGGCGGCGGTGACGGATTGCCACAGTTTTCTGCCGGCGTGCCCGATCAGGATCAGCTGGCGATAGGAGCGGCCGGGAGTGCAACTCGCGGCGACCGCGGCGGCGATGTCCGTCGGCAGCGCATCAAGATCGAACACCGCCTGCCGATTCAGTCCTGCGCCGTCGAGCAAGGCGGGATCGAACACCTGGAAATTTCCCATCATTTTTCCATGATTCCTTCTTATAGTTACCGGAGGCGGCGCGCCGCCGCATAAGATTGCAGTTTATCGGGAAGATAAAGATTTTGCAGTTTGGACATCCGGAGTCATCCATGAAACGATACGCCTCACTTGCCCTCTCCCTTGCACTGCTCGCCAGCGGCATCGCCCTGGCGCCGCCCTCGTCCGCCGCGGATGGGCCGCTGCGGCAGTGGCTCAAGGAGCGCCGGCTGCAACGGCAGCAGCAGGGCGCCGCCGACGCCGGCGAACGGATTACGCAGCCGGGCGACTACCGCTTCGAGCTGGAGCACGGCGGGCTCACGCGCACGTACCGGGTCCATGTCCCGGCGAAGTACGATCCGGCCACGCCCGCGCCGCTGCTGGTGGCGCTGCACGGCGGCGGCGGCAGTATGGATTACCAGGCCGATGACGCCCGCTACGGCTTGATCGGCAAGTCCGAGCGCGAAGGCTTTGTCGCCCTGTTCCCCAACGGCTTCAGCAAACTGCGGTCCGGCAAGTTCGCAACCTGGAACGCCGGCAACTGCTGCGGCGGCGCGCGCGATGAAAATATCGACGACGCCGGTTTCATCCGGCAAGCGGTCGATCGCCTCACGCGCCAGATGAACATCGACCGCAACCGCGTCTACGCCACCGGCATGTCCAACGGCGGCATGATGGCCTACCGCCTCGCCTGCGAGATGCCCGACGTGTTCAGAGCCATCGCGTCGGTAGCCGGCACCGACAACACGCGCAGCTGTAACCCGAAAAGCCCGGTAGCAGTGCTGCACATCCACGCCAGAAATGACAACCACGTGCTGTTTGCCGGCGGCGCGGGGCCGGGGCTGCCGGACGCCTCGAAGGTCACCGATTTCACCTCGGTCGCCGACACGGTGGCCAAATGGGTGCAGCTGGACGGCTGCAGCGCGAAGCCGCGCCGCATCCTCGACAAGGACGGCGCCTATTGCGAGCTGCATGCGCCTTGCCGGGGCCAGGCCGAAGTCGAGCTCTGCGTGACCGAGAGCGGCGGCCATTCCTGGCCCGGCGGCCAGAAGGCGCGCGGCGACGAGCCGCCCTCGCAGGCGATCTCGGCCAACGACGTCATGTGGGAATTCTTCAAGCGGCGCTGAGCAGGCGCGCCGCCTTGATTAGAGCCCCTACTACTGGTCACATGACCTATTTGATTGAGGAAAGTCCAAAGCCCGCTTTTTCATTGTGGAAGACTGACGCGTTTCCCGACCAGTCAGTCCACCATAGGAGAAGCAATGAAACAACTCAGCGGCCTGGATGCGGCATTTCTGCATCTGGAACTGCCGGAAATGCCCATGCATATCGGCGCCCTGCACCTGTTCGATCTGCCGCCAGGCTATTGCGGCGACTTCCATGAAGACGTGAAGGCGCATGTGGCCGGCCGCATTCACCTGGCCGACCTCTTCACCAAGAAACTCGCCCACCTGCCGCTGGATTTCGCCAACCCGGTATGGGTCGAGGATGGCGAAGTCGATCTCGACTACCACGTGCAACGCGTCATGCTGCCCCGGCCGGGCACCATGGCGCAGCTGGAAGCGGTGGCGGCGCGGCTGCATTCCCACCTGCTCGACCGCAGCCGGCCGCTGTGGGAGTTCCATGTGATCGAAGGCTTGAAGTCGGGCCAGGTTGCGCTCTACATCAAGGTCCATCACGCGGCGATCGACGGCGTGGGGGCGGAATCGGTATCGCGCGCCGTGCTCGATACGAGCCCGCTGCCGCGCGCGGCAGCCACACTGCCGGAGCGCACGAAGGCGGCGGACCAGCCCGGCGTCAGCGCCATGATCGCCAACGTGCTACGCCACACCGCCACGCAGTACTGGAAGATCGTGAAATACCTGCCGACCACGGCCAAGGCCGTCGGCAGCCTGATGCTGCCGTCAGCCGGCAAAAACGGAAAAGGCGGCAAGCGTGGCGGCCTGGCGAACCGGCTCAAGCCGGGCCCGAGAACGCCGCTCAACACCACCATCACCAACCAGCGCGTCTTCGCCACCGTCCGGATTCCGCTGGTCGAAGCCAAGGCTGTCGGAAACGCGTTCGGCGGCAGCCTCAACGATGCCGTGCTGGCCGTATGCAGCGGCGCCTTGCGGCGCTACCTCGACGCCCGGGGCGCGCTGCCCGCCGAGCCGCTGAAGGTGGTGATGCCGGTGAACCTGCGTGCGCAGGGCAATACCGAGCAAAACAACCAGTTCAGCATGGCGCTGGCCAGCCTGCCGACGGACCAGGCCGGCGCGAAGGAGCGCATGCTGGAGATCGTTGCATCCTCCAGCTCCCTGAAGTCCACGCTCAGCCGCGTCAAATCGGCGCTGCCGACGGATCTGCCGAGCCTGGGCGTGCCGTGGCTGATGAGCGCGTTCGCGTCGCTGTACAGCCGTACGCGCCTGGCCGACCGGGTGCCGCCGCTCGCCAACGTGCTCATTTCCAACGTGCCCGGCGTGCAGACGCCCTTGTACATGGCGGGCGCGCGCATGGCGAGCTATTACCCGTTGTCGATACCGCTGCACGGCATCGCGCTCAACATCACCGTGATGAGCTATAACGGCGCGCTCGAATTCGGCTTGATCGCATGCCGCCGCGCCATGCCGGACGTGCGCGAACTGGCGAAATTCATGAGCGAGGCGCATCTGGAACTGATGGCGCTGCTGCAGGCGGAACAGAGGAAAGCGCCCCGGCGCAAGGCCGCAAGGAGAACGGTCAAGGCGCACGCCGCAGCGGAAGAACCCGCCCGCGCCAGCGTCACGCCCCTGCCGTTGAAAACCCCAGTCAAGACCGCGCGCCGCGCCAGGCGGGCCGCCGCCGATGCGGCGTGAGCCCTGCGGGCGGCGGATGGGTGATTACTTGGCGGTCGCCGCCAGCGCGCCCGCCTGCGGGAATGCGCCGGCGCGGCCGGCCATGTCGACGTCGAGCGCCGGGCGGTAATCCTCGGCCCTGACGATCTTCCACTTGCCGGCGAACGCCGCGATCAGGAACGCTATCGCGCCTTCGAGCAGCAGCAAGCCCAGCGCATTGGGCCAGGCGCCGCCCGCCGCGCCGGACAGGCTTGCGCGCAATGCCTGGACGACGCCGGTCATCGGCAGATAGGGTTGCACCGCGTGGTAGACGCCGGTGGTCAGTTCGAGCGGCATCAGCGCGCCCGCGGAAGTCAGCTGCGCCAGCAGCAGCAGGATGGCAGCGCCCTTGCCGGCCGCGCCGAACACCCTGACCAGCGCGAACAGCAGCGCGAGATAGGCGAAAGCCGCCGCCGCCAGCGTGGCGCCGAAGCCTGGCATGTCGGGAATGCGCACCTCCAGCAAGAGCACCAGCGCCAGCACCGCGACGATGACCTGCATCAGCACCAGCACGCCCGGCACGGCCAGCTTGCCGAGCGCCTTCGACAATCCCGGCGCCTGCTGCACGGAGGCCGGCAAGCGGTTGAAATGGAACAGAAAGGCCATCGCCACCACGCCCATCCACAGCGCGGCCGCCAGCAAGTTGGGCGCGAATCCGGCGGCGCGCCCGGCCACCGGCGCGCTCACCTGCAGATCGACCTGCACCGCGCCGGCCGGAATGGCGGCGCCTGTGTCGCCCTCGGCGCCCGGCGCCGGCAGCGCTGCGTCGACTTGCTGCAAGCCAGCGGAAAGCGTCGCGGCGCCCTCGTTCAGCTTGACCAGGCCGGCGGCCAGCTTGCCCGCGCCTTCGTTCAGGCGCATGGCGCCGCCGGCGAATGCGCCTGTGCTGTCGGCGAGCTGCTTCATGCCGGCGGCAAAAGCGTCGATCCTGGCGTCCTCCGGCATCTTGGCAGCCATGGCGTGGATGCCTTCGTTGAACTTCATCAGGCCGGCGGCCAGCTTGCCGGTGTTTTCATCGAGCCGGCGCGCGCCTTCAGCCAGCCTGGCCTGACCTTCGCCGGCCTTGCCCATGCCTGCGGCCAGCTGGCCAGCACCGGCGTCGAGCGGCGCCATCGCTTGCATCAGCATCGGGTCGGGCACCCGCTCCTTGAGCTGGCGCACGCCGCCTGCCAGCTGCCTGGCGCCGCCCTGCAACTGCGCCAGGCTCTTGCCGAACTCGGCCTCGCCCGCCGCCAGGCCATGCGCGCCGTCGGCCAGCGCCTGCAAGTCGCCATTCGACGGCTTTTTCGCATCCATCATGCGCAGGCCAGCGCCCAGCTGCTTCATCCCCGGAACCAGTTCCCCGGCGCCGGCGTTGAGTTTCCTGGTGCCTTCCTGCAGCTGCAGCGCGCCGTCCTTCAGGGTGACGGTGCCCTTTTCCAGCTCGCCGCTGCCCTTGACCGCGCCCTCCAGGCCGAACGTCAGCAGCGAAGCGCCGACATTCAGCCGCATTACCGCTTCCTTCAGCTTTGCCAGGCTTTGCAGGGAACCGGCGGCATTCAATTCGGCGCGCTTAGCGCTCATGAGGCCGTTGACGCCTTGCGCGAGTTCCGGCGCAAAGCGCCTGGCCAAACCGGCGCCGACATAGTTATTGGCTTCCGAGGCATAGACCGCCACCTTGGCCGCGCCCGGCTGGGTGCCGGCGACGACATGCTGGCTGAAATCCTTCGGGATCAGCACCGTGAAATGCAGCTTCCCGTCGCGCACCGCCTGCTGCGCCGAAGCCGCGTCGGAAAAGCGCTGGTAGCCGAACTGGCCCTGCTTCTCCAGCGCCGCCGCCACGTCGTTGCCGAATCTGACATCCTGCCCGCGAAAGCTCGTCCCGCTGTCCAGGTTGACCAGGCCGACCGGCAAGGCGGATGTTTTCGCATTCGGGTCCCAGACGCTGTCCAGGTAAATCACGGCGTATATCGCCGGCAGCAGCACCATGCCGAGCGCGGCCAGCTTAAGCGTGGGGAATCGTTGAAACAAATGGCGGTCGGCTTGAATGACTGCGGCGACGCCCTGCATGAAGCGACGGATTGATTTCATGGTTCTCCTCTCCCATTGTTTTTCATGGTTCCAATCTGCGTTGGATCTGGTCATCATCCCATGAAATGCGCTAGCAGGACTGGCGATTTATTGTCTTGAGCGGCCACAATATTCTCTAAACCAAGCTGCGCATTGTTTTTCTTATAGGAAATAAGCTCTCATAATTCCTAACTTAAATCAAATACCCGGCGACGAAAAGCTGTCATAAGTATTTCCAATTGGAAATTTCAACCTTAACCGAGGTGGGCACGGCAAATCGCCAGGCTTGCCCCGCGCACGGAACAACGGATCGCAGGACATGTTTCCCACTTCAATCAACCGCCGGCTCGTTCTGGCCTTGTTCGCGCTGCTGCCGGCGCTGCCTGCCTTGTCGCTGGCGGCGGAGCAGCCGGCCGCGTCGCACCGCGTCGAGGCCGAGATGCTCGACGGGACGCCGTTCTCGCTGGCCGGGCGCGACGGGATCACGCTGGTGTCGGTCTGGTCGCCGGAATCGCTGGCATCCCGCAAGTGCATCTGGGAATTGCAGCGCTTCGCCGCCGCCTATGCATCGCGCGGCGTCTACACGCTCGCCGCATCGGTCCCGATCGACAGGAATGCGCTGCGCGAATTCGTGGCAAAACGCCATCTTGACCTTCCGATCGCCATACTTGGCCAACACGATCTCGGCCCGCTGGACGAAACGCGCCTGCCGCTAGTCTATGTGTTCGACCGTCAGGGGCAACTGCGCGCCGCGCATGCCGGGCTGTACGCGATGCGCGTGCTCGAACGGCTGGTGGCGCCGCTGCTGGAACCGCAGTAAAGGCTAGCCGGCGGACGCGGTTTCGGACGCCGGCGCCCTGCCCGTCTGTTCAGTACGCCGCTGCGCTTCAGCCATGGTCTTCATCAGCCTGAAAAAGCCGAACGGTCCCATCATCGCGCCCGCGGCTTTCACGCCGCCTATCATCGCGCCGACCACGCCGGGAGACATGACGTCGCCCCCGGTCAGGTACAGGTTCCCGACCGGCGTTTTGGCGCCGGTCCAGGGCTGGAACAGGCGATCCGGCGTGGCGGGCAAGCCGTAGAATTCGCCGCGCGGATTGCCCTGGAAATGTTCCATCGTCAGCGGCGTCGAGACATCCACATAGTCGACCAGGGCGGCAAAGCCGGGGATGCGGCGTTCGACGCGATCGATGAGCTGCTGCGCGATGTCTTGCTTGAGCCGCTCGTAATCGTCGCCGCGCTTCTTCCAGCGGCCGTCGGACCATTGGGCGAAGCGCTCGTATTTCGCGAAGGTGATGATCTCGGCGGTATGCGATCTGGCCTGCGGATTTTTCAGCGACGCGAACGACAGGTAATAGCCCTGCGTGAAGCTGGTGTCGGCCGCCGCCCGGTTGTGGTCGTAGCCGCTATAGACCCAGTGGTTCTCGCCGCGAATGCCCAGCGTGGCCGGCGACGCTTTCAGGCCGAGATAGACCGAGATGGCGCTGGTGCCCTGCTGCAGTTGGGCGAGGTGGGCCAGCCGGTCGCGGAACGGGATGTCGACGTGGCGCGGGACGAGCTTGAGATAGGTGTTGACTGCGCCGGCGCCGGAGATGACGATGGGCGCGGCATAGTCCACTGGCGGCCGGTGGGGCTTGAGGGTGGCGATGGTGCGAACGCCGGTGGCGCGGCCGTGTTCGACCAGGATTTCAGTGACCGTCTTGCCGGACACGACCTGTCCGCCGAGGCGCTCGATGACCGGGATGATGGCGCGCGCGATCTGCTTGGCGCCGCCCACCGGATACCAGGCGCCACGCCAGTAATGGGTGACGATCAGTGCATGCATGCCGAACGCCGCCTGGCTCGGCGGCAAGCCGTAGTCGCCCCATTGCGACGCCAGCAGCGCCTTCAGCCGCGGGTCGCTGAAATGCCGCTCCAGGTACTGTTCGACCGTCAGCGCGGCCAGGCCGCCTTTCCAGCGGAACGCCAGCTTCAGCAGCGGCCGCAATGCCGCGGGCAAGGCGTCGCCCAGGTGTCCCATCGAATACCAGGTGGCCGCCGCCTTCACGTCGTGGAAGTACCGTTCGATGGCGGCCCGTTCGGCCGGATAGCGCTCGATCAGGCGCTGGCGGTACAGCTTGCCGTCGGACGGCACGTCGAATTCCAGGTCCGGGTAAACGAATTTCTCGAACTCGTCCGGCATCTTTTGCCACAGCAGGCGCCCCTCGGTGAGATAGTCGAACACCGCCTTGCCGCTGCCCCTGTCCATGCCGCCGATATAGTGCAGGCCGACGTCGAATTCGTACTTGCCCTTGCGCTTGAATTCATGGGTCTGGCCGCCGAGGTTGAAGTGCTTTTCCAGCACCAGCACGCGCATCCCGCGCTCTTTCGCCAGCAAGGCGGCGGTGGTCAGCGAGCCGATGCCGGAACCGATGACGATGGCGTCGAACGAGGCAGTGTTCTGCTGCATGGACTTTCCCCCGCTTTCGCAGTTTAATGTTATCGATGATTACATTTGATCGACTCACGATAGCACCGCGCGGCGAGCGGCGTCAATTGAAATGTGATCGCCGCTTACATTTCATCATGGCGATGCATGCGAGAAACAGACCGGCGATAATGCGGAAATGAAAAAACCAACCAAGGGCTACCATCACGGCGACCTGCGCAATGCCCTGCTGGAGGCGGCGATCCGCCATATCGCGGCGGCGCGCGAAGTCAGTTTCACGCTGCGCGAACTGGCCGGCGCGCTGGGCGTGAGCAGCGCGGCGCCATTCCGGCATTTCCCGAGCAAGCGGGCCTTGCTGGCGGCGATCGCGCAAGCCGGATTCCGGCAACTGGGCGAGGCATTCGACGCCATCGATACGGAATTTTCGAACGATCCGGTGGAATGCTTTCGCCGCAAAGGCGTGGCGTACGTGCGGTTCGCGGCCTCGCACCAGCCCTATTTCCTGGCGATGTACCACCCGGACTTAAGCGACAAGAGCGACTTCCCGGAGCTGAAGGCGGCGTGCGACCAGGCATTCGCGAGCATGCGGGCGACCGTGCGCAGCTGCCAGGAGAGGCAGCTGCTGCATGACTTCGGCGTCGAGAAAATCACGCTGGCCGCCTGGTCGGCGGTGCACGGCCTGGCGGCGCTCCTGATCGATGGCCAGCTCGCCGAACTGGGCATCGACGCGACCGAGCAGGCCGCGATCGAGGCGGCGGAAACGGTAACCATGATCGCTGGCACCGGTTTCCTGAAGCCGGCCCGGGCCAGCTCGAAAAAATAAAGGCCTAGGCCAGGGAATGCTCGTCGATCCGATTCGCCGGCAACGGTTCCTGCCCCGGAGGCTTGAACTTGCCGGGATCGCGCAATCCCTGACGCAGAATGGCGATCGCCTGTTCCCGGCCGACCTTGTCGGTCAGGCGAATCAGGTCGGTGAAGGCGGTCACGCCAAGCACTTCCGCGGCCCGGCGCATGCCGTGCACGATGGACGGCGAGTAGCGGCTGCTGTTGCCCAATAGAATGAATACCGGAATGTTGCGCGCCGCCGGATGGGTGCGCACGCAGCGCAGGTAGTCGAACACCTTGCCGTTGTCGAAATGGACGCCGCACACCACGGCGTAAATGCCTTCATCCAGGCAGGCTTGCGCCTGTTCATAGGTGTGGCAATACACGGCGCGGTACGCGTTGTCGATAATGGCGGCCGCCAGTGCCTTGTCCTCTGGCCGTATTGCCACTAATACCGTTCGTTTTTCCTGCTGCATGATGGGCCGAATCAGAAATGGCGCGGATGTCCCCGTCCTTTAAGAAGACGCGGTCCCCGGCGGGCTGCCATTGTATCGCATGCAATACAGGTTTCATCTGGAGGGAAACTTCCAGTTTCCCTCCCCGCATGCCATGGCAGCCCGGCTCATTTCCCAGGAGCGCCGGCGCCTTCCATCCCGCCGCCCGCCGCAGCGGCATCCTGGCGGCCGCCATCGGCGGGGACCGCCGGGTTGACGTTGTCGGGCGCGGCGCCGTCTTGCACCGAGTCGTCGGCCTGATTCATGATGCGCTCCATTTCATCGGTGCGCACATCGGCCCCGGCCCCGGCCTCGGCCGGCGGCGGCGCGGCAGCCGGCGCGCCTTGCGGCGCCGCAGGCCTGGTCTTGGCGGGCACCGGCGCGGGCGGCGCCGGGTTCCAGCCGAACCACCCGCTCACCTTGTTCAGCATCGATTGCAGGAAGGACTCCGGCGGTTTCGGGAAGCGGGCGCCGGCATCGATCAGGCGGGCGCGGAACGCGTGCCGGTAAAAGTCGCCCACTAGCGGCAACGCCGCGTGCGCGCCCTGCCCCCAGTAGTTGCTGCGCAGCGTCACGCGCGCATCGTTGAAGCCGACCCAGGCGCCGGTCACCAGGCGCGGATGCATCAGCATGAACCAGGCGTCGGTATTGTTTTGCGTGGTGCCGGTCTTGCCGGCGACATCGGCGCGCGCGCCGATTTGCCACTTGACCGGGCGTCCAGTGCCCTGGTTGATCACGCCGCGCAGCATGTCGGTCAGGTCATAGGCGATTTTTTCGGACAGCACGCGCTTGCCGTCGCTGGTGAAGCTGCCGAGCTCCTTGCCGTTCTTGTCGAGGATGCGGCTGACCAGGATCGGCCGGCGCAACTGGCCGCCGCTGGCGATGGTGCCGTAGGCGGTCGCCATTTCCAGCAGCGTGACCGGGCTGGTGCCCAGCGCCAGCGC
Source organism: Noviherbaspirillum sp. UKPF54 (assembly GCF_007874125.1). NCBI lineage: Bacteria > Pseudomonadati > Pseudomonadota > Betaproteobacteria > Burkholderiales > Oxalobacteraceae > Noviherbaspirillum > Noviherbaspirillum sp. UKPF54. Next base: position 385,487 of record NZ_CP040128.1, on the reverse strand, counting down.
GGGAACCGGCTCCAGCGGGCTTTGATCGACGCCCACCCTGCGCGCGAAGCCGGCCACCTTTTTGGGGCCGACTTGCTGCATCACTTGCGCGGTGATCGTGTTCTTCGAGTAGGCCAGGCCTTCGCGCAACGTCATCTCGCGCCCGCTCGAGCCGGACATGTCGGTCGGGCGCCACACGCTGCCGTTGCCCATCGGGATGTCGACTTCCTTGTCGGTGAAGCGCGTCTCCGGCGTCATGCCGTCCTCCAGCGCCGCGCCGTACACGAATGGCTTGAAGGTCGAGCCGGGCTGGCGCCTTGCCTGCGCCACGTGGTCGTACTGGTCCACTTCGAAGTCGCGGCTGCCGACCCAGGCCTTCACCTCGCCGTTGCTCGGGTCGATGGCGACGAATCCGGTTTCCAGCCGCGTCTTGTCGGCGATCAGGCGGACCATCAATTCGCCGTTCGCCTTGAGCTGCTTGAGCGCCGCCTCGGGCGTGGCGCCCTCGTCGAGCGCCTTGCGGTAGGCGGGCGTTTCGCGCACGAAGGCGTCAAGCAGCTCGCCGCGCGCCTTCCAGAGGTAGCCGGACTGGCGCACCGTGCGCATGCCGCGCAAGGCCGCCGGATTGCCGGCCAGCCGGCGTTCGGCGCCCACGCCCCACTCGGTATCGGCCACCGCCTGCAGCGTCTGCATCTGGCGCGCCACCGCCTGCTCGGCGAACTGCTGCAGGCGCGAATCGACCGTGGAAACCACCGTCAGGCCGTCGGAATACAGGTTGTAATCGTTGCGGTCGGCCCAGTCGATCAGCCACTTGCGCACTTCCACCGCCAGGTGGGGAGCGGCGCCGACCGGCTCCGGCTGGCGCTCGAAGTCGAGCCGGATCGGGCGCGTCTTCAGCCGGTCGAACTCGGCCTGGCTCAGCACGCCGCGCTTGGCCATCTGCGCCAGCACGACGTTGCGGCGGTCGAGCGCGCGCTCCGGGCGCAGCACCGGGTTGTAGTAGCTGGTGCCCTTCAACATGCCAACCAGGGTGGCGCTTTCCAGCACGTTCAATTCCGCGGCCGATTTGTCGAAGTAGGTGCGCGCGCCCATTTCGATGCCGAAGGCGTTGTACAGGAAGGGCATCGTGTTCAGGTAGGTGAGCAGGATCTCCTTTTTCGAATACGCGTATTCGATCTTCAGCGCGGTGATCAGCTCCTTGAGCTTGCGGGTGATGGAGCGCGTGCGCCCGATGTCTTCCGGATAGAGGTTGCGCGCCAGCTGCTGGGTCAGCGTGGAGCCGCCTTCCGGGCGCCCCTGCAGCGTGCGCACGATGCCTCCCACGGTGCGCTTCAGGTCGACGCCGTGGTGCTCGTAGAAGCGGTGGTCCTCGGTGGCGATCAGCGCGTCGACGACGTGCGGCGAGATGTCCTTCAGCTCGACCCACTCGCGGTTCATGCGCTTGAACACCGCGAGCTCCTTGCCGTCGGCCGACATCAGCACGCTGGGCGTTTCGGCCTTGGCCTTGCGCAGGTCGGCAATGCTGGGCGTAAACGGGATCAGGACAATCGCGTACGCCAGCAGAAGCGCCGCGCCTATCGCGCCGCTGGCCAGCGCCGCCTTGAACAGCGCCTTCATCCTGGCCGGCCAGGGCAGCGTGGAGTCGATGACCGATTTGAAATAACTCGCGATGCGCGCGGCGACGCGCACCAGGCGTTCGCGAGGCTTGATGTCTGCTTCCAAGATGGATTCCTACGTTGTAGCGTTGCTCGGGCAGAAGTATACGCTCTTACTGTAGGGTAATTACTCCATCTCCACCGGATTTGTCCGGCTCAGAAGTGGTAGCCGACGTTCAGGCCGGCGCCCCAGTCCGGGCTGCCATCGGAAAAGCCCTTGGTGGCGTATGCCTGCAGCTTGTAAGCCTCGCCCAGCTTGCGCGAATAGAAGGCGGTCAGTTCGCGCTGGTCGAAGCCGGCGTCGCTTGCCTTGCTGCGGTAATCGAAGATCGCGCCGGCGCTCGCCTGCGCATCGAGCTTGTAGGACAGACCGGCATTGGCGCTGACGACGTTGTTGAGCTTCAGCGTGCTGGAACTGCCGAGGAAGCCCACGCCCAGGCCGCCGAAATACGTCATGTTTCCGAATTTCTTGTAGGGATCGACCGTGAGCCAGTAGTCGTTCTGGCCGGTGCCGAGCCCCTTGTCGCTGTCGGCGGTGCCGAACTTGATCTTGCCGGTGACGTCGACGCCGGACTGCGTCTTCGGATCGGCGAACAGGGAATAGGTCGCCGCAGCCATCAGGTCACCCAGCCCGGACTCGGTGCGCACCGCCGTCGTGCTCCGGCGCACCGCGCCGACGCCGGCGATGACGTTGTCCGAGCCGGTGATGCGCACGTAAGGCAGTGTCGCCTTGAACGCCCAGTTGCCGGTTTCGTAGCCGGCGATAAAGGGGATCGACGTGATCTCGGTGCGGTTACTGGTGCCGTAGGTACCGCTGGAGTAGTCATAGCCAGTCTTGAAGGAAAAACCGCCGTCCGCCAGCGCCACCTGCGAAAAAAGCGGCGACAGCAGGGCGATGGCCGCAAAACTCAATCTTTTCATTCGTATAACAATCGCAAATCCAATAAAAAAACCGGGCAACCGCCCGGTCAACTTGACTGATCGCCAGGCGACCTGATCAGTTGCGGCGAACGCGCTCGATCTTTTCGGGACGCTCGACCTTGTCGATCCGGGCCACCTTCTCGACTTTTTCAATCTTTTCCAGCTTCTCGGCTTTTTCCACCTTGTCGGCCCGCTCGGCCTTGAAGGCGTCGACGGCTTCGCGCTTTTCCGCCGCCAGGGCCTTGCCTGCCAGCGCTTGCGCCGGCAGCACGACGGTGGCGCCATGCCCGTGCTTTTTCGCGGTCACGCCGTCCGGCAGCGTCGCGCCCGGCTTGTAGACGGTCGCCCCTTTCTTCGCGACCGCGGTGCTGGTCGTGGTCGTGGCGGCTGTGCTCGTGGTGGAAGTAACGGTGGCGGTCGTGCTCGTGGCCGGCGCATTGGCGGTCACGGTGCCCGTGATGCTCGTGGTGCTCGTAGTGGTAGTCGCCGGCGCGGTAGCGGTCGACGACGTCGTGGTGGTGGTCGCCGGTGCCGTCGTGGCGGTCGTGTCGGTGGTTGTCGTCTGCGCGAATGCGGCTCCCGTCATCAGCATGGCGGAAGCGATTGCGCTCAGGATCGCGGTGTGGCTTACGGTCTTGGTATGTTTCATGGTTTTCCCCGTTGGCGTTGTTCAAGTGAGTCGTGCCATGTAGATATTAAGGAGGAAGCGCCGCCGTGTGAGCCAGCAAAGTTGTTTCAGCTGTAAGTGAACGTTACTAGCAAGAAAACAAGTGTGTTCGCCCGCCGCGGCAGCGGCAGGCGCGGCGAACCGCGCCGATCCAGGCTGGTCTACCCGATAGTTGTGTCTCATGAAAGATGACCGGGAGGATGCGTGAAAACGGAAAAAGAGAAGATGCTGGCCGGTGAACCGTACGATCCGCTCGACCGGCAACTGTCCGACGAGCGCCGCCGCGCGCGCCTGCTCCTCAAGGCATTCAACGACACGCGCGACGACCAGATCGAAGAACGCCAGCGCCTCCTCGGGGAACTCATTCCCGCCGCCGGTGCCGGCACCTGGATCGAGCCGCCCTTCCATTGCGATTACGGAAGCAATATCGTCCTGGGCGACAAGGTCTACTTCAATTTCAATTGCGTGGTGCTCGATGTCGCGGCGGTGCGCATCGGCTCGCGCGTCCTGTTCGGCCCGGCCGTACAAATCTATGCCGCCAGCCATCCGCTCAGCGCGGAGTTGCGCAAAACCGGACTCGAACTGGGCAAGGAAATCGAAGTCGGCGACGATGTCTGGATCGGCGGCGGGACGATTCTGTGTCCCGGGGTGCGCATCGGGGCGCGCTCCGTGATCGGCGCCGGCAGCGTGGTGACGAAGGACGTCCCGGAAGGCGTTTTTGCGGCCGGCAATCCTTGCCGCATCCTCAGGAACCTCGATGACGAGAGCGCGTGACCGGGCCGGCGCGCGCGGCGATGCGCAAATGCATGAGGCTATAATCTCGCCAATTCTTTTCCACGAGGTTGGCCGTGCCCAAGCGAATTTCCGTTTTACACCAATATCTGTTGCCGAAGCAGGCGCTGACCACGCTCGCCGGCCGGATCGCGCGCGCCGAGGATGAACGCTTCACGCCGCAACTGATCCGCTGGTTCGCCAAGCGCTACGGCGTGAACATGGCGGAGGCGCTCAATCCCGACCTTTCCAGCTACACCAGCTTCAACGATTTCTTCACGCGCGCCCTGCGCCCGGATGCGCGTCCGCTGGCCGCGGCCGACTTCGTCTGCCCGGTCGACGGCGCGATCAGCCAGTGCGGCGCGATCGAGCACGACCAGATCATCCAGGCCAAGGGCCACCGCTATTCGACCGCCGCGCTGGTGGGCGGCGACGGCAAACTGGCCGCACAGTTCGATCACGGCAGCTTCGCCACGCTGTACCTGAGCCCGCGCGACTACCACCGCATCCACATGCCCTGCGACGGCAGGCTCACGCGCATGATTTACGTGCCGGGAGCGCTGTTCTCGGTCAACCCGGCCACCGCGCGCGGCGTGCCGGGGCTGTTCGCGCGCAACGAGCGCGTGGTGTGCGTGTTCGAGTCGGCATCCGGCCCGTTCGTGCTGACCCTGGTGGGCGCCACCATCGTCGGCAGCATGGCCACCGCGTGGTACGGCGTGGTCAATCCGCCGCGCACCCGCACCGTGCGCGAGTGGCGCTACGACGACCAGCAGATCGTGCTCAAGAAAGGCGAGGAAATGGGCCGCTTCCTGCTCGGCTCCACCGTGGTGATGCTGTTCCCACGCGGCGTGCTCGAATTCAATCCGGACTGGACGCCGGGACGCGCCATCCGCATGGGCGAGGCGATGGCGCGCAAGCCGAAGGCGTGATGCACGCAGCGATGACGGAGGCCCGATGACGCACCAGAGCATCCTCGAATTCACCACGCCCGGGCGCGGCACCAGCAACATCACCGCCGCCATCGCGCAAGCCGTGGCCGCCTCCGGCGTGGACACCGGCCTCGCGCACGTCTTTGTTCAGCACACCAGCTGTTCGCTGACGATCACCGAGAACGCCGACCCCGACGTGCGGCGCGACCTCGACACCGTCCTCGCACGCCTGGCGCCCGACGGCGATCCCGCCTACCGCCACGACCTGGAAGGGCCGGACGACATGGCCGCGCATGCGCGCAGCGTGCTGACCGGCACCGGCCTGACGGTCCCGGTCGGCGCCGGCCGCCTGCTGCTCGGCACCTGGCAAGGCATTTACCTGTGGGAGCACCGCGCCGGCGCGCAGCGGCGCAGCGTGGTGGTCACCGTGCTGGGCGACTGAGCCCGCGCGCGTGCCGCTGTCAATTTGCCTGATCATCTGTTGCACTTGAATCAACGCGATGTTTTAACATGATGCCTTCGCAAGGCGAGCAGGCCGGGCATGTCCGATTTTCCGTCGGCACCGCCCTGCCCGCCATTCAGCAAGGAGCACGCGTGCAACCAGTCATTTCGATCAAGGCGCTGACCAAGACCTATGCGTCCGGTTTCCAGGCGCTCAGGGACATCAATCTCGACATCCGGCGCGGAGAAATCTTCGCGCTGCTCGGCCCGAACGGCGCGGGCAAGACCACGCTGATCAGCATCATCTGCGGCATCGTCACGGCTTCCACCGGCAGCGTGACGGCTGACGGCCACGACATCGGCCGCGACTACCGCGCCGCGCGCAAGAAGATCGGTCTGGTGCCGCAGGAACTGTCCACCGACGCCTTCGAGAGCGTGTGGGACACGGTGAAGTTCAGCCGAGGCCTGTTTGGCAAGGCGCCCGACGACACCTACCTGGAAAAGGTGCTGAAGGACTTGTCGCTGTGGGACAAGCGCGATTCAAAAATCATGGCTTTGTCGGGCGGCATGAAACGCCGCGTGATGATCGCCAAGGCGCTGAGCCACGAGCCGGCCATCCTGTTCCTCGATGAGCCGACCGCCGGCGTCGACGTCGAGCTGCGCCGCGACATGTGGGCCATGGTGCGGCACCTGCGCGAAAACGGCGTGACCATCATCCTGACCACGCATTACATCGAGGAAGCCGAGGAAATGGCGGACCGCATCGGCGTGATCAGCAAGGGAGAGATCCTGCTGGTCGAGGACAAGGCGGTGCTGATGAAAAAGCTGGGCAAGAAGCAGCTCACGCTGCTGCTGCAGCATCCGCTCGCTGCGGTGCCGGCCGACCTGGCCGGCTATCCGCTGGAGCTGTCCGCCGACGGCAGCCAGCTGGTCTATACCTTCGACGCGCAAAGCGAGCATCCGGGCGTGCCGGACCTGCTGCGGCGCCTGGACGAGCGCGGCATCCACTTCAAGGACTTGCAGACGCGCGAAAGCTCGCTGGAGGAAATTTTCGTCAATCTGGTACATGGTAAAGGCGGCGAAGGAGGCCGGGCATGAACGTACACGGAATGAAGGCCATCTACCGGTTCGAAATGGCGCGCTGGTGGCGAACGCTGCTGCAGAGCATTGCGTCGCCGGTCATCTCGACGTCGCTCTACTTCATCGTGTTCGGTTCTGCCATCGGTTCGCGCATGGCCCAGATCGACGGCGTCAGCTATGGCGCATATATAGTGCCCGGGCTGATCATGCTGTCGGTCCTGACCGAGAGCATTTCCAACGCTTCCTTCGGCATCTACATGCCGAAATGGGCCGGCACGATCTACGAAGTGCTGTCGGCGCCGGTGTCGCCGTTCGAGATCGTGGTGGGCTATGTCGGCGCGGCGGCGACGAAGTCCGTGCTCCTGGGCCTGATCATCCTGGCCACGGCCCGGGTGTTCGTCGATTACACGATCGTGCACCCGTTGTGGATGGTGGCCTTCCTGGTGCTGACCTCGGTGACGTTCAGCCTGTTCGGCTTCATCATCGGCGTCTGGGCCGATGGCTGGGAAAAGCTGCAGATCGTGCCGGTCATGATCGTCACCCCGCTGACCTTCCTCGGCGGCAGTTTTTACTCGATCAGCATGCTGCCCGCATTCTGGCAAAAGGTGACCCTGTTTAACCCGGTGGTCTATCTCGTCAGTGGCTTTCGCTGGAGCTTCTATGACGTGTCCGACGTCGGCGTCGGGCTCAGCCTTGGGATGACGCTCGTATTCATGCTGCTGTGCCTGGCAGCGATCTGGTGGATATTCAGGACCGGCTACCGGTTGAAGAAATGAGCAAGCGCTTCCATACAAGGGCGGAAACCATGGCCGGAACCGCCTGTAATTTTCCAGTAAGCAAGCCGTCACTATACTGGCGCACACTCCAGATCCTGTCCTTACCGTTGCGAGGAATCCGATGCTTGTCTCCAGACTGATGCGCGCCGCGCTGATCTGCGCGCTGTCGTTGCGCGCCTTTGCCGCCGGCGCCGAAACCGGCGTCACCGACAGCACCATCGTCCTCGGCATGTCGGCCCCGCTCAGCGGCGTCAACGGCGCCTACGGCGTCGAGATGAAGGATGCGATCGCCGGCTATATCCGGCAGGTCAACGCCGAAGGCGGCATACACAACCGCAAGATCGAGCTGGTGGCGCTGGACGACGGCTACGAAACCGAGCGCGCGGTCGCCAACACCAAGGCGCTGATCGACAACCACAAGGCATTCGCGCTGCTGGGCTACTACGGCTCATCCCCGACCACGGCGGCGATGCAGGTATTCTCCGCGGCCAGGGTGCCGCTGGTGGGCACCATCAGCGGCGCGGACGCCCTGCGCACGCCGGTCAACCGCTACATGTTCCACGTGCGCGCCAGCTATGGCGACGAAACCGAGGCGATCACGGAGCAGCTGGTGTCGCTCGGCCTGAAGAATATCGCGGTGTTCTACCAGAACGACGGCTTCGGCAAGTCCGGCCTGGATGGCGTGACCGCCACCCTCAAGAAGCATGGGCTGGCGCCGACAGCGCTGGGCACGGTGGAGCGCAATTCGACCGATGTCGGCGCGGCCGTGCAGGCGATCTCGAAGGTGCAACCGCAGGCGGTCATCATGGTCAGCCTGTACAAGCCGACCGCCGCCTTCGTGCGCCAGATGAAGAACGCGGGCTTGCATCCGCAGTACGCGACGCTGTCGCCGGTGGGCGCCGACCTGCTGGTGGCGGAACTGGGCAACGACGCGCGCGGCATCGGCATTTCGCAGGTGGTGCCCTATCCATGGAACGACACGGTGCCGCTGGTGAAGGAATACAAGCACATGCTGGCGCAGCAGGGCAAGACGCCGGTGCTGTCCTATTACGGCGTCGAAGGCTTCATCACCGCCAAGACCATGGTCGAGGCGATCCGCCGCGCCGGGCGCGACCTCACCCGCGAGAAGCTGGTCGCCGCGCTGGAAGGCATGCAGGGTTACGACGTGGGCGGCTACAAGCTCGGCTATTCGGCCGCCAGCCATAACGGTTCCAGATTCGTCGACCTGACCGTCATCGGCAGCAACGGCAAGGTGCTGCACTAGAGCAGATTTGTCGCCGTTTAGATGACGAGCGACACCGGCACCAGAAGGCCGACCAGGACCAGCGTGACGAGGGAAACGCGGCTGGAAGATCGGGGATGGCGGCAAGTTTCGGCACTGTCCGATGCATCCCGATTGCGGGCAAAGAGGCGCTCGTAGTACTGGTTATGAATCACCCGGTAACGGTAGTGGGAAAAGCCGGCACCGGCCAGCGCGCCAAGCGCAAGCACCGTCCATAACAGAAATAGCAACATCGAAGCGACCTTGAAAGAAAGGCGCGCATTCTAGCACGCGGCCCGTGCGCGAGCCTCCTGCAGCCGGGCTTCCGGCGTCCATGCGCATCCCGCGCCGCCCCGCCACCTCAAGCCGGAAACGACCGGATCTATCCGATTCTCCCTTGACCTTCCCACCGCTGGAAGGTCTATCTTGACAATACGGTCAACAAAGGAGGTCACACCATGTACATGTTTCGAGTGGAAAAGATGTCTTGCGGCGGCTGTGCCGGCCGCGTGACGAAGGCAATCCGCCAGGTCGACAGTGCCGCGCAAGTGGACGTCGACTTGCAGAGCAAGCAAGTTCGCGTAACAAGCGCTGCCGATGCGCCCGTTCTGGCAGCAGCGATCACCCAAGCGGGTTATCCGGCACAAATTGCGGCTGTGGGTAACGCCGAAAAATAGCCGGCCGCAGGCGCCCTATCCGTGAATTTTTGACATGGATCATTCAGTTTGATGACCATGCTTCCTAGGATGGGCAGGAAAGGGAAATGAGCAGCGTATTACCGTGGCGGAACCGAAAGTCCTGCGGGTAGCTGAAAAGCCGGTTCCCGTCCCCTTGATGTCCCGATAAAGCGATGCGGCAAAGGAGCGGGTCATGGACAGAACCAGAATGCACAATGAGGCGCCGAGATATGCCAGGCGCTGGAAATGGGCGCTGATCGGCTTTCTTTTGGTTGCGGCCTTCTTCCTGTGGACGGAACACCGCGCCCACCTGTTTGGCATCTTGCCGTACCTGCTGCTGCTTGCCTGCCCGCTGATGCACCTGTTCCATCACGGACACGGGCACGGTCGTCACCGGGGCGGCGCTGATCCTCATGCGGGCAACACACCGCGTAAAAGCGAACGTATCGGAGAACAGCCATGAGCCACGATACGTCCGCATATGGCCTGTGGTCGCTAGTAATTTTGAACTCGCTGGTGTTCATCATCTTCGCGTTCAGCTTCACCAAGCCGAAGACGTCGCGCGACTGGCGCTCCTTCGGCGCGTTCTCGGCATTCATCGTCGCGCTGTTCTCCGAGATGTACGGTTTCCCGCTCACCATCTATCTTCTGTTGCCCTGGCTGTCGCGGCATTTCCCGGGCATCGACTTCCTGTCGCACGATGCCGGCCACTTGCTGGAAATGATGTTCGGGTGGAAGGCCAATCCGCATTTCGGGCCTTTCCACATGCTCAGCAACATCTTCATCTTCGGCGGATTCTTCATGCTCGCGTCGGCGTGGCGGGTGCTGTACGAGGCGCAAACCCGCCACCGGCTGGCCGCCGATGGACTATATGCGCACATGCGGCATCCGCAGTACGTCGCCTTCGTCTTGATCATGTTCGGATTCCTGCTGCAGTGGCCCACGCTCATCACGCTGCTGATGTTCCCCATCCTGGTCGTGGTGTATGCGCGCCTGGCGCAATCGGAAGAACGGAACATGCTTGCCGAGTTCGGGCCGGAATATGAAACATATCGGCGCCACACGCCGGCCTTCATCCCCGATTTCCGGCGCAGAGGCGCGGCCGCAGGTCGCCAGTAAGACAAGAACAGGAACGCATCATGGACGATAAAACACACCACCATCATGGCCACCAGCATGGAGACCATGCGGGCATGGCGCACGATCACGCAGAAGACAAGCCGTTCACCGACCCGGTATGCGGCATGAAGGTGGCCGCGACCCCGGACAAGACCATCGATTACGCCGGCGCCGAATATCACTTCTGCAGCGCCAAGTGCATGGAAAAATTCCGCGCCGATCCGCAGCAATACATAAAACCAGCCACGCCGGCACCGGCCGAGGCGCTGCCGGAAGGGACTGTCTACACCTGCCCGATGCATCCGGAAATCCGCCGCGACGCGCCCGGCAACTGCCCGATCTGCGGGATGGCGCTGGAGCCGGTGATGCCTTCGCTGGAAGAGGAAGAAAATCCGGAACTGGTCGATTTCAAGCGGCGCTTCTGGTGGACCTTGCCGCTGACCGTCATCGTCACGGTGCTGGCGATGGCGGGCCACCGCATCTTCCCCGACGGCCTGCCCTACCAGAGCTGGATCGAACTCGCGCTCGCCACGCCGGTCGTGCTGTGGGCCGGCTGGCCGTTCTTCGTGCGCGCCATCCAGTCGCTCAAGAACCGCAGCCCGAACATGTGGACACTGATCGGCACCGGCGTCGCCGCCGCCTACGGCTACAGCGTGGTCGCGACCGTCGCGCCCGGCCTGTTCCCGGACACGTTCATGATGCATGGCCGCATCGGCGTCTATTTCGAGGCGGCTGCGGTGATCATCTCGCTCACGCTGCTGGGCCAGATGCTGGAGCTGCGGGCGCGCTCGCAGACCTCCGCGGCGATCAAGTCGCTGCTCGGCCTGGCGCCGAAGACGGCGCGCCGCATCCGCGCCGACGGCGGCGAGGAAGATGTGCCGCTGACGCACGTGCACATCGGCGACACGCTGCGCGTGCGTCCCGGCGAAAAGGTGCCGGTCGACGGCGAAGTGCTGGAAGGCGAAAGCTCGCTGGATGAATCGATGCTGACCGGCGAACCAGTGCCCGTCACCAAGCGCGCGGGCGACAAGCTGATCGGCGCGACCATCAACACCAACGGCAGCCTGGTCATGCGCGCCGAAAAGGTCGGCTCGCAAACCATGCTGTCGCAGATCGTGCAGATGGTCGCAAACGCGCAGCGCTCGCGCGCGCCGATGCAGCGCATGGCGGATGTCGTGGCCGGCTACTTCGTCACCATCGTGGTGGCGATCGCCGTCCTGACCCTGCTCGGCTGGGGCTTGTTCGGACCGCAGCCGAGCTGGGTCTACGGCTTCGTCAACGCGGTGGCGGTGCTCATCATCGCCTGCCCGTGCGCGCTCGGCCTGGCCACGCCGATGTCGATCATGGCCGCGACCGGACGGGCGGCGACGCAGGGCATCCTGTTCCGCGACGCGGCGGCCATCGAAGGCATGCGCAAGGTGACCACGCTCATCGTCGACAAGACCGGCACGCTCACCGAAGGCAAGCCCGCGTTCGACCGCGTGGCGGCCGCGCCCGGATTTACCGAGCAACAGGTGCTGCAGATCGCCGCCAGCATCGACCAGGGCAGCGAACATCCGCTGGCGCATGCCATCGTCGATGAAGCGCGCCGGCGCAACATCGCGCTGGACAAGCCGGACGTGTTCGAGTCGGCCAGCGGCATCGGCGTGCGCGGCATGGTGGCCGGCCGGCGCATTGCGCTCGGCAACGCCGCGCTGATGGACACCGAAAACGTCGACTGGCGCGCGCTCGCCGGCGCAGCCGAGGAACTGCGCAACGAAGGCGCGAGCGTCATGTACCTGGCGGCGGACGGCAAGCTGGGCGGACTGATCGCGGTATCCGACCCGGTCAAGTCCACCACGCCGGAAGCGCTGAAGACGCTGCGGGAAGCCGGCCTGACGGTGGTGATGGCGACCGGCGACGGCGTTACCACGGCCAGGTCGGTCGCCAACAAGCTGGGCATCGCCGAATTCCACGGCGAGGTCAAGCCGCAGGACAAGCTGCAGCTGGTCGAGCGCTTGCAGAAGGAAGGCAAGGTGGTCGCGATGGCCGGCGACGGCATCAACGATGCGCCGGCGCTGGCCAAGTCGAACGTCGGCATCGCGATGGGCACCGGCACCGACGTGGCCATCAACAGCGCCCATGTCACGCTCGTCAAAGGCGACCTGCGGGCGATCGCGCGGGCGCGCATGCTGTCGGAGGACACGGTGCGCAACATGCGCCAGAACCTCGGCTTTGCTTTCGTCTACAACTCGCTCGGCATCCCGCTGGCCGCCGGCCTGCTGTATCCGTTCACCGGGCACCTGCTGTCGCCAATGATTGCCGCGCTTGCCATGAGCCTGAGCTCGGTGTCGGTCATCACGAATGCGCTGCGGCTGCGCGGCGGCGGCAGTGAAACGAAGTTGCCGCCGGCATCCGGCCCGGCGCGCGGCAGCGCGCGCCCGGCCATGTTCGGCATGCTGGCTTTCGCGCTGCTGCTCGGCCTGTACTTCGGCGCGCTCACCGCAGTGTCGGGATGGGAGTTCACCGTCAACCAGTTCGCCGAGTTCTGGTATTTCATCCTGCCGCTGGCGGCCGGGTTCGGCCTGCAGATCGGCCTGTTCGTGCGCCTGCGCGACCTCGTGGCGCAGTCGAAGCAGTCGGGAGCTGTGATTGCCGCCTCCGGCACCACCTCGACTGCCGCGATGGTGTCGTGCTGCGCGCACTATCTCGCCAATGTCGCGCCGGTGCTGGGCGCGACCGGGCTGGTCGCCTTCGCGGCGCAATTCCAGGTGGAGCTGTTCTGGGTCGGCCTGCTCTTCAGCGCCGCCGGCATCGCCTATATCGGGAACAAGGTTTTCAATGCCTCCAGGGAGCACGCAAAATGTCTCGCATGATTTTCCGCGCCTTCGTCCTGCTGGCCGCTATCGCGGCATGGAGTAGGGCCTATGCTGCCGCCGGCCCGGCGCCGCAAACGAGCAATGAAAATGCAGTGACCGTCAAAGTGACGCCGAAAAACCTCGCCGGCTCGACGTGGGAATTCGATGTCACCTTCGATACCCATACGCAGCCGCTGAACGACGATTTACTGAAGAGTGCCGTGCTTGTTTCGGCCAATGGCGCGCAGGCGTCTCCGGTGTCGTGGCAGGCCGATCCTCCCGGAGGGCATCATCGCAAGGGCGTGCTGCGCTTCAATGCATTGACGCCCCCGCCCTCCGTGGTGGAATTGCGCATCAATCGTCCGGGCGAATCCAAGCCGCGTTCATTTAAATGGGAGCTGAAATAACGCCCGGCATGGCCGGCATCGGAAATACTTGTTGTATATCTCGCGCTATTCGGCGCTTCCTTTGACGGCATTCAGCTGCACGAAAAACATCGCCCCGCGAAGGGGCGCCATGAAGCCGAAGAAACGGTCTTTTTTCATGCCCCCGAGCTCCTTGCGCGGCCGTCCTTCCTGCAAGCGCCATAGTTGACTCATGTCGATGTTCCCTTCCCGCGCGTATCCGCGCTACTGTGGATTGACGGAAGTCATGTGAAATCCAGCGTGCCTGATGCGATCATAGATGGACTCAAGCAGTTCAATCTATCCTCGGAATCGGGTCAGACACCATGCAGACAAACGGTCTACGAATCGCCAAAGCGGTACTGGCCTGCCTGGCGGCGCTCATGACCGCCGCCCATGCGGCATCGGGTTGTTTGAGTCCAAGCGCATGGACAAGCCTGGAGCAACAAACGCCCGGCGCCATCTCTGCCGCCAAGGTAATGGACGAGATGGCCAAACGCGATGTCGTCCTGCTGGGCGAATACCATGACGACGCCGATCATCATCGCTGGCAATTGCAGGTACTTTCCGACCTGTACCTATTGCGCCCGGACATGGTCATCGGCTTCGAGATGTTCCCGCGCCGCGTGCAGCCCGCGCTGGATCGCTGGGTGGCGGGCGAGCTGACGGTCAAGCAATTCCTGGAGCAGTCGGACTGGAGCAAGGTGTGGAATACGTCGCCTGAACTCTACCTGCCGTTGTTCCAGTTTGCGCGGCTTAACCGCATTCCGATGATCGCGCTGAATGTCGAAAACGCACTCAACAAGGCAGTGCGCGAAAAGGGTTGGGATGCAGTTCCGGATTCGCAGCGCGAAGGCTTGGGCAAACCGGCGGCGCCATCGGATGACTACCGCAATTTTCTACTCGAAATCTACCGCATGCACCTGGCCGCGCATGGCAAAGCACAGGACAAGGTGCGCGCCTCCGATCCCGGCTTCCGCCGTTTCGTCGAATCGCAGACGACCTGGGACAGGGCGATGGCGGAAGCGCTCGCGCAGCGTGCGCGCCCGGCTCAGGCGGGCGCGGCGCCGCTGGTCGTGGGCATCATCGGTGCCGGCCACGTGCGTTTCGGCCGGGGCGTGGCGCATCAGTTGCGCGACCTGGGAATACGGAACGTGGGGGCGTTGCTGGCCGTGGAGCATGACGCCGATTGCAAGGAGATCCGAAACGGCCTGGCCAGCGCCGTGTTCACGCTGCCGCCTCAGGCGCAGGAAAAGCAGGCCCCGCCGCGGCTCGGCGTGCGGCTCGACGACAGCGGGGATGCGGTACGCATCGTGGACGTCAGCGCCGGCAGCCTGGCCGAGCAAACCGGGCTGAAGGCTGACGACCGCCTGCTGGAAGTCGGCGGCGCGCCGGTCAAGGCGGCAGCGCAAGTGGCGCAGGCGGTCCGAAGCCAGCCGGCCGGCACCTGGCTGCCGATACGCATACGACGCGGCGCCGAAGCGCTGGACATCGTCGTCAAGTTTCCGGTGAATCCATGAAGGCAGGAAAAATGCGCTGCGCCTTCCGCCTGCTGGCCGTCCTGTTTTTCCTGCTGATCGGCGCAGCCGCGCGCGCGGCAGCGCCCGCGCTGCAACTGCAGGTCGAACTCGATCCCGGCACCCGCCGCTTCGACGCGCTCGCCGAGCTGGTTCCCGCATCGGCCGATTTCCGCTTCGCGCTGCATGAATCGCTGCAAGTAACCGCAGCCGCGGTCGGCGGCAAAAAGCTGGAACTCCATCCCACCGGCCGCAACGGCGCGCTCCGCGGCTGGCGCGTTCAGTTGCCTCCCGGCGGCGGCCTGCTGCAGCTGAAATACGGCGGCATACTGCCGCCGCTGGACCGCAGCCTGGACCATCGCGGCGTGCTGCGCAGCCTGCCGCCGATGGCGTCGCGCGAAGGCAGCTTTCTGCCCGCGGGCGGCGCGTGGTATCCGCAGCCCGCCACCCTGTTCAGCTATCGGGTAACGATCACGGTGCCGGCCGGCCAGCATGCGCTGGTTCCCGGCACCCTGCTGTCGGAGCGGGAAGCGCCCGCCGACGGAGCCAAATCCTATCGCGCCACGTTCGAGTTCGCGCAACCTGCTGACGGCATCGACCTCATGGCCGGCCCGTGGATCGTGCGCGAAAAGATGATGCCCCGGACAGATGCCCCGGACGCCGCGCCGCTGCGCCTGCGCACGTACTTCACGCCCGAGCTCGACGCCATGCCCGGCTTGGCAGACGGCTATCTCGACGATACGGCGCACTATCTCGCACGCTATTCCAGGCAGATCGGCGCCTATCCTTTCGCCGGATTTTCGATCGTCGCCAACCCGCTGCCGACCGGGTTCGGCATGCCCAGCCTGACCTATCTCGGCGCCGACGTGCTGAAGCTGCCGTTCATCCGCGCCACCTCGCTCGGCCACGAGGTATTGCACAACTGGTGGGGCAACGGCGTGTACGTCGATTACGACAGCGGCAACTGGAGCGAAGGCCTCACCACCTTCATGGCCGACTACGCCTACAAGGAGCGCGAATCAGCCGAGGCCGCGCGCGAAATGCGGCTGGCTTGGCTGCGCGATTTCGCGGCGGTGCCCGCGCAAGACCAGCAGACGCTCGCCAGTTTCCGCTCCCGCACGCATGGCGCGGCAGCCGCCATCGGCTATGGCAAGTCGGCGATGCTGTTCGTGATGCTGCGCGACGCCATCGGCGAGGAGGCATTCGACAAGGGCGTGCGCGCGTTCTGGCAAAGCCAGCGCTTCAAGCGGGCGAGCTGGGACGACTTGCGTATTGCCTTCGAGCGGGCGTCCGGTAAATCGCTGGCCGGCTTTTTCAGCCAATGGCTCACGCGCGCAGGCGGACCGGCAGTGAAAATTGACGCCGCCAGCGCAACAAGCCAGGCGGGAACGCATCGCATGCAGCTCAACGTGCAACAGACGGCTCCGGCCTATGCGCTGCATCTGCCGGTCGAGCTTGTTTTTGCAGATCATGCCGAAATGCGCTGGATCGACGTTGCGCGCGCCAGCGAAACGGTGACGCTGGATGTGCCCGCGCGGCCTGCCGGCGTGCGCCTCGATCCCGACCTGCGCGTCTGGCGCAGGCTCGACCCCGACCAGCTGCCGCCGATCCTGCGGCAATGGTTCATTGCCAGCCCGGCACGCCTGGCGGTCGTAACGCCATCGCCGGAGGCGCGGGAAGCGGCTGATGCACTCGCGCGCCGCCTGTTCGAAACCCCTCCGCGCCCGGCAGCGGCGGTTGATGCCAAAAGCGGAACGGAGCCGCTGATGCTCATCGGCCTGCACGCCGATATCGATGCTGCCCTCATGCGCGCCGGCCTGCCGCCGCGCCCCCCGGAGCTGGCAGGCAAAGGCAGCGCGCAGGTATGGACGATTTTCCACGGCAGCGCCGGCGCCAGTCCGGTCGCAGTGGTATCGGCAACCGACGCGAATGCATTGCGCGCGCTGCAGCGTCCGCTGCCGCATTACGGCGCACAAAGCTGGCTGGTGTTCGACGGCAGCCGCGCCATCGCACGCGGCGTGTGGCCGCAGCCCGGACGCTTGACCGAAGTCCGGGCAGGACCGTGAGCGTGCGCCGTTCTGCCAAAGACAACTATCGTCGCCCTCGCAATTCCTTGATTCCTTTTGTGGGCGCTAGTACGTCGAATTGAATTCCTTGCCCTCCGCGTAACGGCTCTCCCAATGCCTTGCATAGGACGCCGCCAGTTGCGGGTTGTGCCAGACGACGATCACGTTTTCGCTGTTGGAACTGGCCGCCGCCTGACTGTAGTTGAACGAGCCGGTCTGCACATGCTGGTCGTCGACGATGATGTACTTGTCGTGGTGAATCGCGTACTTGCCATTGGTGCGGGTCGGAATATGCGCGTTCGCCAGCAGGTTGAGCGCGGCGACGCCGGACTTCGACTTCAGAGCGCTGTCGTCGACCACCACGCGCACGTCCACGCCGCGCTTTTTCGCCTTGACGAGCGCCTGCACGATTTTCGGCGAGGTGAACGAGTAGGCTGCCAGGCGCAGCTCGCGTGTCGCGGAATTGATCACCTTCAGGATAAGCCGCTCGGCATCGCCGTCGGGCGAAAACCCAGTCTCGATCTGCGGCGTGGCCGGCGCCTTGTCGGTGCGCGCCTGGACCGCCTGGCTCAGCTCGTCGAGCAGTGAGATTGGCTTGGCGAAGGCGGGAGCAGCAAGCGATAAGAGTGCGGAAAGGACGACGGGAAAGGCGAATTTCATTGGGGACGATGAAGCGCTGCGCGGATGGCGATACCCGCTCACTTTACACGTTTCATTATTGTCTTACAGAAAATAATTGTTAAGAAACCGTTACATTTTGCGTCCGCCGTGCGCCCGCTATACCTCTTCGCCTCAAGCCAGCCCGTAGCTGACCACCGTCTTGAACCTAGAGTCGAACTGCAGCCGCGCCGCCGATGCCGGGTAGTCCCTGTTCCTGTATGAAAAGCCGGCGATTTCCAGCGTGCCGTTGTCGAGCGCCTCGCAGTCGCTGGGCAGCGCATAGGTCAGTTCCGTCATGCCGCCATCGATGCGCCGCGACTTCGGTGCATCGGGCACGGCAACCGCCTGCCCGACATAGGTCGTGATGTGAATTCGCGGCAGTGCTTGTTCTGCGTCCTGGGGCACCCTGATGTGCAGGTAAGAAACGTGCTTGTTGACGAACCCGACCGGGACCACGGGCGGCAACGGGTAGAAGAACGACGTCATCGCGCTGAAGATCTTGGTAGGACAGGAGAATTCGACCGTCAGCGGCACGTCGCCGTGCGGCTTTAACACGGCGTGCTGCCGGGCTTGGCCGGCGCCGTCGTTCACAAAAGAAACCTTTTCCTCGGTGCCGGATTCGGAAATGACGGCGCATGCCGACAGCATCAGCGCCAATCCGGAAATCAAACTGCCACGCATGATATACCTCCAACGGTGTGTCACGGACAACTGTCAATGCAACACAGTGACTGTCCGAATATCCATTGGTATATCTCCTTCAGAAGTCGTGCCAATGCGGCTTCCCGCTCCTTGCCAAGGACGTGAAACGGGACTGGGCAATTCGGAAAAAACAGGCTGCTTCCATCCTCTCTTTATGGAGAGACAACGGCTTTCCATAAAGTTCCATGTCCTTATGCGCCGGCTCCTAATGTTGAAAAAAACATTATCCATAGCCAATAATTTTCCGCGCTTGTAACGTTTTGTATCTATCTGTAACGCTATAATTCGGGCGGTTGCATAACGACAACGTTTCCGGCTCCCGGCCTTTGTCCGTCGAATTGCGGCACTTCTGATTTATCACTTCCTTTTTGTAAATTAGCCGGCTTCCAGGACGCAAGTCCTTGAAGCGCCGAAATCGTTTTTACTTTATGCACGGACAACAGTCGCACCAGCCGCCCCTGGGCCGGAAAACCGCCAGCCATTTCATCAGGGCCTTGCTGTTCAAAACAGCCCATATGCTCGATTTTCCCTCCCGCATACGGCGCAGCGCAGATCGCGAGGCACCGGCGCCTGTTCCGAAGCTCGGCATGCCGGCGCTACTGGCCCTGGCCATTGCATTCCTTTTGCCGGGACTGATCGGGCACGATCCCTGGAAACAGGATGAGACCTACATTTTCGGAATCATCCACCACTTGCTCGAGAGCGGCGACTGGGTAGTGCCGACGGTGGCCGGTGAGCCGTTCATGGAAAAGCCGCCGCTCTACTACTGGATCGCGGCCGGCTTCGCCTGGATGTTTTCGCCCTGGTTGCAGCTGCACGATGGCGCCCGGCTGGCAACAGGCTTTTTCATGACGATCACCTGCTGCGCGCTCGGATGGACAGCCCGGCACTGCTGGGGCCGCGGCATCGGCCGCCTGGGCGTACTGGCCCTGCTCGGTTGCCTGGGCACCGTCTACTACAGCCACCTGATGTTGACCGACGTCCCCCTGCTGACCGGATTTGCGCTGGCATCGTGCGGTTTTGCGCTGGCGCGTACCCGTTCGCAAGCTGGCGGCCTCCTGCTCGGCATCGGCGTGGGCGTCGGTTTCCTGTCCAAGGGCGTGCTTGCCCCCGGCGTACTGGGACTGACCGCCATCCTGCTGCCAGCCTGCTTCGCAAACTGGCGTAGCCGCACCTACCTGCGCACCTTGGCGCTGGCGCTGCTGGTGGCGTTGCCGGCGCTGCTGCTGTGGCCGACCGCGCTGTACCTGCGTTCGCCCGCGCTGTTCATGGAGTGGTTCTGGATGAACAACGTCGGCCGCTTCCTCGGTTTTTCCGTGCAACAGCTCGGCGCTCCGCATGCCGACGGTTTTTGGCAGGAGACCTTGCCCTGGTTTGCCTTCCCGGCCCTGCCGCTTGCCATGCTCACGCTCTGGCAGCGGCGCAAGACGATACGGGACAGCGCGCCGCTCCAGTTTTCGCTGGTCCTGTTCGGGGTGCTGATGGCGGTGCTGGCGGTATCGGCGTCCGCCCGCCCCAACTACGCGCTGCCGTTGCTGGCTCCGCTGTGCATCCTGGCGGCCCCGTCGGTCGCTGCACTTCCCGCCAGCGTGGATCGCATGTGGGCGTGGAGCGCGCGCCTGCTGTTCGGGTCGCTGGCATTTGCCGTCGGCGCGATCTGGGTCTGGCTCATGGTGCGCGGCCCGCTGCCGGACAGCTGGTCGGCGATAGGCCGCTACCTGCCTCTCGATTTCAGGCCGCAGCTGAACTTCAATGCGCTCACGATGGCGCCGCTGCTGATACTTGCGGTCGCCTACGCGGCGTCGCGCCAGCCGCGCGCCCAGGGGCGCGGCATGGTCAACTGGGTCGCCGGAATCACACTGTGCTGGGGGCTGGTTGCAACCTTGTGGCTGGACTGGATCGACACGGCCAAGAGCTATCGCGGGGTGTTCGCATCGATGGAAAGCGCGCTGCCCTACAGTCATCGTTGCATGGCCAGTTCCGGGCTGGGCGAGTCGGAACGCGCCATGCTGCGCTATGTCCTCGGCATCGATACGCAGCGCCGGGAGATCGCGCCGGACGATCACTGCGACTTGTTGCTGATCGATGGCGTGGCCGACGCCCCGCCGCGCGATATCGACACCAGCCTCTGGAAGCTGGTGTGGGAAGGAGCCCGCCCGTCCGACCAGCACGAACGCCTCTGGCTGTTCAAGGCCGTCGAAACGGCAGGATCGCTCGCGACAGCCGGGCAATCATCCTCCCCTCACTGAGAGGCCCGGTGGCGCTGATGGCGCCGTCAAGACAGGCACACACAACCTGTGTTGACGACACCGCCGTTGGCGCCCGGTTCGCAATATAGCTTGGAAACGGGCGTGCTGTTCCTTAAGACGGGCAGCAAGTCTTCCGGATTGCCGTATCCGGTTCCCAGGTTGGAGCATTGCTGCGGCGGGGTCGAGGTCGGCGTTCCCGTGATGCATACCACTGGCAAGTCCGCGCTCGGATCGGTGTAGGGGAAGCCCATCATCTGGCAGCGCGCCGCGCGCCCCTCTTGCGTGCCGAACGGCGGCGGCTGGTTGTCGAAGCGCCAGGTGCGGGGCGCCATGGCAACGACTTCACTCGCCCCGGCAGCCCCCGGCGGCAGGTTGAAGGCGCTGATGCGCACCCGCAAGGTCCCGTTCGGGATGGTGGTGGTATTGAATACCAGCGATGCCGACCTGCGGTCGGGCGCGACCACGAAGACACCGAGTCTGGGCGTGTATCCGCCTGCTGGCAGTAATTCCGCGTTCTGGATATTCGTTCCCTCGATTTTCAGGAACACGTTTCCGTTCAGAGTCGCCCCGTCCTGCGGCGCAGTGACAGCAGTAATGACGACCGGTGCGCTGTCGGTCGTGCCGGTGGAAGGCGTTGTCGTTCCGGAACTGCTTGTCGCACCCGTCGTATCAGAATTGCCGGATGAAGTGTTCCCGGTATTGGCGGATGATGTGCCGCCGCCAGCCGATGGCGTGGCGCTTGTGCCGGACGTGCCGCTGCCGGTATTGGCGGCGCCCGCCGTTTCGGCGACGCCGCCGGTGCCGGACGTGCCCGAATTATTGGCAGGAGCATTTGTACCGGATGTATTGCCGGCGTTTTGCAGGGGAACCAGAACCGCGTCGCCGCCGCCTCCGCCGCATCCGCCCAGTACGGAAAGAAAAACACAACTGCCCACCCACAGATTGACCCGCATAGATGCATCCTCTTGCAAAAGGAAGAAGCTCCCTGGTCTTTTCTTGGAGTTGTTGTGCCCGCCTCTGAGCGCCTAAGGCCCTCATCTGCGACCCATCGAGTGTGCCCATCTTTTCGCCGGGAAGTTTGATTTATTCAAAAAGTCGCTTTGCGGTATTCGAGACGCGATCATTCCCGTGACAGGAGGCCCCGACATGATGCATATTTGCATGCGCGCGGACCGCGCGGCAGCCGTCGCCTCCGCCTGCACAGCTTACGAAGAGAAAATCATGCAAAAGAACAAGCGGCCAAACCGGGGCGTTGCCGCCCCTTCTCCGGAACAGCAGGACGACGCCTTGACGCGGGAACTGGCCAGCCTCGGCGTCGAGCTCGCACGCTACGATGAAGCCGCCCTGTCCGATCCGTTGAAACGGAAGATGGGCGAGCTGCGGCGGCTGATCAGGAAATGCGTTCAACAGAAAAAGGACGACGTGCTCGACGAAGCGCTGGAACGCGTGCACGAACAGGACCGCGACGCTTATCTGTTCTTGAAGGAAAACATCGAAGAGGCCGCGCAAATCGCGATATTCCGGCGCGAGCACGGCCCCGAGCAGGAAGTGAATGCCTTTGTCATTCCCCTGTTCGCGCATAGCCAGGGCGGGCTGCGGCGCGACCAGTGCTTCCAGGACGAGGAAGCGTTCGCGCTGTTGCGCGACAGCCTGTTCGACGCGCGGCTGGAAAGCCCGGACGCGAAGATCGTGCTGGCTGCGCACGCCTACCACCTGGACGAACTCGAGCGCATCGGCTACGGACAGCTGGGCGCCATGGTGCGCGAAGCGTTCGATGCCATGACGCGCAAGAAGGCGGCGGAAGCGCCGGAAATCGCGCGCAGCATCAGCGGCTGGCCGGAAAACCGCTTCGCCCCGGACGACAGCGCCGTCGAGCTGCGCTTCCTGCTGGGCTTTGCGCTCAAGGCGCTGGACGATCCGTTTTACCAGGTGCCGGACAACGAAGCGGCCGCCGACCGCTATTTCGACGCGTGCGCGGCCCGCTTCCGGCACTGGGCGCAGCGGCATGCCGCATTGGTCCAGCGCTGCCTGGTCACGGACGGCCGCGACGTGCAGATCGATTTCCTGTACCAGGATCTTTTTTATGGCGGGAAAGAGACCGGCATGGCCGAGTACTTCACGCTGCAGATGATGGCCGACCTGCACCATGCGCTGGAAGAGAACGGGCTGGCGCCGGAACGCGCCCATGCCGTCATCGGCCCGGCCGAAGCCGACGGCGAGGCGGTCTTGCGCGTGAACTTATATGCGCAAGGCAACGACCAAGCGCTGGCCTCGGTGGACAAGCCGGCCGCTCCCGGCAGTGACTTGCGCGGCGAGGCCGACGATGCGGCCGATGCGCTGGCGACGATCGGCCTGCAGTCGGTCGCGCTGGCGATGAAATTCGATGCCGAC
The DNA here is from genome assembly GCF_007874125.1 of Noviherbaspirillum sp. UKPF54. NCBI lineage: Bacteria > Pseudomonadati > Pseudomonadota > Betaproteobacteria > Burkholderiales > Oxalobacteraceae > Noviherbaspirillum > Noviherbaspirillum sp. UKPF54. Next base: position 362,385 of record NZ_CP040128.1, on the reverse strand, counting down.
GGACGGCCCGTCAATGCGCGGCCGTACCAGCGTCCGGCCTAAGCGCGACTATTTTTCCGTCGCCTTGGCCGGCTCCGCCTCGGTATCGAGCCCCCACTCCGCCCAGTCGTCGCCAAACAGCTCGGCCGGATGCTGGGTACGTTCCGAACCGTTGCCGCAGGCCAGCGAATCGGTCGGGCAGTACTTATCGCATCCCCAGCAGATGCGTTCGGGATTCTTTGGGTGGATGGGAAACTTTTTAGCCATTTCAGGTACTTCCCGCAAATTTGCATGCCCCGGACACGGCAGGGTCATGCATGCATTCTGACATTGTCCCGCGGCTAGGCGTGATTGTGAAGAATCAACTCCGGGTCGTCCGCGTGGTCGATCAGGATGCGCCGCACCCGGTCCTGCCAGAGTGTCGCGAATTCGCCGCGTTCCTGCGGGGCGGCAACGCCGGACAGGATCTTGCGCAACAGGGGCCCGGTGCGCGGGTCGGCTTCGACCCGGTTCATGTGCATGGAAAGCACGACTGACGAACCGTTGTCGAGCCGGTCGAAGCGCACTTCGCCTTCCAGCGCGCAAGCAAAATACATCAGGTTCTGGCGCCGGAAATCATGCCCGATGCCCTTGAAGCCGCCCAGGCCGGCGGCCCCCGTGACCAGGCTGACGACGCTGCCGATGACGCCGGTCACGCCTTCGTCGAGCGCTGCGGCAAACCGCACCTGGACCGCGCCGCGCTCGGGCACCTGTTCCGGATAGAGCAGGTTCAGCGCACGCCGCGTGAGCAGGTAGGCGCCGGCCACCGTCGGGCAGGAATGCCCGGCCAGGCGCACCGCGTCGAGATAGCGATAGGTAATCATGCCGTCGCCGCAGGCGCCGAGGAATTCGGCCAAGCCGTCGTGGACGGTGATGGCGGGAGCCTGATCGAAGAACGCAGGGTAATTCATCGTCTTCATTGCCTTTTCATCATGGGCGCGAAATACGGCCGGCGCGCGGCCGGACTGCTTAGCTGCCGCAGCTGCCGCAGCACATGCCTTCGCCGTGCGCAGGTTTCTTGACGCTGACGCCGGCGCGCTGCAAGGTGGCGCGCAATTCCTGGAGCGACGTCACGTCGTCGTCGAATTCGACATTCACGGCGGCTGACTCGGCGGACACCTTGAGCACGCCTTTGACGGCAGCCAATGCGCGGGCGGCGTTGGCGGCGCCGTCCTGATCCAGCGGGTTCAGCAGGGACAGGGTTTCGGATTTCATGATCGTCCTTCGAAGTAGGGGAAACAGGGTTCAACAAACGGATGGAAGTACTCTACCATAACATTCATTTTAAATGAATGTTTAATGCCTATTTTTTGCACTCTTCCAGCCCGCCTGGCCTGTAACGCAACACTTCAGCAGGAAACACGTCCTGTCGCCCGGGGGCTGCAACCGCCAACCGAGGCGTCGCCGATGGAATGGAATATGGAATGACACAAAGGCAATCGGCGCCCTCAGGCGCCGATTGCAGGTGCGGAAGCGTTCATGAGGTCGGGCGGAACATGTCCGCCCTGTGCTCCTCTTGCTTCAGATCACCAGACACATGCTAGTGTCGGTAGATTGCTCTGGCGAGCAATGCATGGAAGTGCCGGACAGTAAGCTAATCGATTTTCTCGACTTCACGCGTATCGGCACTCGGTTTCATTTCGATATCGTCCTTTTGCGAAATATCTCCTTTGCCTTTACTGAACGGTGCAAGCACCTTGTGCAGCATGCCTGCAAAGCCTGACTCGGACACCTGCGGCAGGTCAGATACTGCCGATGCCGTAGTGTCTTCCCGCGGAGTAAAGACGCTCTCCTTTACTGAAGAGAGTGTGGATACATCCTTCTCCGCGCCTGCGGGAATTCTGTAACACATGATCAACTCCTTCATGTCAGAGGTCGTTCCCCCGATTTCAGAATAGGACGAAGTATCTCGCATGGCAAGGATTGTTGATCTGGCGACGGATACGAACGGCTGGCTTTCCTATAATGATTTGCAGGCATGATTTGCAGGTGAAACACGCCTTTCCCGGGAGGATGACCGTGACGCGCACCACTCCGATCGAACGCTACCGCAATATCGGCATCAGCGCCCATATCGACGCCGGCAAGACCACCACCACGGAACGCATCCTGTTCTACGCCGGGGTCAGCCACAAGCTCGGCGAAGTCGATGACGGCTCGGCCGCCATGGACTGGATGGAGCAGGAACAGGAGCGCGGCATCACCATTACCGCGGCGGCCACCACCTGTTTCTGGCGCGGCATGGCCGGCGACTATCCGGTGCATCGCATTAACATCATCGATACGCCTGGCCATGTCGACTTCACGATGGAAGTCGAACGCGCGCTGCGCGTGCTCGACGGCGCCTGCATGGTGTTCGACGCGGTCGGCGGGGTGCAGCCGCAATCCGAAACGGTCTGGCGCCAGGCCGACAAATACCGCGTGCCGCGCCTGGCCTTCGTCAACAAGATGGATCGCGTCGGCGCCGATTTCTTTCTTGTGGAGCGACAAATCCGCGAGCGCGTCGACGGCAACCCGGTGCCGGTGCAGATCCCGCTCGGCAGCGAAGACGATTTCCACGGCGTGGTCGACCTGGTCAGGATGAAGGCAATCGTGTGGGACGACGCGTCACAGGGCGCGAAATTCACGGAAACCGACATACCTGCGGCGCTGCAGGCCAGCGCCGCGCAGTGGCGCACCCGCATGATCGAGGCGGCGGTGGAGGACAACGACGCGCTGCTGCAGAAATACCTCAGCGACGAAGCGCTGACCGAGGCCGAAATCAAGGGTGCGCTGCGCGAGCGCACCATCGCCGGCGCGCTCGTGCCGATGCTGTGCGGCAGCGCATTGAAAAACCGGGGCGTGCAGGCGCTGCTCGACGCGGTGGTCGACTTCCTGCCCTCGCCGCAGGACATTCCGCCGGCGGCGGGCGTGGACGAGCGCGAGCGGCCGGCCCGGCGGCGCGCAGCCGACGACGAAAAATTTTCCGCGCTGGCGTTCAAGATCGCTACCGATCCGTTCGCCGGCGACCTGGTCTACCTGCGCGTCTATTCCGGCGTGCTGGCCTCGGGCAGCGTCGCTTATAACCCGCGCACGGGCAAAAAGGAACGCATCGGCCGGCTGCTGCAGATGCATGCGAACCAGCGCACCGAACTGGCCGAAGTGCGCGCCGGCGACATCGCGGCAGCGGTCGGCTTGAAGGACGTGACTACCGGCGACACACTGTGCGACCCGTCGGCCGTGATCGCCTTCGAGCGCATGGCCTTCCCGGAACCGGTGATCGCGCAAGCCATCGAGCCGAGGAACCAGGCCGACCAGGACGCGATGGCCGCGGCGCTGGCGCGCCTGGCGCGCGAAGACCCGTCATTCCAGGTGAAAACCGACGAGGAATCGGGCCAGACCGTCATCTCCGGCATGGGCGAGCTGCACCTCGATATCCTGGTGGAACGCATGCGGCGGGAATTCGGCGTCGAGGCCAGGGTCGGCCAGCCGCAGGTCGCCTATCGCGAGACGATCCGCCATGCCTGCCCGTCAAGCGAAGGCAAGTTCATCCGGCAGACCGGCGGGCACGGCCATTACGGCCACGTGATGCTGAAAATCGAACCGCAGCCGCGCGGCCAGGGCTTCGCCTTCGCCGACGAGGTCAGGGGCGGCGCCATCCCCGCAGCCTACATTCCCGCCGTCGAGCGCGGCATCCGCGACAGCCTGACGGCCGGCGTGATGAGCAGCTACCCGGTGGTCGACGTGAAGGTCACGCTGCTGACCGGGTCCTGGCACGAGGTCGACTCCGACGACAACGCCTATCGCACCGCCGCCTCGATCGCCTTTCGCGACGGCTGCCGCCAGGCCGGACCGGTGCTGCTGGAGCCAGTCATGCTGGTCGAAGTCGACGCGCCGCAAGAAGCCATGGGCGACGTGATGGGCGACCTGTCGGCGCGGCGCGGCACGATCCTGGGCGCGGACGAGGCGGCGGGCGGCGCGGCCAGGACGATACGCGCGGAAGTGCCGCTGGCCGAGATGTTCGGCTACGCCACCACGCTGCGCTCGCTCAGCCATGGACGCGCCAGCCATACGATGCAGTTCAGGCGCTATGGGGAAGTGCCGGACAAGCTGGCCGATGCCGTGCTGACCGGGAGATATGTCGGCGGCGCGCGCCATTGACGCGGCTTTCGCGAGCGAGGGATGGCGTGAACATCGCCTTACGGACGATCGCGATGATTTTCCCGATCGGCTTGCTCGCGGTGGGCGTCATCCTGCAGCGGATCTTCCAGGCCCTCCTCTTCGATCAGCCGCGCGGCCAGCGATGGTTCGTCCATTGGCAACGCCCAACCGGGCTGTCCGTCGCCCGCGCCGAGCAGGTCGTGCGCATTCAGGATGGCGTAGACGATATCAGGATGCCGTTCCAGGCAGCGGCGCACGGCGGCGGGAACCGATTGCCGGACTTTCCGGCACAGGCCCGGCTGCTCGGCGAGCCGGATGGCCAACCCGCGCACCGTGCGCACTTCGCGCGCGCCGGGCGTGATGCGCAGCTCGATGCCCAGTTGCGCGCGCATGCGCTGCGCGACGTGCTGCAGGTCGGCGTAGCTGGCGATCGCCTCGATACGGGCGACCAGCCGTTTCTCTTCCTCCCGCGTCAGCCGTAATACGCGCAGATCGCCGCCAGGCGCGTTCAACAGCTCGTCGCGCCCGCAGATGCAGGCGCCCGGCGGGCATTCCTTGCGAATTGGATAGGAAACCGGATCGGGCATGGGTTCGGCTACGCGCGGGGTGCTGTATTAGAACCGGCGCCCGCGGTTTTGTTTCAGGGCGCCGGCTCCCTATTGGAAAGCGACCTCGGCGAAGCTGCGCAATTTCCGGCTGTGCAGCTTGTCGACGCCTTGGCGGCGCAACAGCTCCACGGCGCGAATGCCGATGCGCAGGTGCTGGTCGACGCGCTCGCGATAGAAATGGTTGGCCATGCCGGGCAGCTTGATCTCGCCGTGCAGCGGCTTGTCGGAGACGCACAGCAGCGTTCCGTACGGCACCCGGAAGCGGAAGCCGTTGGCGGCGATGGTGGCGCTCTCCATGTCCAGCGCGATCGCCCGGCTCTGGCTGAAGCGGCGCTCCGGCGTGCGGTGCGGCAGCAGCTCCCAGTTGCGGTTATCGGTGGACGCCACCGTGCCGGTACGCATTACCCGCTTCAGCTCGAAGCCGGTCAGCTGCGTGACCTCGGCCACCGCCGCTTCCAGCGCCAGCTGCACCTCGGCCAGCGGCGGGATCGGCACCCACAGGGGCAAGTCTTCGTCGAGCACGTGGTCTTCGCGCACATAGCCGTGCGCCAGCACGTAGTCGCCCAGCTGCTGGGTGTTGCGCAGGCCGGCGCAGTGCCCGAGCATGAGCCAGGCGTGCGGGCGCAGCACCGCGATGTGGTCGGTGATGGTCTTGGCGTTGGCCGGCCCCACGCCGATGTTGACCATGGTGATGCCGCTGCCGTCGGCGCGGATCAGGTGGTAGCCCGGCATTTGCGGCTGGCGCGGCGGGCGCACGCCGAGGTCGTCGCCCGGCTGCACGCTCTGGCCGATGCGGCGCGTGATGACGTTGCCCGGCTCGATGAAGGCAATGTAGTGGTCTTCGTCCTCGGGCGCCTCGGGGTCCGGCACGCGGTTCATGATTTCATGGCCGAGGCGCACGAACTCGTCGATGTAGAACTGGTAGTTGGTGAACAGCACGAAGTTCTGGAAATGCTCCGGCGCGGTGCCGGTGTAGTGGCGCAGCCGCTGCAAAGAGTAGTCCACGCGCGGCGCGGTAAACAGCGACAACGGCCGCGCCTCGCCCGGCGGCGCCTCGTGGGTGCCGTTGGCGATGCCGTCGTCCATCGCCGCCAGGTCCGGCAGGTCGAACAGGTCGCGCATGGCCAGGCGCCGCTCGGCGCTCATGCTGCCTTCGATATGGTCGTGCTCGGCAAACGAGAAATGGATCGGGATCGGCTGCGAGCTGGTGCCGATTTCGAGTTGCACCTGCTGGTGATAGCCGTGGTTCTTGAGCAGCAGGCGGAACTGCTCCAGGTAGTAGTTGGAGAACAGGTCGGGCCGCGTGATGGTGGTCTCGTAGGTGCCCGGGCCGGCGACGAAGCCGTAGGACAGCCGGGAGTCGGCGCGGGCGACGGTGTCGGTGTGCACGCGCACGAACGGATAGCAGGCGCGCACGCGGCCCGGCAAGTCTTCGCCGTTGACGAAGCGTTGCAGGCAGTCGCGCAGGTGGTTGATGCTGCAATCGTAGATGGCATGCACTTGCTTGAGCGCGGCGGCCGGGTCGTCGAAGCGCGCGGGCGCGATGAAATTAGGCGTCAGCAACTTGCCTCTCCTAAAGATGAAGTCTGGTGGAAACGCGGTTGTCTTTGCGGCTATTGTAACGAGGCCGCTGCGCTCCCGCTCGACATCGACAGGAAATAAATCCGCATGGGGCAAGGCAAACGATCCCGCCGAAACAGCCCCGTGCCGATGTAAAGTAACTGCTTTGGCGCGCCGCCATAAGTCGCCATAACGCCCGGGATCGTCGATGGACCACAGCCTGCTGTTCAATGCCCTGATTTACCTTGCCGCCACGGTGCTGGCGGTACCGATCGCCAAGCGGCTGGGCCTGGGCGCGGTGCTCGGCTATTTGCTGGCAGGCATCGCTATCGGACCGTGGGGGCTGCGCCTGATCGAAGGCGTCGAGGTGATCCTGAGCTTTTCCGAGTTCGGCGTGGTGCTGCTGCTGTTCCTGATCGGGCTCGGGCTCGACCCGAAGCGCCTGTGGTCGCTGCGCCGCTCGATCTTCGGCTGGGGCGCGCTGCAGGTCGGCGCGTGCACCCTGCTGCTGTTCGGCGCGGCGATCGCGCTGGGCGCGGCCTGGAAGATCGCGCTGATCGCCGCGCTCGGCCTGTCGCTGTCGTCCACCGCCATCGCGCTGGCCACGCTGGACGAGCGCAACCTGACCAGGACGCCGGCCGGCGCGGCCGGGTTTTCGATCCTGCTGTTCCAGGATATCGCCGCCATCCCGATGATCGCGCTCATCCCCTTTCTCGGCGCGGGCGCGCGCGCCCAGGCAGACGACGGCTGGATGGTGGCGCTGAAAGTGGCGGCAGTGCTGCTGGCGCTGGTGCTGTGCGGGCGCTACCTGATGCGCCCGGCCATGCGCTTCATCGCCAAGACCGGCTCGCGCGAGATCTTCACCTCGTTCGCGCTGCTGCTGGTGATCGCCATCGGCTGGCTGATGCAGTCGGTCGGCATGTCGATGGCGCTGGGCACCTTCCTGGCCGGCGTGCTGCTGGCCGATTCCGAATACCGGCATGCGCTGGAATCCGACCTGGAGCCGTTCAAGGGTTTATTGATGGGCTTGTTCTTCACCGCCGTCGGCATGTCGGCCGACTTCGGCGCGTTCCTGGCCCAGCCGCTGCTGGTCGTGGGACTGGTGCTGGCCCTGCTGACGATCAAGATCGGCGCGCTGTACCTGCTCGCCAAATGGTTCGGTATTCCGCGCGGCGAGCAGGCGCTGTTCGCCTTCCTGCTGTCGCAGGGCGGGGAATTCGCCTTCGTGGTGTTCGGCGCGGGCGCCACGGCGCGCGTGTTTTCCGAGCAAGTCGCGTCGCTGCTGGTGGTCGTGGTGGCCTTGTCGATGGTAGCCACGCCGCTGCTGCTGGTGTTGTACGACAAGCTGATCGCGCCGCGCTTCCGGCAGGACAAGCGCCGCGCGGCCGACCGCATCGAGCCGCAGGAAGCGCCGGTCATCATCGCCGGTTTCGGCCGCTTCGGCCAGATCATCGGCCGCATGCTGCTGGCCAACCGCATCCGCGCCACCGTGCTGGACCATGACGCCGACCAGGTCGACCTGCTGCGCAAGTTCGGCTTCAAGGTGTTCTACGGCGACGCCACGCGCGCCGACCTGCTGCGCGCCGCGGGCGCGGCCAGCGCGCGCCTGCTGGTGGTGGCGGTCGACGACGTGGAAGACAGCCTGGCGCTGGTGGACCTGGCGCGCCGCGATTTCCCGCACCTGACCATCCTGGCGCGCGCGCGCAACCTCACCCATTACTACGACCTGATGGACCGCGGCGTGACAATCATCGAGCGCGAAACCTTCGAGGCTTCGCTGCAGCTCGGCGGCAAGCTGCTGCAGGAACTCGGCTATGAGCGCCGGCGCGCGCAGCATGTGGTGAGCAAGTTCCGCGAACACAACCTGCGGCTGCTGCACGCTGCCTATCCGCATTACAAGGATCAGCCACAGATGATCTCGATGGCCAAGCAGGGGCGCAAGGAACTGGAAGACATGTTCGCGCGCGACGCCGAGGCGCTGGAGGAGCAAACGCGCGAAGCGGCCAACAGGTAGGCCGGAGATAGACCGGTACTGCGCCGCTACGCGGCCTCGGCCATCAGCGACGCGAACGCGTCGGCGGCGAGCGCCTGCGAAAACAGGAAGCCCTGCCCGTAATCGCAGCCGGCACGCAGCAGCATGTCCCGTTGCTCGGGCGTCTCGATGCCTTCCGCAACCGCCTGCAGGCCCAGCTCGTGCGCCATCACGATGATCGACTTGACGATCGTACGGTCACTGGCGCTGGCGACCATCTCCCGCACGAACGACTGGTCGATCTTCAGGTAATCGATATCGAACTTCTTGAGGTACTGCATCGAGGAGTAGCCGGTGCCGAAGTCGTCGATCGCGACCTGGATGCCGGCGTCGCGGTACGCCAGCAAGCGCTCGGCCACCGCCGGCGAAGCGTTGAGCAGCAGCCCCTCCGAGATCTCGACGGCCACCGCGCCGCCCAGCAGTCCGAGCATGTCCAGGTACTTCAGCCAGCCGACGCCCTGCTCGGCCGCGTGGAACTGGATCGGCGACGCGTTGACGCTGACCTGCACGGTCTTGCCCAGCTGCGACTGCCACTGCCGCGAACACCCGGCCGCCTGGCGGAACACCCAGTCGCCGATCTCGTTGATCAGGCCGGTTTCCTCGGCGATCGGGATGAACTGTGCCGGCGGCACCAGCCCCAGGGCCGGGTGGTTCCAGCGCAGCAGCGCCTCCGCCTTGACGATGCGTCCGGTCGCCAGCTCCACCACCGGCTGGTAATGCACTTCCAGCTGCCCGACCGCCAGCGCGTCACGCAGGTCGTTCGCCAGCCGCAGGCGGCGCTGCGCGCGCTCCTGCATCGAGGGCGTGAAATAGCGGAACTGGTTGCGCCCGGCGTGCTTGGCGGCGTACATCGCCTGGTCCGCGTTCGTGATCAGTTGCTCCGCGGTGGAAGCATCGGCCTCGAACATCGTGATGCCGACGCTGCCCGAGATGTAGACCGTCTGCTGGTTGATGAAAAACGGCCTGGCCAGCGCGCGCAGGATCTTCTGCGCCACGTCTTCGACGTGCGCCATGTCGACCAGCTCGGTCAGGATGACGGTGAATTCGTCGCCGCCCAGGCGCGCCACCGTGTCCGACTTGCGCACGCACGCGGTGAGCCGCTGCGCGGCCTCCACCAGCAGCCGGTCGCCGGCGTCGTGCCCGAGCAGGTCGTTGACTTCCTTGAAGCGGTCCAGGTCGATGAACATCAGGCTCATGGTATGCGGCGAGCGCGGCGCCTTCCTGACTTCCTGGTCCAGCCGGTCGCGGAACAGGCGACGGTTGGGCAAGCCCGTCAAGGCATCGAAGTTGGCCTGGCGCCAGATCAGCTCGTCCGACTCCTTTTTCTGCGAGATGTCGGTGACGGTGCCGGTCATGCGCGACGGCTTGTCGCTGTCTTCGTGGCCGACGACGATGCCGCGTGCGCGCGCCCATTTCCACTTGCCGTCGCCGCAGAGAAAGCGGAATTCGAACATCACCGGCATGCCCGCGCGCACGGCCGCGCGCACGGCGTTAAGCGCGCCGTTCAGGTCGTCCGGGTGCACGCGCATCTTCCATGTCTCGATGCTGTTGGGGAAATCCTGCTCGCCGTAGCCGAACATTTCCCGGAAGCGCCGCGAAAACACGACTTCGCCGGTGAGCATGTTCCAGTCCCAGACGCCGTCGCCGGAGCCTTCCACGGCCAGCTTCCAGCGCTCGTTGCTGATGCGCAGGGCTTCTTGCGCCAGCACATGCTCCGTCACGTCCTGCCCCTGGATGAAAATGCCCGCAGTCTTGCCGTCCAGGTCAGTAAACGGCTGGAACACGAAATCGACATAGCGCTCGCTCAGGGGCGCATCGGCACGCTGCTGAAACATGGCCTTCATCTGATGCCCGACGAACGCTTCGCCTGTCGTGTAGACCTGGTCCAGCAGGCGGTCGTAGCCCTGCCCGACCACTTCCGGCAGGGCCTCGACGACCGGCTTGCCGAGCACCTCGCGCTGGCCGACCAGCTGGCGGAACGATTCGTTGGCGATGTCGAGCACATGCTGCGGGCCGCGCGTGACGGCGACGAAGCCGGGCGCCTGCCGGAACAGGTGCAGCAGGTGTTCGCGTTCGCGGTCGAGCAGCCGGTTGGCCGACTGCAGCGCTTGCGCGCGGCTGAAGACGCTGCCGGCGATCTGGTAGCCGATGTCGTCGCACGCCGGCAGGCGGCCCCCGGCCTGTTGCAGCCTGACCAGTTCGGTGACATCGATCGGGTTCTGGAACAGCAGCGCCACGCCGCCCTGCGCGCTTGGCACCGGGGTATGGATCAGGCTCCAGTAGCGCTCCTCGAACACGCATTTTCCATCCGCCGTCCGGCGCGGGATGTTGTAGCGCACGACGGCGAGATGATCCGGTCGGCCGGTCGCCAGAGCGCGCTCCAGCGATGCCTGGATGATGCTGTGCCCGGACGCGGCCAGCGTATCGGGGTCGGCGGGGAACGCGTCGAACAGGCCGCGCCCCACGATCTCATCGCGGGCGCGACCGGTCAGGCACAGGTAAGCGTCATTCGCGCCGAGAATGACGAAATCGGTGGATAAAAGGAGATAGGGGAAAGGCGACGCATTTATCAGCGCCGCCAGATCCGCCTCTTCGCACAACGCGCCCAACTGGCTCATCGGATCGGAACTCCCGCTTCTCATCGTAAAACGCTGCGATGAACAGATCACGATGAAAAATTGCTCATCAGCTATATCGCCTTGCTTAAGCTTGAATAACTCTGGTTCTCTATCCTATGGTTCATTTTTTTGCAAAAAGTTTAACCTGCGGACGTATATTCATGCCCTAGAGCCGTCCAGTCATGTCGCCAGCTGGTTGATTCTCAATGGAAAGCCGCGTACACGTGTTGGTGCCGTTCAAGCAGCTGGTACGCTCACCGGACTGTCAGGGCAGAAGGCGCGCGGGAATCAGGCGCCGCACCCAGCGGCCTGCCGTGTCCCGGAAGCGCGGGCTGTGCAGGCATATGCCGCCGATCAGGCCCACGAAGCAGCCCAGCACCGTATCGAAGAAGCGCGCCTCGACCAGCGCGTACGGCGATCCATGCCCCAGCGTCGCTGCTTCGGCCAGCAGGATGGTCAGCGGCGTGATGAAAGCCGCGGCCAGCGCGTAATGCCGCACCACGATCGATTCGATCACGAAGGTGAGCGCCATCATGGTCAGCGAGATGCTCCACTTGTCCAGCGGGATCAGCAGCAAGCCCCATGACAGCAGCAGGCCGACGCTGGTGCCGATCACGCGGTGCAGCTGCCTGGTCCAGACCGCGCGCAGCGATGCGCCCTGGATCACGGCCAGGCAGCTCACCGGCACCCAGTACGCCTTTTGCAGCTGCAGCAGCTGGGCCGCGGCGAGCGAGATACCGACGAATGCGCCGATGACGACGGAATCGAACACCACGAAATCGAAGGTCGGCTGCGGCAAGGGAGCGACCGGCTTGGGCGCATGTCGGCGCAGGATGTAGACGCTGTAGAAGAAGCCGATTGCGCAGGCCAGCACGCTGCCCATCGCGATCAGCCCGACCTGCAGCGGCAGTTGCAGCAGCTCGACCGGCGAATACGCTCCGATCGACGCGGCCATGATGAAAAACAGGCCGCCCGGCGGCCCCATGCCGTAATAGCGGCACACCATCATCACCAGCAGCGCGATGGCGGCCAGCACCGGCGTCATTGCCACCGGAAAGAAATGGCTCATCAAGCCCAGCGTATAGCAGGCGATCATGCCGAAGGCGCAGGCCATCAGCGTGACCATGCGGTGATACAGCGGCGTGCCGGGCAGGTAGAGAAACACCAGCCCCCGAGCGAGGACACCAGCCCGTAGCCGAGGTGATCGAAATAGGCGCCGACGAGCAGCGGCAGGCCGGAAGCCAGCGCCGCCGCGAACGGCATTTGCCAGGCGCGGTCGCTGGCCTGGACGATGGTCAGCTGGCGCAGCTCTTCCCGCACCAGCGCCTGCAGCCTGGTCCACCTGGCGGAGGCCGTCATCGGCTGCCTTTCCGGCGTTGCGTCGCGCATCCGGTCCGGGCAGACGGGCAAGCGGCCATGGCGGCTACTTCTTCAGGCTGTCACGGATCTCGCGCAGCAGGACGATGTCTTCCGGGGTCGGCGCCGGGGCCGGGGGTGCCGACGGCTTTTCCTTCCTGAAGCGGTTCATCTGCTTGACCATGATAAAGATCACGAAGGCCAGGATGAGAAAGTTGAGCGTCACGGTCAGGAAGTTGCCGTACGCAAGCACGGCGCCCGCCTTCTTCGCTTCGGCCAGCGTGTCGGCGCTCTGGCCTGCCAGCGGCACGAAGTAGTTGCTGAAATCGAGCCCGCCGAACAGCTTGCTCACCACCGGCATGATGACGTCGCCGACCAGCGAATCGACGATCTTGCCGAAGGCGCCGCCGATGATGACGCCGACGGCGAGATCCATGACGTTGCCCTTGACGGCAAACTCCTTGAATTCACTGATGATGCTCATGACACGTTCTCCCTGACAGTATGAAAAAGGCGCCGCCGATTACGGGCGGCTCCCGGAATTATGCCATCCAGGAAAGTCGCTGGCGCAGACGCCGCCGCAGTACAATAAGATTTCCCTGGCAGCCACCACCGCGCGCCCGCATGACGACTCTCCTGACCGGCCTCGCCCCCTGGACCACCTTCCTGAGCAACCAGGAAATCCCGGTGCTGCGGCAAACCGCCCGCGCGCTAGCCGACGTGCGCCAGTATGCAGACAGCGTGGGCGTGCGCAAGATCGCCGCCATCGTGCTCAACGACCCGCTGATGACGGCGCGGGTATTGCGATTCGCCGCCAGCCGCCGCAGCCGGCGCCAGCTGCAGGACCTGTCGACGGTCGAACATGCGGTGATGATGCTCGGCGTCGAGCCTTTCTTCCATCACTTCGCGCACTTCGACATCATCGAGGACCGCCTCAAGCCCTATCCGCAGGCGCTGCTCGGGCTGCTGCACGTGGTGCGGCGCGCGCAGCGCGCGGCGCGCTACGCCCTGGACTGGGCCACCTGGCGCTACGACCTCAACAGCGAGGAAGTGGCGGTCGCCGCGCTGCTGCACGACCTGGCCGAAATGCTGGTCTGGTGCGCGTCGCCGCAGCAAGCCCTGGGCGTGCAGGCGCTGCAGGCGGACAACCTCGCCCTGCGCAGCGCCGACGCCCAGACGGCCGTGCTCGGCTTCGCGCTCAACGACCTGCAAACCGTGCTGTGCAAGGAATGGCAATTGCCGGAACTGCTGGCCGACCTGATGGACGACAAGCACGCCGGGCGCGCGCGGGTGAAGAACGTCAAGCTGGCGGTCGATCTGGCGCGCCACTCGGCCCAGGGCTGGGACGATCCGGCGCTGCCGGACGATTTCCGCGCCATCGCGGCGCTGATGAATATCGACGAGGCGACGCTGCGGCTCAGGCTGGGCCTGCAGCGCACCGGCGCAGACTAGCCAGTCGGCGGCGATAGCGCCCCGGCGAACTTCCCGCCCAGCGCAGAAAGGAGCGGCCGAACGCGCTTTGCTCGGAAAATCCGAGCAGCTGCGCGATGTCGGCCAGCGTCAGGCGCGGGTCGGCCAGATAGGTTTCCGCCAGACGGCGCAGCGTGTCGTCGCGCAATGTCCGAAACCGGTGGCCGCGCTCTTCCAGCCGGCGCCGCAAGGTGCGCGCCGACATGTGCAGTTCCGACGCCACCCGCTCCAAGCTCGGTTCCCCCTCGTGCAACAGGCCGGCGATGCAGCGGCGCACCGTCTGTTCGAAATCGTCGATATCCGGCAAGCCGGCCAGCAAGGCGTCGGCCTGCTGCTCCAGCATGCCGACCAGGGCCGGGTCCGGCTGACGCAGCGGCAGGTTCAGCATCGCCAGCGGAAACTGCACCACGGTTTCGCACTGGGCAAAGCGCACCGGGCAACCGAAAAAACGGAGGTAGGGACGCACGTCGGCGGGTTCCGGATTGACGAAACATACCTTCAGCGGCGACAGGTTCCGGCCGGTGATGTGGCGCGCGAACTGGACCAGCGCGGCAATGCCGCATTCGTCGGCCAGCGCCCCGGGCCGGCCGCGCTCGACGCCCCAGGCCAGCGTGACCGTGTCACCGTCCATGCCGTAGCGCATCGGACTGATGTCATAGATGAGGCGCTGGTAACGCTCCATGCGCTGCAAGGCCGCCGCCATGTTGGCCGAGGCCAGCAGGACGTAGCCCATGATGCCGAAATGGGCCGGCGTGATGGCCTGGCCCAGGCGCAGGCCCAGCAAGGGGTCGTCCAGGTGGCGCGCCGCCTTGTCCAGCAGCTCGCACCAGCACCGCGCCGGATAGCGCACCAGGCCGCGGTCGGCCGCGTCGGGCACCGGTTCGCCCAGCAATGCACGCGCATCGATGGCGCGCGCTTCCAGGTGCTCGAACAGCAGGCGCACGTAGGCCCCCGGCACTTCGCCGCGCACGTCCGTCGCCATTGATGTCGCCTCCTCGTTCATGGCCAGAAGTGTCCAAAAACTGTCCCGGCTTGTCAATCCGGCATGCCGCGATTGCGCTCAAATAGCGGTGTCATGGTCGGCGAGGGGAATAACGATGGAAGCATTCGTCAATGCGGCGCATGCGTGGCTGGCGGCGCTGCTCGGCCCGCAGGTGGACTGGAAGCAGGTGCTGTTGATCGGCATGTCGCCGGTCTTCCTGCTCGCCTTCATGCTGGAATTCGCGGTGGAAAAGCGACGCGGACGCGCGGACAAGTTTCACTTGAAGGAGATCGCCGCCAATCTGGCGCTGGGGGGCAGCTACCAGATCATGGAAGCGCTTGCCTGGGTGGCGGCCACCGGCGGCGTGTTCGCGCTGGTCTACCGGCACCGCCTGTTCGACATCCCCGTCAACGGCTGGACGGTGCTGCCGATCTTCGTGCTGGTGGAGTTTTGCTATTACTGGTTCCACCGCTGTTCGCACCGCGTGCGCTGGTGGTGGGCGGCGCATGTGCCGCACCACAGCGGACAGACCATGAATTTCACCACCGCGATGCGCCAGAGCCTGCTCAACGCATTTGTCGGCACCTTCGTGTTCTACCTGCCGCCGGTGCTGCTGGGCGTGCCGCCGGCGGTGGTGATGTTCATGCTGGCTGTGGACCTGAGTTACCAGTATTTCGTGCATACCGAATGCGTCGGCAAGCTGCCGGCGTGGTACGAGTACATCTTCGACACGCCGTCCAACCACCGCGTGCACCACGGCCGCAATCCGCAGTACATCGACAAGAACTATGGCGGCGTGCTGATCATCTTCGACCGCCTGTTCGGCACCTACGAACCGGAAGTGGCGCCTGTCGACTACGGCATTCCGCGCCAGATCCGCTCGTACAATTTCCTGGTGCTGAACTGCCACGAGTTCGTCGACATGCTGCGCGATGTCCTGGCGCCCGGGCCGTGGCGCGACCGGCTCAGGCATCTATGGATGCCGCCGGACTGGAACCGCCCGGGCCACGAGCGCGCCAGCACCTGGGCCACGGACGAGTGCTCACCGGCGGCAAAGCGTCAGACTAGAAATATTTCTTGAGGACTTCGCCGAATGCCTCTTCCGCGGACTTGCCTTGCTTCATCAGGGCCGTGATCTCGTCCGAATATTCGGAAATCGTCGGCGGCAGCATCTGGCGATTATTCTTGAAATATTCGTAGCGCTGCGCGGCGAACTGCTCTTCCAGGCGGGCTGCGCTGGTGCGCGGCGTGCCGCCGCCGGAGCGCGCCACGCGCGCGCCGCGCGGTGCGGCGGTGCGCACGCCGGCGATCGCCGCCTTGATCTGGTCGAGCGTATAAATCTGCGTTGCGTTGACGCCGGCGAATTCTTCCTCGGAAGGGCGCAACAGGTGGTGGTTGCGGTCGAACGCCATCGTCTTGTCGAGCGACGTGAGGACCTGGTAGCTCGGCTCGGCGCCGATGCTGACGCGGGAAAATTGCACACGGTCGCCATAATCGACCATCTTGGCCATGACGCCCTTGAGATACTCGACCGGAAGGCTGTCGAAATTGCCGTTCCAGCGCTTGCTTCTAGATGTAACCAATCTGCTCTGCTTTCAAAAAAGTTGCTCGTTTACCTACAACCTGCACGCGCCGCAAGCGGCCTCGCCAGGCAGGGTGCGCATTATCCTCTGATTATCCTCCGTATTGAAGGAACACGCTTTGATCCATCGGGTCTGCGCTCGTTCTGCCTGTTGCCCGGCCGAATTGCGAGGCTGGAGAAAACCGACGGCCGCGCGGGGCGCACTGCCATGATCACGGTACAGCATTCGCCGCGTTTCGCCTTGCGCAATGCCGACGCTCCTGCGCGGCAGATGAACTAGTTGCCCCTCCACCAATCGGATAAGTACGCCCTCCCCCGAGCTACGTATTGGCATCCTCATTGCGTATTGCCAATATTGGCATGCCCGCCCTGTGCGGCTTCGGGAATGCCCACGACATGAATTGAGGATAAAAGTAAGTATGCTGCGACGAGCAATGTTGGCGATTTCGATTTCCTGCCTCGGCGCCGGCTTCATCGCCGCCGCCGTCGCCGCCCCGGCAGGCGAAACGGCGCGCGCAGAACCTTCGCGCGGCGAACTCGTCAACGAATCGGGCCGGCTGCGCATGCTGGCCGAACGCATGGGCAAGGCCTACGCGCAAATCGCGCTGAACGTCATGCCCGACAAGGCGCGCGAACAGATCGCGCAGTCGCAAAAGCGGTTCGAGGACAATCTCAAGTTCGTCGCGCGCGGCGCCGGCACGCCTGAACTCAAGAGCCAGCTGTACGCGGTCACCATCGCCTACCGCTCCTATACGCTCGCCCTGTCCGCGCCGCCGGCCAGGGACAGCGTGCTGCTGGCGCACCGCCAGACGGAACAGGTGGTGCTCGAAGCGGACCGCCTCACGGCGGCGTTCGAGGCGCAAGCGCCGGCCGGCACCGCCAAGATCGTCAATATCTCGGGACGCCAGCGCATGCTGTCGCAACGCCTGGCCCGGTTGTATTTTGCCTCTGCGCTCAACGGCAACAACAAGAGCGACATCGAGAAATACCGCCTCGAATTCAAGAACGCGCTGGCCACGCTGGACGACGCGCCCCTGTCGAGCCCGCAGATCAAGAGCGAGCTGGAACTGGCCAAGACCCAGTGGCTTTTCTTCAACCAGGCCATGCAGGGCATCGGCGACACCGCCAGCAATATCCGCAACGTCGCCACCACCAGCGAGCGCCTGCTCGAAACGATGGACAACATCACCGCCATGTACAGCAATTCGCTCAAGTACATGGTCGGCGCCTCCGGCTTGCCCGCCTGGGTCGGGTCCGGCATCGCCTGAGCCGGCCTCGCCGCGACTACGAGGCTGCGGCCTGCGCCACGCCGCGCGATGCAGGCTCGCGCCGCCGCTCCACGAACTGGCCGAATGCGCCCGGATCGCGCCGCACCAGCGCGACCACTTCTCCGTCCAGAACGCCGCGCGCGGCCATGCCGTCGAGGATGCCGACCGACCGTTCCCAGCTCATACCCGCGCGATAGGGCCGATCCTCGGTGAGCGCGGCGAACACGTCGGCCACCGCGACCACGCGCGAGCCGAACGGCATGCCGCGCATCCGGTACGGGTAGCCGCTGCCGTCGATGCGCTCATGGTGCAGCGCTCCGTAGAGCGCGACTTCTTCCAGCCCGGGAACCATCGAGAGAATGCGGTAGGTATGGTAGGGATGCTGCCGCACGATCAGTTCTTCCTGCGCGCTGAGGCCGGCCGGCTTGTCCAGGATTTCCGGCGGCACGGCCAGCTTGCCCAGGTCGTGCAGCTGTCCGGCCAGGCCCAGTATCCGCACCTGCGAGGGCGGCATGCCGGCCAGCTCGCCGATGCGCTGCGCGGCGGCGGCCACGTTGGCGGAATGCAGCACGGTAAACGGGCTGCGGTAATCGATGATGCGCCCCAGCAGCCGCGCCAGCTCGTACAGCGCGTCGGACGCGAGCGCGACCCGGTGCGTGCCGAAATAGGGCCGCAGGATTTCTTCCTTGTACGGGCTGACCAGGTCGAGCCAGAACGATTCGCGCTGCGCGGCCTGCTCGAATGCCGCCACCAAGTCTTCCCGGTACCTGGTGCCGGCATGCGCCCGGATAAGGGCGCGGATGTGGCGCGCCTGCGCCAGGATGTTGTCGCCGCGCCGGGGCAGGATGGCCACGTTGTCGGCCACCCGCAGGATGTGGCTGGCGAGCGGCACCGGCTCGCCGTCGAACTCGGCGCCGCGCCCGCCCTCCCAGTCCACGTGATGAAAGCGGATGGCGCGCGCGGCATTGGCGAACGGCTCGAATTCGTGCAGCAGACGGTAGCCGTCCAGGCCGTGCCGGTGCACATCTTCGCCGCAGTCGCACTCGTGGCCGGGCAGCGCCGATTGCAGCAGCGCCAGCCGACTCGACATGGATACCGCGCCGGCGTCGTGCAGCGCGCCGGCAACCACGATGTCGCGCTTTTGTTCGGCGTCGAGCTGCAGTTCCTCGGCGATGCAGGCGGCGACGTAAGCCGTGCGCTGATGATGATCCGACAGCACGGGAGATAGCAGGTCGAGCGCGCGCGACACGCACAGGACGACGTCGAAGTATCGGATGTTGGACTGGCTTTCCGGCATGTTCCGCACCTTTTCAGCGCAGCGGCGCCGGCGCGGCGCCGCACTCCTTGCTGTCCATTATGGTTCCGAAACACTTGCGTGCCGCACCAGTAAAACAGTTCTCTGCGGAATTACTTGACTCCTGTCAAATAGCAGCCGCGGCGCCCGTTTGCGCGGCCGTGCCGCCGGCGTCGGTTATACTTCAGCCCCCAATCATTTCTGCAATCGTCGAGGAATCATGTCTGCCCTACCCCCCTGCCCCCAATGCGCCATGGAGAACACTTATCCGGACGCGGACAACTATGTGTGCGCCGACTGCGGCCACGAGTGGCCGCAAGCGCAGGCCGCGCAGGCGGAGGAGCCCGCCGACATGGTGGTCAAGGATGCCAACGGCAACGTGCTGGCCGACGGCGACGCGGTGGTGCTGATCAAGGATCTGAAAGTGAAGGGCTCGTCCATCACCCTGAAGATGGGCACCAAGGTCAAGAGCATCCGCCTGGTCGGCGGCGATCATGAAGTGGACTGCAAGATGGATGCAGGCAATTTCATGCTCAAGGCTTGCTATCTGCGCAAGGCGTGAGCCGCTTCTTCAGATCAACCTGTTCCAGCCTAAAAAATGAAAATCGACGCTTTTCTCAAGAAACTCAACGATGCGCCCGAGTCCGTCAGCTTCGACGACACCATGGCGGTCATCGGCGACGCCTATGAATTCACGCCGGCCGCCTTCACCAATGGCGCGCTCAGGAACGAGGCCGGCCAGAATTCCGGCTCGTGCAAGCTGTTTGCATTCGCCAAACTGAATGCCTTGTCGGAGCAGCAGACGCTGGCATGCTTCGGCGCGTACTACCGCGAGGACGTGTTGAAGAACCCGGACGGCAGCGACCACCAGAACATCCGCAATTTCATGAAAACCGGCTGGTCCGGCGTGCAGTTCGACAGCATGCCGCTGCGCCCCAAGGCGTAATCCTTCTCGCAGCGGATCAGGGCGCGCCATGCCTGCGCCCTGATTCTTCCGCGCTCAAGCCGTCATCACGACCGCCTGCTTGCCGTAGGCGACCACATGACCGCCGTTTTCCCGCTGCCACCGGCGGGCAGCGGCCTGGTCGGCGAACCACAGCTGGTTGAAATCGCCAAAAGCGCCCAAGTCCACCCGAAACCGGTCCAGCTCGGCAGCCGGCCGGCGTTCGATGTCTCGCTTGCAATCGGCCCAGCTCGCATAACCGAGTTCCGCCGCCAGCGTGCGCAGCATGTGCTTGAGCTGCAGGCTTGTGCGCGCGTGATACAGCTCGGCGAGCCGCCCGAACGGCAGGATGCCCGCCGCGTGCACGCGCCGCGCCACCGGCAGCGCATCGCTCGGGCGCTCCGAATGGACGTCATTCAGCATGCGGCGCGCATGGCGGCGCAGGAAATCCGCGTTGGATTGGGTGGAAAGATGCCGGGAAAAAGTAAAACGCATACCGTCTTCCATGGTGAGTCCCTTTGTCATTTACGTGCCGTTCCCGCTGCGGCAAGGGTTGGATAACAGGTATGGATAGAAACAACGGCCGTCATCGACGGTGGCAGGCGCGCTGGCTTTTGCGGGAGCGGGCTTCCTGCGTGGCCCGGCGGCGATATTAGCACAAGCCGGGCGGCAGCATCGCCGCCATGTCGCGCGGCCCGAGCGACAGGCCGGCGCCCGCAAAGCCACGACATGACGGCGCTTCCAGAAGCAACGGCCAAATGCGCGGCAATGTCATTTCCCGGTTGAACATGCAGAAGGATGCGCGTGCGTCCTTTGATATCGCTCAAATAATCAAATTTTCAAGCGCACCAACCGGAAAAACGGGCTTCATAAACGAGAGATTCAAAAGCGAAAGCCCACTTCCGTTTGTCACGGCATCCGCACAAGATGCGGATGGAGCGGCCTGTCACGCTGCCCGCCGCCTGGCCCCGGCGCACAGCCGGTCGGGAGCGGGAAAAAGGAATGATGTGATGAGCCTGACCCTCTCTTCCGCCGCATTCGATGCCGGCGCCAGCATTCCGCCGGCACACACTTGCGACGGCGGCGACGTTTCTCCTCCATTGTCCTGGTCCGGCGTGCCGCCCGGCACGCGCAGCCTGGCGCTGATCGTGGACGATCCGGACGCGCCCGATCCCGCCGCGCCGCAACGGGTATGGGTGCACTGGGTGCTCTACAACATCCCGCTGGAGGCGAGCGGCCTGCCGCAGGGCGCGCACGGCGACGCCCTCCCGCCCGGCACGCGCGAGGGGAAAAACGACTGGAAGCGCACCGGCTACGGCGGCCCCTGCCCGCCCATCGGCCGCCATCGCTATTTCCACAAGCTCTATGCGCTCGACACCGTCCTGCCCGACCTGAGCCAGCCGAGCAAGCGCGATCTCGAGCACGCCATCGAGGGCCATGTGCTCGAACGGGCCGAGCTGATCGGCCTGTACCAGCGCCGGTAACGTCGCGCCGGACCGTGTCGCATGCCGACAGATAAGGAGATCACCGTGAACACCGAATCCGCAACGACTCAGAGATGGGCCACCCTGCTGGGCGCGGCCGTGCTGGGCGCGGCCGGAATGTATTTTTCCGATCCCGGGCGCGGCCGGCGCCGGCGCGCGCTGGTACGGGACCAGATGCTCCATGCGCGGACCAGTGCGGCGCGCGGCACGGATGTCGCCATGCGCGATCTTTACAACCGGCTGGTCGGCCTGCAGGCGCGCGCGCGCAACCTGCTGTCCCGGCGCGGCGCGATGGCCGACGACGATCTGGTGGTGGCGCGCGTGCGCGCCAGGCTCGGCCGCGTGGTGTCGCATCCGCACGCCATCGAGGTCGCCGCGCAGCAGGGACAGGTCAGCCTGCGCGGACCGGTTCTGGCACACGAAAAGGACAACCTGCTGCGCTCGGTGCGCGCGGTGGCCGGCGTCGCCGGCATCGACGACCGGCTGCAAGCGTACAAGCGCCCTGCCGGCGTATCCAGCCTGCAGGGCGGCAATCCGAGATTGGGGATGCGCTCCAGATTCGTGCAGGAGAACTGGACGCCGGCGCTGCGCGGCGCGGCGATCGCCGGCGGTGGCGCGCTGGCCGTGCTCGGCCTGATGCGGCGGCGGCCGGGCGCCCTCGCGCTGGCAGCGGCCGGCCTGACGCTGGCCGCGCGCGCCCTGAGCAACCGCCCGGTGCGGCGACTGACCGGCTTCCATGCCGGCCACCGCGCGGTCGACCTGCAAAAGACCATCGACATAGCGGCCTCTCCGCAGGCAGTGTGGGATGCCTGGGCCAACTACGAAAATTTCCCCCGCTTCATGTCCCACGTGCTGGAAGTGCGCGACCTGGGCGACCTGCGCTCGCACTGGGCGGTGCAAGGGCCGATGGGCGCGCGCATCGAATGGAATGCCAGCCTGACCGAGTGCAAGCGTCCTTCCGTCATCGCCTGGACCAGTGAACCCGGCGCGGTGGTGGAACATAGCGGCATCGTGCGCTTCGAGCCGTCCGACACCGGCACGCGCGTCAGCGTGCGGCTATCCTACAATCCGCCGGCCGGCGCCCTCGGGCATGGCGTGGCGGTGCTGCTCGGCAGCGACCCGAAACGCGAGATGGACGACGACCTGATGCGCATGAAAAGCTTCATCGAGACCGGCATCCTGCCGCACGATGCGGCGCAGCGCAGCGCCAGCCAGGTCCTGCACTGAGGTGCGCGCCCAGCCAGAAAGCCTCCGCTGGCGCTGGCCTCCGCAATCTTCAGCCAGATGGCGCAACGCGGGCCATATCATCGCCCGTCCCTGGCTGACCGGAGAACCGCGGAATACGCGCAGAGGCAGGCCGGCATACGAAGCGAAAAAGCATGGCAAGAACCGGGGGGCGTTTGCCGAATCGGGCGCATTAGTGCCTGATTGACATGGATCATTGAAATCGGCGGAAGCGGCAATTACGGTAGGCCGATCCCAACCCGGACAACCACCATGCCGCTTCCTGACACGCCCGCCGTGCCGACCGATCCGCACCGTTCCGTATTCCGGCTGCGCGGCGTTTCCAAGATCTACACCATGGGCGAAGTGCGCGTGCCCGCGCTGATGGATGTCGACCTCGACCTGTACGACGGCGAGTTCGTGGTCCTGCTGGGCGCATCCGGCAGCGGCAAATCGACCCTGCTCAACATCCTGGGCGGGCTCGACACGCCCACCTCCGGCAGCGTCGCCTACCTGGACCATGACCTGAGCCATGCGGGCGATGCCGGCCTGACGCGCTTTCGGCGCGAGCACGTCGGCTTCGTGTTCCAGTTCTACAACCTGATCCCCAGCCTGACCGCCCTGGAGAACGTGCGACTGGTCACCGAGATCAGCCCGTCGCCGATGGATGCCGCCCAAGCATTGCAACTGGTCGGCCTGGCTGACCGCATGCATCACTTCCCGGCGCAGATGTCGGGCGGCGAGCAGCAGCGGGTGGCGATCGCGCGCGCCATCGCCAAGCGCCCCGACGTGCTGCTGTGCGACGAGCCGACCGGCGCGCTCGACTTCCGCACCGGAAAGCTGGTGCTGCAGGTACTCGAGCGCATCAACTGCGAGCTCGGCACCACCACCGTCGTCATCACGCACAACGCCGCCATCGCCGGCATGGCGCACCGCGTGGTATCGATCAGCAGCGGCCGCATCACCCGCATCGAGCAGAATGCGACGCGCCTGTCGCCGGAAGAGGTGGCATGGTGAGCGCTTTTGCGCTATCCCCGCTCGACCTGAAGCTGCTGCGCGACCTGTGGCGCATGCGCGGCCAGGCATTGGCCATCGCACTGGTGGCGATGTGCGGCATTGCCACCTTCGTCACCATGCGCGGCGGCTACGAGGCACTGCTGGCGGCGCAAGCCGCGTACTACGAGCATTACCGCTTCGCCGACGTGTTCGTCAACGTCAAGCGCGCCCCGCTGTCCCTGCTCGACCGGGTGCGCGCCATCCCCGGCGTCAACGAAGTAGACGGGAGAGTGGTGTTCGATGCCTCGCTCGACGTGCCCGGACTGGACGAGCCCGCCACCGGCCGGCTGGTATCACTGCCGCCGAAGCCCGACACCGGGCTGAACCGAGTCCATCTGCGCGCCGGGCGCCTGCCGCAGGCCGAGGGCCGGCGCGAGGTGCTGGTCAGCGAAGCGTTTGCCCAGGCCAACAGCCTGAAGCCGGGCGACAGCCTCGCGGCCATCATCAATGGCCGCAAGGAGCGGCTGCGCATCGTCGGCATCGCGATTTCTCCCGAATACGTCGCCGAAATCAACGGCAACAGCTTCCCCGACAACCGGCGCTTCGGCGTGATGTGGATGACGCGCGACGAACTGGCCGCCGCGCTCGACATGCGCGACGCCTTCAACGACCTGTGCGTGACGCTCGCGCCGCATGCGAGCGAAAAGCGCGTCATCGAACAGCTCGACACGCTGCTGGGCGCCTACGGCTCGCTCGGCGCCTACGGCCGCGAAGACCATGTGTCGCACCATTTCCTGGCCAACGAGCTGGCGTCGAACAAGGTCAGCTCGAGCATCATTCCCGCGATCTTCCTGGGCGTCGCCGCCTTCCTGATCCATAACGTGCTGCTGCGGATCACCGCGCTGCAGCGCGCGCAGATCGCCCTGCTCAAGAGTTTCGGTTACGGCAGCGCGGCCGTCGGCGCGCACTACCTGAAGTTTGCCCTGCTGACCGTGATGACGGGCGCGCTCGCCGGCATCGGTCTCGGCAGCTGGCTGGGCAACGGTCTGGCGGTGCTGTACGCGCGCTTCTACCATTTCCCCGAGCTGGAGCTGAGGCTGTCGGCGTTTTCCATGTCGGTCTCGCTGCTGGCGGCCGTGGCGGCGGCCTCGGTGGGCGCGGCATTCGCCGTCAGGCGCGTGCTGGCGCTGGCGCCGGCGGAGGCCATGCGCCCCGAGGCGCCCGCGCATTTCAAGCCCGGCCCGCTGGAACGTCTCGGCCTGCAGCGCTTCATGCCGCTGCCGCTGCGCATGGTGCTGCGCAACCTCGAACGCAATCCGGCCAAGGCGCTGCTGTCCATCCTCGGCCTGGCGCTGGCGATGTCGCTGCTGGTCAGCGGCCAGTACACCTTCGACGCGCTCAACGAAATCATCCGCCTGCAGTTCCGCACCGCCCAGCGCGACGACGTGACGGTAGCCTTCAACGAGCGGCGCGACGTCGCGGTGGCGCACAATCTGGCTGCGCTGCCGGGCGTCCTGCGGGTCGAGCCGTTCGACAGCGTGCTGGTCCGGATGCGTTTCGGGCATCGCAGCAAGAAGACCGTCGTCAACGGGCTGGCGCCGGGCCGCGAGTTGCGCATGGTGCTCGACGAGCGCGAAAGACCGGTCGACCTGCCGCAGGAAGGCCTGGTGCTGACCAAAATGCTGGCGCAGATCCTGGGCGCGCGCACCGGCGACGTGCTGACGCTGGAACTGCTGCAGGGACAACGCCAGACCGTGCGGGTACGGGTCGCACGCATCGTCGACGAGCCGATCGGCACCTTTTCCTACATGGACCGCGCCGCGCTGGCGCGCCTGATCGCGGAACCGGACAGCGCCGCCGGCGCCTTCCTCGCGGTCGATCCGCAACGCCAGGCCGAACTCTACCGCACGCTCAAGACCGTGCCCGCGATCCGCAGCGTGACCCTGCGCGAGGCGACGCTGCAAAGCTTCCTGTCGACCGTCGCCGAAAACATGAAGATCAACACCTTCGTGCTGGTGGCCTTCGCCTGCGTGATCGCGATGGGCGTGGTGTACAACTCGGCGCGCATCGCCTTGTCCGAACATGCGATCGAACTGGCCAGCCTGCGCATCCTCGGCTTCACCCGCGCCGAAGTCGGCCGCATGCTGCTGGGCGAGCAAAGCCTGCTGACGCTGGCCGCGATCCCGCTCGGATGCGCGCTCGGCTACGGCCTGTCGGCCTGGCTGTCGGTGCTGCTGAGCCAGGAACTGTTCCGCATCCCGCTGGTCGTCAGCAGCCGCACCTTCCTGATCTCGATCGCCGTGGTGCTGGCCTCGGCCACCGTTTCCGGGCTGCTGGTGTGGCGCAAGGTGAAGAAGCTCGATTTGATTGAAGTCCTCAAGACACGTGAATAAGACATGGATTCCCGCATAGAAGCCGCTTCCGTTCAAACCACCGAGCGCCGTCCCCGGCGCGTTCGTACCTGGCTGGGCGCGCTCGCCGCGGCGGCGCTGCTGCTCGCCCTGCTCTGGATGCTGTTCGCGCCCGATCCGATCCAGGTCGAACTGGCCGCCGTCACCCAAGGGCCGATGCAAGTGACCGTTGATAACCAGGGGCAGGTGCGCGCGCACGACAAATACGTGGTAGCCGCGCCGGTAGCGGCGGGGTTGCTGCGGGTCGAGCTGCACGACGGCGACCCGGTGCGGCGCGGACAGCGGGTCGCCACCCTCGATCCCCTGCCGATGGACGCGCGCCAGCGGCAGGAAGCGGCCGCGCGGCTGGACGCGGCCCGCGCTCTGGCGCGCGAAGCGGCGCTACGCGTGCAGCGCGCCGACACCGACCTGAGGTTCGCGGCCGGCGAGCGGGCGCGGGTGGAACGGCTGATCGCCGAACGGTTCGTGTCGCCGCAGGCGCTCGACAAGGCGCTCAGCACGGAAAATGCGGCGCGCGCCGAAGCGTCCGCCGCGCAGTCGCGCACGCAAGCCGCGCAAGCCGACGTGCGGGCGGCGGAGGCAGCCCTGCTTTCCGTCGACAGCAAGGGCGAAGGCCGCAACCTGGAACTGGCGTCCCCGGTCGACGGCTACGTGCTGAAGGTGAATGAGAAAAGCGCGCGCACGGTCGCCGCCGGCACGCCGCTGGTCACGATCGGCGACCCAGCCCGCTACGAAATCGTGGTCGACGTGCTGTCCACCGATGCCGTCAAGGTCAAGCCCGGCGACACGATGCTGCTGGAAGGCTGGGGCGGCGCCAAGACCCTGCGCGCGAAGGTGCGCCTGGTCGAGCCGGTGGCGTTCACCAAGGTCTCGGCGCTGGGCGTGGAGGAGCAGCGCGTCAACGTCATCGCCGACCCGGTCGACGCGCTGGGTCCGCTGGGCGACGGCTACCGGATCGAGGCGCGCATCGTCATCTGGTCCGACGACAAGGCTGTCAAGGTCACGGGCAGCAGCCTGTTTCGCGTCGGCGGCGCCTGGCATGTCTTCGTGGCCGACGACAAGCATGCGCGCGAGCGCGAAGTGCAGGTCGGGCAGCGCAACCAGGACGAGGCGCAGATCCTGTCCGGACTGGCCCCGGGCACGAAAGTCGTGCGGTATCCGAACAACCAGCTGGCGGACGGCGCGCGCATCGCGGCGGCCGGTAGCGACGGCACGCGCTAGGCGGCGGAAACGAAGCGGGATTCGCCTGCGGTACATCCGAGGAACAGGCGGCGGCTTCCAATGCATTCCCGACGCGCTCCCGGCATGGGGTGGCCGGCGCTTTATTGCCACGTATGCAAGATGCTTTTACACTGGAGAGCGCATGAAAGGCCGTCGCCGCTGTCCGTCTTTCACGTTTTTTGTCTGCCCGTATAACTCGGGCCGCCTGCTGGAATTTCGGGCGTGAGGCGGGTAAGCGGCAAACAGATGTCTGTGTTTATTACACATGTCGTCGTGCGTATTGGGCAATCTTGATATCTAAGTATTTAGTTAATCCGAAGTGAACAAATGCAGTCCGATTTAAGGGGGTATTCAGATGCCTAACAACGGTTCATCCCGGAAGACGTATTGCCCATGATGTGCCCCCAATAAAGAGTGCCAATCGGGATCTAGTAAAGTTCGTTTTCGAAAGGGAGAATGAACGTGAAGAAGCGGTTTACCGACGAGCAGATTATTGGATTTCTGAAGCAGGCAGATGCCGGCGTATCGGTCAAAGAGCTGTGTCGACAGCATGGCTTTAGCGATGCATCGTTTTACACCTGGCGCGCCAAATTCGGCGGCATGACGGTGCCGGATGCGAAGCGGCTGCGGGACCTGGAAGCAGAGAATGCCCAGCTCAAGAAACTGTTGGCCGAATCAATGCTGGATGCAGAAGCTCTGAAAGTGGCGTTAGGCCGAAAGCACTGAACCCACAGGCCAAGCGTGAGATGGTCGCAGCGATGCGGGAGAAGACTACGATTTCCGAGCGCCGCGCCTGTCTGCTTGTGGGGCTGTCACGCACTGTCTTGCACTACCAGGGCAAGGCACAACCCGAGAACGAGCAATTGCAGGCTCGCATGGTTGAACTGGCCGGCGAACGCCGCCGCTTTGGCTATCGTCGCCTGCATGCGCTGTTACGACGTGAAGGCATCGAGGCAAATCACAAACGGATCTTTCGTCTTTATCAGGGCGCTGGCCTGGCGGTAAAGCGCCGGCGCAAGCGGCATGGTGTAGCAGTCGAACGGGAGCAACTGGTACTGCCAAGCCGGCCCAATGAAGTATGGTCTATGGATTTCGTCAGCGATGCGCTGGCCAATGGCCGCAGGATCAAGGTGTTGACCATCGTGGACGACTTCACCAAGGAGTCGGTCGACTTGGTGGCTGAGCATGGCATTTCCGGTCACTACGTCGTTCGCGTGCTGGAGCGAGCAGCGCAGTTCCGTGGTTTGCCATCAGCAATCCGAACGGATCAGGGTCCGGAGTTCACCGGCAAGGCATTGGATCAGTGGGCGTATCAGAATGGCGTGCAACTCAAGCTGATTGAGCCGGGCAAGCCAACGCAGAACGCCTACATCGAGAGTTTCAATGGTCGCTTCAGAGATGAATGCCTGAACGACCACTGGTTCACCAGCCTGGCGGAAGCGCGCATTCGAATCGCGGCATGGCGGCGCGATTACAATGAGCATCGGCCGCATAGCGCATTGAACTACCAGACACCAGCCGAATTTGCTGCAAGCTGCCGGACAAACCGGCTGCCAAAGGCCGGCGAGCAGGAAAGAATTTGATGTTTTTAATTGGACTTTGCTAGAAGGCCCCTGGCACTACGAATGGGGGCACATCACCCAGATGACTTTTACAAAGCATTTGCAATCGCAATGCTTCAATGGCAGTCAGTGGAGCACAGCCTCTTCCATCTTTTTTACCGTCTTAGTGATGCATCCGACATAGAGTCCGCTGGCACCGAGTATTACAGACGAAAGAATTTTGGACCGAAATTCGAATTGGTGAAGGAATATGCAAAATCGCTTCCCGAAGAAGCCACAGTAAGGTGGCACTCAATCAAAGAAGAGCTGGCAAGATTATCGGACTATAGAAACGCGTTAGCTCACTTAACGGCAGCGGTCGACTTTAAAGAGGACGACTCCCTTGAGCTTGTGTTAGCTCCCGCGGTATTTTTACCCAAAGCGTTGATCAAAGAGCGGAAAAAGCTGGATGCGGAAGGGTGTGAACAATTGGCATGTGAGTTCGGTAATCTAGCGCGGAATATCCAAGAACTCGTCGGCTTTTTAGATGAATAAGGCAATTTTTGTTCCGAGCAATATCGGTTTGTGTTCGTAGTACTGCATTGCTTAACTCGGAATTCGACACCAACGCCTACTGTGCCGATCAACATAGGCGCTGCGACAAGTGAAATGAGCATGGACTTTACGATTACGCGAGCAATTGCCGACGATGCCCCGGAAGTGGCTGTAATGGTTGGCGAATTGCTGGCCGAAATCATGGGCGCCATCGATGTTCGGGCGTTTAACTTTGATATCGTTGAGACGACCGCCAGGCTCCAGGATTTTATTAACCGTGAAAAGTACTTTGTGTTTATCGCGCGCGATCAGGGCGGGACTCCGGCGGGATTTATCACTCTTTATGAAAGTTATGCCCTATATGCGGAGGGAGCGTTCGGCACTATTCCCGAGCTGTACGTCCGGCCGGCATACCGCGTTAAGAGATTAGGGATGCGCCTGCTGAGTCAGGCGAAATCCTTTGGCAAATCGTGCAATTGGAGGCGATTAGAGGTTACGACCCCGCCGCTTCCGCAATTCGACAGAACGCTGGCATTTTATGAGCGCGAAGGATTCTCCATCAGCGGTGGACGAAAGATAAAGATGTTGCTGTGATCTATAGCCCAGCTTGTTGAGCGGTTAAGCATAGAGAAGGAGTGTGCCGTGTTCTCACACATATTTGTCGGCGTCAGCGACTTTGACCGTGCGCTCGCGTTCTATACGCCACTGATGGAGGTATTAGGCAATAAGCTGCGGTTTTGTGATCGAGAACGTCCATGGGCTGGCTGGGAGTCACATCCAGAACCACGGCCGCTGTTTCTTATCGGAGTGCCGTATGACGGGCATCCGCACGCCCCAGGAAATGGTCAAATGGCGGCATTCCTGGCTCCCACTCGCGAAGTCGTCGATAAAGCCTATCGGGTGGCGTTGAAAACGGGCGGCTTATCCGAGGGCGAGCCGGGCTTGCGACCGGAGTACCATGAGTCCTATTACGGGGCATATTTTAGAGATCCGGAAGGGAACAAGCTTTGTGTTGTCTGCCACAACCAGGAGGCCTAAGGCCGACGTCGCCACTCAACCGGGAAACGCAACCAAGGACTGCCGTTTCGCGCCACGGGCTGCGGTCCTGTTAGCCCGGCGTTGGGCCTGTCCAATCTCGTCACTGCGCACATCCCTTTATCACCATCTGCGAGACGTCAATGGTAAGAATCAGCATCCTGTACCCAAACAACAAAGGTTCACGGTTCAACATTCCCTATTACGTTGAAACCCACATGCCCATGTCCATCAAGCTGCTGAGTGCTCATCCTGGCTTCAAGGGGGTATCTGTCGAGCATGGCCTTGGTGGCGCAGTTCCGGGATCGGAGCCAACCTTCATTGCAATGTGCCACTTCCTCTTCAATTCCGTCGAAGACTTCCTGGCCGCCTTCATGCCCAACGCGCCGGTGCTTCAAGCAGATATGCCGAATTACACGGATATCGAGCCTGTCATTCAATTCAATGAAGTTCTCATTTCCCGATAGGGATATATTGGGCACCCTTTAGTACGGAGCGGCTTCTCATGAGAGTACTGGTTTCCGCAGCCGGCAGTCACGGCGACGTTTTGCCCTTTATTGCGCTCGGCCGGGAATTCGCCGCTCGCGGGCACGAAGTCATCTTGTATGCAAATCCGGCCTTCCGCTCTTATGCGATCGATGCGGCGCTCCCCTTTGTGCCAATAAGCACGGTCGAGGCATACAGAACGCTCTTTAAAGAAACCGACGACAGCAACCCCAACAAAGCGTTCAAGCGTGTGGGAAAAGAAATAGCCGACATCTGCCCCGCCTACTATCGCGCCATGAAAGCGGATATCCTTCCCGGCAGAACAATCACGGTCGGCAATTCCCTGCTGTTTGCGCCGCGCTTGCTGCGGGAAACCGACGGCGTCCCTTGCGCAACCGTCCATCTTGCGCCATCCGTCTTTCAGTCGAATCTGAGCCCGGCACGGCTGGCGCCCCACTGGATCAATGCGCGCACACCGAGGCTCATGAAGCGCTTGGCTTGGTGGATGCTCGACACGATGTTCTACGACCCCAATATTACGGAGCCGTTGAACCGCTTTCGCGCTACGCTTGGCTTGCACCGTGTGGAGCGGATATTTCGTTCCTGGATTCACGAGGCGGATTGTGTGGTCGGCATGTTCCCTGACTGGTTCGCCGAGCCCCAGGACGATTGGCCCAAGCATGTCGTCTTGGCTGGTTTCCCGCTCTATGACCATGGCGAACAGGTCCCGCTGCCTCGGAGCCTTGACGAATTCATCGAGGCTGGACCGCCTCCCGTTGGCTTCTCTGCGGGTACCGCGACGGCTACCGCTCACCGATTTTTCAAAGCCTCTATCGAGGCTTGCCAGGAAGCCGGGTTAAGGGGAATTCTCCTATCGCCTTTCCCTGAGCAAATCCCGGCTTCGCTCCCCGGAAACATCCTTCACGTGAACTATGCGCCGTATAGCGCGCTGCTGCCCAAACTGGCAGCATTTGTCCATCATGGCGGCATCGGATCTACCAGCCAGGCACTACGGGTAGGCGTTCCCCAGCTCATTCGCCCGGTAGCTTACGACCAGTTTGACAATGCACAGCGCGCGGTCCACCTTGGCGTGGCGAAAGAGGTATTATCAAAAAAATATAGCGGGCGAGTCGTTGCGACCGCATTGAATGAGTTAACCGCTGATGAAACGATACGCCGCCGCTGCCAGCAAGTGGCGATGCGCCTTGCCAATGGCGATTCAGTCGCCACTGCCTGTGACACAATTTTGGACCGGCTAGGAGAAATGATGCCTGTTCCATCGGTCGACACCGACCGCGTCACCGCTGGGTATCTTGGCCGGTAAAAACCAACGATGAGCCCGCTGGCGCAACGCATTACCGAGGAGCCTTCCGTGTCAATGCCGGTCATTCTGGAATCCATCATCACTTGTCCCGCATGCGGTCATTCGCGTACGGAAATCATGCCAACCGACGCCTGCCAGTGGTTCTATGAGTGCGGCACTTGCCATGCCGTGTTGCGTCCGAAACCCGGCGACTGCTGCGTGTTTTGCTCTTACGGTTCGGTTCCGTGCCCGCCGGTCCAGCTCGCAGGCAAGTCCTGCTGCGGTTCCGGCAGTTCGTCGGCGCCCTGACCGCCTCTCGTGGTTTAATGAGCGGCATCGACAGCAAAGGCGCAGATGAGCACGTTCAGGACCACCCGACAGTTGGCAGCGGAGCCTGCCGCAGTATTCGCCGCAATCAAGGACCCTGCCCGCCTCGCCACATGGTGGGGGCCGGACGGCTTCTCCAACCGCTTCGACGTGTTCGAGTTCAGGCCCGGCGGCAAATGGGTCTTCAGCATGATCGGGCCGGACGGCAAGGTCTATCCCAATGAATCCGTCTTCACGGAAATCGAGGCCGATCGACGGGTTGTGATCCGGCACATCTCCCAACCGCACTTCCGGCTGACCATCACGCTGGAGCCTTCCTCCGGCGGCACGCTGCTTCGCTGGGAGCAGGCGTTCGACGATGCGTCAGTGGCCCGTTCCATTGCCCATATCGTCGAGCCGGCCAACGAGCAAAACCTCGACCGCCTGAGCACGGAGCTTGGGTCAGGAAATGCATCTGCCGCCTGAGTCGGTATCGGGCGGAAAAACGACAAGGAGTTCTGGATGGATACGTTAACGTCGCCCAAGGAATCGGCCGTCGAGTTCTTGCGGCTGGCAGCAGCGGGGCAAGTGGATGAAGCGTTCAGCCGGTTCGTCGGCCAGACATTTCGCCACCATAATCCGCATTTCGCTGGCGATGCACAATCGCTGAAGGCGGGGATGCGCGAGAATGCGGCCCGATTTCCTCACAAGATATTTGAAGTTCAGCGGACCATCGCGGAAGGTCCGCTCGTCGCCGTTCATTCACGGGTCCGAATGCAACCGGATTCGTCGAGCATTGCGGTAGTTCATGTATTCCGGTTCGAAGGGCAAAAGATTGTCGAGCTATGGGACATCGGCCAGCCCGAACCCGCAACAATCGTGAACCAGCATGGCATGTTTTAACACCGTGCTCCTGCCTCAACCTCCCGTCTTACGGGACGCGTGTCTTTGACGGCGCAAGAATAGCGAACGAAGACGGAAGCGTTTTCCTGACATGAACCGGGAGTCATACAACAAGATTGCGCTGGAATGGGACAACGCGCGGAAAGGCTTTTTCGGGCGGGAACGCGCCTACCTCGATGCCGTGCTGGAGGCCGCGCCCGAGGGGGCAACGATTCTCGACCTGGGATGCGGCACGGGACGCCCGATGGCGGAATACGCGGTATCGCGGGGCTACCGCATTATTGGCGTGGACCAGTCGGAATCCTTGCTCGCTCTGGCGCAGGCCCGCCTCCCGCAGGAGCGCTGGATCCTTGCATCGATTGAAACCGTCGATATCCGCGACGCGTATGCGGGAGCTATTCTCTGGGACTCGCTGTTTCATATACGGCGTTCCGAACACGAAGCCGTATTGGCGGAGGTGGTCGGCAACCTGCCGCGAGGCGGACGCCTCATGGCGACCGTGGGAGGATCGGAGCATCCTCCGTTCACGGACCTCATGTTCGGACAGCGCTTCTTCTATGATTCTCATGCGCCGGCACAGGCCGAACGAATCCTGCGCAGCCTTGGCTGCCGGCTGGTGCTTGCCGAGTTCATGAACGTGCCGGACGGCGCCGCGGACAAGGGCCGCTACGCCATCGTCGCGGAGAGGACGTGACTATGCGCGTCGGACAGCCGATCCGCGGCGGTCCGGCTCAGGCGCGCTCAAGCCTTCTTCAGGCCACCCTTACCGAGGTGGAGCGCAGATGCTCTTCCGGTAGCGGCGGGTGCACGTTGGCCCGTCGCAGGAAGCGCTGCTCGCTGCCTGGGTCCTGCAGGTGCAGCATTTGCGCCGCCATCACGTCGAACACCGGCACGTCGCCGGCCGGGTGGGCGCACAGGCGGTGCCGCACCCTGCCCTCGGGAGTCAGCACGTCGATATTGGCAAACGCCGCGATCCGGATGCGGTAGCGGTTGCCGCTGCGCCCGCCGGTGACGTGGAAGTACCGGAAATTGCGGAACTCCTCGCGCTGCTGCGGGTTCAGCAGCTTCATCAGCAGGCTGAGCGAACGGCGCTTGGCGCGCCGCTCGTCCCGCATTTCTCCCTGCCGCACCAGTTCGTTGTTGCGCTGGTTTTCGACCACCTGGTCCCGTAACCAGCCATACAGCCCGTTCAGGCCGGAGCCGCCCTGCGCATCGCCGGCGCGCCGCGCATCCGCGCGCGCCTCACCGCCCAGGAGGCGGCGCAGGATGCGCCATGCGCCGCTCAGGATGGGCATGTCAGCCCCCCACCGTCCTCGGCACCATCACCACTTCTTCCATCGTCGGGTCGAACTCCTTGAGCGTGTGCTTGGCCTCGGCCTTGGTCTTCGATCCGAATCCCGTGTAGCCTCGCTTGACCAGGTTGTCGAACGTGTCCTTTGCGACTGCGATCTCCTCCAGTTTATCGGTATGCCACTTCAATTCCTTGTGACCGGATTTGTCCATGATGCTCATTTCGCCGACCAGCGATTGAGGTGCCTTATCCATCATTCACTCCTTGCTAACTGACTTCCAGATAAACTCCCTGACGGTACGGACTGCAGTTTTTTCGTATGCGAAGTTCGTGCCTGTCGCGATGTGACGGGCCGCTCCATGCACTCTAGACACCGCCGCCGCAAACAAGATCAATTTGCGCCTAAGAAGCTGTGATTTATCTCAAGGGCGATACCCCATATCAACAAAGCCGGGGACACGCTCAGCTTTCTTCGTCCGCCGGGCGGTGCATGGACTTTAGTTCCGAAGTGAGCGCGGAAAGATCCGGAAACAGCGTGTATTTTCTGATACCCAGTGCGGTAAGCTCTTCAAAGAAGGCCGCAACACGGGAGCGGTCGATGACGAGCTTGCGCAGCCAGGTGTCGGCCCCATCCATCAAGTTGATCGGCGTGCGGCAGGAATGGATCGTAAACGCCCCCTGCTGCAGCTGGATGCGGGGATCGTGCTCGATCGCCATAGCCACGCCCACGGTGCCGAGCTCGTCCCGATTCTTGAATGCAGGCACGATGAGCGGCTCGTAGGACGAGGCGTCGAGCGGAAAGATCAATGGCTCGAAACCCTGCGATTCGTTCAGTTTCCTTGCATCCAGTGCCCAGACGCAGGCGTCGCAGGCGCCCAACCCGGCCGCGGAATAATCGGGATGGACCGAGAAAAAGGCAGCGATCAGCGGCGAATAAGTCCAATCCAGCAAGCGCGTCGGCAGCCCATAGTGCTGCATGAGCGCAAGCCAGCCCGGGTAATCGTCGCTTTGCGGGCAGGCGATGTGCCGGCTGCGCGCGCGCACGCGGAATTCGTTGGTCAGGTAGCGTTCCTGCTGTGCCGAGTAGCCGCGTTGCACGCTCGGCATGAGGTTCCAATCGGAATCGGTTTGGCCACGAAACAGCCACTTCCGGTTTTCCGACGCCAGCGCCAGCACTTCGCGCGACAGGTCGCCGACGCTGGCGATGGGGATGGCGGTGATTGTCATGATCGGCTCGACAGGTCACTTCGGACGACGGCGGTTTCTCGTCGCTTATGCCATGCGCTCGGCGCGCCGCGCGCGCGCCTCGAACAGCAAGTAGGCTGGAATCGCCAGCGCCAGCGGCACCAGATAGTAAATGGTGCGATACGCGAGCAAGGCGGCCAGCACCTCGCTCTTAGGCAATTGATCCGCCAGCAGCACGACAAACACGCCTTCGAGCACGCCGAGACTGGCGGGAATGTGCGCGACGACGCCGGCGATGGCCGCCACCAGCATCACGTTGAGCACGGTAAAGAAGGCAACCTTTTGCTGCAGGAGAATGAACAGCAGCACCGCGATCAGCAGCCAGTTGACCGTCGACATGGCCAGCTGCAGCAGCGCGATGCGCAGCGACGGCAACACCAGGTCATGCCCGCACACGCGCCAGACCCGACGGTGGGCGCGCGCGCACAGCCACATGTATGCGACGACCGCCACGCACAACAGCGCGCCAAGCGCGCGCAAGCCGGCGAGGTCGAGCCGCCACCCGGGCGGGAGCGCCGGCGGCACGATCCAGAAGGCCAGGCCGGCCAGCAGCACATAGCCCAGCCAGTTGGTCAGCATGCTCATCGCCACCACGCCGGTGACGGTTTGCGCATCCAGCCCGAGCACCGAGTACATGCGGTAGCGAAAGGCCACGGCGCCGACCAGCGAACCGAGATTGAGGTTGAACGCATAGCTGATGAAATTGACCACCATGACCTGGCGCGTCGGCACCGTGTGCCCGGTGCTGTAACGCCCCAGCAAGTCGAAGCAGCAATACAGCAGGTAACTCGCCACGCCCAGCGCCACCGCGCCCATCACTCCCTGCGCCGGGCGCTGGCGCAGCGAGGCCAGCACCTCGGCCCAGTCCACCGAGCGCGCCTGGAGCACGAGCAGCCAGGCGACCAGGATGAAAAACGCCAGCGTCAGCACGCGCCGCGCGAGCGGCCACCATGCGCGCGGCGAGCGAGGGCCCGGTGGCGGGCGCGGCGCGGAATGCTGCGCTTCGCTCATGGGCAGGCCGTCTCGTCCAGCCCGTCGGCGGCGTCGCTGCGCGCCTGCGGCTGCAGCAGCGCCAGCCGCGGCGCGTGCGCCGGCAGGCGCCCGGCCCAATAAGGATAGCGCCGCAGCAGGTGGAATAGGAAAAAGCTGCGCACCTTGCGCCAGGCCTTCGACTCGTTCAGATCGCGCACGTCGATCTGACGGCAATGCCGGGCCATGAGCCGCTGCAACCGTTCGTCGAGCACGCGGTTGAACGCGCGGTCGCGGATCAGCAGGTTGGCTTCCAGGTTGAACGCCAGGCTGAGCGGGTCCAGATTGCTGGAGCCGACGGTGGCCCATTCGTCATCGACCAGCGCCACCTTGCTGTGCAGGGGCCGGGCGCAGTACTCGAAGATTTGCACCCCGCCGTGCAGCAGGTGCTCGTAGAGCATGGCGGCGGCGGTCTGTACGATCGGCATGTCGGGATTACCCTGCAAGATCAGGGAGACTTCGACGCCGCGCCGCGCGGCTTGGCGCAAGTCTCGCAAAAAACTGTAACCAGGGAAAAAGTAGGCATTCGCGATCACCACGCGCCGGCGCGCCAGGCGCAGCGCCAGGCGGTACTGCCGTTCGATGTCGTTGCGATGTTCGCCATTGTCGCGCCACATGAAGACCGCATCGGCCTCGCCGCGCGGTGCCGCTTCCTGGCGCGGGCAGCGGCAGCGCCGCGGAGCGTGCTCGCCGGTTTCGATGGCGGCATGCATGAAGCGATGGATCTCGGCCACGACCGGCCCTTCGACTTCGACCGCGTAATCCTGCTTGGCGCCGGGACCGTCATGCACCAGATGTTCGGCGGAAAAATTGATGCCGCCGACAAAGGCGCGCGTGCCGTCCACTACCAGCAGCTTGCGGTGCAGGCGACGGAAATAGCTGATGTGCCGCAACAAGCGCGGCACCGGCCCGTACATATGCACCCGCACGCCGGCGGCCACCAGCGCGGCAATGAATTCCTGCGGCAAGTCGTGCGAGCCGAAGCCATCGACCGTCAAGTCGACTTGCACGCCGCGCCGCGCCGCCGTCAGGATTGCCGCCTGCAAGCCTTGTCCGACCTTGTCGTCGAGCAGGATGAAGGTTTCGACCAGCACTTCGTGCCGCGCGGTGGCAATAGCCTCGAATACGCGCGGAAAGAATGACTCTCCATTTTCAAGAAGCGTGAATTTATTACCGCTAATCCATGGCTGGCTCAACGTTCGCTATCCCTTCGTCTGTCATAGTGTGGCCGCCGACGGCGTGACGCATAAACCGCACCAGCCGGGGTGTTGCGCCCGGACATCCATCACGCCGCACGGACGCTGCTTATGGATATGAGAGGACTAGGGCCGGAAGGTTTTCGGCGTGCCCGAAGGAATGCGGTCCGCCGCACGGCACCATGCGACGGATTGGCCAGGCTGTCAGCGCCCCAGGCCGTTGGTCGGTCCGCTCTGCGAGCCGGCCGGCGCCCCGGAAGAACCGCCGCTGCCGACCGCTCCGCTGCCCGGCGACACCGGGTAGGCGGACGAACCGGTGGATGAGCCCGTGGACGGCAGTGTGCCGCTGGTTCCCGAAGCGTCGTTCACGCCGGAAGGGCTGCCGGGACCGGCAGCGGCGCAATCGGCGTTTCCGGCTGGCGCGGCGGTCCCTGAAAGATTACCGCCGCCGGCGGTACCGGAACTCCCCGCGCCGCCACTCCTGTCGCGCATTACCGCAGGCGGGCAATCGATCGTCGCGCCGGAGGCCGAGGTGCCGGGCGTGCCCGAATTGCCGCTGCTATCGGGAGCCGGCGCGGGAGTCGCCGTGGTTCCCGGCGCGCCCGACGGCGTATTCGGCATATCGGGTGTTGCCGGGTTGCCGCTGCCGAAGGCGCGCGACGCGCTTCCCGATGTACCCTGCGATGGCGTTTGCGCGCAAGTCATTCCTGCCATCGTGGACAATGCCGCGACTAGAATCGCCGAGGATAGTCTCTTCATCTCCATCATGTGCCTCCATAAAAAAATGCCGTCATTGGTTGCCATGGGCATGCGGCCGGCGTGCCCGCTAGCGCGCGTTGCCCTCCGGTGCGTTGCGGGCGGGCGTGCCGGGGCTTTCCTGGCCCGACGCGGCGCCCGAGCCCGACGCCTTGCCGCTGCTGCTACCCGACGTGCCGGGCGCCGGTGCGCCGGACGCCGCCCCTGCGCAATCGGCACCGGCCGACGGCGTGCTCGGCCCGGACAAGGCATAACCGCTGCCGGTGCTGGAACTGCCGCTGTCCTTGTGCGCGCTGCGCGCCATCGCTCCAGGGCAATCCGCCTTTTCGCCGGAAGCGGACGTGCCGGGCGTATGCGAACCACCGGTCGAATTGGGAGAAGCCGGCGCCGTGCCGCCGGACGCTGCGCTGCCTGCCGTGCCGCTGGCGCCGGAACTCTGCGCCGGGCTGTTCTGGTCGTCCGGGCCGCTGGTGCCAAGGGTGCGATAGCTCACCCCGGAAGTGTTACGCGCCAGCACTTGCGCCGATGCCATTGCGCCTGTTGCGATGAGTGCGACGAGCAATAAGGTCGATGACACTGTCTTCATCATTCCTCCACGATAACAATGAACATGGTCGGCTCTCATGTGCAAAGACCATGCCATTGGCATTCGCACGCCATCGTCATGCAGTGGCTCGCGAAGTCATGCCTTTGTCCCTGAAGGACAAGCCGCGGCGCGAATGCGGCGACGCGCCGGCTGTCTATCGGTGGCGATATGCATTCGTTTTTTTTCGTATGTAGTCGAACAAGATCGTTTGCATTCAAAACCAGAACAGGAACACCGATTCCACAGGAGACAAAGCATGCCCCCCGTTCCATCCCGCCTGCCGCATCACCGCTAGCTCAGACCTGGCCCGAGCTCCCGCAGCGACCGCCCGCTTC
Organism: Noviherbaspirillum sp. UKPF54; assembly: GCF_007874125.1. Taxonomy (NCBI): domain Bacteria; kingdom Pseudomonadati; phylum Pseudomonadota; class Betaproteobacteria; order Burkholderiales; family Oxalobacteraceae; genus Noviherbaspirillum; species Noviherbaspirillum sp. UKPF54. The sequence continues at coordinate 322,611 of NZ_CP040128.1, read as the reverse complement.
GATGCAACGGCGGCCGCTGCGCTTTTTACATGGCGATGCTGCCCTGCCGCGCAGGCATCCCCGTAATGCACGACCGCTTTTACGCCGGAGAGCGACGAAGCTGTTTCTCGTCGATGCGTTTTTTTATGAAGGCTTCGCCAAGAGAGCCCCATCCACAAGCAACCACTTTTATTGGAGACATCTATGGCAATTTGGAATTCAGTCTTGAAACGAGCGGCCAGCACTTTGGCGCACGCCGCCGTCGCGGCATCCGTGCTTGCGCTGGCGCCATCGGCATTTGCGGCCAATAACTACCCGGTGATCCTGGTGCATGGCTTTCTCGGCTTCGGTCCCGATGAATTGCAGGGCACCGGCTTCAAGTACTGGGGCGGCTACAACGATGTCGAAGCGCACATGAAGACCTACAACGGCTCGCATCTGGTGCGCACGGCGAGCGTCGGCCCGGTCAGCTCGAACTGGGACCGCGCCGTCGAGCTGTACTACCAGATCAAGGGCGGCTGCGCTGACTACGGCGCCCAGCGCACCGCCCAGTTCGCCGCCTACGGCAAGATCCAGAAACCGGCCGGCAAATGCTGGGCCGCCGATCCCGACAACAACCCCAACCATTACCCGGTCGCGCTGTATCCGCAGTGGGATGCGGCGCACCCGATCCACCTGGTGTCGCACAGCCAGGGCGGGCAAACCGTGCGCACCCTGATCCAGCTGCTGGAAAACGGCTCGCCCAACGGCGACGAGGGCGGTGGCGCGCTCTACGCCGGCGGCAAGATCGGCTGGATCAAGAGCGCCACCACCATCGCCACCCCGCACAACGGCACCACCCTGCGCGACGTGATCATCGATTACGTGCCCAAGGTATCGGAACTGGCCGGCGACATCATCCAGGTGGCCGGATTGGGCGGCGCCAATGCCGTGTATGGCTTCGATCTGGAGCAATACGGATTGGCGCAGGGGCCGGCGGAATCGTTCAGCGATTTCATCGAGCGCACCAAGGGCGCGCCGTTCTGGTCCTTGTCCAACCGCGATTCGGCGCAGTGGGAACTGGGCCCGGACGGCGCGAAGGCGTTGAACAGCTGGGTCAAGACATCGCCCAACGTGTACTACTACTCGATCGGCGGCAAGGCGACCGAACAGGGCAGCTTCTGCTGCAATTCGACCGACCGCCTCATCGCGCCGTTCCAGAGCTCCAGCTACCAGTATGCGCGCGACGACATGATCTTTTTCATGAAGAACACCGCCGGCGAATGGGTGGTGCCCTCGCTTTTTGTGCCTGGCATGGGATCGTATACGCAGACCGATCCGAGCCGCGTGCTGATCGACAGCAGCTGGTTTGCGAATGATGGCGTGGTCAACACGGTCAGCATGAAGTCGCCGTCCGGGCAACCGGTGCGCAATTACGACGGCACCTCGGTGCGCGGTACCTGGAACTACCTCGGCTACTACAACCAGTACGATCACTTCGACGTGATCGGCTGGCAGTTGCCGGGTTATGCGGTCTACCCGATCTACGACAATATCTCGACCATCCTGTTTGGCCTGTAATTGCCTCGACTTGCCTCCGGAGCCGCCGTGCGGCTCCGGCCAGAACGATGCACGCCAATCGTCGTCCAATACTGAGCGTCTGTTCCGGCCTGAATTTCAGGCTGTTACGAAAGCGCATGGAGGACATCTTTGGAAACCGGATTGCGCGAAAACGATGTCCGCATCAGGCATCTTGCCGATTCGAACGTCATCGGAATATTTTGCTGGGATATTCACGGCCATATCACCGATGCGAACGATGCGTTCTGCCGCATCGTCGGCCAGCCCCGCCAGATGCTCCTGGCGAAAAAGGTCAAGCTGGACGACATCACGCCGCCCGAGCACCATGCCGCCGACCGGCAGGCGAGGGATGAGTTGATGCACTCCGGCAGCGCGATGCCTTACGAAAAGGAACTCATCCGCGGCAGTGGCGAACGCGTGCAAGTCTTGATCGGCGGGACGTTTTTCGCCGGCTCGCGCGAGAATGGCATCGCTTTCGTGCTCGACCTGAGCGAGCGCCGCCAGGTGGAACAGGCTTTGCGCGAAAGCGAGGAACGCTACCGCATCGTTACTGCCGCCGCCAGCGACGCCATCATCACCGTGGACGATAGCAATACCATCGTCTACCTCAATCCATCAACCGAAAAAATCTTCGGCTACCCGGCCGCGCAAGTGCTTGGACAACCATTGAGCACGCTGATCCCGGATTGCCTGTGGCATGGCCGTAAAGCCTTGCAGCAGCAAAACAATACCGAAAAGGAACCGTCCGAAGCCAGAATCGAAGCCCGGGCGCTGCATCGGGAGGGCCAGGAAATCCTGCTCGAAATATCGATCGGCCAGTTCCATCTGGCAAACCGCTATTTTTTCACGGCGATCGCGCGCGACATTACCGAGCGCAAGAAGGCCGACGCGCTGCGCGACGGGCAAAACGAGGTGCTGGAAATGATTGCCGCCGGCGCGCCGCTAAGCCAGATCCTCGACAAGCTGATCCGCCTGATCGAGTCGCAAAGCCGCGGCATGTCCGGTTCGGTCCTGCTGCTCGACGAAGACGGCATGCACCTGCGCCATGGCGCGGCGCCCAACCTGCCGGGCGACTACACCAACGCGATCAATGGCGCACCGATCGGGCCCAAGGCCGGTTCCTGCGGCACGGCGATCTATTCCGGCAAGCCGGTGATCGTCACCGACATCACTCGGGACGAACTCTGGGTCGACTATCGCGCCCTGGCATCGAAGTTCGGCCTGCGCGCCTGCTGGTCGACGCCAATCTTTTCCTCGCAGGGAACGGTGCTCGGGTCGTTCGCGATGTATTACCACGAACCGCGCCGGCCGCATCCGGCAGAGCTGCGCCTGGCCGGCGTGGCGGCGCACATGGCGGGCATCGCGATCGAACGCCATCAGGCCGCGCAGCGCATCAGCTACATGGCGCACCACGACGCGCTGACCGGTTTGCCCAACCGCCTGCTGCTGCACTCCAGCCTGAACCAGGCGATCGCGCATGCGCAGCGCCACCGGAGCATGGCGGCGCTGCTGTTCATCGACCTCGACAATTTCAAGCGCATCAACGACTCGCTCGGCCACCATGTCGGCGACCTGCTGCTGCAGGCGGCAGCGCTGCGCCTGCAGTCCTGCCTGCGGCGCGACGACCTGCTGGCGCGCATCGGCGGCGACGAATTCGTGATACTCCTGTCGCCGCTGGCGCGGCCGAAGGAGGCGGCCCTGGTCGCCGGCAAGGTCCTGAAGGCGTTCGAGCCGTCCATCGACGTCGAGGGACATGAACTGCATGCCGGCGGCAGCGTCGGCATCAGCATCTATCCGTCCGACGGCGAGGACGCGGATACGCTCATGCGCGCCGCCGATACCGCCATGTATCACGCCAAGGAAAGCGGGCGCGGCAATTTCCAGTTCTTCACCCAAGGCTTGAACGCGGCGATCCAGCGCCGGCTGACGGTGGAAAACAAGCTGCGCCAGGCCCTGGCGCGCGGCGAATTCGAGCTGCGCTACCAGCCGCAGGTGGACATGGCGAGCGGGCGCATCCTGTCGGCCGAGGCGCTGCTGCGCTGGCACCCGCCCGGACACGGCCTGGTGTCGCCTGCCGAGTTCGTTTCGGTGGCCGAGGAAACCGGCCTCATCCTGCCGATCGGCGAGTGGGTGCTGCGCGAAGCATGCGCGCAACTGCGGCGCTGGCAGGCCGCCGGCTGGAGCGAGCTGGGCATCGCCGTCAACCTGTCGACGCGCCAGATGTCCCAGCTCGGCCTGTCGGGCATGGTGGAGCAAATCCTGCGCGAGTACGGCCTGCGCGCCGACCTGCTCGACCTGGAGATCACCGAAAGCATTCTGATGCAGCCCGGCGGAGAAAACATGGCGACGCTGCAGCGGCTGTCCGAGATGGGCGTGCGCCTGTCTATCGATGACTTCGGCACCGGCTATTCCAGCCTGTCCTACCTGAAGCGGTTTCCGGTCGACGTGCTCAAGATCGACCGTTCCTTCGTCTGCGGCATCGGCAAGGCGCAGGACGACATGGCCATTGCCGACGCGATCATCGGCATGGCCGCGGGGCTGCACCTGAAGGTGATCGCCGAAGGCGTCGAAACCGCCGAACAGGCGGCCTACCTATCCACGCGCAACTGTCACATGGCGCAAGGCTATTTCTACGGCGAGCCGCTGGCCCCCGAAGCCTTCGCGCAGCGCATGCAGGCCTGACTCAGGCTTGGGTAGCGACTTGGCGCAAGGCCTGTTCGAACACTTCGGCCGGCTGCCCGCCCGAGATAAGGTAACGGTCGTTGATGATCACCGCCGGCACCGAATGGATGCCCTGCTCCAGGTAGAAGCGCTCCTGCGCGCGCGTTTCCTGTTCATAGGCGCCGGAGTCCAGCACTTCGCGGGCGCGCTGCGCATCCAGCCCCGCCTCGCCCGCCAGCCGCGCCAGGACTTCGTGCGAGGAGGGATTTTCACCGTCGGTAAAGTAAGCGCGCAGCAGCGCATGCTTGAGCTCGCTCTGGCGCCCTTCCAGCCCGGCCCAATGCAGCAGGCGGTGCGCGTCGAAGGTGTTGTAGACGCGGTTGCGCCGGTCCATGCGGAATTCGAAGCCGACCGATTCGCCGCGCTCGGCGATCAGCTCGCCGTTGCGCTCCACCTGCTCGGGTGTGATGCCGTATTTCTCGGTCAGGTGCTCGACGATGTCCTGCCCTTGCGGGGGCATCTGGGGATTGAGCTCGAACGGCTGGAAATGCAGCTCGGCGCTGACGTCGCCGCTGACCTGCCGCAGAGCCTGCTCGAGCGACTTCAGGCCGATGGCGCACCACGGGCAGGAAACGTCGGAAACAAAATCGATCTTGAGTTGCTTGCTCATGGTTCCTGGTGTGTCCTTTCTTCGTTCTTGACGGCCTGCTTCAGGCGCTGCAGGCGCGCGTACTCTTCCGGGTCATCCTTGGCCAGGCGATGCTCGCGCCACTTGTAAAAGATGGCGATGCCCAGCATGGCCGCCGCGCCGACGGCCAGCTTTCCCTTGTGCTTGCCGAACATGCTCCCGACCTCGCCGGAGAACTCCGGCATATTCGTGGCGTCGTCTGACTGCTGATCAAAGGAAAGATCATGCAGCCCGTGACCGCTCGGCAATGAGTGTAGCGTAGAAGGATTGTCCCTGTGCATGACTGCTCCCGCCCGATGCTGGTTATCTGGATGACACTTCGATAACTGTTAGTACTTAAAGCGGACCGCTAGTTCATGTCGGTAATCCCTTTGTCAGGAGTTATTTTTAGTAACAAATCCTCTAAATCCATTTTCCGGTGCATCGCCTTCTGCCATAGCGTTGACGCATGGAATTACTCTCGCCACAATGCCCTGTTGCACGCCCCATTGACTTGACTGACGACGATGCCCCTCAGCCTGTTTGCCACCAAGGCCATCAGCGCCCTGCTGCTGCCTCCGCTCAACCTGATATTGCTGTGCGCGGCCGGGCTGCTGCTGCAGCGCCGGTATCCGCGCGCGGGACTTGCCCTGAGCGTGTGCGCGCTGTTGGGTCTGGCGGTCATCAGCACGCCGGCCGGCGCACTGTTGCTGGCCGCTCCGCTGGAAGGCAGCAGCGCCGCGGGCGCGGTACAAGACAGCCGCGCGCAGGCGATCGTCGTGCTCGGTGGCGGCCGCACCAGGAACGCGCCGGAGTACGGCGGTCACGACCTGCCGAAATCCCTCACGCTTGTCCGGTTGCGCTATGCCGCTCAACTGCAGCGCGCAACCGGGCTGCCGGTCCTGGTGTCAGGCGGTACACCGGACGGCGGCGCCGAATCGGAAGCCTTCGTCATGGCGCGCAGCCTGCGCGAGGACTTCGGGGTGCCGGTCCGCTGGATCGAGGGCGGCTCCGACGATACGCGGCAAAATGCCGTGCTGTCGGCGGATATCCTGAAAGCGGCGGGGGTACGGCGCATCCTTCTGGTGACGGATGCCATGCACATGCCGCGCGCGCAAACACTGTTTGCGCAGACCGGTCTGGATGCGATCGCCGCCCCCGTTTCAGTGCGCAGCCACGGCACTCTGGCGGCGACCGATTTCCTGCCCAGCGGCGAAGGCATGTACCGCGCCCACTACGCTCTGCACGAATGGCTCGGCCTTGCGTGGAACGCGACCAAGCCATATAGGGGCCAACCTGCCCGATGAGGGAGGCCCGGCCGTCGAACGCCCCGGCGGCCTTCTGTAAATGAATTGTCGCGCACATTTGTTTCCGAACGTGCAAAGGCGTATTTTGCCCGCTACAATACGCCGGAGAATCCTGCCATACCTGCAACAAGGGGGAATCTTTTTTACGGGCGCACCATTTCCGATTGGGCTTCATGGTATCTACAAAAAGTTCCTCTACCCGCCGCTCGCAGATCAGCACAGTCCTCGTCTTCGCGGTATGCGCGCTGCTGGCGGTGGCGCTCATCTGGTATACGGAAGCCGGCCGCGTCCAGCAGGAACGCAACCGCGTCTCGAACCTGGCCGGCGAATACGCGCTCGCGCTGCAGATGAATATCGAGAATGCCCTGTCCGCCACCTATGCCATGGCGACCATGATCGAACTGAATCGTGGCGACACACATGAATTCGGCACCGCCGCCGCCGCACTGCGCTCCTTCTATCCCGGCATCGCGGCGTTGGAGCTGGCGCCGGGCGGCATAGTCACCAACATTTCTCCGCTTGCCGGCAATGAAAAAGCCGTCGGCCACAACCTGCTGACCGACCCGGAGCGCGACAAGGAAGCCTTCCTGGCGCGCGAAACCGGCAAACTCACCTTGGCCGGGCCGTTCAAGCTGGTGCAAGGCGGCCAGGGCGCGGCAGGCCGCCTGCCGGTCTATCTGACCGATGAAAAAGGAAATCGCCAGTTCTGGGGGTTCGTCGTCGTGCTGATCCGTTTTCCCGACATCGTCGCCCCTGCCCGCCTGCCGGCGCTGGTGGAGCGGGGATACGATTACGCGCTCTGGCGCATCCATCCCGATACCGGCAACAAGCAGATGATCGCCGCGTCGGCCAACACCCCGCTGAGCGACCCGGTGAACCGCACGGTGCAGGTACCGAATGCCACCTGGACGCTGAGCGTGGCACCGCGCGGCGGCTGGTTCAGCCCTTCCGTGCTTGCCATGAAGACGGCCATCGCGCTGGTCATCGCGCTTCTTGCCACCGCATCCTGGCGCAGCCTGGGGTGGAGATAAGCGGCGGCACAGCCTCGTCGCCACCGGGCAGCGCGAGTCGCCAAAAACAAAAGCCCGACGCCAGTACAGGCGTCGGGCCATCGTCGCCTACGGCGACGAGTTTGCATTCGCGGGAGCCGACGGCAATCAACACCGCGGCTCTTCGTAATCGCGCGTCGTCGGGTTGTTCCTCGGCGCGATCTCTGCCCTTTGTCAGGGGCCATCAGCTTTCACCGAATCCGCTTCTGCGGATGCAACTACACGCTGACTTAAATCCAGTTTAGTCGCCTATACTGGAATCGCAAGCACTTCCGACTTCCGAAAGGTGGCGCCATGTCTGTGCACCTGTCCATCGTCCCGCTGGCCTCGCTCATCGCCGGCATCCTGATCCTGCTCATGCCGCGGCTGCTCAACTATATCGTTGCGCTGTACCTGATCGCGATCGGCCTGATCGGCTTGTTTGGCATGGGGAACATCCGTTTTCATTAGCTCACTGGCAAAAAAAAACCATCCTGTTGCGCAGGATGGCTTGTCGATAGCGGCCGGACAGGCGTGGCCGCGCCGTGTCTTAATTGCCGAGCAGCTTCTCTTTCAACGAGCTATCGGCCGGCTTGTCGCCCAGCCAGATCTTGAAATACGCATTGGCAAATGCGATGCCGGCCATCGGTTCGCCGATCTTCTTGTCGTTGACATACACCTGCAGACCGACGTCCGGGATGTAGTCGGTCACGATGACCGAGCCCTTGTCCAGGTCGGAGATCGAGGCAAAGACTTCACCCATCTTGACCGTCTGATCGACGAATTTCGATTTTTCAGCCTTGTCGGAATTCTTGTTCAGGCCATCCATGAAGGCTTGGCCCAGTTCTTCATTGTTGACCTTGCGCAGCAATACCAGTTTCATGCGGCGCGGGCCGTTCGTCGCAAGAACGTCGGCAGGAGTAGTTTTCTTTTCCGGCAGATACATGCCAATGGCATATACCTTGACCAGCCCTGCCCATGCGCGCGCGCCTGCGCCGTTGAGCTTGAGTTCCTTGCCGCCGACCTTGGCAGTATCGTCGAACTTGATGCCGGCGACTTCAGCCGCCTGCCCTGCCTGGCAAAAACCAGCCACGAGGCCACCCACAATCAACAACTGCTTGATACGCATACCGAATTTCATTTTGCCTCCCATAGTTTTTTAGTGAATTCGCTGAATCGACGTCTGACCCGTCTTACTGCAAAACTTCCGTCCCACAACCGTGCCGGACGAACCGGCTTAAAACTCTTCCCATTCGTCGCTGCCGGCCGCCTTGGCGCGCACTTGTTGTAGTGCGCCGGACGCCGGAGCAGCAATTCGAACCGCAGCCGGTTTTGCCGCTGCGGGCGGCACGGATTGTTCTTTCGCCGGCAGGGCGGCCGCACGCTCGCCTCCCACCTTGAACACGCTGACCAGACGCGCCAGGTTGGCGGCCTGGTCCTGCATCGATTCCGCCGCCGCGGCCGCCTCTTCCACCAGGGCGGCATTCTGCTGTGTCACGCCGTCCATCTGGTTGATGGCCATATTGATTTGTTCAATGCCCAGGCTCTGTTCCTGGCTGGCCGCGGTGATCTCGCCCATGATGTCGGTCACGCGCTTGACGCTGTTGACGACCTCGTCCATCGTGATGCCGGCCTGGCCGACCAGCTTGCTGCCGACTTCGACCTTTTCCACCGAATCGCCGATCAGCGCCTTGATTTCCTTGGCCGCCGACGCGGAACGCTGGGCCAGGTTGCGCACTTCGGCCGCCACCACCGCGAAGCCGCGGCCCTGCTCGCCGGCGCGCGCGGCTTCCACCGCCGCGTTCAGGGCGAGGATGTTGGTCTGGAACGCGATGCCGTCGATGACGCCGATGATGTCGACGATCTTCTTGGACGATGCGTTGATCGATCCCATCGTGTCGATCACCTGCGACACCACATCGCCGCCCTTGACCGCCACTTCCGAGGCCGACGCGGCCAGCGTGTTGGCCTGGCGCGCGTTGTCGGCGTTCTGCCGCACGGTGTCGGTCAGCGACGACATCGAGGTCGCGGTCTCCTGCAGCGAGCTGGCCTGGTCTTGCGTATGAGCCGACAGCTCGGCATTGCCGCTGGCAATTTCGCGCGACGCCATCGCAATGTTGTCGGTACCACCACGCACCTCGCCGACGATCTTCGACAAGCTTTCGTTCATGTGCTTGAGCGCCTGCATCAGCTCGCCGGTCTCGTCATGGGTCTTGATCTGAATGTCGCTGGTGAGGTCGCCGTCGGCCACGCGCTTGGCGACATCCACCGCCTCATTGAGCGGTCGGGTGATGCTGCGGGTGGCAAGAAAGCCGACCAGCGCCGAAATCACGCTGGCCACCAGCGCCAGCGCCATGATCATGAGTTCGGTACGCTTGGCGGCATCCGACGATTCCGTGCCGGACGACTCCATCTCGCTATTCTGGTACTTGATGAAGCCATCGATCTGCTCGAAGTACTTTGCCTGCAGGGGGCGGATCGAAAACATCAGCTTCACCATCGCCTCGTCCTTCTTGTCTTCGTTGACGAGGGCGACGAATTTCGTCTGCGCCGGCACGAACTTGTCCCGCAGTTCGGTGATGGCCTTGATGTACTCGATACCCTTGGCGCTGGTGATGATCTTGCTTAAGGTGGCGATCGATTCGTCGATGCTCTTGTTCTTTTGCTCGATGTTGACGAGCTCCTTTTTCATCTGGCCCGGATCGGTCATGACCAGCACGTTGAGCATGTTGCGCGTGGTTTCGCTGACATCGGCCTTGATGCCATTGGCCAGCACGGTCTTCGGATAGCGGTCCTTGATCATGAGGTTAACCTCGCTGTTGAGGCTCATGATGCGCACCCACGCCAACCCGGCCAGCATGAGCAGCAATGCGATGACCACGCCAAAACCGAGAGCCAGCCTTTGTCCGATACGGATCTTTTTAATATTCATTAATTTGTCTCCCACCCAAACGGTACTGTTAACAAGCGAGCGTAAAACTCAGAAAAAATCAGCAACGTTTTTGCAACCAAGTGTACCAACGATCACATAGTATTGCAGTGTTGCAATTTGTGACAATCTCTTTGTTCGGTTTGTTGGTAAACCCCTCTAATCGCAAGCAGGCGACAGACCTTGACAAACATTCTTGCTAACGAGAAATTCTGATCTGGTTATCGATTGGGATGCCGGCTACGACTGACCGGGCAGTCGTAGCGGAGGAAGGAATGAAGAGGCTGGAAACCGGCGCGATGGGGAACTCGCCGCAGCGATTCAGTGCACCGCACCATCGAGTGAATTACCGCGCAGCTCCGGTATCGCCGGCATTGCATCCGGCTCCTTGAGGAGCATGCCCGCTCGCCTGTTCAGGTAGCGCATGCCGGTTTGCGGCAGTTCCCGCGCAAAATCCCTGAGGGTGGGCAAGTCGAAGGCGACGGCTCGCAGCAGCCTGCCGCGCCAGCCGGCATCGCCAATGAGCTGGCGCCAGGAAGACGGACGGATCAGTGGATGACGGGTGCTCGCCGTTCCCGATGTCAGGCATAGCGCGCCGTTCAGGCGCGGCGCCTGCAGGATGCTTTCCGCCACAAAGTTCAGGCCGCACCAGACTGACGCGGTCAGGGTGGCCCAGAAGCGCGGATTGGATTCGATCAGGTAAACCTTGCCGCTGGCCGCATCGATGCGCGCATCGACGTGCATCACGCCGTGATAGGCGCCGGCATGGCACAGCCTTGCAGCCAGCGCCTCCAGCTCGGCATTTTGCACGAAGACGATCTTCGAGGGCGCGCTTTGCTGCACAGCAAAAGCGCATAAGCGCCCGCCGATGGCGAGAAAACTCACGTCGATATCCGTGCCGTCGATGTAGCGCTGCACGATCAGCGGGCCATAGTCGTAGCTGGCATCGTTGAGGATGGCTGTGTCGAACTGAGCCTTGCTGCGGATAATCTGGACACCGGTCGAGCCGGCCTGGTTAAGCGGCTTGACCACGAACGGCACGCCGAATTCAGCCGCGACCGCGTCGTAATCGAGCGCCGACTTCGCGCCGATGAAGCGCGTGGCGGGCACCGGAAGGCCATGCCGCGTGCAGAACTGGTAGAACAGCCATTTGTTGTCGAACATGTCCAGCGTCGCCAGGTCCGGAATCGGCGTCACGCGCAACTGCAACTGCCCGCGCACACGGTTGACGAGGCGGATGGCGTCGCAGTCTGCGGGGATCAGCACCACGTGCGGCGTGCGCTTGACGATGGCATTGACGGCTTGAACGAAACGCACGTCATCGGCGCCGAGCATGTCCATCGTGAACTGCCGCTTGCAGAGCGAAGACCAGCGCAATGACGCGGTCGCCTCGCTGCCGATCACGACGCACTTGGCATCGGTAAAGCTGCGGATCGCCTGCAGCACAGCGGATACCACTCGCTTGCATTTGCCTACCACGATAAAGTTGATCATCTCTGTCCGCCTGTCTAGGTCTGTGAATGTCAAACAACGCTTCCGGGTCGCTATTTAATGTACGCCGCAGTCGCGTTGTCGCGTTGAGAGCGCGCAAGGTGCACAGTTTCAATTAACCGCAAGTGAAAAGAGAATTTCCGAATGGAACAGAACCGTTCGTCCCGGCTCCGGACGCCGCACCGTAGCGGCCCAGCAAGCGCGGAGATAGGCGGGAAATGGCCGCCTTTTTTGAAGACGGGTCGATTGCCAGTAATTTACTATTTGAATATAAAATCGCCCATACCAAAAGTTAGCCGGCACCGGCCGCTTCGGCATGGCATGGAAGGATCGACGCTGCGTCAGACAGCGACACGAGGGAGACGTCATGGCTGCGAATTGTTTTGGAATCTTTCCCCGCAACGATCCTGAACAGGAACTGCGGCTCAAGCGGTTTTTCCTGGGCATTGCCGCCTACTTCATGAATTCGGCATTCGTGCTGGTGTGCTGGCGCATGGGGTATTTCAGCTCAACCATCGTGACGCGTTACGCGGTGCTGACGATCACGTTCAACCTGATGTTCTATTGCCTCATCCGCAGCGGACTGAACAAGCGCCTGGCCGACCCCAGCCTGACCTTTTCCCAGATGGCGGTGGCCACGCTGGTGGTGTTCAACCTGATGTATTTTTCCGGCGACGCGCGCAACACCTACCTCGTGCTGCTGCTGTCGATGCTGCTGTTCGGATTGTTCCGCTTCAAGACGCGCGACTTCGCCGGCTTAGCAGTGCTCATCCTGTGCGGCTACGCGCTGCTGATCGCGCTGCTGGTGCGCCAGCGGCCGGACGGCATTGTGCTGAAGGTTGAAATCCTGCAATGGATGGCGCTACTGGCGACGCTGGCCCAGTTCACGTTTTTGGCCGGCTACATCGGCAGGTTGCGGCACAAGGTGCGCGTCAACAACCAGGAACTGGCCAAGCGCAATACGGAACTGGAAGCGGCGCTGCAACGCATCAGCGACATGGCCATCCGCGACGAACTCACCGGCGTCTACAACCGGCGCTACCTGATGGAGCGGGTCGCGGAAGAGGCGCAGCGCTGCCTGCGCAACGGGTCGGTCTTTTGCATCTGCATGGTTGACATCGACCTGTTCAAGCAGATCAACGATACCTACGGCCATCCGGCCGGCGACGAGGTGTTGCGCAGCGTGGCCGCGACCGTCGCGGGAAGCATGCGCCAGACTGACTTTTTCGGCCGCATCGGAGGCGAGGAATTCGTCATGGTGCTGACCGACACCTTGAGCGAGGGCGCGCTGATTTCCGCGGAACGGGCGAGGAAAAAAGTGGAACAGCTGACCTTTCCCGATATCAGCGCCGACCTGCGAGTCACGATTTCGATCGGCATCGCCGAGCATGTGCGCCGGAGCGAGCCGGCCGCCACGTTCAAGAGGGCCGACGAGGCGCTTTACCGCGCCAAGGAAGGCGGGCGCAATCGCTGCGTGGTCGACGCCGTTTTCCATCTGCATGGCGCTTCAGTGCCTGAGCTCAGAGCCTGAGGATGGGCAGGCGATGCCCGCCCGAGGCGGCGAAATAGCCTTGCCGCGTGCGCACCACCCTGATCCGTCCCTCGTCCGCCACATCGACGTCGACTTCCCGATGCAGGCTCAATTCGCTCGCCAGGCGCAGATGCCCGTGCAGGATACGATAACCGTTGCCATCCCGAATGATCAAAATATCTGGGCTCATCTCCATTCTCCCGTCCGCAGGCAGATGCAAGACTGCCATGCTAGGGTGCCAAGATGACAGCGTGATGACGTCGGGCGCGAAAAAATTGCGCCTGCAAGTGAGCGCTTTTGTGAGCGCCTTCAATGCATCCGCCGCGCGTCTTTGGCATGCTGTGTGCAAGCCCTTCCGCCATCGCAACACCAAGGAGTTTTCCATGCCCCACCCCAGCCTCGCTCCTGCCCTCGCGCTCGCCGCCGCCTGCGCCGCCGCGCAGGCTCTTGCCGAAAGCGGCGCCGCACCGACGCGTCCTGCGGAAGGCGGCGCCACCGTGTATCGGCAGGTGATGCCGGACGGGCGCATCGTCTACTCCGACAAGATCCTCAAGGGCGGCAAGCTCGACGAGACCATCACGGTGGAACCGCCGGTCAAGGGCAATCCGTGGACCACCGAAGCGCGCAACAGGCCATCGATTCCGCCGCAGGTCGAACCGACTCAGATTGACCGGGTGAACTCCGTCCCGGCGACGGGCAGGCGGAAAACCCTGGAAGAAGCGACGTCGGATGTGATTCGCGCGGAAATGCTGCTGGAGGATGCACGCAAGCGACGCCAGGCCGGCATCGAACCCTTGCCGGGCGAACGCACCGGCAACGCCGGCGGCGGCTCGCGGCTGAACGAAGCCTACTGGGCACGCCAGCAATCGATGGAAAAGGAAGTCGCGCAGGCCGAGGCTGCGCTCAAGCGCGCCGCCGCAGAGCGCGACACCTTGCGCAGCGTGCGCTGACGCGCCGTCGTCGCCATTCATTCACACGGCGCGGACATTGCGAGCGCGATTTCGGCGGCAGGCATGGCCGCTTCCCTGGCGTGCCTGCGCATGGCGCCTATACTGAACGAAGGAACTTTTTTCGCCTGCGCAGTCCGAGGGAAAAGGAGGACGTCATGGAACAGCAGACCAGGCATCCGTTGCGCGAGAAACACGAGCGCACGCAGCCGTCACGGCAAGAACCCCGTCCAGACGCTACCGCCGTCGATGGCACCTTGATGACCCATCCTATCGATGGCAGCCAGTATCTCGACGTGATCGAGGAGCAGGAGTATGCGGACCGGCGCCCTTCGGTGGAGGAGCAAAAGCCGCGTTTTTCATACCTGCACAAGGAGGAACCGGGGCCGGACGAGGACGAGTCGCCCGATTAAGCGACTGGGCGGTTAAGCGGCGACTGGCCTCATCCCCATCAGGCCAGCCGCTTGCCGAAGAAGCCGTATTGCAGGCTGCCGGCAATACGGTCGGCAACCAGCAGGGCTTCGCGCGCGGCATCCGGAGCGAAAAGGCCTTCGACCAACAACCTTTCGACCGTTTCCTTGAACAGCGCGAGCCAGCGCACGAAATGCTCCTTCGTTATGCCCGAAAGCGCCATGTGCTTGCCGTACACGTTGCCCTGGAAACTGCCGCTGCCCAGCAGGACCGTGGACCAGAAGGCATACATGCGCGGCATGTGTTCTTCCCATTGACCGTGCAGCGCATGCTCGAACACCGGCCCCAGCACTTCGTCCTTGCGCACTGCCGCATAAAAGCGGTCGACCATGACCCTGATCGACGCTTCGCTTAAAGCACTTCCATTTTCCATTCGCTTCCCGCCTGTTGCCGCTGCCAGGAAAAGCCGGCCGCGCAAAAGGCGTCGATTATGGCATGGCTGCGAACGGGGCGCCGTACGAATCTCGGCTAGCGCGCGCCTTCCAGCTTGCGGTACATGAATGCGGCTGTCATGCCGAAGATCAGGTGCCCGACCAGGTTCGGCCAGCCGCGCAGGTCCATGAACCAGGGGAAGAGACGCGCCATGGCGTAGAAATTGAGCAGATACAGCAACAGGCCGAATACGGCGCCCACGGCCAGCGCCATGCCCATGCTGGAATCAAAACGGAACGGCGCCATCACTGCGGCCAGGATCATGCCGAACACGATGCCAAGCACGTAATGGGTGACGAGGGCGACGCCGACCACTGCGGCGCTGAAGTCGTGCGTGCGCGCCACATCCGGCCCCATCACGATGGCGGCGATCTTGTGCGGGATGGTCCACGGCGTGGCGCCCATCAGGTTGGTGGTCCAGAGCAGTTCCAGCACCATCAGGACCGCGCCGGCGACGAATCCGGCGGCCGCCGCCGCCGCCCAGTCCGGCGCACGCGCATCCCAGCGGTGCGAACGCATGTGAAGCTCCATGTCGGCCTCCAGAAATTCAAACTTGCGGACGCCGTCGCGGGACGTCCGCCAACGTTACGGGAATGCCGGAACGCGCGGGTCTTCGCCGCTGAAGCGCATTTCGGGATGACGCTCCTCCAGCACCTTTTCGATTTCCTTGATGCGGCTGGCCGGGATGTCGGCGATCATCAGCACCTTGCCTTTTTCAATCTCGGGGTAGAAGGCTTTCAGGCGCGAGTTGGGCAAGGCCGCAGCTACCATGCTGGCCGCCCAGCCACCGAAGATCAGGCCCAGCAGCGTGGTGCCGACCACCACCGCCGATGGCGATGCGAGATCGAAATACGTCACCAGCAATGCGCCCAGCGCCAAGCCCAGTGCGGCACCGATCAGCATGCCGTTGCCGGCGCCATGCACGACGTCGGTTCTGTGAAGAATGTTAGCCTCCGGCAAGTCGGACGGAAGCGCCGCTCCCAGGCTGAGGAAGTGGACATGCCTATGCTCTATCCTGCTCAGCAACAAGTCATCGAGCGTGCGGCGCGCGCACTCGATATCGGGAAGCAGGTAATAAAGTCGGTGTCTCATGACAGGCTCCTCTCGTTGCACAAACCGGCTTTGCATCGCCGGCTTTCAGTATAGGCAGCGCTGCCCGACATGCAATCCGCAGATCAATCAAATCGCCACATCCGGCCCGGGCTCGCGGAAGGCGGCGGCGCTCGCGGCGGTATCGGTATATTCGCGGAAGCCGGCGATCTTGCCGTTCTGTACGGTAAACACATGCGCCCAGTCGCTTTCCAGGCGCCGGTCCGTCGATTTGACGCTCCACACGTAATGGCCCAAGGCCACCACCTTGTCATCCTGGGCGATGTATTGCTGCGGTTCGAATTGCAGCGGATGCATGTTTTCACCGAGCAGCTGGAAGAATTCCGCCACCTGTTCCTTGCCGCGGCGCGGTCCGGAAAACGGCACTTGCTCGACCTTGTCCAGCGTCCATGCGATGTCGTCGGCGAACAGTTGCAGCAATCCCGGGATGTCGCCCTTGCTGAACGCGTCGTAACCTTGCCTGACCAGTTGCACATTTTCCTGCTCGTTCATGATCGTCTCCTGTGTCCTTGGCGTCGTCGGCGGTCCCAGCCTCCGATCGGTTCACCATAGGCCACGGTCCACCATAGCGCTTGCGCAAACTCAAACACGAAGGCGCGACGCCATGTTGCGCGGAGGCCGCCGCTCCATGCAGGAGGCCGGCTTTGCCCTTCCCTGTTTTTCGACGCGGCACTTGCGTTCAGGTATGCTTTTCGGGCCAGACTTCCGATCCTCTTTTCCTGTTGCGAGCCGTCATGCATAAATGCCTTCCCAGCCTCTTTTTCGCCTTCATGGTCGCCTCGCCCGCCAGTGCCGGCGAGCCGGCAGCCTTGCCTGCGCACGTCGACAACGTGCTGGGCATGCGGCTGGTGCTGGTGCCCGCCGGCGAATTCCTGATGGGAAGCGACGAAACGCCCGACGCGCTGGCAAAGGACTATCCACAGTACGAGCGCCGGCGCTTCATCGAGCTGTCCGACGAGGCGCCAGTGCACCGCGTGCGCATCACGCATCCGTTTTACTTGGGCCAATATGAGGTGACGGTCGGCCAGTTCCGGAAATTCCTGGAACTGTCGGGCTATGTGCCGCAATCGGTGGCCGACGGCACCGGCGGCTATGGCTACAACCCGGATTACGATCCGCGCACCTCGCCGCGCGGCGATGCCTTCGATGGCCGCAATCCGAAGTATTCCTGGCGCAATCCGGGCTTTCCCCAGGACGATAAGCATCCGGTCGTCAACGTCACCTGGAATGATGCCGTGGCATTGGCAGAGTGGCTGAGCAAGCGGGAAGGCGTGCGCTACCGCCTGCCGACCGAAGCGGAATGGGAATACGCGGCGCGTGCCGGAACGCGCACGCGCTATGACAGCGGCGACGATCCGCAGTCGCTGCCGACGGTTGCCAATACCTTCGATGCCGATACCCAAAAGAACTGGCCGCAGTGGAAGCAGTATGCGCTTGCCGGCCACGACGGCTTTGCCTTCACCGCGCCGGTCGGCAGCTTCGCGCCGAACGCGTTCGGCCTGTACGACATGCATGGCAACGCCTGGGAATGGGTGGCCGACTGGTACGATGAAAACTACTATGCGCGCTCGCCCACCGACGATCCGCAAGGCCCGGCCGATGGCAGCGTGCGCGTGCGGCGCGGCGGCTCCTGGCACACCTGGGCACTGTACGCGCGTTCGTCGTATCGCAACTGGAACAATCCCGATACGCGCTACACGCTGGTCGGTATCCGGCTGCTGCGTGAAGCGCAACCTTAATCGGCGTCTATCTTCAGCCCGGAATCTATCGGCGAAAACCTTATCCAATCAGGCAGTCCGATCACGAGGTGCCTGGTGAAAACAAAAGCCGCTATCGCATGGAAAGCCGGCGCCCCGCTGGAAGTGGCCGAGGTGGAACTCGATGGCCCGCGCGCCGGCGAAGTGCTGGTCGAGATCAAGGCAACCGGCATCTGCCATACCGATTACTACACGCTGTCCGGCGCCGATCCGGAAGGTATCTTTCCATCGATCCTGGGCCACGAAGGTGCCGGCATCGTGCTCGAAACGGGACCGGGCGTCAGTTCGGTGCGGCCGGGCGACCACGTAATTCCGCTGTATACGCCGGAATGCCGCCAGTGCAAATTCTGTCTTTCGCGCAAAACCAACCTGTGCCAGGCGATCCGGGCCACGCAGGGGCGCGGGCTGATGCCAGACGGAACCAGCCGCTTTTCCCTGGACGGCAAGCCCTTGTTCCATTACATGGGCACTTCGACCTTTTCCAACCATATCGTGGTGCCGGAAATCGCGCTGGCAAAGATCCGCCCCGACGCGCCCTTCGACAAGGTGTGCTACATCGGCTGCGGCGTGACCACCGGCGTGGGCGCGGTGCTGTTTACGGCGAAGGTCGAGGCCGGCGCCAACGTGGCGATCTTCGGGT
Organism: Noviherbaspirillum sp. UKPF54; assembly: GCF_007874125.1. Taxonomy (NCBI): domain Bacteria; kingdom Pseudomonadati; phylum Pseudomonadota; class Betaproteobacteria; order Burkholderiales; family Oxalobacteraceae; genus Noviherbaspirillum; species Noviherbaspirillum sp. UKPF54. Next base: position 304,101 of record NZ_CP040128.1, on the reverse strand, counting down.
TGGGCGGCATCGGGCTGAACGTGGCGCAAGCCGCGCGCATGGTCGGCGCCGACAAGATCATCGGCATCGACCTCAATCCGGCGCGCGAGGCCATCGCCCGCCGCTTCGGCGTGACGCATTTCGTGAATCCGCAGCAGGCCGGCGACGTGGTCGACGCCATCGTCCAGCTGACCGACGGCGGCGCGGACTACAGCTTCGAATGCATCGGCAACACCGTCACCATGCGCCAGGCGCTGGAATGCTGCCACAAGGGATGGGGCGTGTCGGTCATCATCGGCGTAGCCGGCGCCGGCGAGGAAATCCGCACCCGGCCGTTCCAGCTGGTCACCGGCCGCGTGTGGAAAGGCAGCGCGTTCGGCGGCGCGCGCGGGCGCACCGACGTGCCGAAGATCGTCGACTGGTACATGCAGGGCAAGCTCGATATCGACTCGCTGATCACGCATCGCCTGCCGCTCGACCGGATCAATGACGGCTTCGACCTGATGAAGCGCGGCGAATCGATCCGCTCGGTCGTGCTCTACTGAAGTTCTCTACCGAAGGGGGAATGATGCTGGAAGTCCTACGCGAACATCGCGCATTCGGCGGCGTGCAGGCGTTCTACCGGCACGATTCCGAAAAGATCGGGCTGCCGATGCAGTTTTCGGTATTCCACCCGCCGGTCGAGAAAAGCCAGCTGGTGCCGGTGCTGTTCTTCCTGGCCGGGCTCACCTGCACCGAAGAGACCTTCATGATCAAGGCCGGCGCGCAGCGGCTGGCGGCGCAATACGGGATCATGCTGGTGGCGCCTGACACCAGCCCGCGCGGCACCGGCATCGCCAGCGCCGACGGCGACTGGCAGCTCGGTCACGGCGCCGGCTTCTACCTGGACGCGACCGAACCACCCTGGAATGCGCACTTCCAGATGGAGTCGTACGTCGCCGTCGAACTGCGCGACCTGATCCTGCAGGAATTCAACGCCGACGGGCAGAAGGTTGGCGTCTTCGGCCATTCGATGGGCGGGCACGGCGCGCTGATGCTGGCGCTGCGCCATCCAGGCCGCTTTCGCTCGGTGTCGGCGTTCGCGCCGATCTCGTCGCCGATGCGCTGCCCGTGGGGACACAAGGCATTCTCGAATTATCTCGGCGACCGCATGTCTGCCTGGCAGGAGCACGACGCGAGCGAACTGATGAAAAAACGCAGCACGCCCTTCCCGGAAGGGATCCTGATCGACCAGGGCCTGGGCGACGAATTCCTCAAGGAGCAACTGCTGCCGCTGGCGTTCGAGCAAGCCTGCCTGCAGGCCAGCCAGCCGCTCACGCTGCGCCTGCACGAGGGATACGACCACAGCTACTATTTCATCGCCAGTTTTATCGAAGACCATCTGGCGTTTCACAGAAAGATACTCGGCGAGTAAAATGCGGCGGCAACGCGCTTTCCGTTTTTCCGTTGCCCGCCATGACCCTGACCACCCCCGCCCTGCTGTTCCCGGCCATTTCGCTGCTGCTGCTGGCCTATACCAACCGCTTCATCGTGATCACGCAACTGATCCGGCACTTGCACAGCCAGAACCAGGAAAACCTGACCGACGCCGTGATCGGCCAGATCGCCAACCTGCGCACGCGCGTCACGCTGATCCGCCGCATGCAGGCCATGGGCGTGACCGGCTTCCTGCTGTGCGCGCTGTCGATGTTCCTGGTGTTCATCGAGCTCATCGCGTTCGCGCAATACGTATTCGGCCTCAGCCTGCTGTTCCTGGTCGTATCCCTGCTGTTCTCGCTGTACGAGATCATGATCAGCACCCGCGCCATCGAGATCGAGCTGGGCGAAGTCGAGAAAAAGTGGGAAAACCACCGCCGAACTCACGTCTAACGGCGCATAACCCGTAAAGCCGGCAGCGTGTCAGTATATCGATCCGCTAGTGGAATACAGCGCCCCGTTCACCGCCGATACCGAATAGCTGAACGTGTAGATGCTCGTCCATCTGCGCAGGTCGAACGTCCGGTCGCTGGCAGACAGCCGTTGCACGTCGATATTCGGGTAGGTCAGCGGAATTTTCGAATATATCTGGTTGGTCCCCGTGGTCCGCAGAAAATACGCCGAGCCAGTGGTCGAAGGAGCGCGTTTCAGGGTTGCATTGCCATCGTCGACCAGAAGCGCCGTACCCGGATCCAGGCCAATGCCGCGCACCGCGCCGTCCGGCGTCCAACCGCCCTCGACGATGCGCGCCATGAACGTAATTAGGCGACCCATGCGGTCGCGGGAAGCAAAGTGCGAATCGGTAATCAGCCCGCCCATGAACGGCAACGCGAAAAAATCGCGCCCCAGCACGATCGACTTGTCGAAGGGATTGGCAAGCGCGTCGGACGAGGTGATTCCGCCCTTTAGCGCGGTGAAGATGTACTGCCCCATGACCGCCAGTCCGGCACTGGTGCCACCGATGGGAGCGTTTCTACCGGCCAATTCCTGGATGGCATCCTGTACCGGCGTGTCCTGCCAGTAGTTGATATAGTCGCTCTGGTCGCCGCCTGCGATGAACAACGCTTCCGCCCCCCTGATGCGGGCAATGACGAACGGGTCGTTCGCCGCGGCACGGCTGGGAATGACGAGCGTTTCCACCGACGCCAGCTTGTCGCCGCCTAGCGCGAAGATTTTCGCATTGTAATTGTCGACATTGGTGGCGCGGATCACCACAAAGTTGCCGCCGCCTGATTTGTCGATCATCCATTTAAACGCTTCATCAACATCGACCTCGCCGCCCATCAGCACCAACGACGGCGCAGCCGGCAACGGGCGCACGACATCGGCTGGGTCGCCGAGCACGTATTGCTGGTACGGCTTTCCGGCGTAAGCCGTACTCGCCGCGCCCGCTGCCACGACAAACAGCAGCTTTGCCACGGAACGAAGCAGCGCCCGGCGCAGCATGGTTGGCATTCTCATCGCATCTCCCTTCAAGTGGCGGCCAAGACATGGTCCGATGCCCGCGGCCGCGGCGTTTGATGTCCCATTCCGCAGTGCGGCAGGGCCCCTCAGTGCTATCTCACCGGCTGGGCGAAGCGAGCAAGAATGTTGTGTGTGATCGCTTTCACCTCGGCCGTTTCGCGGTTGCCGTGCGCACCGTCGTTGTATGCGTCCAGCCCCCAGTTCCAGTTCATCGAGCCGCTACCGAACACGCCCGCCCCGCTGGAGGCGGTGTAGTAGGTGGTGTGCGCCCGGCAGTCGCCGCCCTTGGAACAGCCTGAATACGGCGACGAGCCGAGCATGACGATGCCGGGCGGAGAGGACGGCGCGATGCTGTCGACTTCATAACCGAGCATGCCCTTGAGCACGGAACCGGGCCGCAGCGCGGTACCGGCGCAGATCCACTCCGGGCAGTCGGCGATCACCATGTCGCCGTCGAGCGAGTTGTATTCGTACATGACGCCTACCAGCGCCGCTTCCGGGCGGTTGATCGGCGCCTCGCGCCACAGGTAGGTCGACTGCGACGGATCGGTCTTGTACAGCGGATCGCGGGACGGCGTGTCGTACTTGTAGGCGACCATGGTGCGGTTCGGCTGCCCGTTGCGGCCCGCCTCCAGACGGACCTGCCAGTAGCCGGTGTTGGCGCCGAAAAATCCCAGGTTCACGCCGTGGTCGCGCGCCGCCTCCATCGCGTCGCGCATGCTCCTGGTCCAGTATTCGTCATGGCCGACCGACAGGAAGGCGCGATGCCGGAGCAACTCTCCGGGCGCGCGGTGGGTATCGATGTTGGTCGAGTACGACACGTCGTATCCGGCGCGCTCGAGGAAGCGCGTCATGTTGATTTCCCAGGTAAGGAATTCACCGGCGCCCTTGCCCGCGTAAGGCCGCTGCGGATTGCGGTAGGGACGGTTGAAGGACAGCTTGTAGGCCTGCTTGCCATCGATGCCATCCACGCCGTACAGGTTGTAGCCGCCCCAGTTGTTGTAGGCGGCGTAGGTGGTCACGCTCGACTGGAACAGCAGGGCCGCATGGCGGGCGTCGTCGCGCACGACAAAGATGATGTAGCTTTGCTTGCCGCCCGAGGCAGTCAGCTTGGCCAGGTAAAAGCCGCTGGCCCAGTCCGTCGGGTCGTTCGCGTTGTCGGGTATGGTGACCACGTAGGGGGCGCTCCAGTCGCATTCGACGAGCCTGTTTTCCGCGTCGAAGCTCGGTTCCGGCTGCTTGACGCCGGTGCGCCGCACGGGGCCGGCGACCAGGCGCGCCCCCTTGCCGCCATACCAGCCGATACGGTAGATCGCGATCGTATACTCCGCGTCGGCCGTGTTGACGTACAGCCGGATCGATTCGCCGCGATTGACGCTGGTGGCCGAGGCGTATCCCTCGATTTCATGATTGCCGGCGTAGTTGCGGCCGTCAATCTCCCACTGGTCGGTGACGCCGTCTTCGGCCGTCTTGGCATTCTCGCGCTGGACGGCGTTGCGCATGTCGCCCGGCGGTGGGCGCGTGCCGCTGTCCGGCGGCGGTGTGCCGCCGTCATTCGAGGCGGGCGGCGGAAGCGGCTGCGTGCCGGAGCCGGGAGAAGACGGCGCTTCGGGATCCGGCTGAGTGGCCGGCGATGCGGGCTGCGCGTGCGAACCGGAATTCGTGCTAGTGCTAGTGCTAGTGCTGGTGCTGGTGCCGCTTCCGCCGCCGCACGCGACTAGCAACAGGAACAGGATGAAGGAAAAGAATCTGCTGCATGCGCTGCGCGACATAGGCACCTGATCTTATTGTTGATTGACCATCCTCCCTTCGTCCATGCGCGGAACGAAGATCCGTCCCTAATTTATCGATCGGTCCGTACTGCCGCCTTGAGTTTGCACAACGGGATCTGGCTGGCCCCACGGCAACGCCATCTAGTGAACGGAAAGCGCAAAAGCACCTATGCGCGGCATCAAGGCCGCGATACCGACTCGCTGGCACCGATGTAGAGCGCCATATATGCTGTCTTTGATTTACATATCGCCGTTTTCAAATTGAGATCACCTATAATCGGCCGCATCTCAACCACGGCAACCGACATGAACCATTTCGCAGATCAGCTCTGGCAACGGCTCACCGGCATCATGCCGGGCGAATTGCAGCAGGCGGAGCTGGGATGGCTGGCCACGCCGATGCAGCACCAGACGCTGCTGGCGCGCCGCCGCGCCACGCTCATCGTCAACCGGGTGCGGCTGTTCGCGTTCCTGTTCGCGCTGCTCACGCCGCTGTGGAGCGTGGTCGATTTCGTCGTGTTCCCGTTCCCGTTATGGATCGACCTGGCGTTCATGCGGTTCGCCGCCTGCGCCGCATTCGCCAGCCTGCTGATCTACTATCGGCCCAGCGGCAACCTGTTCGACGCCTACCGCGCGATGGCCATCCTGTTCGCGATCCCGACCGTGTTCTATGTCGCTTCGCGCACCGTGCTCGGCAGTTACCAGCTCACCGGCATCTCGGCGGCCATCGGTGCCGGCTATGCCTTCCTGCCGTTCGTTCTGCTGGCCGGGCTGTCGATTTTTCCGCTGACCCTGCTGGAAAGCGTCGTGGTCGCCAGCCCGATTCTGGTTGCGCAACTGGTCGGCGGCTACCTGAGCTGGGCGGCGTTCGACTGGCCGTCTTTTGCCGGCGCGTTCTGGCTGATGATGCTCATCACCGCCGTGTCGTCCCTGGCCGGCATGAGCCAGCTGGCGTTCATGATCGCGCTGGTGCGGCAGGCGATCCGCGATCCGTTGACCGGCACGTTTTCCCGGCGCAGCGGGGAAGAGTTGCTCGATTTGCAATTCATTATTGCCAAGCGCAACAACTTGCCGCTGTCGGTTGCGTTCCTGGATATCGACCATTTCAAGAGCATCAACGACAGCTTCGGTCACGAGGCGGGCGACAAGGTGCTGATCGACTTCACTTCCTTCATCGGCAGGAACCTGCGCCGCGGCGACACGCTGGTGCGCTGGGGCGGCGAGGAATTCCTGCTGGTGATGACCAACACCGACCGCTCGCAGGCAGAAGCCGCCATGGCCCGGCTGCGCGCGGCCGGCTTCGGCCCGCGGCCCGACAAGGCGCCGCTCACCGCCAGCATCGGCATCGCCGAATGCGGCATCGACCAAGCCGGCGACTGGAAGTCGCTGGTCGACCTGGCGGACCAGCGCATGTACCGCGCCAAGCAAGGCGGACGCGACCGGGTGGTCAGCGGCGAAGCACCGGCCACGACGGCATAGGACAGCCGCTTGCGCCGAGCCTCTCTTCGCTCGACATTGTTTCTTGAAGCCAAATTGGCGCTGACTTGCGCACGATAAAACATCAAGAATGAAATCCGGTTACCCTATTCCGGTCCAACCGAATTGTTGAGCCCGGAGAGTTTCATTGGTAATGCCAAACAAGCCACCGCTGCGCGCCATATCCGACGCATTAAGCTTTCAGCTGCTCGTCGACGGCGTGCACGACTATGCCATCTACATGATCAACCCCGAGGGCTACATCAGCAGCTGGAACCGTGGCGCCGAGCGCGTCAAGGGCTATGCCGCCGATGAGATCATCGGCCAGCACTTTTCCCGCTTTTATACGCCCGAGGATCAAGACGCCGGAGAGCCGGCACGCGCGCTGCAATGCGCGTTGGACGACGGAAAATATGAAAAGGAAGGCTGGCGCGTGCGCAAGGACGGCTCGCGCTTCTGGGCGCAGGTGGTGCTCGAGGCGATCCGCGACGAAGGCGGCGAGCTGCTCGGATTCGCCAAGATCACGCGCGACATCACCGAGCGCAGGCAAGCCGCGGAAGCGCTGGAACAGACGCGCGCCAGTCTGGCCCAGGCACAGAAAATGGAAGCGATCGGCCAGCTCACCGGCGGCATCGCGCACGACTTCAACAACCTGCTGACGGTGATCGTCAACAGCCTCGATCTATTGGCCATCAAGCTCAACGACCCGGTAGCCATCCGCTGCCTGAGCAATGCGCAGCGCGCCGCCGGGCGCGGCGCCGAGCTGACCCGGCAATTGCTGGCGTTCGCCCGCCGCCAGCCTCTGCGGCCCGGTACCCACGACCTGAATACGCTGATCGTCGGATTCGAGCCGATCCTGCGTCGCGCCTGCCATGAACGGATCATGTTCGAACTGCGGCTCACGCCGGAACCGGCCATGGCGCACGTCGACGCGCGCCTGTTCGAGGGCGCGCTGCTGAACCTGGTGATCAACGCGCGCGACGCGATGCCGGACGGCGGCCTGCTGTCGATTTCCACCGAGTGCGTCAGCATCGACGAAAGCAGCAGGTGCGTCAGCCTGCAGCCCGGCACCTACATCAAGGTCGGCATCCGCGACCACGGCACCGGCATGCCGACCGAAGTGCTGCGGCGCGCCATGGAGCCGTTCTTCACCACAAAGGAAGTCGGCAAGGGAACCGGGCTGGGCCTGAGCCAGGTATACGGCTTCGTCACGCAGTCGGGCGGCGACATCGTGATCCACAGCGAGGTCGGCAAGGGGAGCACGGTCGAGCTGTACCTGCCCGCCGCCGATATCGCCTCGCTGCAGCCCGCCTCTTCCGCCTCGGCGTCGGCTGCGGCGCCGGTTCCGAGCGCGGGCAAGGTACTGGTGGTGGAAGACGAATCCGACGTGCTGGAAGTGTCGGTGGAGATTTTTCACAGCATGGGCTACGACGTCATCACCGCCACCAACGGCCTGGAGGCGATCGATGTGCTCAAGCATACGCGCGACATCGACGTGCTGTTTACCGACGTGGTCATGCCCAAGGGAATGAGCGGCGTGGACCTGGCGCGCTTCACGCGCAAGCTGTGCCCGCAGATCAAGGTGATCCTCGCCTCCGGCTATCCGATCCCGGCGCTGGCGGAAGAGCACGGCGCGCTGGACGAATTCCTGTTCGTCAGCAAGCCGTACCGCTGGGGAGAACTGATGGAAAAGATGCGCGACGCGCTGCGCAAGAGCGTGCACTGACGCGCTTGCACTGTCGCGCGTGGGCCTTTACAGCAGCGTGGCGGCCAGCGCTTCCAGTTGCGCGCCGTATTCCGCCGGGTCCAGCTGCCTGCACGCTACGCCGCTGTCGAAGGCGGCGGCCGCGATGCGGGGCGTCACACCCGTCAGCAAGCGCTTGTCGAGCAGCGTCGGCACGATGTATTCCTTGCCGAACTGCGCGTCGCCGCGCGCCATTTCCGCCAGCGCGAGCACGCAGGCGCGCTTCATCGCCTGGTTGATGGTCGTCGCAGAGGAATCGAGCGCGGCGCGGAACAGATAGGGGAAGCACAGCGCATTGTTGATCTGGTTCGGGTAGTCGGAACGGCCGGTGGCGATGACCGCTTCCGGCGCCACTTCGCGCACCAGTTCCGGGCGCAGTTCCGGCTCCGGGTTGGCCAGCGCGAACACGATCGGCCGGGCTGCCATTTTCTTCACGTCTTCCTGCTTCAGCAGGCCCGGGCCGGACACGCCGAGGAACACATCGGCCATGCCGATCACGTCGGACAGGGTCTTGGCGTCGGTATCCTGCGCCCAGGCCTTCTTTTCGCCGGTCAGCTCGCGCGACGTGGTGAGCACGCCGCGGCTGTCGCAGACATACACGTTCTCGCGCTTGACGCCCAGGTCCAGCAGCATGTCGAGGCAGGCCATGGCAGCCGCGCCCGCGCCGGAACAGACCACTTTCACCATCGATACGTCGCGCCCGGTCAGGTGGAGTGCATTCAGGAAGCCGGCGCCGACCACGATCGCGGTGCCATGCTGGTCGTCATGGAAAACGGGGATCGCGAGACGCTCGCGCAGGCGGCGCTCGACGTAGAAGCATTCCGGCGCCTTGATGTCTTCCAGGTTGATGCCGCCGAAGGTCGGATGCAGCGCGGCGATGATCTCGACCAGCTTTTCCGGGTCGGTTTCATCGATCTCGATATCGAAGGAGTCGATCCCGGCGAATTTCTTGAACAGCACCGCCTTGCCTTCCATGACCGGCTTGCCGGCCAGTGCGCCGATATCGCCCAGACCCAGCACGGCGGTGCCGTTGGTGATCACGCCCACCAGGTTGCCCTTGGCCGTGTATTCGTAGGCCTTGCCCGGGTTCTTGTTGATTTCGACGCAAGGGACCGCCACGCCCGGCGAATAGGCCAGTGCCAGATCGTCCTGGGTGGCGACGGCCTTGGTGACGGCGATCGCGAGCTTTCCGGGCTTGCCGGCGGCATGGTAGTTCAGGGCATTTTGTTCCAGCGTATTCATGTCGTCAGTTCTAATCGTCAGTTCTAATTAATTGAAAACCATCGGCGCTCGCTTACGAACCGATATGGAAACCACAGCGTCGCTACAGGACGCGCTGCCGACTTTCAAACGGGTTCATGGGCGGCACCGGCTCGTTGCCAAATGCAATAGCCTTCCCGCTTCGCCGAGCGGAAAAGGGCATCACTCCGGGGTACAGCAGTATTTAGGTATCGTGCAAGCGCTTTCGCCGTATTTGCAGTGCGCGCAAAGGCGGGTAAGCCTTTGTCGTTCTTTGGCAGGAACCTGTCGCTGGACTTTCAGGCGACATCTCCGGTCTCTCCCGTCGATATGGGAGAGGAAGCTAACAGCGTAACCGGCAGCGGGCGCATGTTATCCATGCGCTTGCCGCAAGAGTTGATAGCCTATCACACTCCACCGGCCGCCGGTATTTTTCTTAAAGTCTGGACAACGCGCTCCGTGGTGAATCCATGGAGGAGTCAAGAACAAGGCAATATTATGTTTGACGCAATGTCGGATCAACCGTTTTTTATGCGGCACCCATGCAAAAACCACATGCGCCGGCATCCGCGCATGTCGCGCAAATGCCGCATGCCTAACCGAACGCTTCGGCCAGCGACATCACGCGCGGATGCACCTTGATGTTGAAGCCCGCCATGACCTCGTTGATGGTCATCAGGTTTTTCTCGCGCTCGATGTTGGTCCAGCCCTCAAAGATATCGGTGCCGGCTTTCTGGAAGTGCAAGTCGACGATTTTCTTGCCGTTGTGATGGGTGTAAGGCGCGGCATGGACTTCCTTGAAGCCCATAGCCTCGACGGCCTGAATGAACGCCGCGGGGCGGTCGTCGGCATCGACGGCCACGTAAATCATGTAGGTCTTGCCCGGTGGCTTGGCTGCAACGTCAATCGCATACACGCCCGGCGCGACCGGGGCCGCGGTGCTTTTCAAAAATAGCATGTCCTTCCCTTTTCTCTTCTTGCGGAGCCTGCCGGCTCTCTTTGTCGTATGCAGGTCTTGCAATATGCCACAAATACGTGACGGCTCAAACTGCCGCCGCTTCGGGCCGGCTTTCGGCCAGGGTAAATGCATGGGTCACGGTTGCGAGGATTCATCGCGCATCGCCTCGCTCTGCCGTGCCCCTCCAAAACGCATGGCGGACTGTCGGACGCCCATCGGTATTTTTTCCAAGCATCCCGTAGTAATTACCTGCCATGCACGGGCGGCGCCAGCGGATTTGCTCAGCGCCCCGGGAACGGAGACAGGCGGGATTCCGGCTGGATTCAGCCAGCACCGGCCTGGCACGGACACTGCATTCTTCTGGCAAGGAGGTTTGCAATCCCTCTGATCATCCAGCGCGCACCGCAGTCGCTGCCGCACCCCGGTTTGCCGCCTCCGGACAATGATTTGCCGTTGAGCTCCTGCTGGAGGACTTGCCATGACTTTCTCCGATTTCAAGCACCAGGCGCGCTTTCACCTGGCGGCACTCGCCCTGCTCGCGTTGGCTTCCTGCGGCGGTAGCGGCGGCGACGCAGGCGTGAACACGTCGACGCCCGGATTTTCGACGACAACACTTGCCGGAGCACAAGAACTCGTCAATACCTTTGCCGGCACGCTGACCGGTGCCGACGCAACACCGGCCACGGCGAGTACGGCGCAAGGTTCGGGCACCATCGTGGTCAACCCCGGCACGCGCGTGGCAACCGCCACCGTCAGCACCAGCGGCATCAGCGCGACGTCCGCCCTGATCCAGCAGGGCGCGCCGGGAACGGCCGGCCCGATCGTCTTCACGCTGGCCGAAATAGCGCCGGGCAGCGGTGTCTGGAGCGGCAAGTTCACGCTTACCGACGCGCAGCTCAGCGCCCTTCAGGCAGGCAATTTCTATTTCAACCTGCCAAGTGCCGGCTTTCCGAATGGAGAAATCCGCGGGCAAATCCTGTCGCAGCAGGCGGGTGCGACAATCGCCGCTTCCGGCGCCGGCAGCGGCCTGAATGCGGCGGCGACCACGCCCAACGCCTTCATCGCTGCGCTGCGCGGCACGCAAGAAACGCCGCCGAACTCGAGCACGGCGCAAGGCTCCGGCACAGTGTTGGTTGATTCCTCCCGGCATTCGTTGCTGGTTGCAGTCACTACCAGCGGCATGGTCGGCACGGCGGCGCATATTCACTCCGGAGCACCCGGCACGGCGGGGCCAATCATTGTCCCGTTGGTGGAAACGCCCGCGGGCAGCGGCGTATGGACGGCGAGTGCGACGCTGTCGGACGACCAGTTCAGCACCTTGACCGGCGGCGGGATGTACCTGAACGTGCACAGCGCTGCCTTCCCTGAAGGTGAAATCCGTGGACAAATCCTGCCGGTTCAGCAGAGCGTGGCCAGCTTCACCGGCACAGGCAGCACCGGAAGCAGCACTCCCTTCACCACGGGCAGCGGCCTCACCGGCACGGGACTTGTCGATACCGGACTCATTGGCACCGGGCTCACGGGTACCGGACTCACAGGCACCGGACTCACAGGTTCCGGTGTCGCAGGTACCGGACTCACGGGTACGGGGCTTACGGGCACCGGAGTTACCGGTACCGGGGTCACAGGCACGGGGCTTACGGGTACGGGGCTTACGGGTACGGGACTCACGAGCACCGGACTCACAGGCGGCACAAGTCTCACGGGTACCGGCCTCACCGGCACCGGACTGACCGGTACAGGAACAGGGCTTACCGGCACCAACACAATCGGCACCACAGGAACAACTGGAACAACAGGAACGACGGGGACGATCGGACCGAGCATGACCGGTGCCAGTGCGATTGGCACCGGCCTGACCGGCTTCTGACATATCGCATGCGCCGCACGCGTCTCGGACGCGAGCAGCCGGGCGTTGCAGGCTATCCTGCCTGCGGCCGCTTACTTCTTGGGCATCAGGTCGCCGATCGGCTTGATGCCACCGCAATCGGCACCGAGCCATTTGCCGCTGGTTTCATGATGCTGGCTGATCGGCTGGCCATGCATCGTGCCCTTGAAATCGTAGGTCGACGTGAAGCTGGTGTTGCCCGAGAACGTGCCCCTGGCCTTGCCCGCGCCTTGCATCTGCGGGCCGTCGCAGACGATGTCCATCGAATAGCTGCCGCCGTTGCGCTGGAAATTCTTCGTCTGGCAGCCGCTGGCCTTGTCTTCCATCGGCGGCGGTTCGTCGCGTTCGGCCATCTCCTGCGAGATGCAGACCTTGGTGACCATGCCGCCATCCTGCATCTGCGGCACGTTGATGCCCATCTTGCGCATTTGCTCCATTTGCTCCGGCGCGATCTTCGGCATGTTCTTCATCGCGTCGGATTTCATCGTCATTTCCCACAAGCCCGCCCTGGTCTGGCCAGCCGCCAGTACGGCGGCGGATGCGGACAACAGCGACAACAGCAGGATCGAGCGTGCAACGGTGCGCATGGGATCTCCTTGGCAAATAGATGCGGGGGCGGCGTCAAGCCGGTCCATTCTAGCAAAAGAGCCTTCCAGCCCCTCCGTTTCCAGTCCCGTCAATGTTTGACCGCGCGCAGACTGCTACACTGATGCCGGCTTTGGCAACCGACCATGCAACTCCATGTACATCCATTTCTTCCGGCTGGCGCGCAATCCCTTCTCGATCTCGCCCGATCCGCGCTTTCTGTTCATGAGCCGGCATCATCACGAGGCGCTGGCGCATCTTGTCTACGGCGCCAACAGCGGCGGCGGCGTGGTGGTGCTGACCGGCGAAATCGGCACCGGCAAGACGACGGTGTGCCGTTGCTTCCTGGAGCAGGTACCGGCGAACTGCAATGTCGCCTATATCTTCAACCCGAAGCTCACCGTCGCCGAGCTGCTGCAATCGATTTGCGAGGAATTCCATATCGCGGTCTCGCACGAGGGTGCGGGCCGCACCGGCGTGAAGGATTACATCGACGCGCTCAACCGCTACCTGCTCACCGCCCATGCGCAGGGCCGGAACAACGTGCTGATCATCGACGAGGCGCAAAATCTGTCGGTCGACGTGCTGGAACAGCTGCGCCTGCTGACCAACCTCGAAACCAGCGAGCGCAAGCTGCTGCAGATCGTCCTGATAGGCCAGCCCGAACTGCGCGAAGTGCTGGCCCGTCCCGACCTGGAGCAACTGGCGCAGCGCGTGATCGCGCGCTACCATCTGCCGGCGCTGTCGGAGCAGGAAACGGCCAGCTATATCCAGCACCGCCTGTCGACCTCCGGGCTGGCGGCGGCGTCGCCGTTCCAGCCTTCGCTGATGAAGCAGATCCATCAGTTGACGCAAGGCGTGCCGAGGCGCATCAACCTGCTGTGCGATCGCGCGCTGCTCGGCGCCTACGCCGGCGGCAAGCGCGAAGTGGACCGCCAGATCGTTGCCACCGCCGCGCTTGAACTGTTCGGCGCGCTCGCCCCCGTCAACCGGAAAGGTGCGCGCCGGCGTCGCACGGCGCTGGCGGGCTTGGCCGGCATGATGATGGCGGGCGCGGCCGCCTGGACACTGGGCAAGGGAGATCCGGTCAGGATGCTCGATACGCGCCTGTTTGCCGGCATGTTCGGCGCCAGCCGGAACACGCCCCGGCAGCCAGCCGCCAGCGTGGCGCCGCAGCCTGCGCAATTAGCAGCGGCCGCCGCGCCCCCGCCGTCGCCCGCCACTGCCTCCGCGCCGTCGTCTGTGGCGACGCAAGCCGAATTGCCGCAAGCCAAGCCGCCGGCGCCTGACGCGGACACGATCCTGCCCGAGCAGGGCACGGCCAGCCTCGCGCTGCGCAGCGAAAAGGAAGCGCTACGGCAGTTGATCGGCTTGTGGGACGTCGCCGCGCCCGGCAGGAACGAAGACCCGTGCGATGCCGCGCGCAAGTCCAGCCTGCGCTGCTACAGCAGCGCCAGCGGCCTGGCCGAGCTGCGCCAGCTCGACCGGCCGGCTATGCTCAAGCTGCGCGATGACGCCAACCGCGTCTACTACGCGCTGCTGACTGGACTGAACGATTCCGGGGCGACGCTGAGAGTTGGCGGCGCCAGCCAAAAGGTCAGCCTGACGGCGCTGATGCGGCACTTCCGCGGCGAATTCACGCTGCTGTGGCGCGTCCCGGCGGCGTTTTCGGAAGCAGCCAAGCAGGGCGACCACGGCCCGCACGTGGACTGGATCGCCGCCCAGCTGGCCGCGATCTATGGCGGCGCCAGGCCGGTCGCCGATCAGCCCTTCGACCAGCGGATGCTGGCCCAGGTCGTCGACTTCCAGTCGGCGCAAGGCTTGTTCGTCGACGGCGTCGTCGGCCCGGTCACGCTGATGCACCTGAACCGCGTCGCCGGCGTGCAGGAGCCGCGCCTGCGCGATGGCGCGCCGGCCGTTGCCAGCCGCCTCGCCTATCCGAAGGAATAATCCAATGTCGTACATCCTCGATGCGCTGAAAAGAGCGGAAGCGGAACGCGGCACCGGCGCGCCGCATGGCCAGCACCTGCCGCCGGCCGCGGCGGCTTCTGCCGCGCCTGCACCGCAGCGCGCGCCATGGCCATGGATCATCGCGGGCACGCTGGCGTCAGCGCTGGCAGCCGCATTGGCCGCCCTAGCCTGGCTGCGGTCGGCGCCGCAGCCAGCACCGCAACCGGCGCCAGCCGTTCCTGCCGTGCTGGCGCAATCGCCGCCGGCTCCTCCCGCTGCCGCAACGTCGGAACGCCCCGAGGCCGCGCCAGCACAGGCGGAACCGACCAGGCAGCCGCCGGCGCCGCGGGAAGTCCTGCCCGCCACAGTCGCCAAGATGCCGACGGTGAAAAAGGCGCCGGCGCCACCCGCGGCAAATCCGCCGGATGCGGCGCCGGTCCTCGCCCTGCGCGACCTGCCCGACGCGATACAGCGGCAGATACCGCCGCTGAAGGTCGGCGGCTATATCTATTCCACCAACAAGGCGGAGCGCTCGGTCCTGATCAACGACCGGCTGCTGGCTGAAGGCAACGAAGCCGCGCCCGGCCTTGTTCTGGAGCGGATGCTGCCGGACGGGATGATCATGCGCTACCAGGACTATCGGTTCCGGATCCGCTATTGAAAAACGCCGCGCGCAGCTGGGCGTCCCCGGCTCGGCGCCCCCGGCTCGGCGCCCCCGGCTCAATGCAGCTTGTTGCGCACGTAATCTTCGATCTCGCGCGTGTCTTTCCAGGAAATGTCCTTCGGCACCTCGTCCTCGACCAGTTGCTGCGTGGCCTTGCTCATGTTTTTGCGCATCATCCCAAGGAACTTGGGATAAGCGATCAGGCACAGCTTGTCGTAGCGATGCTCGTTGCACGCCTGATCCAGGAAATCGCTGACTTCCTTGGAAAACAGGTCCGTTTCATGCTCGACAGCCTCGACGCGCGGCTGGTAGGTGTCGCCTTCACCATGCGTCCCCTCGGGAGTGGCGAAGAAGCGGCCACGCCGGTCGCTCTCTATTTGCTGGGTATTGCCGCGCCCCGCCGGGTTGGCGAAATCGTGAATTTCCCGCAAATGATCCTTTTGCCCGTGTACTTCGAAAATGCGTGCGCGGCTGCTGTCGGCCGCCAAGATCCAGGTCGTTTGCATGCTCGTCTCCTGAGGAAGGGATGTCCAGTTCGACAAGGAAGCGATTCCATTTGTTCGATCGGCGATGCAAGGCAGACGCGCAGGCTGCCTTGCCTTTCGCCAAGCGTTCAGGAACCGTAATACGCGAACTGGTCCGACTGGCCGGGCGAAACGCCCTGCCCGGCCGGCAGGCCGGCCGCCTGCGCGGCGCGGTCGATCGCCGCCATCACCTGTCGCGGCGCCAGATGGTGCACCATGTGCCCGGCATCGGGCACGGTCCGGTACTCGCTGTGCGGCAGGTCGTGGTGCAAGTGCTCCGAATGCACGCGCGTATTGACATAGGTGTCGCCGTCGCCGGCCAGGATAACGGCCGGTACGCGCAGTTCGTGATAACGCCTGCTCAGCAAAAACGCCGACGGAATCAGCATCGCGGTCTCCGCCGCCGAGGCGCGCAAGGGCAAGGGGCGCAGCGTCATCCAGATCGGAAATTCCGATGAAAAACGCTCCGTCACCGGCGCCGGATTGAAGATGCGGCGTTTCAGCAGCGGCCAGATCATCCGGCCGATCAATGGCGACACCGTGTAACGCAGCAAATCGCCGATCACCGGAATGGCCGGCGGCGACAGCAGCGGCACATCGATGCGCGCGGTCGGATAGTAGTAGCCCGACAGCAAGACCAGGCTCTTCACATAATCCGGGTAATCCAGTGCCAGCGACAACGCAATCATCGTGCCCCAGGAATGGCCCAGCACGATCGGATTTTCGACATCGAGCAGTTGCAGCGCGTGGTGCAGCAAGGCCGCCTGCGCCTGGGGTCCCCACATCCGGTCGCGCGGCCGACGACTGTAGCCGTAGCCGGGCCGGTCGAACACGATCACGCGGTACTTGTCGGCGGCCAGATCGATCAGGCCGCTGATTTCGAAATCCTGGATCATGCTGCCGTCGCCGTGCAACAGCACCAGCGGCTGGCCTTGCCCGCGCTCGATGTAGTGCAGGCGCACGCCATCCACGTACATGAAATGCCCGGCGGGCGGATTATCGTGCTCGGCCTTTTTCGCCCGCTGGCGCACCAGCAGCGCCGCTGCCGCCAGCGCGGCGCCGGCGGCGATCAAAGTCGTGTTGCGTTGCAGCCCGGACCGGCGCGCGGGTGTCCGGCGCGCATTGAGCTGATACTCGGCAAATTCGTTCATGTTCAGGCTCCCGACGTCATGGTGAACAATGGGACTGTTAGCGATAATCCAAGTTCATCGCCGATGCACTTCCGATCGGAGCCGCAAGACATTTGAGCGGTTTGACAATAGATGTATATGCATCTATATTCATTGCATTCGTTTTCTTTTTCTATCCCGTGAAGCCGATCAGACTGCCCTGCTATGCCGGCTCGTTTCGCCAGGCCGCGCGCATCGTGACGCAAATGTACGATGCCGCGCTCAAGCCGTCGGGCGTGAAGATCACCCAGTTCGGCATCCTGCGCCTGCTGAACGCCTATCCGGGCCTGACGACCGGCGAGATGGCCGAGGCGCTGGTGATGGACAGCACGACGCTCACGCGCACGCTGAAAATCATCCAGGACAATGGCTGGATTGCGGTGGTGCCCGGAGCAGACCGGCGCGAGCGGCACTGGAGCATCACGCCGGCGGGGCTGGAAAAGATGCAGCAGGCGCTGCCGCTGTGGAAGAATGCACAAAAGGAATTTGCGGGACTGGCGCAGGACGTGGACCTGGACAGCCTGACCCGCACGGTTTTTCACTTGGTGCAGAAAGTGGGTACATAAATTTTTTTGCCCGAATAGATGTATATACACCCTTATTACGGAAGGAGCAGGACGATGAGCGAATCGCAACTCGACGTAGTAACAGGCAGGAATTTTTCCAGCGCACAAGTCGGCGCATTAAGCAATCTGGATCGCTACCAGTTCTTCCACCCGCTGGGCAAGGGGCGCGGCTTTCCAGGCAAGCTGTTCCTGAAGGAGGCGCTCGGCATGAACGGCATGGAAGTGTCCCTCAACAAGCTGCCGGCGGGCCAGGGCGTACCGTTCTATCATCAGCACATGACGCACGAAGAGCTGTATATCTTCCTGCGGGGACGCGGCCAGTTCCAGGTCGACGGGCAGGTGCTCGACGTGTGCGAGGGCACCGTCATCCGCATCGCGCCCGACGGCGTGCGCACCTGGCGCAATCATTCGGAGGAAGACCTGTATTACATCGTGGTACAGGCCAGGGCCGGCAGCATGGAAGCAAGTGCCATCGACGATGGCGTGGCGTGTCCTGAAAAGGTAAGCTGGCCGGCCTGATCCGTGCTGGAACGCCTGTGCGCCCGGCATGAATATCCAACCAAGCGAGGTTCAGAACTATGCAAGCAAGCATCACCGCAGACGCCTTCAACGAGCGCGGCAAGCCCTTCCTGCCGGGACTGCTCGGCATCGTCGTGACCGCCGTCGACAAGGAATTCCTCAAAGCCGAACTGGCGGTGCAGCCATCGCACTTGGCGCCCAACGGTTACCTGCACGCCGGCAGCGTGGTGACGCTGGCCGATACGGCCTGCGGCTACGCCTGCATCGCCAACCTGCCGCAGGGTGCCGCCAGCTTCACCACCATCGAACTCAAGAGCAATTTCCTGGGAACCGCGCGCGAAGGCGTGGTCGAATGCGAAGCGCGTGCCGTGCACACCGGCCGCAATACGCAAGTGTGGGACGCATTGGTCAAACACCGCGACACCGGCAAGCTGATTGCCACCTTCCGCTGCACGCAGATGATCCTGTGGCCGAAGCAGGCGTGAGATGAACGACCTGTTCGGGCCAGCTCCGGCGCTGGAGCCGATCCCGATGATCGACGCCGACGTGACGTTCATGCACGGCTTCTACCGCCAGCCGCACACCGGTTTCCTGCTGCAGGCGCTATTGCGGGAAATCGCGTGGCGCCAGGAGACGATCCGCCTGTGGGACAAGGAGTACCTGCAGCCGCGGCTGTCGGCCTGGTATGGCGATGCGGGGGCGCGCTACACCTACTCCGGCTCCACCTTCGAGCCGCATGCGTGGACGGAAACGCTCATGGGCATCAAGGAAGACATCGAGGCCCTGAGCGGGCATCGCTTCAACAGCGTGCTGTGCAACCTCTACCGCAACGAGCGCGACAGCGTGAGCTGGCACAGCGACAACGAGGCCGAGTTCGGCGAGCAGCCGGTGATCGCTTCGCTGAGCCTGGGCGAGACGCGCGTCTTCAAGTTGCGCCACAAGCGCCGCAAGGACCAGAAGCGCATCGCGCTCGAGCTGACCGACGGCAGCCTGCTGATCATGGCGGGCGCCACGCAGCAGCATTGGCAGCACGCCGTCGAGAAGGAACGCGGCCCTTGCGGGCCACGCATCAACCTTACCTTCCGCAATATCGTGCTACCGCGCGCGGCAATTATCCGCGCGACGCCATGAAGCGCAATTCGTTGGCCAGATTCGGCGTCAATCCCTCGTAACGACGGCACAGGGAAGCGAGGTCGTCGGTGGCGGATGCGCGGCGGCGGCGCGGCTTGACCGCCAGCAGCGCGGACAGCAACGCCAGCGCGGCCTTGCCGACGTTGTTGAAATACCGATCGCCGAAAACGGGTTGGGTGCTGGTCAGAACCGACATGGCTATTCCTTTCATTCATGCATTGCCTTGTTCGATTCCAATGTAGATGGGCAACAACCATAATTCCAATTGCGAATCCCCATATCAGACATTCGCCGAAAATATATCTTCGGCCCGCACGGAGACAATGCGGAAAGTTTGCAACCGGATGTAACCCGGCTGCGGCTAAGTACATGAATTTATTGCAATCTTGCATTTCTTAGCGTTACATTCTTCTACAAGCCGGTACGCATGCTTCGCCGCGCATCGACCAAGATACCGTCATGGACAAGCCTGCCCGGAAGGAGAACACCATCATGAAAAACCGCTATCTGCTACTGGCCGCCCTCGTCATGGGCATGGGCGCCGACTTCTCGGCACTGGCCGACCCGCCGCCGTGGGCACCGGCACATGGCCGCCGCGCCAAGGAAATGCAACCGGAAGTGGTCGAAGTGCGCCCCGTCGTGCGCCAGTACAACTACATCTATTACCCGGCCTACCAGGTGTATTACGCGCCCGATTCGCAAATGTGGTTCTGGATGAGCGGCGGGAATTGGCAGTTCGGCATGAACCTGCCGGTCCAATACTCGCGCTACAGCTATGCCGGCGGCGGCGTGACCGTCATGCTCAATTCGGACCGCCCGTTTGTCGAACACGCCTACGTCGAGCGTACGTATGGAAGGCCGTGGCGCGAAAAACACGGGCACAGGGAAGATCACGACAGACGCGACGACGATCGCCACGGCGACCGCCGAGGGCATCGCGACTGAACGCGGTGACCGCCGCAGCGCCGGCAAGCTGCCGGCGCAGGGCAGGCCGAATCTGCTCTACAATGCCGCTCATCCGACCACATCCCGCATTTGCCTCCGATGAGCTACCTCGCAATCAAGCACCTCCACATGACCTGCGCCGCGCTGAGCGGCAGCTTCTTCCTGGTGCGCGGCATCTGGATGCTGCGCGACTCCGCCCTGCTCAAGCAACGCTGGGTCGGTATCGCGCCGCATGTGGTCGATACCGTGCTGCTGGGCAGCGCGCTGACGATGGTGGTGTGGAGCGGCCAGTATCCGTTCGTGCAAGGCTGGCTGACCGCGAAGGTACTCGCGCTGGTCGCCTACATCCTGCTCGGCGCGGTGGCCTTGAAGCGTGGCAGGACCAAGGCCGTGCGTACCACGGCGTTCATCGCGGCGCTGCTGGTATTCGCCTACATCGTGAAAGTCGCGCTCACCCGGCAGGTATTTTGACCGGCCCGGTATAATCACGGCCGTCGTTGTTCTCCCTGAAAGTCCCCCATGCCTCGCGCCCCCGAACTCCTGCTCCCCGCCGGCTCGCTGTCCAAGATGCACGCCGCCTTCGATTTCGGCGCCGACGCCGTCTATGCCGGCCAGCCGCGCTACAGCCTGCGCGCGCGCAACAATGAATTCTCGACGCTGGATGCGCTCGCAGCCGGCATCGGCGAAGCCCATGCGCGCGGCAAGCTGTTCTTCGTCGCCTCCAACATCTTCGCGCACAACGCCAAGCTGAAGACCTACCTGCGCGACATGGAGCCGGTGATCGCGATGAAGCCGGATGCATTGATCATGGCCGATCCCGGCCTGATCATGATGGTGCGCGAAAAGTGGCCGGAAGTGCCGGTGCACCTGTCGGTGCAGGCCAACGCCGTGAACTGGGCCGACGTGAAGTTCTGGCACAAGATGGGGCTGACGCGCGTGATCCTGTCGCGTGAACTGTCGCTCGACGAGATCGAGGAAATCCGCCAGCAATGCCCGGAGATGGAACTCGAAGTCTTCGTGCACGGCGCCTTGTGCATCGCCTATTCCGGGCGCTGCCTGCTGTCCGGCTACTTCAATCACCGCGACCCGAACCAGGGCACCTGCACCAACTCCTGCCGCTGGGATTACAAGGTGATGAATGCATCGGAAGACGCCAGCGGCGACATCGCGCGCATTCCGGTGGAGACGCTCAAGTTCAACTACCAGCAGGCGCTGGAGGAAGCGAACCAGTCGTTTTCCGCGCTGGGCGACATGCCGCGCCATCCGCTGGCCGACCAGCCCTACCTGATCGAGGAAGCGGGGCGTCCGGGCCAGCTGATGCCGATCCTGGAAGACGAGCACGGCACCTACATCATGAATTCGAAGGATCTGCGCGCGGTCGAGCACGTCGAGCGGCTGGTCAAGATCGGCGTCGACTCGCTCAAGATCGAAGGCCGCACCAAGTCGCTGTACTACGTGGCGCGCACCGCGCAAGTGTACCGCCGCGCCATCGACGACGCGGTGGCGGGACGCCCGTTCAACGAAGGCTTGCTGGGCGAACTGCAGGGGCTGGCCAACCGCGGCTACACCGACGGCTTCTACCAGCGCCACCATACGCAGGATTACCAGAACTACATGAGCGGCGTGTCGGAAGTGCACCGCAGCCACTATGTCGGCGACGTGCAATCGGTGGCCGACGGCTGGGCCGAGGTCGAGGTAAAGAACAGGTTCTCGGTCGGCGACCGGCTGGAAGTGATCCACCCCAGCGGCAACCAGATCGTCAAGCTCGAATCGATGAAATCGTCGGAAGACGGTGCGCCGCTGACGGTCGCCGCCGGCAGCGGCCACCGCGTGCGCATTCCGCTCGAAGCGCGCTTCGACAAGGCCTTGCTGGCGCGCCTGCTGTAAGGCGGCATCTCTTTCCATGGCACTTACGTCCATCTTTGTTGTCCATCCATTTCCGGCGAGTACGGCTACAGGAGAAACGTCATGAGGTGGGAAGGCAATCGCGAAAGCGACAATGTGGAAGACCGCCGTGATGGCGGCGGCGGTTTCGGCATCGGCCTGGGCGGCGGTTCGCTGGGCATCGGCACGGTCGTCATCGCGGTCGTGGCGTCGCTGCTGTTCGGCGTCAACCCGCTGTCCATCCTCAGCATGCTGAGCGGCGGCTCGCAACAGACCGCGCAAGTCCAGTCCCCGCAGCATGCGCCCGCCAACGACCAGATGACGCGCTTCGTGCGCACCGTGCTGGCCGACACCGAAGACACCTGGACCGATCTGTTCCGCGAGCAAGGCCGCCAGTATGTCGACCCGCGCCTGGTGCTGTATTCCGGCAGGACGCCAACGGCTTGCGGCACCGGCCTGACCGCGGTCGGCCCGTTCTATTGCCCGGGCGACCAGAAAGTGTATATCGATCTCTCCTTCTACCGCCTCATGCAGCAGCGCTTCAACGTTTCCGGCGAATTCGCGCAAGCCTACGTGATCGCGCATGAAGTCGGGCACCATGTGCAGCACCTGCTCGGCATTTCGGACAAGGTCGACAGCATGCGCCGCCGGGTGTCGGAAGCGCAGGCCAACGCCTTGTCGGTGCGACTGGAACTGCAGGCCGACTGCTTCGCCGGCGTCTGGGCCTACCACGCGAACCAGACGCGCCACATCCTGGAAGAAGGCGATGTCGAAACGGCGCTGAACGCCGCGTCCGCGATCGGCGACGACGCACTGCAAAAGCAGGCGCAGGGTTATGTCGTGCCCGATTCATTCACCCACGGCAGCTCGGCGCAGCGCGTACGCTGGTTCACGCGCGGCATCGAAACCGGGAAAATGAGCGCCTGCAATACCTTCGAGGCACGCCAGCTCTGATTACCACGCGGGCGCTTGCCCGCACTTACCTCCGACCATGCAAAAACTTGATTTCACCCTTGACGGCGAATACGTCGAACTCAACCAACTGCTCAAGCTCGTCGGCATCTGCGACAGCGGCGGTGCCGGCAAGGCGCTCGTGGCCGGCGGCGATG
Source organism: Noviherbaspirillum sp. UKPF54 (assembly GCF_007874125.1). Taxonomy (NCBI): domain Bacteria; kingdom Pseudomonadati; phylum Pseudomonadota; class Betaproteobacteria; order Burkholderiales; family Oxalobacteraceae; genus Noviherbaspirillum; species Noviherbaspirillum sp. UKPF54. Next base: position 281,059 of record NZ_CP040128.1, on the reverse strand, counting down.
TCTGCGTCGACGGCAAGACGGAATTGCGCAAGACGTGCAAGATCCGCGCAGGACAAGTCGTCAGCCTGGGCGACGTGCGCATCCGCGTCGTTTCTGCCTGAATGTGCAGTGAACTTTTTGCATTTTCTGCGGTCAAAGATTGATTCTGCCGGCGCCCGCCGGCCGCCCTTCTTCCTGTAATCAGCGTTGCCCCACATCGCTGGTCAGCCGACTGTGGAATTGCACCGCCATGCTCAATCGCTATCCCAAGCTGATCTTCATCGACCTGGAGACGACGGGGCCCAATCCGGCTGCCGACTTCATCACTGAAATCGGCCTGGTGGAGGTTTCCGCCGCCGGCGTGAGCCGCTGGTCGGCGCTGGTCAATCCGCAAGCACCGATTCCACCGTTCATCCAGCACCTGACCGGCATCAGCGACGCCATGGTGCGCGACGCACCGACCTTCGCCACGCTGGCCGGCGAGGTGCTGCACCGCCTGCAGGGCGGCCTGTTCATCGCGCACAACGCGCGCTTCGATTACGGCTTCCTGCGCAATGCGTTCAAGCGCCTCGGCATGACGTTGCGCTGCGAGGCGCTGTGCACGGTCAAGCTCTCGCGCAAGCTGTTTCCGCAGGAGATCAAGCATAGTCTCGACGCGCTGGTGGAGCGTCACGGCCTGTCGGCGCAGGCGCGCCATCGCGCGCTGGCCGATGCCGACCTGCTCTGGCAGTTCTGGAGAAAGCTGGAGGCGACGCTGGCGCCGGAAGCCCTCGATGACGCGGTCGGACAACTGCTGCAGCGTCCGAGCATTCCTGCGCAGCTGGAACCGGAACTGCTCGACGACCTGCCGGACACGCCGGGCGTGTACGTGTTCCATGGCGAGCACGACGTCGCGCTGTATGTGGGCCGCGGCCAGCAACTGCGGCAGCGCGTGCTCGCGCATTTCCCCGACCACCCTTCCAGCCGCGGCGCGCAGCTCGCGCGCGCCGTGCGCCGCCTCGCGTGGCACGAGACGGCGGGAGAAATCGGGGCGCAACTGCTGGAAGCGCAACTGCAAAAGCGCCTGAGACCGGTGCACGGCGCGCCGCGCGAACGCGACATATGCAGCTGGCAACTACGTCCCGCGCCCGACGGCCGCCGGCGACCGGTGCTGGTCCATGCCAGCGAACTGGATTTCGGCCGCGGCGAGCACCTGTACGGCTTGTTCAATTCACCCGACAAGGCCGAGATGGCGCTCCAGGCGCTCACCGACGAGCATGGCCTGTGCCCGGTACTGCTCGGGCTGGAAGCGCGCAACGATACCGGCCTCGCATGCAACGCGCACGCAGCGGGCCGCTGTCGCGGCGCATGCGCTGGCCAGGAGCCGCCGGAGCAGCACGAGGCCCGCCTCGAGCTCGCGCTGGCCGCGCTCAAACTCAAGCCCTGGCCCTACGTCGGGCCGATCGGCCTGCTCGAAACCGGCACCGCCGGCAGAAGCGAGGTGCACGTGGTCGACAACTGGAGCTACCTCGGCACGGTGCGCGACGAACGCGACTTGTGGGACATCCTGGAGCAGGCGCCGGCGCTATCGGCCTTCGACGTCGACACCTACAAGACCGTCACGCGCGCGCTTGCGCTGGGCAAGCTGCAGGTCCACCCGCTGTCGGCACGCAAGATCGCCTCGCCGATCCGCCTGGCGCAATTCGTGCAATAAGCTCGTGCAATAAAAAGGCGGGACCGTAGTCCCGCCATGCACGAACGCAAGCCGGTCAGCTTACCTTGATGTCGATCTTGCGCGGCTGCGCATGTTCTGCCTTCGGAATGCGCAGCTTGAGCACGCCATTCTTGAATTCGGCCGCTGCCTTCTCGCTGTCGAGTTCCTTGGACAGGGTAAACACGCGACGGTAGCGCGGCAGCCTGACTTCGGCATGGCTCGATTCCATACCTTCCGTCGTGCCCAGCGCGACCTCGCCCTCGATGGTCAGGCTGTCAGCTTCCAGCTGCAGGCTCAGCTTATCCTTCGGCACGCCCGGCAAGTCGGCGTATAGCGTGATGCCGGACGCATCCTCGACCACGTCGACCGGCGGCAGCAGGGCCGCCTCGTTGCGAGCCGCGCCGTCTTCCTTCTTCGTCACATTGGTGTTTTCGCTCATGATCGATCTCCTTCTTACTGAATGGCGATGCGGCGCGGCTGCGGTGCCTGGCGGCGCTTGACGCTGACATGCAGCACGCCGTCACGATAGGTGGCCGACACGCCGCTCGGATTGATGTCGTCATCCGGCAGGCTGACCACGCGCCGGAAGCGGCCGGCGAAGCGCTCGTTGATATGGACCGAGGTCTTCTCGTCCTCCTTGGGCAGTTCGGCCGCGCGCTCGCCGGAAATCGTAAGCACGCCGCGGTCCAGGTGGACATCGATGCTGTTCGGATCGAGGCCCGGGGCGAATGCATACAGTTCCACGCTCTGCGGCGTGCCGCCGATGTTCAGCGCGGGAAAGGCGCCATAGCCCGCGCCGCGGATGCTGGGATTGGTATCGAGTGCCTGCTGCAGGTCGCGCTGCAGGCGGTCAAACTCCGCGAATATGTCGCGGGGGAACATCGACCGGTACATCATGCTGTTCTCCTTCATGTGCAATGGGTTTAATTCACCAGCCGGCGCACGTTTCAGCCGTGCCGCAGCGGCCTGTATTCCCAACATAAGTTCGCCGTGCAAAATTTCAATGCCTTGATTTCGGGCGTGGCCGGCACCATCTTTTACGACGACAATCCTTTGTAGTTCCTCAGTTCTGAAGGAGATCTTTCTTGGAATTCAAGGACTATTACCAGACCCTGGGCGTGTCCCGGGATGCCAGCGCGGACGAGATCAAGAAGGCGTTCCGCAAGCTGGCGCGCAAGTACCATCCGGACGTGTCGAAGGAACCGGATGCGGAAGCGCGCATGAAAGAGGTCAACGAGGCGTTCGCGGTGCTTTCCGATACCGAAAAGCGCGCCGCCTACGACCAGCTGGGCCAGCGTTATCACGCCGGGCAGGAATTCCATGCGCCGCCCGACTGGGATGCCGGATTCGAATTTTCCGGCGCGGGCATGCCCGACGGGGCCGATTTCAGCGACTTTTTCTCCGAACTGTTCGGCGCCCATATGGGGCGCGGCGCAAGACATGCCGGCCAGGCACACTTCCAGATGCGCGGCGAAGACCATCACGCCAAGGTCATGCTAGATCTGGAGGACGCCTACCATGGCGCCACGCGCACCCTGACGCTGCGCGTGCCGCGCCAGGATGCGCGCGGCCACGTCGGCCTGGCGGAACATACGCTCGACGTGCACATTCCAAAGGGCGTGCGCGAGGGGCAGCTGATCCGGCTGGCCGGACAGGGCAACCCCGGCATCGGCGGCGCTCCGCCCGGCGACCTGTACCTGGAAGTGCATTTCAAGCCGCATGCGCGCTATCGCGTCGAAGGGCGCGACGTCTATGCGACGCTGCCGATCGCGCCGTGGGAAGCGGCGCTGGGCGCAAACGTGCAGGCGCCGGTGCCGGACGGCGTGCTCGAGGTGCGTATTCCGGATGGCTCGCAGACCGGGCGCAAGCTGCGCCTCAAGGGGCGCGGCATTCCGGGCCCGACGCCCGGCGACCTGTACCTGGTGATGGAAGTGGTGCTGCCGCCGGCGGCCAGCGAGAAGGCGCGCGAACTGTACCGGACCATGGCGCGCGAGATGGCGTTCAATCCCCGCGAGAGGATTCATGCCACCCTCTAAGGAGTCTGAGTCATGCAAGAACACGTCGCATTGCTGCTGGAGGACGCGCAGCTGACGCTCGACGAGCTGGCGGTAAGCTGCGCCGTCAGCCGCGAATGGATCATCGAACACGTGCAGGCCGGCGTGCTGCCAGCCCGGCCTGGCGCGGACCCGGCGCGCTGGCTGTTTTCCGGCGGCGACCTGCGGCGCACGCTGCGCCTGACCGGAATCGAACGCGGCTTCGACGCCAATCCCGAGTTGGCCGGGCTGGTAGCCGACCTGCTGGATGAACTGGATCGCCTGCGGGTGCGCATGCGGCGCGCCGGACTGTCACTGGACTAGAAAAGGAATATCCCATGCCCCTGCACATCGTCTGCCCCCGCTGTCAGGCGGTCAACCGCGTGCCGTCGGAACGCCTGTCCGAGTCGCCCGATTGCGGGCGCTGCCACCGCCCCTTGTTCGACGGCCATCCGGCGACGCTGAACACGGCCGATTTCGAGCGCCACGTCAGCCGCGGCGACATCCCGCTGCTGGTGGATTTCTGGGCGCCGTGGTGCGGCCCCTGCCGCATGATGGCACCGGCGTTCGAGCAGGCGGCCGCGCAACTGGAACCGAGGGTGCGGCTGGCGAAGGTAAACACCGACGAAGAACAGGCGCTGGGGGCTCGCCTTGCGATCCGCAGCATCCCCACGCTCGCGCTGTTCCATCAGGGACGGGAGATTGCGCGCCAGGCCGGCGCGATGGGCGCGGGCGACATCGTGCGTTGGGTACGCGCCCATCTGTGATACGCGTGGGGCAATAAAAAACGGGCCGCGACGCGGCCCGTTTTTTTTGAGCTGAAACTTGCCGCTGCTATCGATCAGGCAGCGCGCTGGACGGCAGTCTTGACGAACTGGCCGACGGCGGCATTCACGTTCGCTTCCAGCATTTCCATCGCCTGCTTGGCGGTGCTGGCGAACTGCTCGTAACCGCCGTTGGCATTGCCCAGAGCGGATTTCATGATGGCGACCACGCCTTCGGTGCCGGCCGGCGCCTTCTTGCTGGCTTCGTCGACGAGTTCGTTGACCTTGCTGGCGAGCGCAGCCATCTGCACTTCGGCCGCCTTGACGAATTCGGCATGAGCGCCGCTGGCGATACCGGAGACATGGTTACCGTAGGCGACCGCCTTTTCCAGAGCCGGCTTGCTCTGCGCCGTGACGACGGTAAGGAATTCCTGCGGGTCCTTGGCAGCCAGCAACTGGCGCGCGGCGGCCGACGATTCTTCCATCGAGGCCTTGACCGCGGTGATGTTCAGGTTGACCAGCTTTTCGATGCTTTCGAGAGTCTTGTTGGTCAGCGAGGCGTACAGCGCGAGGTTCGCTTCGAGGCTGTTCTTGGTGGCGACGGAAATCTGGTCTTGAATCGGGAACATGGGCTTCTCCAAAAATTCGGGCGCGCAAATGCGCGGTGGCGGTTGACAGAAAAACGTTGTCAGAATTTGTTGCGCAGCAACATGGAATATTCTAGAGATGCCGCCGGCGCAACACAAGGCAATTTTTGTGCATTGCACGAAAAAAGACGGCTTTTCTGGTTCGTCTGGCAATCTTCAATATCGAACCCGCAACAGCAGCGATCCCGCATGGATATGTATTCAACAAGTATGTTTAAAGTTCGCTAATATGAAAGCGGACAAACATACGCACAATGCCGGCCGCGCCGCCTTGCCGGAACCGGCTTTCCTCAATCTGGGAGGATCTCTGATATGGATAAAGACAATCCACGCGCCCGCCTGTATTACCTGTTCGGCGCCAAGCCCGGCGCGCACAGCCTGTCCTGGCCGGCACGTGTGCCGCCGGGGCTGTTCGCCGTTTCGGTCGGGTTGTTCGGATTGATCGGCGCATGGCGCCGTGCGGCGGCCTACGGATGGTCCGCTGCGGTCGACGTCGAACGCGTGATGATCTGGCCCGTCACCGCAATCTGGATCGCCACGCTGCTGCTGTATCTGTACAAGTGCGCGCGCTATCCGGGCACGGTGCTGCAGGAATTCCGCCATCCCGTACAAAGCTCACTGCAGGCGCTGCTGCCGCTGTCCATGCTGCTGGCGGTAATCATCCTGGCCCGTCCCGGCCAAGCCGCATGGCTGTCCGTGGCACTTGCTGCCCTGGCGCTGCATGCGCTCATCGGCTGCCGCGTGGTCGCCATGCTCGCCACCGGCCGCCTACCCGAAAATGCCATCACGCCAGCGCTCTACCTGCCCATCGTCGGCGGCGCGCTGGTTGGCGGCATGGCGCTGGCGACGCTGGATTACCGGGGCTGGGGAGCACTGCTGTTCGGCACCGGCCTGTCCGGCTGGGCGCTGCTGGAGGCGCGCATCCTTTCGCGCCTGTTCGAAGGTCCGATGCCGGAAGCACTGCGCCCGACCATCGGCGTGGAACTGGCGCCGCCGGCCATCGCCACGCTATCGGCGGCCGTAATCTGGCCCGAGCTGCCGGGCCAGGTGCTGGTGGTCGGCCTGGGCATCGCCGTGTCGCCGATCGTCGGCGTGCTGGCGCGTTTCCAATGGTGGGGAAAGGTGCCGTTCTCGCTCGGGTTCTGGTCGTTTTCTTTCCCGTTGGCCGCGCTGGCTTCGGCCGTCATCGAGGTAGTGCATCGCGGCGGCTGGCCGCAGGAAGCCGGCATCGCCGCACTGCTCGCCGCCTCGGCCGTGATCGCGCTGCTGGCGTTGCGGACCGTGGCGCTGCTGCTGCAAGGCAGGCTGCTGCCGGCGGGATAGATTTCGCGGCGACTGTCTGTGGCGCGCGACCGCCACGCGTCATCTATCCGAGATTAGGTCCTGCGCGTTCCCCGCCGATCCGCGGAATGCAGGGACACGCTGAACTCCAGGTTCGTGATCCCGATCGCACCGGGCGGCCCAGCCACGAACCCGAACCCCGGCTTCACCGGAAACAGCGAATCGTCGCGCAGCATCAGATCGGTCTGGCAGTTCGGGCTTGGGGAAAACAGGTACTGCTTGACCTCGCTCCAGACCGACTCGGTCACCCAGCCGAACAGGAAGAGCTGGTTCGGATACATCGAACTGTCCGAGTCGATGTAGCCCTTCTGGTTCTTTTGCAGGGGCGGCTCAGCCGGCAGGGAATCGGCGATGACCAGGGTCACCGCGCCCTCCCCGATCGAAAACGCCTCTTCGTTCTGGATCGACGCATAGGCCAGCCGCAAATGCCAGCGGCAGTTCAGGGCCACGCGCTTTTCCGAGCCGATCTTTTCGGTCTGCATCGACAAGCCGTCGGTCAGCGTCAGCTGGGTGCACTTCACCTGTCCTACCAGAGTCGGCTCCAGCTTTCTGAATTCGTCGAGGTTTTCATGCATGTTCCAGAAGAACCACTTGGCGCGCTCCCCTTCCGTCATGTCCGGCAAATCGCCGATGGTGCGGGAGCCGTGGGCCTCGATCGTGCGCATCACTTCCTTGCGCGACTTTTCATGCATTTCGTCAAGATCAGAACTGAACCGCTGGGTGTATTCGCTCCGCATAAAACCTCTCCAAATTCAGACTGTGGATTGTTTGTGATTGCCGCGCCATCCCGGCAAGGCCGCATCATTTCAGTGTAGGACTCATTTCACAGGTATCAAGCGTCGCCCCTGCGTGGCGTCTTCGCTGGCTTCGCATGTCAGGCCAATAGAGATGCATTCGAATCAATTAGTTCGTTGGCGGCAGCGCAAATGCGGCGATTTCGCGTGCCTCCCGGCGCGGCAGGGAAGTAAAACCATGAAGCCGTGCTCCGGCGCCTTCGGCATCCATGGCGATATCCCCGCGTATGCTGCACCGCACATCAAGGACACGCAAAAAACAATGGCGCGGTTGAACACGCATGTTCAACCGCGCCATTGGCAGGATGCGGCGACTGCCGCGCTCCGCTGCGTCAGTACATGTGCTGCCCGCCGTTGATGGCGATATTGGCGCCGGTCAGGAACGCCGCTTCATCGGACGCCAGGTAGGCGACCAGGCCAGCCACTTCTTCCGGCTTGCCCAGGCGGCCCATCGGGATCTGCGGAATGATCTTGCTTTCCAAAACCTCGGACGGAATCGCCATCACCATCTTGGTACCGATATAGCCCGGCGAGATGGTGTTGACGGTGACGCCCTTTTTCGCCACTTCCAGTGCCAGCGCCTTGGTGAAGCCGTGCATGCCGGCCTTGGCGGCGGAATAGTTGGTCTGGCCGAAGGCACCCTTCTGCCCGTTGACGGACGAGATGTTGATGATGCGGCCCCAGCCGCGATCGGTCATGCCGTCGCACACCGGCTTGGTCATGTTGAAGACGGAGTCGAGATTGGTCTTGATGACCGCATCCCAGTTGGTCTTGTCCATCTTCTTGAAGGTCATGTCGCGGGTGATGCCGGCGTTATTGACCAGCACGTCGACCGGGCCAATTTCCTCGGTGATCCGGTTGATGCAGGCTTGCGCCGAATCGTAATCCGCAACGTCGCACGGATAAGCGCGGAAACGGAAGCCCTTCTCTTCCATCTGGCTCAGCCATTCGCCAGCCTTGGTATTGCCCGGCGAATAGGTGGTGACGACTTGATAGCCGAGCGCCGCCATCTTGATGCAAATGGCTTCCCCTAATCCGCCCATGCCGCCTGTAACTAGTGCAACTCTTGCCATGTTCTATTCTCTCTCTATTTTCTCGTCTGTAATAACAACACCTCTGCGACTCTCAGCGCTCCACTGCGAGTGCAACTCCCATGCCACCGCCGATGCACAAGCTGGCCAAGCCACGCTTCGCATCACGACGGATCATTTCATGCAGCAGCGTCACCAGAATGCGGCAACCGGATGCACCAATCGGGTGACCGATCGCGATAGCGCCGCCGTTGACGTTGATCTTGCTGGTGTCCCAGCCCATCTCCTTGTTCACGCCGATCGCCTGCGCCGCAAACGCCTCGTTGATTTCCATCAGATCGAGATCGTTGTGGGTCCAGCCCGCCTTCTTCAGGCACAACTGGCTGGCCGGAACCGGGCCCATGCCCATAATGGTCGGATCGACGCCGGCCGAGGAATACGCCTTGATGCGCGCCATCGGCTTCAGGCCGAGTTCGTCTGCCTTTTTCGCCGACATCATGATCACCGCCGCCGCGCCGTCGTTGATGCCGGAAGCGTTGCCAGCGGTGACGGTGCCGTTCTTGTCGAATGCCGGACGCAGGCCGGCGAGCGAATCGAGCGTGACGCCCGGCTTGATGAACTCGTCGGTATCGAACACGACGGAGCCTTTCTTCGAGGCGATTTCCAGCGGCAGGATCTCATCCTTGAACTTGCCGGCCTTTTGTGCGGCTTCCGCCTTGTTTTGCGAAGCCACGGAGAACTCGTCCTGCTCCTGGCGCGATACGCCATATTTCTTCGCGACGTTTTCGGCGGTGATGCCCATGTGGTATTGGTTATAAACATCCCACAAGCCGTCGACGATCATGGTGTCGACCAGCTTGGCGTCGCCCATGCGGAAGCCGTCGCGCGAGCCGTTAAGCACGTGCGGCGAGGCGCTCATGTTTTCCTGGCCGCCAGCGATGATGATGTCGGCGTCACCGGCCTTGATCGCCTGCGCCGCCAGATGGGTGGCGCGCAGGCCGCTGCCGCATACCATATTGATGGTCATGCCGGGCACCATGTCGGGAAGGCCCGCGCGGATCACCGCCTGGCGCGCCGGATTCTGGCCCACGCCAGCCGTCAGCACCTGTCCCATGATCACGTCGTTGACCATTTCCGGCTTGATGCCGGTCTTGGCAAGCAGGCCCTTGATGACATGCGCGCCCAGATCGGCTGCGGCGATCTTGGACAGGGTGCCACCGAACTTGCCGACGGCGGTACGACCTGCGGCGACGATTACGACATCATTCATTTCAATTCTCCCTAGAAAGCGAACAATACGGCGCGAGATGCATGCCAATATGCATGCAACCTGCCCGCGCCGGCATGGTGGTTATGACGGCAGGACGTGCCCGGAAAAAAGCAGCGCCCATCATAGTCTTGAAGACAAGCACTTCATTTGATTTCACTCAATGCTCTGATGTGAAGTCAACAAGTGAACGAACGTGCTGCCGTTCACATGGAACATGTACGACAAATACATCAAGTTTCAAATTCGAAACCACGGCACAGCCCAACTGGCCCGCCCGGAGGAACGGGTCCCGAAACGATTATTCACTTCAAATTTGACACAGCGCTGACAAGCTAAATTCCCCGAATCGGAAAAAGCTTCATGGGCGAGGAGCGGATCACACGTCGTCTAGCAGGCGCTGCAACGCCTGGAGCACGGCCAATCCCGCCGCGGCCTGTTTTCCGGTAAGCCGGCCGATCGTTTCGGCTCGCAACTGCGCCACCTCGGCATCGATGTGCCGCATGGTTCTTTTCGTCTTCGGCGCCAGGTGCACAACCTTGCAGCGCGCATCGCCGGGCAACGCGCGGCGCTGCACCCAGCCGCCGTCTTCCAGTTGCTTGACCAGACGCGTCACGGTGGGCGCCTCGATGCCGAGCATGCGGGCCAGGTCCGTCTGGGTGAGGCCGTCGCGCGTGCGAGAGATGTAGAGCAGCGTGCGCCACTTCGATTGCGACAGGCCGAGCGGCTTGAGGCGCTGGTCCAGCTTGTGGCGCCAGCTGCGTCCGATCTCGCCGATGGCGAGGCCGAACTGCTCCTGCACGGTGGGCGGTTCGTGAAAATCCAAAGTGTCGACAATGGGCTGGCTCATGAGTGATATTGTATGCGAGTGGTAGAATTGCTTGCACTAGCTAACTATTTCGGAAGCGATGCTCGCCATCTTATCCGATCGTCATCCCGCCTATCTTGTATGAAAAGACGGAACGCCGCCTTATTGATCGTCATCGCCGCCGCCGGCAGCACCGGATGGTATCTAACCAGGACCGCCCCGAAGCAGGAAACCGGCCAGCAAAAGCAGACGCCGGCAATCGCCGTTAGCGTCGCCGAAGCTGCGCAGACGGATGTGCCGGTGCGGCTGGAAGCAAACGGCTATGTCAGCTCGCTCAACAATGTCGAGGTGCGGCCGCAGGTGTCCAATCTCGTCGCGCGCGTGCATATCAAGGAAGGCCAGTTCGTCAAGGCGGGCGACGTGCTGTTTTCGCTGGATGACCGCGCCGACCGCGTGAACCTGCAAAAGGCGCAGGCGCAGCTGGCGAAGGACCAGGCCGGCCTGGCCGATCTCGAACGCCAGCTGGCGCGCAGCCGGGAATTGCTCGGCAAGGGCTTCATTTCGCAAGGCGCGACCGATACCGTGCAGGCACAGGCAGAGGCTGCACGCGCCACGCTGCGCGCCGACGAGGCGGCGGTCGAGGCCGCGCGCGTGGCACTCGGCTATGACACTATCCGGGCGGCGTCCTCCGGGCGCGTCGGCGTCATTTCCGTTTTTGCCGGCACCCTGGTGCAGCCGAGCGCGACGGCCGCGCCGATGGTCACGATTTCCCAGATCGATCCGGTCGCCGTCACGTTCACGCTTCCGGAGAGAGAACTGGGCGCCCTGCTGGCGGCGCAACGTGCGGGCGGTGCAAAGGTAGTCGCGACACTGCCCGGCGCGGCCGGCGCGCTGGAAGGCAAGCTCAGCTTCGTCGACAATGCCGTCGATTCGCAAAACGGCACCATCAAGGCGAAGGCGATTTTCCCGAACGAGCAACACCTGCTGTGGCCCGGCCAGTACGTGCCCGTCACGACCGTCGTGCGCGAACTGAAGAATGCCGTCGTCATCCCGCAGGCCGCCATCATCACCGGCGTCGATACCCGTTCGGTGTACGTGGTCGGCACCGACCAGACCGCGCAGCTGCGCCGCGTCGAATTGCTGTATTCGTTCGGCACCAAGGCCGCCGTCAGGGGCGTGGCAGCTGGCGACAGCGTGGTAGTGGACGGCAAGCAGAACCTGCGTCCCGGCAGCAAAGTGCGTGTGGCCGATGCGCGCCAGGACAGCCGCGTCGCGCAAAAGAACCAGCAATGAATATTTCCGAGCTTTGTATCCGGCGGCCGGTGATGACCGTGCTGCTGTGCGCTTCGGTGGTGGTCGCCGGCATCCTGGCCTACCTGAAGATTCCGGTGGCGGCGCTGCCCAGCTATAACACGCCGGTCATCAGCGTGACCGCCACCCTGCCTGGCGCCAGCCCCGAAACGATGGCGGCATCGGTGGCGCTGCCGCTGGAAAAGCAGTTCGCCACCATCGCCGGGCTGAACGTCATCAGTTCCACCAGCACCTTGGGCAATACCTCGCTGACGCTGGAGTTCGACCCGGTGCGCGACATCGATGCCGCTGCCGTGGATGTGCAGGCGGCCCTGCTGCGCGCGCAGCGCTCGCTGCCGGCGGAGATGACGCAGCTGCCGTCCTACCGCAAGGTCAATCCGGCCGATGCGGCGGTGCTGCTGCTGGCGCTGACGTCGCCGTCGCTCGACCTGTCCGAGCTGAACGACTACGCGGAAAACCTGATCTCGCCCAGCCTGTCCACGCTAAATGGTGTGGCGCAGGTCAACATCTACGGCCAGAAACGCTACGCAGTACGGGTGAAGGCCAACCCGGCGCTGCTGGCGTCGCGCAACCTGTCGCTCGACGACCTGGTGGTCGGCATCCGCGCCGCCAACGCGAACACGCCGGTCGGCACGCTCGACGGCGCGCAGCAGACGCTGACGATCCAGGCCAATCCGCAGATGAAGAACGCGGCCGAATTCGCCGACCTGATCGTCGCCAGCCGCAACAACGTTCCGGTCAAGCTGCGCGAGGTGGCGCAGGTCGAGGACAGCTACGAATCGGTCAAGACCGCCAGCCGCTTCAACGGCGAACGCTCCATCGTGCTGGCCATCCAGCGCCAGCCCAACGCCAACACCGTGGCAGTGGTCGATTCGGTGCGCGCGATGCTGCCGCGCTTTAAGACGCAGCTGCCGGATTCGCTCCAGATCAACCTGCTCAACGACCGCTCGGTATCGATCCGCGAGGCGATGCACGACGTAAACATCACGCTCGGCATCACGGTGGCGCTGGTGGTGCTGGTGATCTTCCTGTTCCTGCGGCGGCTGGTGGCGACGCTGATCCCGACGCTGTCGCTGCCGGTGTCGCTGGTCGGCGCGGTGGCCCTGCTGTACGGACTCGGCTACAGCCTCGACAACGTGTCTCTGCTGGGCATCACGCTGGCGGTCGGCCTGGTGGTGGACGATGCGATCGTGGTGCTGGAAAACATCGTGCGCCATGTCGAGAATGGCGAACCACCCTTCAAGGCGGCGCTGGTCGGCTCGAAAGAAATGGGATTCACCATCGTATCGATCTCGGTGTCGCTGATCGCCGTGTTCATCCCTATCTTTTTCATGCCAGGGGTGATCGGCCTGCTGTTCCACGAGTTCGCGGTGGTGGTGTCGCTGGCGATCCTGGTGTCGGCCATCGTGTCGCTGACGCTGGTGCCGATGCTGTGCAGCCGCTACCTGACCTCCGACCACGGCCACAAGCACAACGTCGTCAGTCGCGGCTTCGAGCGGCTGTTCGATGCGATGCTCAAGCGCTACACGCGCACGCTCGACTGGGGCCTGCGGCACCGCTTCGCCATCCTGATGGTGGCGCTGGCCACCTTCGTCGTGACGGCTTACCTGTTCGTGACCATTCCCAAGGGCTTCTTCCCCGAAGAAGACATCGGCCAGATCAGCGTCACCACCGAAGCGTCGGAAGACATTTCGTTCGCCGCCATGTCGGACAAGCAGGCGCAGGTGGCCGACATCGTCGCCGCCGACCCGAATGTCGGCAGCGTGGCTTCGACCCTCGGCGGCGGCCTCAACACATCCAACACCGGCCGCATGTTCATCAACCTCAAGCCGCGCGACGAACGCGAGAAGATGCCGCAGGTGCTGGAAGGCCTGCGCAAGAAAGTGCGCGCAGTACCGGGCATCGCCGTGTATTTCCGTCCCGTGCAGAACCTGCAGCTGGGAGGGCGCGTCTCCAAGAGCCGCTATCAATACGTCCTGCAGAGCGTCCAGGCGGCGGAATTGAACGACTGGAGCGCCAAGCTGCTGGACCGGCTGCGCGGCGACGAGGCGTTTCGCGACGTGACCAGCGACTCGCAGCTGAAAGGCCTGCAAGCGTCGCTCAAAATCGACCGCGACAAGGCCAACCTGATGGGCGTGCAGATGCAGGACTTGCGCAGCGCGCTGTACAGCGCGTTCGGCGAGCGCCAGGTATCGACCATCTACACCAGCAGCAACGACTACCAGGTGATCCTGCAGGTGGACGATCCGTACAAGCGCGACGAGTCGGCCTTCGAACGCATCTTCGTGCGCGCCAAGGCCGGCAACCTGGTGCCGCTGATCAGCTTCGCCAGCGTCGAGCGCACCGTCGGCCCAACCGCGATCAACCACCAGGGACAGCTGCAGGCGATCACGATCTCGTTCAACCTGGCGCCGGATGTGCCGCTGGGTGTTGCCTCCAGCAAGATCGAAAGCTACAAGAACGAAATCCGCATGCCCGCCAGCGTGATCACCTCCTACGGCGGCGACGCCGCCGTTTTCAAGGAATCGCAGACCAGCCAGACGGTGCTGCTGGTGGTGGCGCTGCTGGTGATCTATGTGCTGCTGGGCGTGCTGTACGAAAGCTTCATCCACCCGCTGACCATCCTCTCCGGCTTGCCGTCGGCCGCGGTCGGCGCCCTGCTGACGCTGCGCCTGTTCGGGATGGACCTGACGCTGATCGCCACCATCGGCATCCTGATGCTGATCGGGATAGTGAAAAAGAACGCGATCATGATGATCGACTTTGCACTCGTCGCCCAGCGTGAAGAAGGCAAGCCGCCGCAGGAAGCAATCCGGCAGGCGTGCATTTTGCGCTTCAGGCCGATCATGATGACTACCTTCGCCGCGCTGATGGGCGCATTGCCGATCGCGCTAGGTTGGGGCGCCGGCGCCGAACTGCGTCAGCCGCTGGGCTTGGCGGTGGTCGGCGGACTGCTGTTTTCGCAGGTGATCACGCTGTACATCACACCAGTGATTTACCTGTACCTTGATCGGTTCAGCGGAAACGGGCCGCTGACGGGTGGGATAGAGGAATTGGACAAGGTTGATGCGGAAATCAGGCAGAACGTCGTCGCGTAATAGGGCTTGCGGTCTGGAATCCTCTTTCGGATCACGATAAATATGGGGGATTATCCGCCCTGCCATGAGCGTGAATAGAAAAAGATGCGTGTCGACCGCAAGCGCTAAGAGGGGCCACTCTGGTTAATTCTTGATTTATTTGGGGCGAATGCTGTCGTCGCAGACGTACTGATCTTGCCCTGAGGGAGTAGTAACCTGTGGCACCCCTTTAATTCCCCCGACAAGATCACGTCCCAATGATGCTGTCGGCCGATTCCCCCTTTCTAATGTCCATACATCTGCACGGCTTCCCTTTGCCAAATACAATTGGTTGCCTTTAAGGGTAACGAAAATTCTTCTGGTTTCCTGATAGGGAACGTCCGGATGCATGTTATCCCCGCTAGGCAGAGTCCACGGGTGAAAGCGATCAAATGTCCGCCCTCCATCCAGCGAATAATTGATCGCTAATGAACATCCTCTATCACCGCAAAATTGGGCCGCCGGACCGGGCGCATCGGGAAATGCCAGGATATTAGGATCCCCATTCAGATTCATTCGCCCCAAAAACGTAGGCGATCCATATTGAATACGTGTTCTGATCCCATTGAGCGTATCGTTGAAATAAAGAATGCCGTCACCGTCACATTTGGAGTAATTTTCAAACGTTAAGTAGCGAGTCTTATCAAGTGAGAATATTACCTGCGGGGCGACGTCGTAAGCCGGCGGCTGGTATCTGGCCGCCGGCATCGCTCCGGCACTGGTAGCGATCATGGTTGCTGGAATCTGGCAACCTGCCAGCAGCAAGCCTGCCACTACGCTTCCCCACTTCCCATAAGAATTCATGCTTTACATGCTCCCGCGTCTATTATCTATTTCATCCTGAACGGTTTCCCGTTCGATCTCGTCCGGCATCGGAGGCACTGTCAACAGCCCCTTGGTGTAATACGGATCATTGCCCGTCAACCAATCAGCCTCCCTGCGTAGTTCACTCCAAAAAACACCATCAAAGGTGCTTTCACAAAATCCTATTGGCAAATCATATGCCACCACGCGCTCCATGAAGGCTCGATGTTGCGGCAGGCTACTGTGGTCGGTCGGCTCGGGAATGTACCTCGAGATGCGCTGTTCCATTTCTTCTTGAGTTTCCAAGTGCCTGATCTTGTTTTGGCCTGGTGTGTCTGCATACGGATTGTCATCGTCCCGCCATTTTTCACGCTGGTAGATGGCTTTGAAATATCGGAAATCATGATCGTCACTGAAGAATTTCCCCGCATGCGCTGCTTTATCCATGTCCTGGATTCTCGCCTCGTCAAACGTGCCCAGTTCTTCAGGGCGTAAAGGCTCGGGTACCGCTTCGGCATTTATCAGCACGGTGCGCTTGGGATCGGGTGTCGCCCAAAGATCGGCGACACCCATCAACTTGCGGTTGCCGTCCCAGAAGGACTTGGTTTTACCGGTTGTCGGCTCGATGGTCTGCATATCCGGCAAAGTACCAAACGGTTTAGCCCCTGGAGCATCACCACAGGGTAAATTGCGAGCAAGCATACGCTGCTTCAGAACATTGCCATACGCTTGCACAATATCGTTGGAGGTCCCCTGCCAGCCGATACTTTGCAACGCCGTGCTGCCCATCACGCGATCATGCGGATTGAAATAGACATATAGCCGTCCATGGTTGTCGCGTTCCGAAACGTTGCCTTCTGCGGTCGGGATGCTGATGTTAGGTGCCCAGCGCTGCTTGTCCGATGTTGCACCCACACGCAGGTTTTCGAGATCGGCGGGGGTAAGCAGCTGCTTGTCTTTTTCGATGCGCTTAATCAGGTTGACAAGAGTTTTGACGCGCGCCCGGTTGGTAGGTCGGTAGTTGCCCGATGTCATTGTATCGGTAGCTTTGTCCTGCAGCGCATAGGGTGAGTTCATCAGAATGACTGCATCGGGTGCGCGTGTCTTGCACAGGAGGCTAGCGGCCATCGCGATCATCGTTCCCTGGCTGTGGCTCATGACCGTTACCGTGTCACGTGGATATTTATTGCGAATCTTGTCGATCAGGTTGGCCAGCCGATTAGCAGCATGCGCGTAGTATTCCCGTGGCGGTGCATCCTGTAGCTGGCGATCCCATTCGGTGTTCAAGGCCTGCACATTGACCGGCAGCGGCCCGGCCCAAGCGCGGCGCTTGAAGCCCCATTTCTGCCATAACTGCGGCAAGTTATTGGTGCCGTTCTGGAAAGGGCCGCCACCCCAGTATTGCGGGGATTTCCATTGTCCCTCATCTTCCTTGATCCAAACCGATTTTTCCTGCTTATCCCGCAACGGGATCAGATAATCTTTTTCATGCCCATCCGGTGCTCGATAACCCCAATAGAAGCGAATGACAGGGGAATTACCTAATTCGTCAAGTCTATGCTTGTCTTTATCGTCGTACTTATTCGCCTGTAGGTCGGTTCGCCCTAAGCGCGCATTCAGTCCGGAGATTAAGCTCTCTTCAACGTTATCAAACCACTCCCCCTCGGAGTTCACTCCATGCACAAAGATGATAATCCCCGGCAAATGCGGCGGCACCTGGGCTTTCGCGCGCAACGTATTGCTTTCAGGGGAATACATCGATTCCCAGTAGTATTCGCCTTTTCTATCGGTTTTACGTTCGACGTTGCGGGCAGGTTCGGTCATGGTTGTCCCTTGTTCTTCGGGAGGAGCTGCAGCTTGAGGCTGCCGTAGGCAGCACTGGTGGCAAGAGAGGTTTCGCCCTTGTCATTCGTGATCCCCTCGATGGCCTGCTTGTCGGGGAGCGTGATGCGGTACGGTTGATTCTTCAGCGGCTCACCGGTCAGCTCATCCGCGATCACGAATTTTTCGTCAAATTTGCTCGTCGACCAGGCTGGCATATCGCGGCAGATATTGGCCGGCCCGCCAAAGCTCTTGCTCGCCGCCCTGATCGAAATCGTCCCCGGACAGGCGAAGGTGATATTGCCTCCCTCGATCGTCATGCTCGCGCCGCCTTCGGTGCACAGCGTGATGCTCTTGGCCGCGGCAAAATCGACATGACCACTCGTACTGGCGAGCTTGACCGTCTCCTTTGCCGCCAGCGTTATCCCGTCGTCTTGCGCCTGCAGTTCGACATCGCCCTGCCCTGCATACAGCTGGATGCCGGTATTGCCGTCGCCTGCGCCCGCCGCCCCGGCCAGCAGACCGAGCGCCTGCCCGGTGTGCAGCGTCAGCGTATCACCGGCCGCGATCTGCGTATCCCGCCCGCTGGCGAAATGCGCCACTTCGCCAGCGGCGACATGCAAGCCGTCGGCAGCTGCCACGCCGATGCCGGCTTGTGCGGTAACGACCACCAGCGGCTGGTGCATGTGCGGAATCTGCGGCCCCGGGCCGTGCATGCTGCCGTCCTGCGCATCAACCTGACCAGAGAGCGCTTTTAGCATCGCATCAATCGGAGCCAGTCCATCGCCGACCCGGCTTAGCCTATTTTCACCGCTCAATGCGCCGCCCTTGACCAGGACGAACTGCACCGTCTGATGTACTGCCGCCGACTGGTTGAAGGTGTTGGCAAAATCCCTGGCCTGCTTCAGCAGGGCGATGCCGGGCGCGTTGTCGCCGGCGGATTCGGGCTGGGCCCCGGTTACACCGCCGTTGCCGGTGCTGATCAAGATCCCCTTTCCTGCGCGGACTGCGCCATAGGCATCGGTTCGCAATTCCCATCCGCTGCCGCGAAAGCTGCCGCGGTAGTTGTCGCTCTGGTGGATCAGGTGGCCGAGGTTCAGTTGGGTGGCGGCAGTGTCGGTCGCCAGGCTGGTGCGCAGGCGCGCGGCGGTGTCGTCGAAGATCAGCTGGTTGGACTGGCGCGTGTAGCCGTCCGCCCCTAATGCCACCGACTTGAAGCCGGACAGGTATCCGGCATGCCGGTGCTGGCCGGCGGCGCCATGCCAGGCCGGCGACGCGCCGCTTCCTATCTTGTTGTCCTGCCCGGCCGTTACGTGGTCGACCACCTGTGCGAAGGCGTCGTCTGCGTCCTGCCCCTGCCCGTTGTACAGCACGCCGGTGACGATCGGCCGGTCGATGTCGTTCTCGAAGAACTTGACCAGTACTTCCTGCCCGATGCGCGGGATGAATTGCGCGCCGTAGCCGGGGCCGGCGAACATTTGCGCCACGCGCACCCAGCAGCTTGCGTCGCCGTTATGCTGCCAGTGAAAGCGGATGCGGATGCGTCCCAGACGGTCGCTGTGGACCGTGCCCGCATCGGCGGTGGAGCCGTCCGGGCCGACCACGATGGCGGTCTGGCTGCCCCAGGCAGTGGGTTTGGGATTGAGCAGCGCACCGGTGCCGTCGTATAGCGCCGGGCGCCACGGCACGTCGGCGCGGATGGCGGCAAAGCGATTGGCATATCCGGTGATTTCGGCCGCTTCCCGCAGGCGGGACCAGGCAACGGGATCGAAATGATCGTCGCAGTCGGCACCGCCGTGCGGGTGGGGAGATGACGCATCGCCCATCGGCGCGCCTGCCTCGCCGCATGCGGCCGGACCGACCGCCCCGAGGCGGGCGGATACCTCCTTCAACGCGACCGGCAGGTTGTTGACGCCAGCATGCAGCACGTCCAGCAGCGCGAACCGCTTGCCCTGCGCATTGTCCGGGGCGGCGAGCGCAAGACCGAGCGGCGCCGCCAGGTCGAACGCTCTGCCGGCGCGGAACGTGCGCACGCCGCCGTCGCCGAACCAGGTCTTGGCGCCGGCATCGGCGGCCTCGCGCAGGATGCGCGCATAGTGCTCGGCCTCGTCGGCGCTTGCGAAGGCATACACGCCGGCCCAGTCGCAGGATTCGACGCGCGGCGCTTGCCCGCCGCCGAAGGGCTGCGCGCTCGGCAGCGATGCCGCGATCACGTGCTTGGCACGGTAGTCCCAGGTGCTGACGGTCGTGATTGCGCTCGGCAGCCGACGCGTGCTGCCGAGCGCCTGGATGCTGTCACGCCGTTCGGCGGCGCCATTACGCTGGAGGTGGAGTGCGCCTTCCTTGCCTGAAGAATAGTCGTCGGCGAAGGCGGACGAGTCGGCAAACAGCACGAGCCGCTGCCGGGAAAGACTGTTGCCGGAATCCGGGTCTTCCTCGAAATAGAAGCCGATCCCCTCCTCGGCCAGCAGTCTCGCCACGAACGCGTAATCGCTCTCACGGTACTGGCAACAGTAGCTGCGCGGGCGCACGCGCGCCAGGAAGCGCTCGACCTCGGGCGCGATGCGCCAGTTTGCCCTTTCGCCGTCGGCGGCGAAGACTTCTTCCACGATGCCGAGGACGCTCTTGTCCTGGAGGGCGCGGCTGTTGCGCCGCTGCGTTGCCAGCCACAGCCATGGCACGACCGTCAGGCAATAGCGCGCAAACCCGCCGTCGGCGCCGAGCTGCTCGACCTGCGACACCCAGCCGCTGCGCACGGCTTGCGTGCCGTCGGCGAGCCGCGTGCGCAGGAAGACCTGCTGCGCGACGAGCGACTTGAGTTCGAGGTGGACGTCGGCGGCAAGGCAGAAGACGCGCCATTCGTACAGCGCGGACAATCGCTCCCGCCCGAACCAGCATTCGACCAGCAGCCGGTCCGGGCCAAGCGGGGTTTCTATTTCGTAGAGCCGGGTGTCCGAACTGAAGCCGTCAAGCCGGGCGGGGATGGAATCTGCAAATGTCGAACGAGGAAGGTCATGCGCCTGGGTGATAGTCACGATTTGCCTTGATGATTGCCGTGCAAAAGCATGGCAATTATGGCAATTTATTGCAATTTTGACAAATATGCGCGTGACGGGAATGCTCGCTTGCGAACGGGTGGATCGCCGCGACCGAACGGCGCGGCTTACGGGCTTATGCCCGGCGCAGCCGGTCCCGCAACTCCAGCAGGCGCGGCCTGACTTCGTTGAGCAGGAAATCCTGCGACAGGTTGAATGCCGGCCCGCCGCAGTTAATGCTGAGGATCGATGCGCCGCTGGTCGGCCTGAACGCCACCGCGATCGCGTTCACATCCGGCTGCCAGTCGCCGAACGAGGTGCAGCAACCCAGCGTCTGGTATTCCTCGACCGAGCGCATCACGCCGGCGCGGATATCCGGAAACTTCCAGTGGTCGAGTTCGCGCACCCGCTCCAGGATGTCTTCGCGCTCGGTGGCGGAAGCCTCGGCCAGATAGGCGCGGCCCATCGCCGTCAACGCGATCGGGATGCGCGCGCCGACGTCCAGGCGCAGGGTCAGCGCCGCCTGGCTGCGGCAGTTCTCGACATAGATCATGCTGAGCCGGTCGCGCATGCCAAGCGACACCGTCGCATGCGAGAAATCCGCCAGCTCCTGCATGTAAGGACGCGCGATCTGCCGGATGTCGAGCTTGGACAGCATGGCGCTGCCGAGCGCGAGCGTGGCGGTGCCGAGGCGGTACTTGCCGACCTCGTCGTCATATTGCAGATAGCCTAGCTTGGTCAGCGTATAGGTCAGGCGCGAGACGGTGGATTTCGGCAGCTTGGCGCGATCGGCCAGTTCCTGGTTGCCCAGCAGCTTGTCGCCCGAGCGAAAGCAGGCCAACACCTCGAGGCCGCGTGCGAGCGCCGTCACGAAATGCCGGTCTTCCTTCGCATTCGATTTCTGCGCCCCCTGTACTTGCTCGACGCTCATTTCTTTCGCCATTTCATTCTGTATGTGCCTGTGCGCCGCATTATCCGACAAACTACGCCTCCAGCGCAAAATACAAGTCGTGCAGTTTCGCGACATCAATCTCGGATGCCGGCTTGTCGAGCACCACGCGCCCGCTGCGCATCATGTAGACGCGGTCGGCCACGCTGAGCGCCATATGCGTGTTCTGCTCGACCAGCACGATGGTCACGCCCTGCTGCTTGAGCTTGCCGAGGATGTGGAAGATTTCATGCACGATGACCGGCGCCAGGCCGAGCGAGGGTTCGTCGATCAGCAGCAGGCGCGGCTCCGCCATCAGGCCGCGCGCCATCGCCACCATCTGCGCTTCGCCGCCCGACAGCGAACCGGCCAGCTGCTTGCGCCGCTCCTTGAGCTTCGGGAACAGTTCGTAGGCGCGCTCGATATTGCGCGCCGCCGCGGCCCGCCTGCTTTTCGGGAACGCGCCCATCGTGAGGTTTTCCTCGACGCTCATGTCACGAAACACCATGCGGCCTTCGGGCACCAGCACCACGCCCTGCTCCGACATGTCCCAGGTGCGCTGCTGCGCCAGCGAGGCGCCGCGCAGCGTAATGTCCCCCTGCGAGGACGGCACCAGGCCCATGATCGCCTTCAAGAGCGTCGACTTGCCGGCGCCGTTGGGGCCGACGATCGTGGTCAGCTCGCCTTCGGCGAAATCCAGGCTGACATCCCACAGTACATTGATCGCGCCATAGCCGGCGCGCAGGTTGCTGATCTCAAGCATGGCCCGCTCCTGTATAACTCTTGATGACTTCCGGGTCGCGGAAGACGGCATCCGGCGTGCCGTCGGCGATGACCTTGCCGAAATTCAGCACGACCACGCGGTGGCATAGCGTGGACACGGTTTCGATGTCGTGTTCGATGATGAGGATGCCGATCTTGAACTTTGCGTGCAGCTCTTCCAGCTTGGCGGTGAAGTAGCGCTTGCCATTGGTTTCCAGGCCGGCCAGCACTTCGTCGAGCAGCAGGAGCTTGGGCTCCGTGGCAAGCGCCTTCGCCACCTCCAGCCGCTTGAGCTGCTGCAGCGCGAGACCGGTCGCGGCATCGCTGTCCGCCTGGTCATGCAAATCCATGAACTTCAAGATCTCGTCGATACGCGCATGATCGACGC
This sequence comes from Noviherbaspirillum sp. UKPF54, assembly GCF_007874125.1. NCBI lineage: Bacteria > Pseudomonadati > Pseudomonadota > Betaproteobacteria > Burkholderiales > Oxalobacteraceae > Noviherbaspirillum > Noviherbaspirillum sp. UKPF54. The sequence goes on along the minus strand of NZ_CP040128.1, from coordinate 258,537 downwards.
GGCCGTTGCCGAAGCGCTGCGCGACCACCAGGTTTTCGCGCACCGTCAGCTCGTGCATCGGCTGCGGAATCTGGAACGTGCGGCCGATGCCGACCCGCGCCCGGGTGTACAGGGGCTTTCTGCCCAGTTCGATCCCATCGAAGGCCACCGAGCCATGGGTCGGCTTCACCAGGCCGGAGATCGCGTTGAACAGCGTGGTCTTGCCCGCGCCGTTCGGCCCGACCAGGCCGACGACCTGGTCCGTCCCCATCGAAAAGCTGATGTCCTTCAGTGCGGTCAGGCCGCCGAACTGGATCGTGATGCCGTCGAGTTTAAGCATGCTGCCCTCCTGCATTGCGCTTCCTGAATAGCGAGAGCAAGCCGTCCGGCGCCAGCAGGATCATCGCCGCCAGCACGACGCCGAGCACGATCTGGTGGCCGGATGACAGCACCGCCTTGAATACCAGCTGATCCACCAGGTAGATCGCCACCGCGCCGATCATCGGGCCGAGCACGCTGCGGTAGCCGCCGAAGATCGCCGCCACGATGGGCAGCACGCTCCAGGCCGGGCTGAACGCGTAATCGGGCTCGAGGAAGTTGATGATGTGCGCATTGAAGGCGCCGATGGTGCCGGCCATGAAGGCCGACAGCAGCAGCATCCACGACTTGAGCAGCACGCTGTTGACGCCGACCACGCGCGTGGCGTCCTCGCTCTCATGCATGGCGCGCAGCGCGATGCCGTAATCGCTCCTGCGCACGCGGGCATAGACCAGGCAGAACGCCAGCACGATGGTCAGCGCCAACAGGTACGGCCCCAGCCCAACGAGAAAATCGACCGTCGCCACCGACGGCAGCCCCGGGATCGAGGACAAGCCGCCGGAGCCGCCAGTCAGGTCGGTCAGTTCGGTGGCGAGGATGCGGAAGATGTGCGCATACGCCAGGATCGCCAGCGCAAAATACGGCCCCGACAGGCGCAGCGCCGGCAGCATGGCCAGCGATGCCAGCGTAGCAAACAGGCCGCCTGCCGGAATCGCCAGCAGCACCGGCATGCCCGCCTTCATCGTCAAGAGCGCCGATGCGTAAGCGCCGATGCCGAAGAACGCCGCATGGCCGAAACTGACCATGCCGCCCAGGTTGCCGAGCAAGGCCCAGGCCACCGCGATGCCGGCGACGATCAGGGACGAGACAGTCATGCTGAGGATGTAGCTGTTTCCTTTCAGCAGAGCCGGCACGACGAGATACAGAATGGCGAGCGCCACCCAGATGAATTTTTTCATGGCATTAACCCCGGCGCTTCTTGGCGCCAAACAGGCCGTTCGGCAGGATGAACAGCACGATCAAAAACAGCAGCATGCCGGCCAGTTCTTGCAACGCGGAGCTGGCCAGCGTGACCGTCAGCGCCTCGGTAATTCCAAGTAAAAATGCTGCCAGCACCACGCCCGGCACCGAACCGACGCCGGCCAGCACGGTGATGATGAATGCCTTCACCGTCAGCGAATGGCCGAGCGGCGGCGAGATCACGCCGGACGAGAAGATCGCGATGCCGGCTACGGATGCCAGCACGCCGGCCACCAGGAACGACACCAGCTCCACCTTGGACGGGTTGATGCCCATGAGCTTGGCCGCGTCGCGATTGGACGACACGGCGCGTACGGCACGGCCATACCAGCTGCGAGACAGCCACCAGCCGAGCACGCCGGCCACGGCCAGGCTCGCGACGAAGAACAGCAGTTCGCTGAACATGGAAAACAGGTTGCCGAACTGGACAGCATCCTGCATGCCGGCGTTCGCCGTCGAATGAATGTCGCTTTTCCAGATCAGGAGCACGCCGTTGGTGATGATGGTGCCGAGTGCAAAGGTCAGCATCAGCGAATTGAGCTCGCGGTTGCGCTTGATGCGGGAAACGAGAAAATACACGACCGCCGAGCAGCAGCAGACGACGGCCAGCGCGATCGGCAGCGCCAGCATCGGGTTGACGCCGAAGCGGCTTTCCACGGTATAGCCGATGTAGGCGGCCAGCAACACCAGCTCGCCGTGCGCCAAGTTGATGATGCGCATGGTGCCGAAGGCAAGCGTCAAGCCGAGCGCGATCAGCGCATAGACGCCGCCGACCAGCATGCCCGAGTAAAGGGATTGCAGAATGAGTTCTGACATGGTGACTGAATGAAGCCGAAGCTGTGAGAATAGTCCCTCCCCCGTTCACGGGAGAGGGGCGCATGCCGACTTACCAGGGCAGCCCCGGATACTTGATCGGCGCGGTCGCCTGATACGACGGCGACACGATCGCGATCTTGCCGTTCTGGTGCTGGCCCATGCGCTGCTGGAAGTTCGGGTTGTCGCCGTTGGCATCGAACGTCACCTTGCCGATCAGCGTGTCGCGGTTGGTCTTGCGCAGTTCCTCCGACAGACCGCCCTTCTTCAGCGAACCGTTGTCGGCCGCGCGCGCGAGCGCCTCGAACAGCAGCGTGGCCTTCACATAGCCGAACTGGGCGAGGTAGTCGACGTCCTTGTTGAACATCTTCTTGTAGGTCTCGGCGAACTGCTTGCCTTCCGGCGTCTTGTACTCGACCGGGAACGGCAGCATCGCGGTGCCGATCACGTTCGGCATCAGGTCCGGGAAATCGGCGGCCATCTTCGCTGTGGCGAGCGACCAGACGCCGACGATCGACTTGATTTCCGGCTTCAATACCTTGGCAGCGCGGATGATGCCGACGTAATCATTCTCGTAGCCGCTCATGAAGAGCACGTCCGGCTTGTCCTGCAGCTTGATCTTGTTGATGATCGGCTTGAAGTCGGTGATGGCCGGGTCGAACGGATGCAGCGTGACCTTGATGTTCTTGGCGGCGAGCGCCTTCTGGATATCCTTTGCCAGGTCGCTGGTGGCTTCCTTGGTGGAGTACACGACGGATACCGAGTGCGCCTTCACTTCCGACATCAGCTGGCTCACGGCCAGCTCGTAGCCGCGCGTGTTGTTGATGCGGAAGAAGGTCTTGTAGCCGCGCCTGGAAAGTTCATCGTTCACGCCGCCGGCAGTGATATAAGTCAGGCCGAGGCGGTTGGATGCGTCCGATGCCGGGCCGATGATGTTGGAGCCGTAGCCGCCGATGACCGACGTCACGCCCTCCGAGGCCAGCTTTTCCACAGCCGCGACCGCCTTGGCCGGCGCCGATTCGTCGTCGATGGTGACCATCTTGATCTTGTGCTTGCCGTTGGTGCGGTTGAAGATGTCCACCGCGGCCTGGATGCCTTCGTTGAAGCCCTGCCCGGAGCGAGCCAGAGTGCCAGTCAGCGGCATGTGGGCGCCGACCTTGAACTCTTCTGCGGCGGCGGACGCGCCCATCAGCGCCGCGCCCAGCAATGCACCAAATTTTGCAACGGTAGTGAGTTGGAATGTCATTTGTCTTCCTCTTGTCTTGAGACGAACGCCTCAGGGTTGGATTTTTCCAGCGGCTTGGCGCTGTGCAGCTTGTAGTTGCAGCTCCCTCTTCAGCACCTTGCCGGTCGCTGCAGACGGCAAGTGGTCGAGAACGACGATCTCCGAAGGTATCTTGTAGGGGGAAAGGTTGGCCCGCAGCCACGCCTGCAGCGCGAGCAGATCGATCGACGCTTCCTGCGACGGCTCGATGAAAGCGACCACTTCTTCGTTGCCTTCCACCTCGCGGCCGACGACTGCGGATTGTACGACACCGGGGAAGGCGTTCAGCACCTGCTCGACCTCGACCGGATAGACGTTGAAGCCGGAGCGGATGATCAGTTCCTTGCTGCGACCGACGATGGATACCGCGCCGTCCGGGTCGATGCGCGCCAGGTCGCCGGTGCACAGCCAGCCGTCCGGCGTGATCGTTTCCGCCGTCAGTTCCGGTGCGCGGTAATACCCCTTCATGACGTTCGGGCCACGCACCCACAGTTCGCCAGTGCCGTCCGTGCCGGCTTCGGCGCCGTTCAACCTGATATCGACGCCGGGAATCACCTGCCCGACCGAACAGTCGGCGCGCGGTGCGTCCATCCGCGTCTGGCAGATCGAGGGCGACGCTTCGGTCATGCCGTAGCCGTTGTGCAGCGTGAGCCCGAAGGTCTTTTCGAACGCCTGTTTGAGCGGCATGGTGAGCGGAGCGCCGCCCGATTGCGCCACGCGCAGCGCAGGCGCGCGCAGCGGCGTGCCGGTGCTTTCGCTCCATTCGAGCATCTTGGCATACATGGCCGGCGCGCCGTGCATCACGCTGACGCCGTCGTACGCCAGCGCATGGGCAAGCGCGTCGGGCTGGTAGCGCGCCACCAGGTGCAAGGTGGCGCCGCCCAGCAGCGCCGCCGCGAGCAGCGACGACAAGCCGTAGACGTGCGACAGCGGCAGCACGCCATAGATCACATCATCCGGCGTAATGCGGCGCATGCGGCAGCTGTTGGCTGCGACAAACAGCAGGTTGGCGTGGGTGAGCATCACCGCCTTGGGCGCGCCGGTGGTGCCGGACGTGTAGACCATCGCGGCGACCTGTTTGGCGCCATCGGCTTCAACCGGCTCCGGCACCGCCTGTTCGTTCAAGGGGCCCAGCATCAATTCACCGATGCCGGGCCATTCCACCGCCTCGGCGCCGCGCTGGCGGCCATGCGTGCCTGCCTGCGGCGAGACGGCGCTGAAATACAGGGCGCGGCGCGCGCCGGAATGGGACAGGAAATTATCGATCTCGCGCTCGGACAGGCGCGCGTTGACGGTGGCCGACCAGGCGTCGAGGCGGCTGACGGCAAGAATGCATACACCCAGCGCCACCGAATTCTCGGCCACCAGCAGCACGCGGTCGCCGGCGCGCACGCCGGCGTCGCGCAATCGCTGCGCCACTGCGTCGACCACCCCACCCAATTCGCCGTAGGTCAGGTTGCGCTGCGGATCGGCCAGCGCGACCTTGTCGCCATGCGCCGTGATCCAAGCCTGAAAGGCGTCGTGAATGCGGCTCATCGAGGCAGCCGGATGCGCTGCTTGCGTCATGTCCCCTCCTGTTTATGTCTTTGTGCCGGCTTGAAATGCATGGCTTTGCATGCGGCCAGGGTCACGATACTGGCATATCCAAAAAGAAAAGGCAACGTTTTCTGCGGAATTGCGTACTGCAATGCAGAACTACAAATGAAAAATGTTGGCTGCCAGAAATTAGCCTCACCTGCCTAATTTTTCGATTTTTATTCCTTTAGACTAGGGAAATGCTTTTCTTGACAGATCAAGCCTGAAGAAATACAGTTCCATTTTTAAATGCTATATTCTGCACCGCAGAACTCCCAATCAAACTCAAGGAGACGCCTGATGCAGCACCGAAATCGCCCCGAACCGTCGTCAAATGACGTTATCGTCGGACTTGTTGGCTGCGGCGTCATGGGACGCGGCATTGCGCAGATCGCGGCGCTGGCAGGCGCGCAAGTACGCCTGAGCGACAGCCGGCAAGGCGCGGCCGAAGCCGCCCGCGCCGATTTGCTGGCGACCTTCGGCAAGCTGGTCGACAAGGGCAAGCTCGATTCCGGCACTGCCGCTGCCGCCGGCGAACGCCTGCACGCCTGCGGCGGACTGCAGGATATGTCGGGTTGCCATGTGGTAGTGGAAGCGATTGTCGAAGACCTCGATGCCAAGAAATCGCTGTTCAAGACCCTTGAGGGCATCGTCGACGCCGGCGCCATCCTCGCCACCAATACCTCGTCGCTGTCCGTCACCGCGATCGCCGCCGGCCTTGCGCATCCCGAGCGCGTGGCCGGCTTTCACTTTTTCAATCCGGTGCCGCTGATGAAAATCGTCGAGGCGATCGGCGGCTTCCTGACCGATCCGGCCGTCGTCGATTACCTGCTCGCGCTCGGCCACCACTGGGGCCACACGGCGGTGCGCGCCAAGGACACGCCCGGCTTCATCGTCAACCATGCCGGGCGCGGCTACGGCACGGAAGGCTTGCGCCTCCTGGCCGAAGGCGTGGCGTCGGTGCCGGTGCTGGACAACATCCTGCGCGACACTGCCGGCTTCCGGCTCGGCCCGTGCGAGCTGCTCGACCTGACCGGGCTGGACGTGTCGCATCCGGTGATGGAATCGATTTACCACCAGTATTACGAAGAGCCGCGCTTTCGGCCGCAGGTGCAGACGCGCCAGATGCTGGTTGCCGGCGCCCTCGGCAAGAAGGTCGGGCATGGCTTTTACCGCTACGGCGCCGACGGCAGGAAGGAAGCGATTTCCGAGCCCGCGCAGGCGGCCAGCCAGCCGGCCAGCGTCTGGCTCAGCCAGGAGCGGCCGGAACTGGCGGAACGCCTCGGCAGCCTGATCGCGGCGGCCGGCGTGCCGATGGAGTCCGGCGCGCGCCCGAGCGACGCCGCGCTGTGCATCGTCACGCCGCTGGGCGAAGACGCTACGACCTGCTGCGTGCGCGAACAACTCGACGCGCGCCGCACCGTCGCCGTCGAAACCCTGCTCGACACCTCGCGCCGCCGCGTCGTGATGACCACGCCGGCCACGACGGAAGAATTCCTGGCGCAAGCCTGCGGGCTGTTCGGCGCGACAGGCGTTCCTGTCAGCATGATCCGCGACAGCGCCGGCCTGGTGACGCAGCGCGTGGTGGCGCACATCGTGAACATCGCCTGCGAAATCGCGCAGCAAGGCATCGCCGATCCGCTCGACATCGACCGCGCCGTGACGCTCGGGCTCGGCTATCCGCTGGGGCCGCTCGCCTGGGGCGACCAGCTCGGTGCCAGGACCGTCTTCACCATCCTGAAAAATCTCGAACAGCAAACCGGCGATTCCCGCTACCGCCCCAGCCCCTGGCTGCAGCGCCGCGCCCTGCTCGGCCTGTCCCTACATCACAAGGAGATCTGATCCATGCTCGACGCCTATATCTATGATGGTCTGCGTTCGCCGTTCGGCCGTCACGCCGGCGCACTCGCCCCGGTACGCCCCGACGATCTGGTCGCGGAAGTCATGCGCGCAGTGGTTGCCCGCAACCCGTGGCGGCCCGATCAGATCGAGGACGTGATCCTGGGCGACACCAACCAGGCCGGCGAGGATTCTCGCAACGTCGCGCGCAACGCGCTGCTGGCAGCCGGCCTGCCGGTGACGGTGCCGGGCCAGACCGTCAACCGCCTGTGCGCCAGCGGCCTGGCTGCCGTGATGGATGCGGCGCGCGCGATCACCTGCGGCGAAGGCGAGCTGTATCTGGCCGGCGGCGTCGAGAGCATGAGCCGCGCGCCGTTCGTAGTGGCGAAATCCGAATCCGCCTTCGGGCGCGACTTCAAGGTGTTCGATTCCACCATCGGCGCCCGCTTCCCGAACCCGAAGGTCACCGAACAGTACGGGGCCGACACGATGCCGGAAACCGGCGACAACGTCGCGCGCGAATTCGGCATCACGCGCAGCGATGCCGATACGTTCGCGCTGGCATCGCAGATGAAGTACGACGCCGCGCTGCAGGCGGGCTTTTTTGACGGCGAAATCCATCCGATCTCGGTTCCGACCGGCCGCAAGACGCCGCCGGTGTCGGTCGACAAGGACGAGCATCCGCGCCCCGAGACCACCACCGCCAGCCTCGCGAAACTCAAGCCGCTGTTCGAAGGCGGCGTGGTCACCGCCGGCAACGCATCCGGCATCAACGATGGCGCTGCAGCGCTCTTGGTCGGCTCCCGCGCCATTGGCGAAAAAGCCGGCAAGGCGCCGATGGTGCGCATCCTGTCGGCGGCCGTGGACGGCGTGGAGCCGCGCGTCATGGGCATCGGCCCGGTCTACGCGATCCGCAAGGCGCTCGCGCGCGCCGGCCTCACGCTGGCCGACATGGACATCATCGAGATCAACGAGGCGTTCGCCAGCCAGGTGCTCGGCTGCCTCAAGCTGCTCGATATTTCCTTCACCGACTCCCGCGTCAACCCGAACGGCGGCGCCATCGCCCTCGGCCATCCGCTCGGCGCCTCGGGTGCACGCCTGGCACTGACCGCCAGCCGCGAACTGATCCGCCGCAACGGCCGCTATGCGGTGGTCAGCCTGTGCATCGGCGTCGGCCAGGGCTTGGCCGTGGTCATCGAACGAATCTAACTCAAGGCAAACCGGAGACAGGAATGAAAAACAAGGTGCAATTCCACTGGGACGACCCGCTGCTGCTGGACCAGCAGCTGACGAACGACGAGCGCATGGTGCGCGACGCGGCCAACGCCTACTGCCAGGACAAGCTGGCCCCGCGCGTGCTGGAAGCCTTCCGCCACGAAAAAACCGATCCCGCCATCTTCCGCGAAATGGGCGAACTGGGCTTGCTCGGCCCCACCATCCCGGAACAGTATGGCGGCCCCGGCCTGAACTATGTCAGCTACGGCTTGATCGCGCGCGAAGTCGAGCGCGTCGATTCCGGCTACCGCTCGATGATGAGCGTGCAGTCGTCGCTGGTGATGGTGCCGATCTTTGAATTCGGCAATGAAGCGACAAAACAGAAATACCTGCCCAGGCTGGCAACTGGCGAATGGATCGGCTGCTTCGGCCTGACCGAGCCGAACCATGGTTCCGACCCGGGCAGCATGATCACGCGCGCGAAGAAAGTGCCGGGCGGCTTTTCGCTTACCGGCAGCAAGATGTGGATTTCCAATTCGCCGATCGCCGACGTGTTCGTGGTGTGGGCGAAAGACGACGAGGGACAGATCCGCGGCTTCGTGCTGGAAAAGGGATGGAAGGGCTTGTCGGCCCCGGCGATCCACGGCAAGGTCGGCTTGCGCGCCTCGATCACCGGCGAGATCGTGATGGACGAGGTGTTTTGCCCGGAAGAGAACGCCTTCCCCGAGGTGCGCGGCTTGAAGGGGCCGTTCACCTGCCTGAATTCGGCACGTTACGGCATTGCCTGGGGCGCGCTGGGCGCGGCCGAGGATTGCTGGCATCGTGCCCGCCAGTACGTGCTGGATCGCAAACAGTTCGGCAAGCCGCTGGCGGCGAATCAACTGATCCAGAAGAAGCTGGCCGACATGCAGACTGAAATCACGCTCGGCCTGCAAGGCTGCCTGCGCCTGGGCCGCATGAAGGACGAGGGCACCGCCGCGCCCGCCATTACCTCGATCATGAAGCGAAATTCCTGCGGCAAGGCCTTGGACGTGGCGCGCCTGGCGCGTGACATGCTGGGCGGGAACGGCATTTCCGACGAGTTCGGCGTGGCGCGCCATCTGGTGAACCTGGAAGTGGTCAACACCTATGAAGGCACGCACGACATTCACGCGTTGATTCTGGGCCGCGAGCAGACGGGGATCGCGGCGTTCTGAATCCACTGGACAAGACAGGAAACAGTCGCGCAGAAGGCATTCGCGGATTTCGCTGAAGCCGCCACCAAGAACAAGCAAGAGGAATAAATGAACCTGAACTTCACCTCCGAAGACCTCGCCTTCCGCCAGGAAGTACGCGACTTCATCGCCACCTCGCTGCCTCCCGATATCCAGCACAAGGTCATCAACGGCCTGGTCCTGGACAGCACCGACTACACCCGCTGGCAGAAAGTCCTGCACGCCAGGGGCTGGGGCGGCGCCGCCTGGCCGATGGAATTCGGCGGTACCGGCTGGAGCGCCGTGCAGCAATACATTTTCGAAGAAGAATGCGCGGCAGCCGGCGCGCCGCGCATGATCCCGTTCGGCCTGAAGATGGTCGCCCCGGTCATCATGCGCTACGGCTCCCCCGCGCAGCAGGAACGCTTCCTGCCCAAGATCCTGGCTGCCGAGGAATGGTGGTGTCAGGGGTACTCCGAACCGGGCTCCGGCTCCGACCTCGCGTCGGTCAAAACCCGCGCAGTCAGAGACGGCGCTCATTACATCGTGAACGGCCAGAAAACCTGGACCACGCAAGGCCAGTACGCAGACTGGATCTTCTGCCTGGTGCGCACCGATCCGGAAGCCAAGGCCCAGCGCGGCATTTCCTTCCTCCTGATCGACATGAAAACGCCCGGCATCACGGTGCGTCCGATCATCACGATGGACGGCGCACATGAAGTCAATGAAGTCTGGTTCGAAGACGTGCGGGTGCCGATGGAAAACCTGGTCGGCGAGGAAAACGCCGGCTGGACCTATGCGAAATTCCTGCTCGGCCACGAGCGCACCAACATCGCCGGCATCGGCATCGCCAAGCGCGAACTGGCGAGGCTAAAACGCATCGCGTCGCTGGAAACGAAGAACGGCAAACCGCTGATCCGCGACCCGCTGTTCGCGTCGCGCATCGCACAAGTCGAGATCGACCTGACCGCGCTGGAAATCACCAACCTGCGCGTGCTGTCGGCCGAAGCCGAGCGCCGCGCGCCGGGGCCGGAAGCATCGATCCTGAAGATCAAGGGCACCGAAATTCAGCAGGCGATCACCGAACTGCTGGTGCAGGCCGCCGGCCCCTACGGTCTGCCGCTACGGCGAGAAGCGATGGCCGCCGGCTATCAAGGCGATGCCGTCGGTCCGTTCTACGCCACGCCGCTGGCCGCCAACTACCTGAACATGCGCAAGCTGTCGATCTACGGCGGCTCCAACGAAATTCAAAAGAACATCATCTCCCAGATGATCCTGGGCTTGTAGGAGAACGCCATGGACTTCACTTTCAGCGAAGAACAGCAGATGCTGCTCGACACCGCCCGCCGCTTCGTCGCCAAGGATTACGGTTTTGAAGCGCGGCGCCAGATCAAGGAAAAAGCGCCGGAAGGCTTTTCCCGCGAAGTCTGGCAAGGCCTGGCCGACCTCGGGCTGCTGGCTCTTAACGTGCCGGAAGCCGAGGGCGGTCTGGGCGGCAGCGCGGTTGAAACCATGCTGGCGATGAACGCCATCGGCGAAGGATTGCTGCTGGAGCCGTATCTCGCCAGCGCGGTGCTGGCGACGCGCACGATTGCCTCGCTCGGCAACGACGCGCAACGTGCCGCGCTGCTGCCGGCGCTGGCGGCCGGAGAAAAGATCGCGGCACTGGCGCACGACGAAGCATCTTCCCGCTATGAGCGCATGGCGATCGAGACGCGCGCCTGGCCGGTCGGCAGCGGCTACGTCATCACCGGCCACAAATCCGTGGTGGCGCACGGCTCGTCCGCCGACGTGCTGCTGGTCACGGCCCGCCTTGCCAAAGCGGGCGAATCCGGCCCGCTGGCGGTATTTGTCGTGCCGCGCGACGCAGCCGGCCTGCGCCAGGTCGCATACAAAACCGTCGATGGCGTGCCGGCGTGCGAGCTGTGGCTCAACCAGGTATTCGTGCCGGCAGCCGCGCTGCTCGGCAAAGGCAACGATGGCGGCGACGTGCAAGCGCAAGTGGAACAGGTGCTCGACTTCGGCCTGGCCGCGGTCTGCGCGGAAGCCGTCGGTGCGCTCGACAAGCTGCTCGCCGCCACCGTCGAATACGCGCGCAACCGCAAGCAGTTCGGCCAGCCGATCGGCAAGTTCCAGGCGCTTCAGCACCGCATGGCGGACATGGTGCTGCATATCGAGCAGGCGCGCTCGATGAGCTACCTCGCCGCGGTGCGCTGCGCCGACGACGATGCGGAACTGCGCGGTCGCTCGCTGTCGGCTGCGAAAGTCGTGATCGGCCAGGCCTGCCGCTTCGTCGGCCAGCAGGCGGTGCAGCTGCACGGCGGCATGGGCGTGACCGACGAGCTGGATGTGAGCCACTACTTCAAGCGCCTGATGGCCATCGAACTGCAGTTCGGCAGCACTGATCATCACCTTGAAATGTACGCAGCGCAGCTGGCGTAAAAAAATGCCCCTCTCCTGCGGGCGGGAGAGGGGCATGGGTCGCTGAAATATACCGACCGGTAGCATTTTCATACTATCTGGTATATTGTTCCGGAACGCTGCCTTCCACAGTTCCGGACACTTCCATGAAAAAAGCCGCCGCCCGGCACGCCCAGCACCGCCAGGAAATCGCCGACGATGTGCGCGACCAGAAACGGGAACGCATACTCGAAGCCGCCGAAGACCTGTTTTTCAGGCATGGCTACGCCGGCACCACCATCGCCGACATCGTCGACGAGCTGGGCGTGACCAAGCCCTATCTCTACTACTACTTCAACAACAAGAACGAAATCTTCGAGACGCTGTGCTGGCGTTCCTCGGTCGCCTGCCTGACCTCGATGCGTTTCGGCGCGGACGACGCGCGGCCGGCCGTGGAAAAACTGCGCGACGGCCTGCACCGTTTCGCCGCCGCCAACATCGCCTACTTCAAGGCCGGCACCTTCGCCTACCGGGAAGGTGCGGCGCTCGACCCGGCATTGATGAAATCGCTGCGCGCCATGGCGCGCCGCTTTTACCGCGAGCTGGGCGCCCTGCTCGAACAAGCCCGGAAAAGCGGCGACTGCGATTTCGACAATGCCAAGCTGACCGCCCTGGCGATCGGCGGCGTCGCCACCTCCCTGTACACCTGGTACAAGCCGGACGGTTCGATCGCGCCCGGGGACATGGTCGATCAGCTGACCCGGATCATGCTCAAGATCGCCGGCGCGCAGCCTGCCCCCGCCAAGACCGGACAGAAGCGCAAGGCCACAACTTCGAAGAAAGCGCAACCATGAACATCGCCAGACTGCTGATCGCCAATCGCGGTGAAATCGCCATTCGCATCGCGCGCGCTGCCGCCGAACTGGGCATCGCCACGATCGCCGTGTACTCGGAAGACGACGCCGCCTCCCTGCACCTGCGCAAGGCCGATGAAGCGCTCGCGCTCGCCGGCAAGGGCGCGGCCGCCTATCTCGACATCGAGCAGATCGTGGCGGCCGCGCTCCGCGCGGAATGCGACGCGATTCACCCCGGCTACGGCTTCCTGAGCGAAAACGCACATTTCGCGCGGCGCTGCGCGGAGGAAGGCATCCTGTTCGTCGGCCCGCAGCCGGAAGTGCTGGCCCTGTTCGGCGACAAGACGGCGGCGCGCGAACTGGCGCAGCGGCACCAGGTGCCGGTCGTGCCGGGAACCCAGGGGCCGACCTCGCTGGAGCAGGCGCGCGCCTTCCTCGCGTCGCAGGGAGAAGGCGGCGCGATGATGATCAAGGCGCTGGCCGGCGGCGGCGGACGCGGCATGCGCGCCGTCGCTCGCATGGACGAGGTCGATGCCGCGTACGCGCGCTGCCAGTCGGAAGCGCTGGCGGCCTTCGGCAGCGACGCCGTCTACGTCGAACAGCTGGTGCGCCGCGCGCGCCATATCGAGGTGCAGGTGCTGGGCGACGGCACCGGACAGGTCACGCACCTGGGCGAGCGCGAATGCACGCTGCAGCGGCGCAACCAGAAGCTGGTCGAGATCGCGCCCAGCCCCACGCTGCCGCACGGGCTGCGCGAGCGCATCGTCGCCGCCGCGGTGCAGCTGGCGCAGGCGGTGCATTACCGCGGGCTCGGCACCTTCGAATTCCTGGTGGACGCCGACGCCCACGGCGACGACGCGCCCTTCATGTTCATCGAAGCCAACCCGCGCCTGCAGGTGGAGCACACGGTGACCGAGGAAGTAACCGGCATCGACCTGGTCAAGGCGCAGCTGCAGGCCGCCGGCGGCGGCACACTGGCGCAGCTCGGCCTGATGCAGCACGAGATCCCGGCGCCGCGCGGCTTCGCGGTGCAATTGCGCGTCAACATGGAAACCATGGACAACAGCGGCAATGCGCTGCCGGCCGGCGGCACGCTCGCCGCGTTCGAGCCTCCCTCCGGCCCCGGCATCCGCGTCGACAGCTACGGTTACGCCGGCTACACCACCAATCCGAACTTCGATTCGCTGCTGGCCAAGGTGATCGCGTTCAGCCCGTCCCCGCATTATCCCGATGTGCTCACGCGCGCCTACCGGGCGCTGTGCGAATTCCGCATCGAGGGCGTCGCCACCAATGTCGGCTTCCTGCAGAACCTGATCCGGCAGCCGAACGTGGTCGCCAACCGCGTGCATACCCGCTTCGTGGAGCAACATATCGACGCGCTGCTGGAGGCGGAAGGCGGCGAGCACCGCAAGCTGTACTTCGAGCAAGCCGGCGATGAGGCTGACCTTGCGACGCCGCCCCGGCGCATGGCGCAGGCGCCCGCCGGAACGGTTGCCGTCGGCGTGCCGATGCAGGGTTCGGTGGTGTCGCTCGACGTGCGGGAAGGCGACGCGGTGCACGCCGGACAGCAGGTGGCTGTGATCGAGGCGATGAAGATGGAGCACGTGGTGAAGGCGGAAGCCGCCGGCTACGTGCGTCTGATCGCCGCGAAACAGGGCGATGTGCTGGCGCACGGCGACGCACTGCTGTTCATCGAACCGGCCGACGTCGACCAGGCGCAGGCGCTGGATACAGAGGCCATCGACATCGACCGCATCCGCGCCGACCTGGCCGAGGTACGCGCGCGGCACGAGATCGGCCTGGATGCGGCGCGCCCGGACGCGGTGGCGCGCCGGCGCAAGACCGGCCAGCGCACCGCGCGCGAAAACATCGACGACTTGTGCGACGCCGGCAGCTTCATCGAATACGGCGCGCTGGCGGTTGCCGCGCAGCGCCGCCGCCGCCCGCTCGACGAGCTGATCAAAATCAGCCCCGCCGACGGGCTGGTGGCCGGCGTGGGCAGCGTCAATGGCGAATTGTTCGACGACGAGCGCGCGCGTTGCATGGTGCTGTCCTACGACTACACAGTCTTCGCCGGCACCCAGGGCATGATGAACCACAAGAAGACCGACCGCATATTCCAGCTGGCCGAGCAATGGCGACTGCCGGTGGTGATCTTCGCCGAAGGCGGCGGCGGCCGGCCCGGCGACACCGACGCGCTGCTGGTGGCCGGGCTGGACGTGATGTCCTTCATTAACTTCGCCAAGCTCAGCGCCCTGGTACCGCGCGTGGGCATCGTGTCCGGCCGCTGCTTCGCCGGCAACGCGGCCTTTCTCGGCTGCTGCGATGTCATCATCGCGACCGAGAACGCCACCATCGGCATGGGCGGGCCGGCCATGATCGAAGGTGGGGGCCTGGGCGTGTTCGAGCCGGAACAAGTCGGCCCGGTATCGATGCAGGCGCCCAACGGCGTCATCGACGTGGTGGTGCGCGACGAAGAGGAAGCGGTGCGCGCGGCGCAGCAATACCTGTCGTATTTCCAGGGCACCGTCACGACGTGGGAATGCGCCGACCAGCGCGAGCTGCGCCACCTGGTCCCGGAAAACCGGCTGCGCTCCTACGACATCCGGCGCGTGATCGACGCGCTGGCGGACAGGGATTCGGTGCTGGAATTGCGCCGCAGCTTCGGCGCCGGCATCGTCACCGCCCTGGTCCGCATCGAGGGCCGCCCGTTCGGCCTGATCGCCAACAATCCGATGCACCTGGGCGGTGCAATCGACGCCGACGCGGCCGACAAGGCGGCGCGCTTTATGCAGCTGTGCGACGCCTTCGACCTGCCGATCCTGTCGCTGTGCGACACGCCCGGCTTCATGGTGGGGCCGGACGCGGAAAGGACGGCCATGGTGCGCCATGTCTCGCGCATGTTCGTCACCGCAGGCAGCATCAGCGTACCGTTCTTCACAGTCGTGCTACGCAAGGGTTACGGCCTGGGTGCGCAGGCGATGGCTGGCGGCAGCTTCCATGCGCCTTTCTTCACCGTCGCGTGGCCGAGCGGCGAATTCGGCGCCATGGGACTGGAAGGCGCGGTACGGCTCGGCTATCGCAAGGAACTGGAAGCGATCGCCGACCCCGACGAGCGCCGGGCGACCTTCGAAAAGATGGTTGCCGCATCCTACGAGCAAGGCAAGGCGATCAACATGGCGTCGTTCCTGGAAATCGACGACGTGATCGATCCGCTCGACACGCGCCGCTGGGTGTTGCGCGGCTTGCGCTCGGCGCCGCCAGCGGCGCCGCGTTCCGGCAAGAAGAGACCGTTCATCGATACCTGGTAAGTTCCGCGGTGACGCCGCCGCGCACGGGAAGCATATGAGGTGTCGCAATGCATGAGGTGGCGCAATAAATCATGTCACACCGGCATCTCCGCAGAACGGATGCGCCACCCGGCAGTCATACATTGGGCGGCGCCTGCACTGCATCGCGCCAAGTGTAGTGCACCTTGTTCGCACATGTTTACCTCATTTCCCAAAAACGGTGGCACGACCGCGCGGCATGCTTGGCTGGCAACACTTTTCCTCACGCTGCTGGTTCTTCTTTCCATAGCCGTCAGTTACCTGGTCTATCGTCACCTGGTGCGAAACGAGGAAAGGCAATTCGAAGCCACTCTGGACAACACTGCCGATATCCGCACCGCCGCCGTGTCCGCCTGGGTGCAGGAAAGACTGGGCGATACCATGGTGTTCGCCGGCGGCCGTTTCCTGGGCGCGGCCCTCAGCAACTGGCGCGCGCATGGCGCGCCGGACGATGCGTTCAAGCGCCAATTGCGCGAGCAGCTCGACGCTATCAAGATCACCTATGGCTACACCGAAGCATCGATACTCGACAGGGACGGCGGCATGCTGGTGTCGACCGAAGACGGCCCCACGCCGCTCGATGCGACTGCGCAGCAGGCGATGACGCGCGCTCTTGCCAGCATGCATACTGAAATTTCCTCGATCCACACGCCGCCCTCCGCCCCGGATGCCGGTCGGGTGGTCGATATTTTCAGCCCGATACTCCCGGCACGTAACAATGGCGAGGCGATATCCTCGGTTCTCTTCCTGCGAGCCAACGCCGACCTGCCGCTCGACCCCTTCGTGCATCCGATGCCGCTCCTTAACACCTCTGCCGAGATATTCCTGGTTGAAATACGGGACTCGCGCGCCGTCATCGCCTCCAGCAACAGCGAGCACGGACCATTACGCTTCGAAAATCCGTTGCCGATCACGGCGCAACAGCTGGAAGCCTCGGCGCGCGCGCCGGCCACGCATTTCCTGATGCATGGAAACCAGGGAGACGTCTGGGTATCGGCCGCCCGCAAAATCCATGGCACGCCGTGGTTTCTGATCGCCGCGCTGGACCATGACGAAATCAGCACGAACCTGCGCATCCTGGCCTGGAGCGTCGGCGGCATTGCCGCGGCATTCGCCGTCCTCCTGGGCCTGGCCGGCCTGTCGTGGCTGCGGAAAAAGCAGAGCGACATGCGCCTGGACGCACTGCAGGCGGCTACCGAAAGGCAGCGCCTGCAGCGGCAGTACGACTACCTGTCCAGGTATGCCAACGACATGATCATGCTGACCGATGCCGACGGCCATATCCTGGAAGCCAACGACAAGACCTCGCAGCTGCTCGGTATCGAGCGCGATGCCTTGCTGCGCCTGCGCATCGAGGACTTATTCCCGCCATCCTGCCGCGCGATGTTGCGCGCCACCCTCGGCAAACTGCGCGACGAGGGCACGGCGGTGTTCGAACTGCAGCAGCAGCGCGCCGATGGCAGCGCCCTGCCGGTCGAAGTGAGCGCGCGCGCGCTTGCCCTGTCGGGACAAACGCTGATCCAGATGATTTCGCGCGACATCAGCGAACGCAAGCAGGCGCGGGCAGCGCTGCAGGAAAGCCGCGACCAGTTGAACGGCATCCTGGCCTCGATCCAGGACGTAGTCTGGTCATTTTCGCCCGGCATGGAACGGCTGAACTACATGAACCATTCGGCCGAAAACATCTACGGCTATGCGCCATCGGACTTCGAGCGCGATCCGCGCCTGTGGCTCGAAGTGATCCATCCGCAAGACCGCCCGCGCATCGATGAAGCGTTGCGGGGCCTGGATCGTGCGCATCCTTCCTGGGACATGGAGTTCCGCATTGCCCGGCGCGATGGTGCGTTGCGCTGGGTGCATTGCCGCAGCAGGCTGGTCTGCGACGCGGCGGGGCAGCCGCTGCGCCTCGACGGCGTGTGCACCGACATCACGCAGCGCAAGAGCGCCGAGCAGCAGGTGCAGGCGCTCGCATACTACGATAACGTCACCTCCCTGCCCAACCGTACGCTGTTTGGCGACCGCCTGGCGCAAGCCACGCACATGGCACTGCGCAGCAGCAAGAAGGTTGCGGTGCTGTTCATGGACCTCGACAACTTCAAGCATGTCAATGACTCGCTCGGCCACCAGGCCGGCGACCAGCTGCTGCGCGCCATCGGCGCACGCCTGCTGCAATGCGTACGCGGAGAAGACACGGTGGCGCGCCTGGGTGGTGACGAATTCGTGGTGGTGCTGCCCGATATCGACCGCGGCGAGCAGGCAGCGGCAGTGGCGGACAAAATCCTGCACATCATGGCCCAGCCATTCATGCTGCAGGGGCAGCAGGTCCATGCCACCATCAGCATCGGTATCAGCGTGTTTCCCGACGATAGCCGCGATCCGTCCGAGCTGCTCAAGCATGCCGACGCAGCGCTGTACCAGGCCAAGAGCGAGGGCCGCAACAACTGCCAGTTTTTCACGCAGGAGCTGAACCGCCAGATCATCCGCAGCGTCCGCGTGGAACGCCAGCTGCGGCATGCGATCGACGCCGGCGACCTGCAGCTGCTGTATCAGCCGCAGGTCGACAGCAGGTCCGGCAAGGTGATCGGTGCGGAGGCGTTGCTGCGCTGGCGCCATCAGGACAGGGATGTCATGTCGCCGGCGGAATTCATCCCGGTGGCGGAGGAGCGCGCCCTGATCGGCATCATCGGGGAATGGGCGCTGCGCGAAGCCTGCCTGCAAAGCCGCCGCTGGCAGCAGGATGGCCTGCGCCCGCTGCCGCTGTCGGTCAACGTATCGCCGCTGCAATTCCAGCAAAAGGGCTTTGCCGCTTTCATCACCCGTCTGCTGGAGGAAACCCGCATCGATCCCACCTGCCTGGAGCTGGAAATCACCGAGACCGCGATCATGCGCCGTGCCCCGCAGGTGGCGGAACTGGCCAGGAACCTGCGCAGTGCGGGCGTGAAAATCAATATCGACGATTTCGGCACCGGTTATTCCAGCCTGAGCTATTTGAAGCAGATACCGATCGACAAGATCAAGATCGACCGTTCCTTCATCACGCACATGCTGGACAACCCGGACGACGAAGCCATCACCTGCGCCATCATCAGCCTGGCGCGCAGCCTGAAACTGGGCGTCATCGCGGAAGGCGTCGAATCGCGCGAACAGCTGGAGCGCCTGCGCGAATTCGGCTGCCATGAAGTGCAGGGCTACTACTACAGCTCGGCGGTGTCGGCCGAAACCTTGCGCGCGTTCCTGGCGAGCGACAAGATCTTTGCGGAACCTGTAACATAAAGGAGCATGAAGAAAAGCACGAAGCTGCCCTCCTCGTTTTACGAACGCGATACCGTCGAGGTCGCGCGCGAACTGCTGGGCAAGCACCTGGTGCATGTATGCGACGGCGTAGCGCGCATCGGAAGAATCGTCGAAGTGGAGGCCTACGTCGGGGCGCACGACCTGGCGTCACATTCGTCCAGGGGAATCACGCCGCGCACCAGCGTGATGTACGGTCCGCCCGGCCGTGCCTATGTCTACCTGATTTACGGCATCTACCATTGCATGAACGTGGTAACCGAGCCGCAAGGCCACGGCGCCGCAGTCCTGCTGCGCGCACTGGAACCGCTTGCCCACCTCGAAGGCAATACCAAGGGACCGGGCCTGCTGTGCGGCGCGATGGACATCGACCGCCGCCTGAACGGCCACGATTTGACCAGCGAGGATTTTTATATCGAGGACCCGGGGCCGGGAGAACCCCTGTCCATCGTCGAACGCCCGCGCATCGGCGTGGCCTACGCGCGGGAATGGGCGGAGAAAAATCTGCGCTTTTATATCGCAGGCAACCGCTTCATCTCCCGGAAATAGCTAGCGCGCGTGATGAACCAGGTTGCGCGACGCCTGGTCGCTCCATTCGAACGCCGCAAGCTGCAGCAGGTACAGGTCGTTATGCGACAGCCGCAGGGCCGCCATCCGCTGGCGCAGCTGTTCGCCCTCGCGCTCGATCCGCTCTGTGTGTTCCGCCAGCGTCAGCAGCATGCCGAAATAACCCTGGCGCGACAATAGCGCCTCGCGCACCTCGTCAACCACCGGGATGCGCTGCAGGATGTCGTGCATCGGCAGGTCGAACACGGTATCCATGAGCGACATGATGCCGACCATGAAAGCAGTGTCGCCGATGCCGCGGTTTCCCGGCACCAGCTTGTGCGCCAGCAGTTCCAGCAGGCGGCCACGCGTGGTGGCCTGCATCAGCAGGGGCATCATGCGTCGTGCATCGATGCCGGAGTCTTCATGCTGCATGATCTGCAGCCAGCGCCGCAGCTGGTCGCGCCCGACCACCGCCAGCGCCTGGCGCAGCGAGTCGATGCGGTGCGAGCTGGTGGCCGGCGTGTTGGCCAGCCGCAGCAAGTTCAGCCCGAGCGCGACGTTGGTCTTGATGCTGCGTTCGATGTCGGCGTCGGGCGCATCGGCGTCGATCATCGCGATCAGTTCGGCAATCGCCTGTTGCGCGGGATTGAGCTTCTGGCCGCTTTGGTCCTGGCGCTCGATGAAGTGATAGCCTGCGAAGTAATCGAAGCCGAGCGCGTGGCATGCCTCGAACTGCGCAAGCGTGTCGACGCCTTGCGCCAGCAGCCGCTTGCCGTGCGACCTGAAGTCCCGGCACAGGATCGTCAGCTGTTCGGGCGCGGCCGCCGCGATATCGATCCTGACCGTGGCGACCAGCGGCAGCAACTGGCGTGCCGCCTCCGAATCGCCGGCGACATCGAGCGCAAACGCAAAGCCTGCCTGCGCCAGCTCCCCGATGCGGGACAGCAGATGCGGCGTGACCCGCATCGAATCCGCCAATGCCAGCACCACGCGCTCCGGAGGGATGGCCTGCATCAGGTCGCTCGCCAGTACGGCCGCATCCACCTTCAGGTAGGCGGGCATGTCACCCAGGATGCGCGTCACGCCGTGCCGCATCACGTCGGCGATGACGGCGCTCGTGTCCGCTCCCGCGCCAGCCGGGCAGAAGAGCAGCTCATGCGCGGCCAGGTGCCTGCTGCGGTCGAGGATGGGATTGCGCGCCATGAAGAAGTCGGAGCTCAGCACATGTGCGCTGCTGAATGTGACGATGGTGCTCATGCTGCCCTCCTCTGCGTGCCCATGCGGTGTGGGCGCGACGTACGCACGCCACTCCCTTCGCCTTGTTTACGGCATTAATGGCGGCAGTCTTGAGGGTTGCAAATATTGTTCGATTACTAACGATCAGGGCGATGGGGCGGCGGCGCGTGAAAGTGCGGGCGGCTTATCGTCCGAACCCGAAATCGAGCCGCGTCATCACCTTGTCCAGCAAGCCGAGCGCCGTTTCAAAGTCGCTCCGGCCGATGGCCTGCTCCAGATGTTCCACCCGGCGGCCGAGCGCCGATGCCAGCTCGTCGCGGTGCTCGGCAAAACAGTCCAGGGCAAAGCGGTCGCCGCTCGACAGATAGCCGACCAGCTGCTGAAAGGTTTCTTTCGAAATCCGTCCTGCGGCGCGGCTGTCCGCCGGCGCCAGGCATGAAACGGCCGCGTGCGCAAACTCCTGCGTTGCGCCCGGCCGGCCGGACGCATCGTCATAGGCCGGCAGCGCCGGCGGCTGAGCACCTGTCGTATCGAGCCCGAACCTGGCGGTGAAACAGAATGTGCTGCCGACGCCCAGCCTGCTTTCGACCGCGATGGCCCCGCCCATCATGTCGACCAGGCGCTTGCAAATGATGAGCCCGAGCCCGATGCCGCCATGCGCCTGCCCATGTCCCTCGCGCAGCGGAATCTCGAACAGGCGCTCGCGCTGCCCGGTCGGGATGCCGATACCCGTGTCGCGCACCACGAAGCGCAGCGTGACATGGTTGTCGGTGCTGTAGACGCGCTCGACGCGCACCGCCACTTCGCCGCGTTCAGTGAACCTGACGGCATTGTCGGCAAGGTTGACAAGGATCTGCTCCAGGCGCAGGGGATCGCCGCACAGCGCGCGCGGTATGTTCTGCGGCACGCTGAACGTCAGCGCCAGCCCCTTGCCGGCGGCCGCAGGGCCGGTTGCGGCTGCGACCTTGTCGATGACGTGATCGAGCCGGAACCGGTCGAATGCGAGCACGAGCTTGCCGGCATCGATCCTGGCGAAGTCCAGGATGTTGGAGAGGACGCCGGCCAGGCCGGTGGCGGCCTGATGGATGTTGCTGATGCGGTCGACCTGCGGCGCGGCCAGATCATCCTTGAGAGCACGCTGGCTCAGGCCGATGATGGCGTCGAGCGGCGCACGGATTTCCTGGCTGATGTTGCACAGGAAGGCAGATCTGGCGCGTGCCAGATTTTCCGCGTCGTCCCTGCCCCTCTGCATTTCCTCTTCCCGTCTGCGCGCCGACGTTTCGTCCAGCCAGCAGCCGTTCCACACCCAGTCTCCGTCGACCAGGCGCGGCGCGGCCGCACATGCGCGAATCCAGCGCGTAGCGCCGCCGATCTGGACGCGCTGATACGCTTCGGCCGGCTGGCGCGCTGCCCGCGCGCTTTGCAAGACCGGCTCGATCACGGCCCGGTCCTCGGGAAGCGTGGTACGCCAGCGCGCCTGCTGGTCCGCCACAATTTCCGCCGCATCCACGCCGAGCACTTCGCGCGCGCTCTTGCCGACGAAGCTGAAGCCGGAGCTGCCGTCGGCCGTCTCGCGGAACTGGTACACCGCCAGCGGCAGGGCGTCGATCATGTCCAGCAGGCGCTTGTGTGCCTGCTCCGCCGTCTGCCTTTCCTCCTGCGCGGCTTGCGCGTGTGTGGCCGCCCGGCGCACCGCCTGCTCCTGCTCTTCCTGCAAGACAGAAACTTGCCTTGCCGCGCGACGGATCATCGCGATTCCGGCCGCCGCCATCGCCAGCAGCCCGATCAGCATCAGCGCGGCGCTGCGTGCAGCCAGCACCGGCAATGGCACCAGCGCGGCGCCGGACGGAATCGCGATCGCCACCTTCCAGCCCAGCGGCGCGACCATCGCCTGTGCATCGGCGTCCATGGCCGGCAACGCCAAGCCGGTTTTCTGCAGCTTCAATTCGGGGTCGGCCAGCGCAATGACTTGTCCATGCGCATCAGCCACATAAACCGGGCCATCGGAGGCAATCCGGCCAAGGCCGTCCAGCAGGAAGCGGATATCGATTTCGGCCACAATGATGCTCGTGCCCTCAGGGGCGGTAGCCATGGCGATCGTGATGCGCGGCTCGTTGTCGGCGCCTAGATAAACCGGGCTGAAGTACGGCTGGCCCACGCGCGCCTGCTGAAAGGCGGCACTGCGCGAATAATCGGTCTTGCTGCCGGCCGTCTCCGAGCCGGCGCGCGGCATGCGCAGCAGCTCGCGGCCTTCGCGGTCGAGCAACAGAACGTCGGAAATTGCCGGCAACTGGCGCAACAGGCCGATGTCATGCGTACGAGAGGCGACGTCATTCGCCGTCGCCGGCGACGGCGCGCTGGCGCCGATCTGGCTCACGATCCCGGACAGCCGTTGTGCAATCCCGTCCGCGGCCGCCTCTGCGCGCATGCGCTGCAACTCAAGGAAGGCGTCGCGGCTGTCCTGCCACGAAAAATAGAGACTGATCGTTCCGCTGGCCAGCAACAGGAATCCGGCCAGGACGACAAAGTTGATCAGATGCTTGCGAAATAGCGTGCTGCGCGGCTTCATACGTAGTCGTGTTGGTACGGGAGTCGTTTTCCGGTCCGGGATATCCTGACCGGCATCGCAAGCAAGGGTGCCGGATGCGGCGGCAGTGCCCATGCTGCTGGTGGCGCAAGCGGAAATGACAGATTGCCGGCCTATGCGACTATGTTGCAAAATTTTCTAGTGAGCAATCCCATATTCATGGCATTTGCGGGTCCGCGATGCGATCACCAGCTGTCCAAGCGATCGCCCCAACTGGTCATGTCGCTCGCGTAAAAGCGATAGGAATCGTCCGGACCGTGCGGCGCCAGACGCGCCAGGTCGACAATGAACAAGGCACGGCCGATACCGCGGCGCCGGTAGCCGCGATTGCGCTTGGGCAGGATCGTATCGCGCCAAGCGCCCAGGTTGACGTAGGTGTAGTTGTTGCGCCCTTGGCGCGGCTGAGAAAATTGCGCATCGGCTTGCAGCGCCACATGAGTATGTCCCTCCACATGCAGGCGCAAGCCGAGCGCGCGATAGGCGGGCTGGAAAGCCGGCAGCGCCAGCAGGGTCCGGGTGGCGATGCGCGCTTCCGGCTCCTGCGCCCATGCCATTAGGCGCATGAGCAGCATGTCCAGCCAGTACCAGCGCAGGCGCGACAGGCTGCTCAATCCGATCAGCCCGATTTTCGTGCCGCCCCAGGCGCTGTCCCAGGTGGCGGCATGGGCCAGCCAGGCGCGCAGGCTGGCGCGAAAGCAGCGCAGTACCGTTTCATGCAAGCCGCGCGCCTCGGGCAGCCGGCGCGCCAGGCGGCGCGACTCGCGCAGCAGGCGCACCACGGCCGCCACCGACGGACGGTACAGGTCCATTTCGTCGAGCAGGTTGCACAGACGCTTGGCTCCCGGCATCGTCACGTCGATCTTGGCTCTGGCGCTCCAGATGAAGTGCGACAGCATGCCGGCGGCCACCGTATCGCCGAAGCACGGCTCGCTGAATGCCCGGTAGCGCTCGGCGCGCCACTGCTGCGGCAGCCAGCCACAGCGCGTGTTCCAGTGCGATGTCGCGCGCGCATTATCCTTGTCGCGCCACTGCCCGTGCGTGGCCAAAAGCCGCAGGCCGCTGTCGGCGAAGTAGAACGGCAGGCAGGGATACGGGTCGTCGCGGACCGTGCCGAGCTGGGCGGCTAGCCAGGCGCGGTAGCTATCGGAAATGTCGAACGCGCAGAGGCCAAGGCATTCTTCATAGAACACCTGGCGCGCGGCTGCGGACACCTGCAGTTCCTTGTCATGGTTGCCGACGATGGGAATGATCGTGGTTGCCACGCCCAGATCGCGCAAGCGCGCTACGCTTTTCCGCATCCAGTAGAAAAATCCGGAATACGGCTGCGCGCTGTCGCTCGGTCTTTCCCGCGCATGGATCGCGACGATGTCGCGCATGATTTCCAGCAGTACCTGCTCGAAGCGCGGATCGTCGCGCTGCCACGGATAGACGCCGGCTTGCGCCCATTTGCTGCTGCGCACCAGGTCGACGATGTCGCCGTTGAGGATGAGGATCAGCTCCTCGACCTGCCCTGCCGCCGGCGTGGCGGCCATGTCGCCCGGGTTGCACACGGCAAACGACATCTGCTCGAAAAACAGCTGCCAGTCTGTCTCCGACGCAGTCTGATTGCCGACCGTGCAATCGGTGCAATGGATGTCGGAGATCAGCACGCACAGCCGGTTGCGCCGTGCGCTGCCGGCCGGCCACAGCACCAGGCCCGGCGCGGCGTCAGTCATGCGCATGCTGCCGCAGGAACGCCAGCAGGCGCGGGAAGATATCGGCTGCGACATCCTTGCCCATGAAGATATCCTGGTGGCCATAACCGGGAAACACATGCAGCTGGTGCCGCCCAGGCACGATCTTTTCCAGCCGCTCATAACACTGGATGATGGAATCGGCGAACACGCGGTTGTCCTGCCCCTGGACCAGCAGCAGCGGCGTATGGATGTCGGCGACATGGTCCATATAGTTGTCCGGCAGTGCCGCGTAGCGCGGATTGCCCGGCTCGAACTTCACCGCGGTGTTGCCACTCCTGACCATCTTGTTGACATGCCGGTAGTAGTGCACCGAAATGCCGCCGAACAGGTCGCCCAGCCGGTCGTGGGTTTGCTGCGCCATGTTCTCGTGGTTGAACAGCGCCGGATCGCCGCTGCCCCACATGAAACTGAGCATGTGGCATTCGGGCGACGTGCATTCCCGGTGCATCAGGTCGGCGCCGGTTGCCAGCAGCTTGCCGACCGACCAGCCGCGCTGGCGGCGCCAGCGCGGATTGTAGTATTCGATGCCGAGCAGGTAATCGGAGGCCCACGGCCCCACCGCCAGCTTCACCTTCGACCATGCCGGCACATGAGGAGTAAGCGCCACGCTGTTGAGAATGACGCTGCGGATGCCCTGCACGGCCTTGCCGAACAGGCTCATCGCCATCGTCAGCGCGCCCACGCAATGCGCGATCACATGGATGCGGCGGTTCGGGCCGATATGGCGGCGCAGCTCGGCGATGGCGGCCGGATGGTCGAAGAGCGCGAGGTCGTCCAGGTTGTAGCGGCTGCGCGACAGATTGTAGGGAAAGCGGTTGCTGCCGCGGTGGTCGAGCGTCCAGACGTCGCCGAAACCTTCGTCGAGCAGGGTCTGCACCAGGTTCCGGTGCTCGGGCATGATGAACATGTCCGACGAAGTGGTCAGCCCGTGCACGATGAGGACCACGTCATCGCAGGCGGCGCGCCGGTAGCGCGTGAGCGTCAGCCCCAGCCCGTCGGCGGTGGAAAACGGATGCACGGTGACGGCCGCGCCGCCGACGCCTTCACTGGTAAAGCGCGCGAAATGCTGAACCGGCTGATGGACCGGCGGCGGCAGCGAGGGGCCGTACACCTCCCACAGTTTTCCGGCAAAGAAGGCGCCGAACGCGGCCAGCCCTTCCAGGCTGGCGCTGCCGCCGGCGTCGGTGGCGTGCAGCCCGCGCAGCACGCGCATGAAATCCGACAGGCCGAGACTGAGGATGCCGCAGGCCCAGTGCTGTGCCCGGGCCGGCCGCTCGGGATCGGCATGGCCGCGAAACACGTTGACGAACAGGGTGGTGGTGTCGCGCCACAGGTCGAGCGGCGCGTCGTGCTGCACCTGCTTTTCGCCGACGAAGGTGAATGGCTCTCCCTGCGGGGTTTCGCAATATGCCTGGTAATACATCACCTTGCGGTTCAGGTCGGCGCTGTCCGTCAGCAGGCGGAACGTGCCCGACCGCACCGGGCAGCGCCCGCCCAGCAGCGGGCAGTCGACGTAGCCGGACAGGCTGCCGGCATGCTCGGGCTGCGCAAGGAACGACGCGAGGTCGTCGATGCCGACGGTAACGTGCAGCGACAAGCCGTGGCCGGCCTCCTCGCCGTCTGCGTAGCCGTGCGCGAACGTCGTGGCTTCGGCGCTGACATAGCCCTTCATGACTTCGGAGAACGTGATTTTCACGCCGTGCAGGTTATTTGACATCGTGCTGGCTTCGCTTGAAGGTTGATTGGAGGTTCACAGCCCCGCATCCGGCGCGTTTCCCGTGATTTCATGCGCGATCCATTCCGCCAGCGCGGCGATGGTCGCCGCCGGGTTGGCGCCGAGCGCGGTCGGCATCAGCGAGCCGTCCGCCACGTACAGCCCCTGGTAGCCGAACACCTGGCCGCGGCTGCCATCGTGCGCGCTCACCACGCCTCTTTGCGGCGAGTCCGCCAGCGCGCAGCCGCCGAGCGGGTGGACCGTGACGTTGCGCTTGAGCGGCCATAGCCAGGTCGGCATCGGCAGGTAGCGCCGGCCGCCGATGAAGTGCGTGAAGCGCTCGCCCAGGCGCACGATGGCGTCGTACAGCGGGCGGTTGCCGTGCTGCGGCCAGTCGATGTCGAGATGGCCGTGCCGGTTCAGGCGCAGCGCGCCGTCGGCCTTGTCGAGTCCCATGCACAACAGCACGGCGCTGTACTGCGACAGGTCGTGTGAAAACAGCTTGTGCATCAGGTAGCCGGCGCTGCCGCTGGTGCGCCCAGGATAAGCGCGGTCGAAGGCATACCGGATCAGCTGCCACAGCTTTTCCAGCGGATGCATGACCGGCCCCAGGGCCGCCGCCGCCCAGCCGGCCTGGGTCGGATAGCTGGCATCCTGCAGCAGGAAGGCCTGGCTGCGGTCGAGCCGGTCGAACAGCCTGTGGTCGGCGTACTGGGTAATCACCGGGCCGTAGGTGGAATCGATCTCGCGCTTGCCGTCCAGCGCAAAGGCCAGGAAATCGCCGTTGCCGGAAAAGCGCTGGCCCAGGCAGGACGAAACGCGCGGCAGCGTGGCATGCAGGTCGCGACAGCGCAACAGCAGCTCGGTGCTGCCCAGGGTGCCGGCCGCCAGCACCACGCGCCGTGTGGTGACGCGATGCTCTGCGCCGCTGCGCACGTCGCGAAAAACCACCCGGTAACCGTGGCGGCCGTCGCCGTCCGGGTCGTCCTGCGCCTGCGCGTCGAGCGGCGTAATGCGCACCGCTTCCGACCGGGTGCGCACGGCGAGCCGGTAGCGCGCCTGGGCCACGTGCAGGTAATTGCGGTCGAGCGAATTCTTCGCCTGCACGTTGCAGCCGATGTCGCATTCGCCGCAATAGGTGCACGAAGTCTGCAGCG
Organism: Noviherbaspirillum sp. UKPF54; assembly: GCF_007874125.1. NCBI lineage: Bacteria > Pseudomonadati > Pseudomonadota > Betaproteobacteria > Burkholderiales > Oxalobacteraceae > Noviherbaspirillum > Noviherbaspirillum sp. UKPF54. Next base: position 230,468 of record NZ_CP040128.1, on the reverse strand, counting down.
CGCCGTAGCGGTTCGTTTCCTGCACGCCGAGCGGCGTGGGCGGACCGCTGCCGTCGCCGTAGCCGTTGCCGAAGAAGACGCAGATGTCGGCCAGCGCCGTCGGCAGCCGTTCGGCGCGCGCAAAGGCCTGGAAATGCCCGGTGCGCCGGATGTGGCGCCGGTCGTGCGGGCCCTGTGCCGGCGGCACCGGACGCGCGCCGAGCACTTGCTGCGCCACGTCGTAATAAGGCGCGAGCGTGTCACGGCTGACGTTGCACGGCCAGTTTTGCTCGAACACGGCGGCCGGCGGGCGCAGGAAGACATTGGCGTAAATCTGCGAGCCGCCGCCCAGCACGGCGGCGGTGACGGTATCGATCCGGGCGAAATGGCGGATGTCGAACATGCCGTCCAGGTGGCCGCGTCGTTCCTTGTGCCGGCGCACGGCGCGCGGGCGCCGCGCCTGGTCGCCTTGCGGGCACCAGACGTTGTCGGCCATGTCGTGCGGGCTGCGCGGATAAGCGCCCAGCGGGAACGCCTTGCCGCGTTCGAGCAGCAGCACCCTGCCCGGCCATTTCTTCGACAGGCGCGCGCACATCACCGCACCGCCGAAGCCGCTGCCGATGACGACTGCCTCGTACTCCAGGCTGGTACCCATTTTCCCCTCCCCTACCCGGTGGTACGCGTACCGCCGGAACTCGTGGTACTGACTTATTATTGACTAACGGCAACAAATTGCGCAGATCATATTTGATTTTGATCAATGCACGGGAATTTTCCGGGCGCCTGATTCCGAGCAGAAATGGTCGCGAAGGAGAGTGAATCTGTTACGATCGGTTACGATGTGTTTCATACCTGAAACTTCCGACGGACCGTTTCGATACGATGCCTGCGTTTTTCCGTTTCTTCCGCTTTTGTTTCCTGCCGGTACTGGCATGGTTTTTCCTTAATGCAGCCGCGCATGCCGGCGTGGTCGAAGCAAGCGGTTCGGCGCCGCTCAACCTGACATCGCATTGGGACGCGTTGCAACAGGTGCCACGCGACTGGACCATCGAGGACGTGGTGCAGCCGCACGCAGCCGCCCGCTTCGTGGCGCTGGGTGCGCAGCCGCGGTACAGGGATGCCGATTCTGTTAATTTCGGCATGAGCACTTCCGCCGTCTGGCTGCGTATCACCTTGCGCAACAGCAGCGCGGCCGACATCGAGCGCCGCATCGAAATCGCCTTTCCGCAGCTCGACAGCGTCGAGCTGTACGTGCCGCAGCAGGGCGGCGGCTATCGCAAGATGAGCGCGGGCGACGCCTTTCCGTTCGCGCAGCGTCCTCTGGAGCACCGCTATTTCGTGTTCCCGCTGCAGCTGGCGGCGCATTCCGATACCACGGCCTACTTGCGCGTGGTGTCCGACAGCTCGCTCGACATTCCGGCCAAGCTGTGGGAGCCGCAGTCGTTCGAGGCCGACAGCCTGCGCCAGTACATCGGCCAGGCGCTGTATTTCGGCATGTGGCTGGCGCTCGGCCTGTACAACCTGCTGCTGTTTCTCTCGCTGCGCGACCGCACGTATTTCTACTATGTGCTGTTTACCGCGACCAGCGCGCTCAGCCTCCTGTCGTACAGCGGCATCGGCTTCCAGTTCCTGTGGCCGCAATCACCGCACTGGGCGAACATCTCCAGCATGATCGGCTTCGCCGCCAACGGGCTGGCGCTGCTGCTGTTCCAGCGCCACCTGATGGCCACGCAAGCTACCGTGCCGGCGCTCGACCGCGCCATGCAGGCGTTCATGGCGGCCAACGTGCTGCAGATGCTCGGCTTCGTCTGGCTGCCGTTCTTCCCCATGGTCCAGGTCGGCATCGCCATCGATGCGCTCAACATGCTGTTGTCCGCGGTCGTGGCGATCGCCAGCCTCCAGCGCGGCCAGCGCAGCGCGCGCGTGTTCCTGCTGGCGTTCGGCGTGCTGGTGCTGACGTCGCTGCTGACCGCGCTGCGCAGCTTCGGCCTGGTTCCCACCAACTTTTTCACCACCAACGGCATGCAGCTGGGCTCGGCGATGGAAATGCTGCTGTTCTCGCTGGCGCTGGCAGACCGCTTCAACCAGATCCGGGCCGAAAAGGAAGGCGCGCAGCAGCAGCTGGTGGACAGCCTGAAACGTTCCGAGCGCATGCTGGAACAGCGCGTCGAGGAGCGCACCGCGGAACTGTCGCGCACCAACGCCGAGCTGCGCGAGCATGAGCAGGCACTGCAGGCGGCCAAGGAAGTGGCGGAGGAAGCATCGCGCATGAAGTCGGCCTTCCTGGCCAACATGAGCCATGAAATCCGCACGCCGATGAATGCGGTGATCGGCATGGCGTACCTGGCGCTGCGCACCGAGCTGACCGGCAAGCAGCGCGACTATGTGGAAAAGATCCACCGCGCCGCGATTTCCCTGCTGGGCATCATCAACGACATCCTCGACTTTTCCAAGATCGAGGCCGGCAAGCTCGACATCGAACAGACCGATTTCTCGCTCAACGAAGTGCTGGCCAACGTCAGCACCGTGACCAGCCAGAAGGCGCATGAAAAGGGCCTGCACTACCTGTTCGACGTGGCCGACGACGTGCCGGTGCAGCTGGTGGGCGATCCGCTGCGGCTGGGCCAGGTACTGATCAACCTGATGAGCAACGCCATCAAGTTCACGCCGCAGGGCGAGGTCAGGCTGCATTGCCGCGTCGAGCGCATGTCGTTCAAGGAGGTCGAGCTGCGCTTCGATGTGCGCGATACCGGCATCGGCATGACGCCGGAACAGCAGAGCCGGCTGTTCCAGGCCTTCTCCCAGGCCGACGATTCCACCACCCGCAAGTACGGCGGCACCGGGCTGGGGCTGGCAATTTCCAAGCGTCTGATCGAAATGATGGGCGGCACGATGACGCTGCACAGCGAGGTCGGCGCCGGCTCGAGCTTCAGCTTCACCCTGCGCGCCGGCCTTAATTCCGCACAGCCGGCCAAGCGTCCGCCTCTCCCGGAACGCCTGCTCGGCTGCCGCGTGCTGGTGGTCGACGACAATCCGGCGGCACGCGAAATCCTGATGCAGATGATCGCCGGCATGCACCTGCAGGCCGATGCCGAATCCGGGGCCGCCGAAGCGCTGGCGGCGATCCGCCGTGCCGACGCCGGTGCGCCCTACGACCTGGTGCTGGTCGATCTCGGCATGCCGGGCATGAACGGACTGGAACTGGCTGAGGCGGTCGAGGCCGCCGGCCTGCGGCACCTGCCCAAGGTGATCCTGGTGACCGCGTTCGGCCGCGAGGACGTGATCCGGCATGCTGAAGGCGCCCCGCTGGCAGCCGTGCTGTTCAAACCGATCGACCAGTCGATGCTGCACGATACGCTGAATACCGTGCTGGCATGCGAAGCCGGCGCACGTGCCGCCGCGCCGCGCCGGGGAGTGCCGCGCTTCGATGGGCGCAAGGTCCTGCTGGTCGAAGACAACGACGTCAATCAGCAGGTTGCGCTCGAAATGCTGGCCGCCGCCGGCCTGCAGGTCGACCTCGCAGCCAACGGGCGCATCGCCCTGGAACGCCTGCTGGTCGTCGGCCCGGGCGAGTACGACCTGGTGCTGATGGATATCCAGATGCCGGAAATGGGGGGACATGACGCCACCCGCAGCATCCGCACGGACCCGCGCTTCGCATCGCTGCCGATCATTGCGATGACCGCCCATGCTTCCGAGGAAGAGCGCGCGGCCTGCATCAGAAGCGGTATGCAGGACCACATCACCAAGCCGATCAATCCGGCGCTGTTCTACCAGACGCTGGCGCGCTGGCTGCCGCGGGGCGCGACGCCGGCCGCCGGGCCCGTGCACCTCGCAGGACCGCTGCCGGACATGCCGGCAATCGAGATACCCGGCTTCGACACCGCCGATACGCTCGAGCGCCTGGCCGGGGACGTGGCGCTGTATTGCCAGGTGCTGGACATGCTCACGCCCACGCTGCAGGATGCGCTCGCCCGTTTCAAGACGGCAGTCGCCGCGGGCGACCGTTCAGCGGCAGCGTCGATTGCGCACGGCGTGCGTGGCATGGCCTCCAATGTCGGAGCAACGGCGTTATCCGCGGCCGCGACCGAACTTGAAGCCGTGCTCGTGCACTACGAAGCCACCGACGAGCAACTGGCAAGTTTCATCGCCCTGATCGAGGAAACGCTGGACGCCGTGGCGCATGCGCTGGCAGGCAGAAGCGTCGCCGTCGCCTGAAGCGGCAGCAATCATCGTCTGCCGCGCCTGCGCGTAGCGCCGATTGCGACACTCAATCAAGCCAGTACCAGATGCCGTTGCAGCTCGGGCAGGAATTCCCGGATGTCGCGCGGCTTGCGGCGACGGGGATGCTCGATCTGGTCGAGCCGCATGGCACGTGCTGCTTTCCACAGCAGCACGTCATCCTCGTACGGACGAAGCGCAGCAGTCTTTTCCCACAGCACCCGCCGGTGCGTAATGAAATCCCAGCACACCGGCGTCAAGCCGTCGAGCTTGCCTTCGGCCTTGAGCTTCAATGCCATTCCCATCACGTCGCCGACATCCGGCACGTCTTCCGGGAAATAGATGGAATTGGCCCAGGCGCGTACATCGCAGAAATCAAGAATCTGGCCGCGAATCGGCTTGGACCATTGATTGGGATGGGCATGCCGGTTCGGCCAGCGCTCCGCTCCCACCCAGGCGCCTGTCTTTACCATGGTTGATCTCCTTTACCGAGTGAATCGAGGCTTTGCGACGACCTGAGACAGCACAGACGACCAACAAGTATTAAGAACGACGTCACTTGAAAAAACCGCAGGAAAACCATCGTGAAAACCTTACAACGTTCAAATCAATCAAAGCAGATTTGACCATCAAATTCACATACTGTTCATTCATACAGTATCACGCATTTCACCCTTTGTCCACGCGGCCCTTTTGAGATACAACATCGTTTTTGATGAGAAATTCATGATGCCATTTCACACCATTTCAAAAATGACAAAACCACGGCGGGAACGAGGCAAACACGCTTTTTTCCTGCCATCTGTTTCATATTTGACGAAATTTTTACCGTCTTTCGATCATGCAATGATGTCTTGCGGCAAAATACCGGCCTGACTAATTCTTGGTCCAACGTAATCTGGAGAAAATAATGAGTGTGATGGAACGGCTCTTCAAGTTAAGGGAGCAGAACACGGACGTGCGCACCGAGGTGCTGGCCGGCCTGACTACCTTCCTGACGATGGCCTATATCGTCTTTGTCAACCCGTCCATCCTCGGCGACGCCGGCATGCCCAAGGACGCGGTATTCGTCGCCACCTGCGTGGCGGCGGCGATCGGTACGCTGGTGATGGGCCTGTACGCCAACTACCCGATCGCGATGGCGCCCGGCATGGGCTTGAACGCCTACTTCGCCTACGGCGTGGTCAAGGGCATGGGCTTTTCCTGGGAAGCGGCGCTGGGCGCCGTGTGCATTTCCGGCATCCTGTTCGTGATCGTCAGCCTGGTGCGCATCCGCGAAATGATCATCCGTGGCATCCCGCATTCGGTGCGCACGTCGATCACCGCCGGTATCGGCCTGTTCCTTGCGATCATCTCGCTCAAGAACGCCGGCATCATCACCTCGCATCCGGCCACCTACATCACCCTGGGCGACCTGCACAAGGCGCCGGCCATCCTCGCCATCGTCGGCTTTTTCCTGATCGTCTCGCTCGATCGCCTGAAGGTCAAAGGCGCGATCCTGATCGGCATCGTCGCAGTCACCATCCTCAGCTTTTTCTTTGGCGGTAACCAGTTCGGCGGTATCGTGTCCATGCCGCCGTCGATTGCGCCGACCCTGTTCAAGCTCGATATTTCCGCGGCGCTGTCGGTCGGCATCCTGAACGTGGTGCTGGTGTTCTTCCTGGTCGAGCTGTTCGACGCCACCGGCACGCTGATGGGCGTGGCCAACCGCGCCGGCCTGCTCAAGGAAGGCAAGATGGACCGACTGAACAAGGCGCTTCTGGCCGACAGCAGCGCGATCGTCGCCGGCTCCTTCCTCGGCACCTCCAGCACCACCGCCTACATCGAAAGCGCCGCCGGCGTGCAGGCGGGCGGCCGCACCGGCCTGACCGCAGTGACCGTGGCCGTGCTGTTCTTGGCCTGCCTGTTCATCGCGCCGCTGGCCGGCGCCGTGCCGGCGTACGCGACCGCGCCAGCCCTGCTGTTCGTGTCCTGCCTGATGCTGCGTGAACTGGTCGACATTTCCTGGGACGACACCACCGAGAGCGTGCCGGCCGTGGTCACCGCGCTGATGATGCCGTTCACGTACTCGATCGCCAACGGCGTGGCCTTCGGCTTCATTTCGTATGCGGGTCTGAAGCTGTTTACCGGGCGCGCCAAGGAAGTCCCGATCATCGTGTGGATCATCGCCGCGGTCTTCGTTTTCCGCTACGTCTATCTGGGCGCGGATTAAGCGTCCCCGGCCGCCGCGACGGCGGCAAACGCAGGGCACGAAACGTCTTTCAGGCGCTTCGTGCCCTGCGTGCTTTCGGCATTCTTACCCCGCATCACCGCTTCCCGCGCAATGGCATAAAGCTTGCTGACGCTTGGCTGCCCACATCAACCTGAGGAGCCCTGCCATGAAAGCAAACCTGACCGTCCTCGCTGCAGCGCTTGCGCTATCTTTCTCGGCAAGCGTCCATGCCCAATCCTCCCCCGGTGCAAGTTCATCGCCCCAGCCATCCCAGAATCAATCCGGCAGCCAGCAGCAAGGCTCGAAGGATAACTGCGACAACATGAAGGGCAATGCCAAGGATATCTGCAAGGCCCAGGCGGAAGGCCAGAAAAAGGTATCCGAAGCACAAGCCAAGGTGAACGCGCGCGACACCCCGAAGAATCGCCTGGAACTGGAACAAGCCAAAGCCGGCGCCCAGTACAAGATTTCCAAAGCACAATGCAGCGACCAGGTCGGCGACGCCAAGAAGGCTTGCGAAGACGTCGCCAAGGCTTCGCGCGACCTCGCCATCGCCCAGGCCAAGCAGCATTCTCTGGCGCAAGCCACTTCCGGCAGCAGCGCTTCCGGCACTGCCGCTTCCGGCCAGTCCGGGCAACCGGCATCATCGAATACCGCGCCAGCCACCTCCGGTAGTTCTGCTTCACCGCAACCTAGCGCTTCCAGCGGGGATTCTTCCGGCAATCCTTCGGCCACCCAAAGCACCACGTCCGGCGCCGCTACTTCCAGCGGGGCGCAACCGGGTCAGCAGCCAGCGCCGAATCCGGGACAGTCGCCGCAATAATCCTGCTGCAAAGCAAATTTTCTATATTGCACTGAATTTGGGTCAGGGCCGGTTTCACCCGGCCCTGATGCTGACATGCGGAGCCAACTTCTTGGCAGCATGAACCCGCGTGCTTGAATTACATTTTTTGCAATATAAAACTAGGGTGTTGAGTCCGCCAGAGACCTTGCACGCCATCAATTTCATTTCGTGCAGGATGAATATTCTCTCCATGTTTTCTCAATCGGTGCGCGCTTGTCTTTCCAACCATCAATAAGACGCGCATTGAGAACAATCGCCGGAGAGTGGAGACAAAAATGCGAAACGAACTTTATGCAAGCGACCAATCGCTCTGGAAAACCGCTGTCCTGCTCGGCGTACTGCTGCTGCTTGGCGGGCGGTATGGTTTCCAGCTCTATCTGGACCACAAGCTTGACCTTGCACAGGCCGAATGGGAGATGGAAATCGAAAAGGCCAGGTCGCTGGCACAAACCGCGCAACTGCGGCTGGTTTCACTGACGAACCGGCCGCCGGCGCGCGTGGATGAAAAAAAGGCGAAGGACGCCGAACTGATCCGCGCGGAAGCGCATCACAGCCACCTTCGCTACCAGGAAATCCTGGTCCAGGCCGCGCACGAAAAGGACATGGCGGAACAATTGGCGCGACAGGAAAGCGAGCGCAGACAGCGCGATGGCGCAACCGAGAGCCGCAACCAGATTGCCGCACTGCGGCGCGCCCTGGACATTCCGATCCAGCGCCACTGAGGCAGGCGGCGTAGCAGCCCGCGCGGGGTCGACTGGCTTATGCCGTCGTGCCGCCTAGGCGCGCATACCGTTGCGCCAGGACCGAACCGACCATCAGCTGAATCTGATGGAACAGCATGAGCGGCAGCACGATCATGCCGACCGCATGGCCGGCGAACAGGATCTTGGCCATCGGCACGCCCGTCGCAAGGCTCTTTTTCGAGCCGCAAAAAATGATGGCGATCTCGTCGGCCCGGTTGAAACCCAGGCGGCGGCTGCAAAAGCGCGACAGCGCCAGCGCGGCCCCCAGCAGCACGACATTGACCAGCACCAGCCCCGCCAGCGCGGCGGGCGGCAGCTGATGCCACAATCCCTGGTTCACGGCGGCGCTGAATGCCGTATACACCACCAGCAGGATCGAGCCCTGATCCACCAGGCGCAGCGTGGCCTTGCGGCGGTCGACCCATTTCCCGATGCGCTTGCGCGCCAGCTGGCCGGCGACGAACGGCAGCAGCAGCTGCAGCACGATCGACAGCACCGCGTCGAGCGACGCGTGGCCCACGCCGCTGCCGGCAAAGACCAGTCCGACCAGCAGCGGCGTGATGAAAATGCCGAGCAGGTTGGAAGCCGAGGCGCTGCACACCGCTGCGGCCACGTTACCCCTGGCCATGGCCGTCAGCGCGATCGACGACTGCACCGTCGACGGCAGCACGCACAGGAACAGAATGCCGAGGTATAGCTCCGGCGTGATGAAATGCAGCGCCAGCGGCTTCATCAGCACGCCCAGCAGCGGGAACATCACGAAGGTGCTCGCCAGCACCAGCAGGTGCAGGCGCCAGTGCGCGACGCCCGCGAGGACTGCCTCGCGCGGCAGTTTGGCGCCGTGCAGGAAGAACAACAGGGCGATCGCCGCGTAAGTGATCGCGTTCAACGCCGTGGCATACATGCCGCTGCAGGGCAGGAAAGTGGCGACCAGCACGGCAAATGCGAGCGCCAGCGTGAAGTTATCGGGCAAATAGGTGGGACGGGCCATGCGGTTGACTATGAATGATTGTGGCTAATCTGGCGCTCAACCCATTTCGTGATGCCTTCGATCGTCCGGAAGTCGGCAATCGAGCGGCATTGGATATCGGGATGGCGCGCCTGCATCATACGCGACAAAGCCGTTCCCGGTCCCAGTTCCAGAGCAACCGTCACGCCCGCCTCCGCGCATGCATCCATGCACTCCATCCAGCGAATGGTCTCGGCGATCTGGCGCGCAAGGCAATCCAGCACGTCCTGTTTCCGATAAAGCATTTGCGCGGAAATGCCGGCCAGAACGGGGAAGCGCGGATCGCGCAGTCCGCGCATGTCCAACTCGCGCGCAAATGCCTCAGCCGCCGCAGCCATCAACGGCGTGTGCGACGCCACTTCCACCGGCAGCAGGCATGCACGCTCGCCGGCGCGATGCACCGTCTTTTGCAGTTCGAGCGCGGCCTCGCGTGCGCCGCCGACGATCACGCTGTCTTTGCCGGTTTCGATCGCGATGAACAGGTCGCAGCCGGCGATCATCTTCCTGACCTGCGCGCCATCGAGGCTGGGCAACGCAAGCATGGCCTGAGCGGCCGATCCGGAGGCGCAGACATCCATCAGGCGAGCGCGCGAAGCGGCCAGCGCAATGACATCGGCCTCCGAGATCGCGCCCGCGACAGCGCACGCGGACAATTCACCGATGCTGTACCCTGCAGCCAGCACCGGCGCCGGCAGCAGGTCCCGCAGCACGCTCCACACCGCCATTTGCGCAGCAACGATGAGCGGCTGCGCGACACGGTTTGCAAACACGACGCCGCCGGCCAGGGCCGCGGCCGGCGTCATGCCCAGCGCCTGCTCCAGATGCCAGCGCGCGAACAGATCCTCCCGCCGCCGCGCGTCGACCAGATCGAACATCTGCGCATGCTGCGCTCCCTGCCCGGGACAAAGTATGGCAAAACGGTTCGTCATCGTATTTTCCGGTCATCGGCTGCGCGGCAAGCGCCCCGTCGCCTTGTGAATGAAGCAGGCGGCGGCCAGCAGATCGGCCGCGCCGCCGGGAGACAGGCGTTGTCCGGTGAAGATGCGATGGCAGTCCTGCGCATGGGCCCGCCAGTCGGCGCAGCAGGTGCCGCCGCGCGCGATGAAGCGCCGCGCGTGCTCGCGCACCAGCCCGGCGCCCGCCGCTCCGCGCCGGTAGTAGACATTGGTATCGCTGATGTGCGCCATGAGCGCAAACAATGCGTCGATCCGGGCACGCTCCCAGCACAGGCTCCCGTCCAGCGTACGCCATAGCGCCGGCAGCGCGATGTCGAACACTGCCGGGAACCCCTGGGCCGCCTCCTCGCGTGCGCCGCTCGCGGCATGCATGGCCGCTACCAGCTGGCCGTGCGATCCGTTCGACTCCGCCCGCGTATGCGCCTGCAATGCCTCGCCCCACTGACTCAGCAAGGCAGCGCGAATCGCCCGCGCGGAAAGGGTAACGCGCCGGGAATGACAATGTCCCACCGCCGCGCACAACATGCCGAGAGCGAAAATCGCGCCGCGATGCGTGTTGATTCCGCCTGTGGTGCGCAACATGGATTGTTCCGCCTTGATGCCGAGCCGCTTGAGTTCGGAAAACGGGGCGTCATTCATGCCGGCTTGCGTGATCGCGATGAAGTAATGCCTGAGCGAAAACATGCTGCGCATGAAAGTCCCGGCATTCATGTCGTCGTGGCTGCCGTTGTCCACCGCCGATACCAGCCCCGGCTTCGGATACAACATCAGTTCGTCGTACAGGCTTTGCACCGCCATGCGCCCCACTGCCAGGCAGGTGCGCCGCTGCTGACGGGCCAGAGCGATGCTGAAGGTCTTGCCGGGCGCGGCCGGACGCGTTTCGGCCAGGCCGGCCAACATTGGCGCTAATGGATGCATGAGCGATCTTCCAGGGTGTCGAGCAAATCCTGCGGTTTCATCAAGCGCACCGCATGCAGCTCCTTTGCCAGCACGCGGCATCCGGTTTGCGCCCGCTGCGCACCGAGCCATTCCTTCCATGCCACAGCATGGCCGGACGGGAACACGATTTCGCCGTCGAGCGGCACCGCGCCGGTATGGACCGACAACAGCGCGAGTCCTGCCGCCAGCTGCGCACTTGTCGTCGGCAGGAAAAGCAGATCGAGGTCGGACGATGGCGTCAGATACGACTCGCCCGTCAGGTGCTGCATGGCCGCCGAGCCGTAGACCCTGAAGCCGATGCCGGCAGCGCCGGCCTGCTCGCACAGCGCAGCCAGGTGCGGCTGCCACGCACCAGGCATGTCCGGTACGGCGTGCTCCAGGTTCAACGGAGCCAGGCTTTTTTTTACCAGCTCCTGGCGAGCGCGAAGCGCGATGCGCCGCTTGGCGCCCGATACGGGATCGGGAGGAAGCGCGACGCCGAGGCAGACCTGGTCCGGCGCCGCGTCGTCGTCGCAGCGCCGCACGATGGCCGGCCAGTCACGCGCGCCCCAGCAGGCAAGGCCCTCGCGGCAAGAATCGCCCGCCGCATCGAGCGCCTCCTTCCAGCCTTCCGGCTCAAGCCAGACCAGGCTATGCCGCGCGAGGCTGGCCATCGGCGATCACCGCATCCATCACCCGCTGTGCACTGCGCCGGCCGCCGCGCGCCATTCCGTGCGCGCTGCGCCGATCAGTGGTGGCGGCCTGTGCCATTGCCTGCGCCAGATTGCGCGCGAGGTCATCCTTCCAGATCGCCTCGATGCCGCCCATGACGAAATAGTTCTCGGCCCCGGGCGCGAAAACCGGGTTGGACTTCGCCAGCTCCACCAGCTTTTCTTCCGGTACCTTGGTAATGCGCGCCATCGCCGGCAGTGCCATCACGCGGATAGTCGCGTCGGGCAGCGCGTAACAGGCGTCGGCCATCAGCCCGCTGGTGATGAACCCGCCCGACAGCGCCTGGTCATAGACCAGGGCCACGACCCTGTGCCCGCTGCGGCGCGCCAGTTCGATGCATTTCCCCAGGTGCGCCATGTAGCTGTTAATGCCGAGCATTTCGTCGCGATGCCGCAGGCGCTGCCCCTGGGTATCGACCAGGATCACGATCGGGCGCCCCGGGTGGTGGCGGACCGTGGCCAGTACTGCCTTCGCCTGGGCCAGCGCAATCTCCACGCCGATCGCGGTATGCCCTGTGGTGCCGATGACTGCCACCGGCTTGCCGTCGACCTCGGCCTTTCCCGACAAAAAGAAGTCCTGTTCGACGATGCTGTGCCCTTGCGGAAAAAGCTGCGCTGCGAGTGTTTTCCAATCCATGCTCAAGCTCCCATCCTGTATTGGTCAGCCATGCGGCGAAAGGGATCGGCCTCCAGCATCGGCACCTGTCGCGGTTGCGGCACGCCCATTTGCTCCCAGATCTCCAGAGGATCGGATTTCGTGCCGAAGGCCTGCAGGCGCAGTTCCAGCAAGTTCTGCTCCGCTTCCAGCGCAGACAGCGTCAGCTCGACGCCGTCTCGGGCGCAGGCGTCGATCGCCACGGCCGCGGTCGTGCGAAAGGCGCCGATGTCGTCGGCGACGAGGTATTGGCAGTCGCCAATCAGATAACGGTGCTTGCCGCCGGTCGTGCGCCACACCAGTGCGCGATCGCGCGAATCGAATTCCTCGACGCCATTGGCCGTTTCGATCACTTCCGGTCCCGACATCGCGAGCCTGCCTTCTTCCGACATCACGATCGCATTGGCGCAGCGCGCGACGATGCCCATGCCACCGAAGCAGCCGTTCGATCCGCCCACCAGCACCACCACGGGAATGCCCGAAGCGCGCACGTCGAGCACCGCGCGCATGACCTCCGATACCGCGATCAGGCCGGCATTGGCTTCATGCAGGCGCACGCCGCCGGTTTCCAGCAGCAGCAGCACCGCGTCCGCGCGCTCGAGCATCGCGCGCTTAAGCAGGCCGACGAGCTTGGCACCGTGCACTTCGCCCACCGCGCCGCCCATGAAACCACCCTCCTGGGAAGCCGCAAACACTCTCTTCCCGTCCAAAGTGCCATGCCCGATCACCACGCCGTCGTCGAACGACACCGGCGCGTCGAGCTGCTCCAGGTGCGGGCTCATCATGCGCGCCGCCGGCGGCAGCAATTCGACGAACGAACCGGCGTCGAGCAGCTGCTGAATGCGTTCGCGCGCGCTCGCTTCCATGTAACTTTTCATCATGCGGCTCCCAGCATCGTTTCCACCGCCTGGTCCAGGCGCAGGCTGACGACGGCAGGCGTCGCCCCCATGTCGTTGATCGAAATACGCGTATTGGCGAGCGGCCAGCGCGCGTGAAAATCGGTCATCACCGCCTCCCATATCGCGCCAAAGCCGTGCGCCGCGGTTTTCACTTCGATCTCGCACGCGCCGTTCAGCGGCACCGGTTCGATCAGCACTTCGAGATTGCCCGAGCTGACCACGCCGACCAGCTGCGGCCGCGAGCCGCCGTCGTGCCGGCCGTTCTTGAAGCGGAATTTCAAGCTTTCCATATCGGCCCCTACCAGTTCCTGAAACGTTTGGGCGGATCGTACAAACCGCCGGATGCGCGCACCAGGTCTTTCATGTTCTTCGCCGCAAGCAGGTCGCGCGTAGCGATGCGCTTGTCGATGCCAAGGTCTTCGGCGCGGCGGATGATGCCGCGGTCGCGCAGGTTTTCCACCATGCGCTTGTCGCGTCCGAGCCCGACCGGCGTATAACCTGCCACGCCGCGGATCGCCTGCTCGCGCTCCTCATCGGTGCGGCACAGCAGCAGGTTCGCAATGCCCTCCTCGGTCAGGATGTGCGTCACATCCTCGCCATAGATCATCACCGGTGGAATCGCCATGCCGGCCTGTTCCGCCAGCTGCCATGCATCGAGCGTCTCGACGAAGGCCGGCTGCATGTGCTCGCGGAAGGTCTCGACCATCTGCACCACCAGTTTCTGGCCGCGCGGGATCAGGTTCTTTCCGGAGCGCGCCTCGCGCCCGGCTTTCAGCCAGGCCTCGCTGACATGCCGGCGGCCGCGTGCGTCGGCGCCCATGTTGGGCGCGCCGCCGAAGCCGGAGATACGGCCCAGCGTGGCGGTCGAGGAATTTCCCTGCAAGTCGATCTGCAGCGTGGAGCCGATGAACATGTCACACGCGTAATGGCCGGCGGCCTGGCACAAGGCGCGGTTGCTGCGCATGCCGCCGTCGGGTCCGACGAAGAACACGTCGGGCCGGGCGCGGATGTACTCTTCCATGCCCAGTTCGGAGCCGAACGAATGCACCGATTCGACGAAGCCGGCTTCAATCGCCGGGATCAGCGCCGGGTGCGGATTCAACGCCCAGTGGCTGGCGATCTTGCCTTTCAAGCCGAGCGACGCGGCATAGGTCGGCAGCAGCAGCTCGATGGCCGCAGTATCGAAGCCGATGCCGTGGTTCAGGCTTTCGACCTGGTATTCGGCATAGATGCCCTTGATGGCCATCATCGCCATCAACACCTGGATTTCCGAAATCTGCGCCGGATCGCGCGTAAACAGCGGTTCGATATAGTGCGGCGTCGGCGCGGCGACCACGAAGTCGACCCAGTCGGCCGGGATGTCGACGCGCGGCAGCGTATCCACGACTTCATTGACCTGCGCGATCACGATGCCACTCTTGAACGCGGTGGCCTCGACGATGGCCGGCGTATCCTCGGTGTTCGGCCCGGTATACAGATTGCCGTTGCGGTCGGCGGCCTGCGCCGCGATCAGGCATACGCGCGGCGTCAGGTCGACGAAATAGCGTCCGAACAGTTCGAGGTAGGTGTGAATCGCACCGATATTGAGCTTGCCGGAGGACGCCAGCTTGGCCAGCCGACCGGCCTGCGGGCCGGAGAATGAAAAGTCGAGCTTCGACGCGATACCCCGCTCGAACACGTCGAGGTGCTCCGGCAGCGCGATCACCGACAGCAGCATGTGCAACCGGTTGACGCGCTGCGCGTCGAGGCTGGCCAGCGCCTTGCTGAGAAAGTCCGCCTGCTTCTGGTTGTTCCCTTCCAGGCATACGCGATCTCCCGGCTCCAGCACCTGGTGCAACAGCTCGGTGATCTTGTCGGTCGCGCACAGCTTTCCTGTCAGCGCCGGGCCAAGCGCCGCCCGGGCCCGGCCCAGGCGTTCGGCGCGATTGGTCTGCTGGGTGTTCCAGATACGATCGTTCGCGCCCATCTATTTGGCTCCCATCACGATGTCCGGCAGGCTGACGGCGATCTGCGGGAAGACGCACAGCAGCAGCACGGCAGCGAACATCAGCACCACGAACGGCATCACGCCCCAGATCACGTCCTTCAACGGAATATCCGGCGCGATGTTCTTGATCACGAAGATGTTCAGCCCGACCGGCGGATGGATCAATCCCATCTCCATCACGATGGTCATGACGATGCCGAACCAGATCAGGTCGAAACCGGCCGCTTTCAGCGGCGGCAGGATGATCGGCGCGGTCATCAGGATGATCGATACCGGCGGCAGGAAGAAGCCGAGCACGATGACCATGAGCAGGATCACCGCCAGCAGCAGCCATTTGGACAGCGCCAGGCCCACCACCCATTGCGCCGCCGACTGGCTGATATGCAGGTAGCTCATCACATACGAGTACAGCAGCGACATGCCGATGATCATCAGCAGCATGGCCGATTCCTTGATCGTCGATGCCAGGATCGGCGACAAGTCCTTCGGCTTCCAGATGCGATAAACGATCGCGATCAGCACCATCGCCAGCAACGCCCCCAGGCCGGCGGTCTCGGACGGGGTTGCATAGCCACCATACAGCGCGATCATCACGCCGGTCAGCAGCACCACGAAGGGCAGCACGCGCGGCAGCATTTCGACCTTCTGCGAAAAGGTGAAATGCTCGTTGTCGAGGTAGGCCGACTTGGCGCCACCGCCCTCATAGACCGCGAGCGCGGTACGGTATTCCTTCCTGGCGCGGTACACCGCGTAGCCGGCGAACATCAGCACCAGCATGACGCCCGGCCCTATCCCGGCCAGGAACAGGCGGCCGAGCGATTGCTCCGCCGCGACCGCATAGAGGATCATCGTGATCGACGGCGGCAGCAAAATGCCGAGCGTGCCGCCGGCGGCGATGATGCCGGCCGCAAAGCCGGGTGAATAGCCGCGCTTGCGCATTTCCGGAATGCCCGCCGAGCCGATCGCAGAACAGGTCGCCGGCGACGAACCGGCCATGGCCGCGAACAGCGCGCAGGCAAACACGTTGGCGATGCCCAAGCCCCCCGGGATCTTGTGAAACCAGGTATGGATGGCCGAATACAAATCCCTGCCGGCTGCCGACTTGCCGATGGCCGCGCCTTTCAGGATGAACAGCGGGATCGACAGCAGCGTGACCGAGGCCATTTCCTCATACACGTTCTGAGTAACGGTATCGAGCGACGCAGCCGGCATGAAGAAATACATGAAGCCGACCGCGACCGCGCCGAGGGCAAACGCGATCGGCATGCCGGAAAACATCACGAACAGGGTGACGGCGCCATACATGGCGCCCAACTGGAGTTCGCTCATCGGGCCTCCCTCTTGGTCGATGCGTGCATAAGCACCTGGACGAAGAGTTGCGCGGTCAGCAGAGTCATGCCGAGCGCCATCATCGAATAGGGAATCCACAGCGGCAGCGCGAGCGCAGACGAGGTGGTCTGGCCGTCAACCCAGGCTTCATGCAGCAGCGTCCACGACTTCCAGGAAAAGAACGCGCAAAACAGGAAGGATGCGATGTCGACGACGAACAGGCGCACGGCGTTGACGGCAGGCGGCAGCACCGAAGCGATGGCCTCGATGCCGATGTGCCCGCGATATGACTGCACGTATGCGCAGCTGAAAAAGATCGCGCCGACCAGCATGAAGACGGTGGCGTCGTCCTGCCAGTCGGTCGGCACGCGGAAGAAGTAACGCACCACGACCGCATAGGTCAGCACGACGGCGGTGATCACCATAGCCAGCATGGACAGCGCAAGTAGCGCACGGTTGACACGCTCCAGCATGCGCACCACGCCGGCCAGCGCCGGGTTGCAAGGCAGCGCCGGCCGCGCGGCCGGCTCCAGTTCGATGGCGTGGCTCATAGGGTCTGCTCCGCCAGCTTGAGCAACTTGGCGCAATTGGCATTGCGTTCCGCATAGTCCTTCCATGCGGTATCCCTGGCGATGGCCTGCCACTTCTTCACGACTGCCGGGGTCAGGTCGGCGACCTTGGCGCCAGCCTTCTGGTAGACCGTGGCGACCATTTCGTCGTCGGCCTGCGCCGACTTGCGCGCGAATTGCTCCATCTCCGCGCCGACCGTCATGATCAGCTGCTGCTGTTCCTTGCTGAGGCGGTCGAACACCGCCTTGGACATGAGCAGCGGCTCGAACATGAACCAATAGGCGCCGCCGCGGCCCGTGGTCAGGCTCTTGGCCACCTCTTCCAGGCGGAAGGATATCAGCGAGGTAGACGACGTCAGCGCCGCATCCATCGCGCCGGTCTGCATGCCGGCATAGATCTCGTTGGTCGGTCCGGTGACGACCGCGGCGCCCGCGGCCTTGAGCATCATGTCCATCTCGCGCGAGCCGCCGCGGATTTTCAGGCCCTTCGCGTCTTCCGGCTCGATGATCGGCTTGGCGCCGCGCGCGGCCATGCCGCCCGCCTGCCAGACCCAGCTGACCACCACGATCCCTTTGTCGTTCAAGAACTTGTTGAGCTCCTTGCCGACTTCCTTGTTCTTCCAGCCGTAGCCCTGTTCGTAGGATGTCACCAGGCCCGGCATCAGACCGATATTCACCTCCGGCATTTCGCCGCCGGCATACGACAGCGGCACCAGCGACATGTCGAGCGCGCTCTTGCGCACGGCCGAGATCTGGGCGTTGATTTTCATGAGCGACGCGCCCGGATAAATCTCGAACTTCAGCCCGCCCTTGCTGCGCTTCTCGACTTCCGCTGCGAACATCCGGCACAGGCGATCACGGAAATCCCCTTCGTTGATCGTCCCGCCGGGAAATTGGTGGGAAATCTTGAGGGTGGTGGACTGGGCCCATGCCTGACGCACGGACAGCAAAGGGGTAGCCGCGAGCGCGGCCAGTAGGGTACGTCTCGTCGCTGACGTCATGTTGTCTCTCCTATATTGGATGAAATCGGTGCCTCTTGTTGCGGCTTCCCAGTTTTACGTATCTTTATGCACGTTTTTTTATTGTGTATACAAGATTGCATGTTAAAAATACGTTGTCAAGTGTAGAATCGTATCTACAATTTATATAAAAATACAATTACTCCCTAATGCCATGAAAAATCGATCCGAAACGCTGCGCGATTCCATTGAAGAAATGATTGCGGTCGGCAAGCTACGCCCGGGAGAGCATCTGGACGAGACGGCGCTGGCAGCCGAATTCGGCGTCTCGCGCACGCCGATCCGGGAAGCGCTGATTCAGTTGGCGTCGATGGGATTGGTGGTCACGCGTCCGCGGCGCGGCTCGGTGGTGGCGGAAATTCCGCCGCAGCGGCTGGTGGAAATGTTCGAAGTCATGGCAGAGCTGGAAGCGATGTGCGGCCGGCTCGCCGCGCGCCGCATGACATCGAATGAACATGGGGGGCTTTTGGCGGCGCACCAGGCCTGCAACCAGGCGCGCACCGACAACGACGCGGACGAGTATTACTACCGGAACGAAGCATTCCACGAAGAGATTTACGCCGGCAGCCATAATGCATTCCTGGCTGAACAAGCGAAGAATCTGCACCGCCGGCTACGTCCTTACCGGCGCCTGCAACTGCGCGTGCGCGACCGGCTCGCCAACTCATTTGCGGAGCATGAGCAAATCGTCAATGCAATTGTGGAAGGGGATGGGGAGAAGGCGGGTGAATTGTTGCGCGGTCACGTGATGATCCAGGGCCAGCGCTTTGCCGACCTGATCGCTTCGTTGAATCAGTTGAATGCGCAGGCCGCGTAAGTTCAGCAAGCCGCCGCATGCCCGCGCGGGCATGCATGGCGCCCCATCCGGCGCAAGTACGTCGTCCGCTTATTTGGACGCCTGAGCCTCGGCAGGCGGCAGCTTCAGCTTCGCGACGTAATTCTTGCGGAACCGCACATAATCCCATGCCGTCGTTCCCGGCTGTTCGAGCATCGGCATGTGACCGGTGTCCTTCAGCATGATCACCTTCGAATTCGGCAATAGCTTATGCAGGATATCGGCGGTCGCCGGATGGATGAGGCGGTCTTCGGTACCCCAGACGATCAGGGTTGGGATCGGCAAATCCTTGACGCGTTTTTCCATGGAGGGATCATTGACGATCTGCTGGAAAATCTTTTCCTCCAGGTCGGCATTCTTGATGCGCTCCTGTGCCATCGTGTTCAGCACGATGCGCGGCACAAACGGCGGGTCGCTCATCACCATCTTGAATACGTCCGCAAACTCATCCTCGCTGCGCACGATCAGCGGGTTTTTCCCGGTCTTCAGGTAGATTTCCGCGAATTCGCTCTTGGGCGCATCCCAGATGCCGGAGGGATCGAGCAGCCACATGCTCTTGACCTCGTCGCGATACAGTTCGGCATACGCCATGGCGATCTGCCCGCCCATCGAATTGCCGCCCAGATGGACATCCTTGATATTGAGCGCCTGGGCAAATGCATGCAGCCGCTTGGCCTGTGCCGCCGGCGTGTAGTCGCCGTCGGGCAGGTGGGTCGATTCGCCGAAGCCGACGTGATCCGGGATGACGACGCGGTAGTCCTTGGTCAGGCCGGCTGCCACGCGCGTGAAGTTATCCTTGTTGCCGCCGAACCCGTGCAGCAGCATCAGCACATCGCCCTTTCCGCCCGCCAGATAAACGTAACGCACGCCATCCGGCAAGTCGATTTCATGGCGCTCCAGGCCAGCCTTCTTGCGGTCCATGTTGATCGCGAAGCTGGTGAGTTTCGGCGCCTGTCCCGCACACCCTGCCAGGAACAGCAGCGCCAGCAGGAATGGGAAAATGAGTCGCTGATGCAAAGTCATGTCGGACCTTCTCTGAAAAAATCACTGGATGTTGCGGGCTGTCTCTGAAGCGTCTTTCGCACCCGGCATTTACGCACGCTCACACCGCGCGCATCTTGAGATAACGCCAATAACGGGCCGGCCGGAATCGGGCTAGACGCCGGCAACGGGCGAAGGCGCAGGAATTCGCGCGGAATGGCGCAGGGCAACGCAATCGCACATGTGAAAATGTTAAGACGGGCCGATCAGCGGAACCGCTTTTTATGCTGACATGCGGGGCCAATCCCATGGCTTCACGGGCCACTGCCGGCACGGCCTTTCAGCGTGCCTGGTCCAGCAGCCTGAGCTTGTCGTCGAAGTTCCAGGTGCGCCGGATCTCGATCACGTCGAAGCGGCGCGCCAGTTCCGGCGGAAACGCGGCGTAGCGTGCGTTGAGCCTGACGATGCGCCGCACCGCTTCGTCAAGTTCCGGGCGTCCGCTGCTGCGATGGAAGACGATGTCCTCGACGCTGCCGTCGCTGCGCACCGCCACGGTCACGACCGGTTCTGTGTATGCCGACTCGACCAACGACTGCCTGTAATTCAGGCGCCCGTTGCGCTCGATCTTGAGACGCCAGCTTTCCACATACATCATCACGCCGATGTCGTGGTCGGCACGCCCGAGCGCCGAGCGCCGGCGCGCGGGGTCGGCAGCCTGAGGCGCCGGATCGGGCACCGGAGGCGTCAACTGGCGCGGCAGCGGCGGCATGTCCTGTGCCTCGCCGGATTTCCTCGCCTGCTCCAAAGCGCGCGCGGCGAGACTGCCGCCGGGCGCATTGGGCGCCACGGCAGCCATTTGCGCTGCACTCTCCTTTTCGGCGAGCGCCTGTTCACGCCGCGCCGCGGCGGCCTGTTCCTGCCGGCGCGCTTCCTCCCGCGCGCGCTCCTGCATGGCGAGCTCTTCCGCCTGTTTCTGGCGCAGCGCCGCTTCCAGCGCCTGCCGGCGCTCTTCGCGCTCCATCGCCGCGCGCTGCTCTTCTTCCTGCAGCCGCAGTTCCTCGCGCATTCTCGCTTCCATCGCTTGCGCGCGATGTGCGTTTTCTTCTTCCTGCCGACGTTGTTGCGCGGCTTGCTGTTGCGCTGCTTCTTGCGCCTGGCGCGCTGCACGCTCCTCATCCTGCCGCTGCGCCTCGCGTTCGAGTACGCGCCGCACGCGCTCTTCTTCTTCGCGCCTTTGCCGTTCCAGCATTGCCTGCGCCTCTTCCTGCCTGCGTTCTTCCTGTTCCTGCACCCTTGCTTGTGCTTCGCGGACATGCTGCTCGGCCTCTTGCTCCGCGCGCGCATCCATTTGCTCGTGCACAGGTGACGCGGCCAGCGCTGCCGCATCCGGGGGCGCCGGTTCCGGCAGCGCATCGGGATGCGACGCGACTGCCCGGTCGGGCCCGTCGAAGATGGGAAGCGGCACCGAGAACGTGTTCTGGCCCATGTCGTCCTGCGTCAGAAGGCGCGGCCCCGAGGCGACCATCCCCGGCTTGCGGGGCCTCGCAGGCGCGCGCGCCGGATTCTCAGTGCGGGCATGCATGGCCGATGTTATTGCTGCGGAGGTTTTCCCTTGCGCATCAGGCGACGCCGGTTGCACGTTAGCGGGCACGGCAAGTGCGCGTCGCTGCGGTGGTTCGATGCGCTCCGGCGGATGCTCCTGCGTGCTCGTGCCGTCCGGTGTCACGGATGCCGTTTCCGGGATGCGTGATGGATTGGCCAGCACCACGCGCAATCCATCCGCCTGCGCGCGCCGCTGATTCCACGGCAGTTCCAGGCCGGGCAGCCCCAGCCCGGGAAGCCCGAACTGCAGCGACATGACGAATGCATGCGCCAGCAAAGACAACGCGAAGGCAGTCGCAAGCCGGCGCCGGTATTGCGCGTCGTAATGACGTGCGTGTTCAATCACTGGAAGATGCGCGCGCTGCTTCATCGATGCTCCGCAACGTCCATGCCTGGCCCCGTTGCGTCAGGCGTCGGAAACAGGCTCATCGGCGAACTGCGTCGCGCCTGGCGTCACGACTGCTCTTTGAGCAGGCAGAGCGATTCGATCAATGGCGCAAAATAGGCGCGCGATGCGGCGTAATCGATGCAGGCATAGTCATGGAAGGAAGCCCGCACCACCAAGGGGGGAGCCGCGATGATCTTGCCGATGACGCGGTAGTTGTTGCCTTCTGCCATGCAGTCCGTCGTCGAAATGCAGGCCTGGTTCAGCGCGTCGCTTTCATCGTCGATGATGCGCCATTGATAGCCGCCCATATTGTCGAGCGACTTCAGGTCGTTGGCGCGAAACACCTTAATAACTTGTTCTGCAGCACGGTTATCGTCCTCGCGCAATTTCCAGGTACTGATATACAAGCCCTTGGTACCGTCGCTTGCCTCGAAGTAAAGCGAACTGCTGCTGCTCGCATCGCGTTGTTCCCAATCGGAAGGTAAGGACATGATCCACGTGTCGGTGCGGATGGTGCAATAAGTAGTCAATTCATTTCCCCTGAGTACAGCTTGGCTGCTGGCAGCATAAAAATCGGCCGCATTTCTTGTTCTTTCTCTCGTCATGCCAAGCCTGGACCTGCTTCGTGCCGTAGCATAACGCAATACCGGTACCGGAAGGTGATTCCCGAGGGACAGTGTCGTTTCAAATTGGAAAATAGAGGTTGATCAAAGGTTCGTTTCAATGCTGCACGATGAGATTACGGCGTTGCTCGATCTCAAACTAGGCGAAGGACGTGGTGGATAAATTGAGGAAACTCCTTCTCTCGAACAATCGATTTGAGGGAGGGCTTTCCCAACCCCATTTCGAGGACCAACGTCAATGCGAACTCATCTGCGCCTCACACTCCTCTCCCTCTCCGTCTCGCTCGCTCTCGCTGCATGCGGCGGTGGCGGCGGCTCGAGCACCGCCCCCGATTCCGGCGCTCAAACGGGTGGCAATAACAATGGCTCGCAAACCGGTAATACGGGCAACACCGGTAACACAGGCAATACCGGCAATACCGGCAATACGGGTAACACGGGCAATACTGGCACCTTCCCGACCACCACCGCGTCGACCATCATGTCCTGTCCTGCGGACGCGCTTGATCCGGGCACCACGTCCCAGTGCAGCGGCAACGACGTCGCCGTTCCCGCAGCCAATGGCAACGGCGTGCTGGTGACCAGTTCCGGCGTGCAGGCCTACGCCAAGTCGACCAAGGACAATCCGACTTCGGCCGAGGGATTTGCGCTGGCTACGGACGGCATCGCCGAGGTCAGGGTTTTCAAGGGCACCAGCAGCGTGTCCAAGCCCACGCTGATACTCAGCAATCTCGGTATCAAGTGGGACGGCGCGACCGAAAGGCCTCCGATCATCGAGCGCTTCCTGTCCACACAGGGCCGTACGGACTTCGGCGCAAACAGGACCATCACCGTTGGCTCACTGCCCGACATCAGCACGTTCACCTTCGACGCCACCAAGCGCAGCGACCCGACGTTCCAGGCGCGCTTCGCCAACAACAGCTACTTCCCGCGCACCGCTCCGGAGTCGGTCTGCCCGACCAACACGACCTGTCCGCCCGCATCGACTGCAGGTTCCGTGACCTTTGCTGCGGGTAACTGGCAAAGCGGCGGCACCGATGCGGACCTGACGACTGCCGGCCGCCTGCACGAGGATGGCGATGTCAAGGGCCCGAACGTCCCCTTCCCCGGCACGAAGGGATATCGCGACTTCGCCAACTACAGCTACCGTTATGTGAACATGGCCAAGTGGCTGTCGCAGGACACGGTCGAGATTGCCGAATGGACCGCCACCACGCAAGTCAACGAACACAGTCAGAACCGCCGCGGCGTCGTCGCCTACGGCGCGGTAACGGATCCGGCCACGGTGCCGACCACCGGAACGGCTACCTACAAGGGCTGGCTGTACGGCTGGTATGCCAAGTCCGCCGCCGATCCGGATCCTGCGCCGTTCCGTGCCGAAGTGACGGTCACGGCCGATTTCGCCGCGCGCACGGTGACGGTGACGACGATTAACGGCACCAATGTCGGAGCCACGCCGAACGTCGCACTGACCTTGCTGAACTTCACCTCGAAGGTCGCCATGGGCGCCGCCAATTCCAACCTCGCCAACTACATGACCGGCGCGATCACCAGCGGCGGCTTGCAGGGCGGGCTCGGCGGCCGCTACTTCGGTCCGGTCGAAAGCGGCGCCGGCGGCAGCGGCCCTGCTGAAGTCGGCGGCGCCATCCGCATGCAGGATGCCACCGGCGCCGCGCTGGTGGGCGGTTTCGTCGCCATCAAGCGCAATCTCCCGTAACATCGCCGACAAGAAAAGGGGGGCAGGTTTTCCTGCCCCCCTTTTCATTCGTGCCACCGCGGCACAACGATGCATCCGCGATCCGTCTTCTTGGAGGCAGTTCGCGCAAGCGCTTTCGAACAGGCTCTTACTTGCCCACATCGATCCCGTTCAGGATGGAAAGCGCGCGCACCGCGTCCGAAGATCCTGCATTGTCATCGAACCCGACGCTGCGCACGCCACCGCCCGCCGCATCTTCCTGATAGCGCCAGTCGCCATCGGCCAGCGCCAGGCCCGCCGGTGCCGGCTTCTGGACTTCCGGCTTGCCGGCGAGCGCGACTCGCATGTAGTCGACCCAGATCGGCAGCGCCAGCGTCGCGCCGAATTCGCGGCTGCCGAGCGACTTCGGATCGTCGTATCCCATCCATGCCACCGCCACCACGTTGGCGCCGTAGCCGGCGAACCAGCCGTCGAGCGCATCGCTGGTGGTGCCGGTCTTGCCGGCGATGTCGGCGCGCCCGAGCTTCTGGCCCGCCGCGGCGCCGGTGCCGTTGCGCACCACGTCGCGCAGCATGCTGTCCATCACGAACGCGTTGCGCGCATCGATCACGCGCGCGCCCTGCGTGCCGGCGCGCACCGGCCTGGCGCTGAACAGTTCCCGGCCGCGCGCATCGGTGACCTTGCGGATCAGGTAGGGATTGACGCGGTAGCCGCCGTTGGCGAACACGGCATAGGCGCCGGCCATCTGCAGCGGCGTGGCCGAGCCGGTGCCGAGCGTCATCGTGAGGTTGCGCGGATGCTTGTCGGCGCCGAAGCCGAAACGCTCGAGGTGCTCGTGCGCGTACGGCACGCCGACCGCGCGCAGGATGCGCACGGAGACGATATTCTTCGATTTGGCCAGGGCGCGGCGCATCGAGATGGGGCCGTCGAAGCCGTCGTCGTTCTTCGGTTCCCAGGCCTGCCCGCCGGTGTCGGCCGAGCCGAGGGCCAGCGGCGCGTCGTTGATCAGGGTGCCGGGCGCAAAGCCCTTCTCGAGCGCGGCCGAATACACGAAGGGCTTGATGCTCGACCCCGGCTGGCGCCATGCCTGCGTCACATGATCGAACTTGCCGAGGCTGAAATCGAATCCACCCACAAGGGCGCGGTAGGAGCCGTCGTCGGCATTGAGCGCGACGATGGCGGCCGCCACCTCCGGCAGCTGCGTGATCCGCCAGCGTCCGTTCGCATCCTGCATCACGCGGATCACGGCGCCGGGCCTGATGCGCAGGGGCGATTTCGCATTCGCCGACAGGCCGGCCGCCGCCAGGCGCAGGCCCTCGCCGGCAATGTCGATCGCGTCGCCCGACGCGGTGAGCGCGCGCACCGCTTTCGTCGAAGCGGACAGCACCACGGCGGGCAGCAGGCCGTCGCTGGCCGGGCGTTTCGCCAGCTCGTCGTCGATCGCTTCCAGCCGCGCGTCGGCCGCCTTGGGCAAGGCGATGATTGCTTCCGGGCCGCGATAGCCGTGCCGCATTTCGTAATCCATCACGTTGCGCCGCAGCGCCTCATAGGCGGCATTCTGGTCGCGGCTGAGAATGGTGGTGTAGACGTTGAATCCGCGCGTATAGGTGTCTTCCTTGAACTGCTCGACCATCGCCTGCCGGGCCGCCTCGGCGACGAACTCGGCGTGGGCGCCGAACTCCTGCCCGCCGGTGCGCACGCGCAGTTCCTCGCGCGCCGCCTGGCGGTATTGCGCGTCGGTGATGTAGTCGCGGTCGCGCAGGCGCTGCAGGATGTACAGCTGGCGCTGCCGTGCGCGCTTCGGGTTGGCGACCGGATTGTTGGCCGCCGGCGCCTTGGGCAGGCCTGCCAGCATGGCCGATTCCGCGATCGTCACTTCCTGCACGGGCTTGCCGAAATAGGTGCGCGCCGCGCTGGCAAAGCCGTAGGCGCGCTGGCCGAGATAGATCTGGTTCATGTACAGCTCCAGGATCTGGTCCTTGGTCAGCGCTTCCTCGATCTTGTAGGCGAGCATGACCTCGTACAGCTTGCGCGTATAAGTCTTCTCGCGCGACAGGAAGAAGTTGCGCGCGACCTGCATCGTGATGGTCGACGCGCCCTGTCCCATGCCGCCGCCGGCCAGGTTGGCTACCGCCGCGCGCAACACGCCGGTGATGGCGATGCCGCCATGCGCATAGAAGCCCTCGTCCTCGGTCACCAGCAGCGCTGTTTTCAGGATCGGCGGGATTTGCCTGATCGGCACGTATTCGCGGTGCTCCTGGCCGAATTCACCGATCAACACATTGTCGGCCGTATAGACGCGCAGCGGGATTTTCGGCGTGTAGTCGGTGAGCGTATCGAGCGACGGCAGGTTCGGCTCGATGACGAGCTTTATATAGGCTACGGCGAAGGCGGCGAACACGCCGGCGATGGCGAGCAAGCCGAAGAGCAAGGGCCAGAGGATGCCGCGCGAGCGTGGCGGCGCTTTTTTGGGAGGGGCTTTTTTGGACTTGGTCAATTTGGAGCCGGATGACGTGTTGGGGAGCAGCCAGCGCATGCCGCGAGGGGCGTTTTGCTATGCGCGCCGACAAGTATAAGAAGCCGGGCGGCGATTTGTCGTCCCGCAAGAAAAATTTACAAATGCCGCGGCCGCCAAAGCGTGGCCTGATCGACAACGCGGCCGCCGAACAACCAGCCTACCAGACCAGGATCGCCCTGAAATCGTTGACGTTGGTGCGCGTCGGCCCGCTCACCACCAGTTCGCCCAAAGCGCTGAAAAAACCGTAGCCGTCGTTATTGTCGAGCATGGCGCGCGGTCGCAGGCCGAGCCGCGCGGCGCGTTCCATCGCATCGGGAAGGTAGAGCGCGCCGGCGTTGTCTTCCGTGCCGTCGATGCCGTCGGTGTCGCAGGCGATCGCGGCGACGCCCGGCGTGCCGTCGAGGGCCGTCGCAACGCTCAGCAGGAATTCCGCATTGCGCCCGCCGCGCCCGTTGCCGCGCACGGTCACGGTGGTCTCGCCGCCGGAGATCAGC
Source organism: Noviherbaspirillum sp. UKPF54 (assembly GCF_007874125.1). Classification (NCBI taxonomy): domain Bacteria; kingdom Pseudomonadati; phylum Pseudomonadota; class Betaproteobacteria; order Burkholderiales; family Oxalobacteraceae; genus Noviherbaspirillum; species Noviherbaspirillum sp. UKPF54. Next base: position 203,260 of record NZ_CP040128.1, on the reverse strand, counting down.
ACGCAGGGCCGTGAAAACGGCTCGTTGCGCAGCGCGACCTGGCGCGCGATGGCGGCATGCACCAGGCCCGCGTCGCGCGCCTCCCCTTCTATACAGTCGGACAGGATATGGGGCGCCACGCCGGCCGCGCGCGCCGTCGCGGCAGCAGCTTCCAGCGCCTGCTGCGCGGTGGCCACAATATGATGCTCGTTGCGCACGAAGCGCGCATCGCCGGGCTTGGGCGTTTCCCCCGCGCCGGACGTCAAATGCCGCTCGATTGCAGCCGGAATGTCGATACGGTACTTGCGCAGCACCGCCAGCGCATCGGCGCAGCTGGTCGGGTCCGGCAGCGTCGGGCCGCTGGCGATGATGCCCGCATCGTCGCCGGGCACGTCGGAAATGAGCAGCGTCACCACGCGCGCCGGCGCGCAAGCCAGCGCCAGGCGCCCGCCCTTTATCGCGGACAGGTGCTTGCGCACGCAGTTCATCTCCGAAATCGTCGCGCCGCTCTTGAGCAGCGCCTTGTTGAGCGCCTGCTTCTGCTCCAGCGTGATGCCCGGCGCCGGCAGCGCCAGCAGGGCCGAGCCGCCGCCGGAAATCAGGCACAGCACCAGATCGCGTTCGCTCAATCCCTGCACCATCTGCAGCATGCGGCCGGCGGCCTGGCGCCCGGCTTCGTCGGGCACCGGATGCGCCGCCTCGACGACTTCGATATGGCGGCATGCGGCGCCATGACCGTAGCGCGTCACTACCAGCCCGGCAATCTCGCCCTGCCAATGCCGCTCCACCGTGCTGGCCATGGCCGCGGCCGCCTTGCCCGCGCCGATGACGAGCGTGCGGCCGCCGGCGGGCGGCTGCGGCAGGTACGCAGGCAGGCACTTTTCCGCGCTGACGGCGTCCACGGCACTGGCATACATGTCGAGCAGCAGTTGGCGGGGATCGATCTCATGCATAGGAGTACGGGAAAATGGTTGAGCGGGCTGGAGAATTGGCAAAAAGCCATCGCGCGCCATCCCTCCGTCGCGCCATTGCAGCTTGGCGGAGACGAAGCATGCGTCACGCATTGACGTATAGCGTAATAAAGCTGAAACTGATCCAGCAGTGTAACGAGAATAACGGATGCGCGCTGAAACCGTAAAAAAGCTGGGAGGCATGGTGCTGGCGTTGGCCACGATCGCCGCGGCCGGATACCTGTCGTATTCCTTTAGCCACAACGCCGAAATTCGCGACTTGCATGCCAAGGCGGAGCGGCGGCTGGCCACGTCCAGCGCGACGCTGTTCGCGCCGATCGACAAGTACCGCTACCTGCCGGCGCTCGTCGCGCTGCAGCCGCAAGTCATCGATGCGCTGCGGCACCAGGACGACAAGCGGCGGCTGCGCCTGGCGAACATCTACCTCGAACGCGCCAACAGCAGCGCCGAGTCAGCCGTCGTCTATATCCTCAACGCCAAGGGTGTGGTGATCGCGGCGAGCAACTGGCAGCAGCCGACGAGCTTCGTCGGCCAGAATTACGCGTTTCGCCCGTATTTCCAGGATGCGCTGCGCGATGGTAGCGGCCGGTTTTACGGCGTCGGCGTGACCAGCAAGATGCCCGGCTTTTTCCTTTCCCATGAAGTGCGCGACGGCGGTTCGGTGCTCGGCGTGGCTGCTGTCAAGGTCGATCTGGGCAACCTGGATGCAGGATGGAACAGTGCCCGCCTGGGAGGCGAATTCTTCGTGACGGATGAGCACGGCGTGATCTTCCTGAGTTCACACCCCGACTGGAAGTACCGGCCGCTCGCTGTCCTGACGGCAGACGCGCGCGACGAGGTCAGACGCACGCGCCAGTACGATACGGTGCTCAAGGAACCGCTGGCGATCACGACGCTCGCCCAGCTGCGGACGGACGAAAAGCTGGCCGATATCGCGCAGGAAGACGATGCCGCCAACGGCCGGCGGCAAGAGCGCTATTTCATCAAGACCGCGTCGCTGGCCGACTCCGGCTGGACCTTCAACGTGCTCATTCCGACGGCATCGGCCGACCTGCGCGCGGCGGGCACCGGCGCCGCCACGGCCGTCGCGGCGGCATTCATCATGCTGGCGGTACTGTATGTGCAACAGGCCCGCCGCCGCAGCCAGGAACGCGAAAAATCGCGGCAGGAACTTGAGCGCACGCACACCGCGCTCGAACAGCAGCACCGCGAACTGCAGCAACTGACCGAAGAGCTGCGCGTCACCTCGATCACCGACCCGCTGACCGGCGCCTACAACCGGCGCTTCTTCTTCGAGACCGCCGGCAAGCTGGTCAGCGCCGCCCAGCGCCACGGCTCAGCACTGTCGATCGTCACGATCGACGTCGATCATTTCAAGCGCATCAACGACTTGTACGGGCACCCGGCCGGCGACGAGGTGCTGCGCAAGCTGACCGAGATCTGCAAGGATGCGCTGCGCGAAAGCGACGTCTTCGCACGTTTCGGCGGCGAGGAGTTCATCATGGCGCTGCCCAACAGTGACAGCGCCGCAGCCTATGCGGCGGCGGAGCGGCTGCGCATCACGACGATGGAACAGACCATTGTCGTCAAGGATGCCCCGCTGCGCATCACGATCAGCTGCGGCGTATCGCAATTCCTTCCGCAGGAAACCGGTATCGACGAAACGCTCAAACGCGCAGATGAAGCACTGTACGAGGCCAAGAACAGCGGGCGCAACCGGGTGGTGCTGTGCTAAGCGGAAAACGCTTATTGGGGATTTTCCTTAAATATTTCCCCAAAGCAACTCATCACCTTCAAACCAGCTTGCCCTCGGAAAAACGGGGAATCGGCTATCCTATGAAATGCCTTTCGGCATCATTAAAAGATGCTGGAACGTCAACAGATTTCACAAACTGGAAACGGAAAAAGTTATACACTGCGCCTTCTTTTTTTCCATGTGTTAACTTCCCGCGTCTCTTAGTCCGCATCGAAACAGTCCATTCGTCAACGAAATTTACCCGCCGTTAGATGCTCCTTCCGGTTCGATTCATCAAAGCCCTGCTCTCCTCCACCGTCTGGTGGCTAGGCGTGGCGGTGTCGCTTGTACTGGCGCTGCTGGTGGCCAGGATGGTCGACAGCAAGACCGAGGCGGTATTTGATTACCAGGTCAATAATGCGCAGCTCGCGATTCAAACCCGGATGCGCGCCTATATCGATGTATTGCGCGGCACAAGCGCCCTTTTCTATACAGGCAACAGCATTTCCCGGGAACAGTTCCATGCCTACGTGACGCATCTGCAGCTCGATCGCAGCTTCCCCGGCATTACCAATCTGAACGCCGCCTTCCATATCACTGCGCCCGAAAAAAGTGCGTTCGAAGCAGCGGTACGCGCCGAGGCCGGCATGAGCGGCGCCGGCCATCCCGATTTTCGCATCACGCCCGCCGGCGACCGTGCCGAGTACCATGTGCTGACCTACTTGGAGCCGCTGGAAACCAACCAGGCATCGTTGGGCCTCGACATCGCATCGGTCGACACCGTGGCCAGGACGCTGGCGGTGGCGCGCGACACCGGCCAGCTGATGTCATCTGGACGGCTCATCCATGTCTCGGGCCCGAACCGGCATGTGGGCATGGCGATGCGCATTCCGCTATACCGGCGTGGCATGCCGACCAGAACTATCCAGGAAAGGCGCGCCGCATACTACGGCTCGGTAGGCGCCGGTTTCGACATCAGCAAGCTGATGCTTGGCGCGGTTGACAAAAAGGTGCTGCCCCACCTGGGCTACAGGATCTATGACATCGGCGTGTCCGGCGACCGGCCTGGTTCCGGGACCCGGGATGCGGGCCACTTGTTGTTCGACAGCGAGGCCGGGGAGGCGAAGCCGGCCCCGTCGGGGCCGGTATTCGTCAAGCGGGTGGCAATGACGGTCGGCCCGCGCGTATGGGAAGCCGAATTCATCGCAAGCAAGGCTGCCATGATGGATGAACTGGACAAGTCGCTGCCGCACATCGTCCTGGTGGTCGGCCTGGGAACGGCGGGGCTGTTATTCAGCATTATCTATTCGCTGACATCGGCGCGCCGGCGCGCGGTGGAACTGGCCAAGGAAATGACCAAGGACTTGCGCGCCAGCGAAGCCAGCCTGGCCGAAGCGCAGCACATGGCGCACCTGGGCAGCTGGCTGCTCGACATCACCACGCAGACGATGACCTGGTCGGCCGAAACTTTCCACCTCTTCGGAATGGAGCGGCATTCGGCACTTCCGAACTATTCGGACTACCTGCACCGCGTCCATGAAGAAGACCGCCAGCGGGTCCAGTCCGGCCTGGCCAAATCGCTGCGCAGCGGCGAAGAGTTCAGCACCGAGCACCGCATTGTGCGGTGCGACGGCACCACCCGCTGGGTACAGACGATCTGCCGCCCGAGCAATAACAACGGCGTGATCGTGTTGCGCGGGACCATCATGGACATCACCGAACGCAAGCAGACGGTCGAGGCGCTCAAGCGCTCGCGCAAGCTGCTGCGCGAGCTGACCGCGCATCAGGATCGTGTGAAGGAAGACGAACGGCGCCGCATCGCGCGCGAAATCCACGACGAGCTGGGACAGACGCTATTGGCGTTGCGCATCGACGTGTCGATGCTGGAGACGCGCACCGGCAACACGCACCCGCGGCTCAACGAAAAGGTGCGCGGTGCGCTGCAGTACATCGACGCCACCGTCCGGACCATCCGTACCATCATCAACAACCTGCGCCCGGCGGTGCTCGACCTCGGGCTGACCGCCGCCATCGAATGGCAAGTCAATGAGTTCCGCCGGCGCAGCGGCATCTCCTGCGAACTGGTACTGGGCCAGGAAGAATTCGCGGTGGACGATGCGCGCGCCACCACCCTGTTCCGCATCCTGCAGGAATCGCTGACCAACGTGATCCGGCACGCCAAGGCGAGCCACGTGCTCATCGAACTGAACAAGGAGGGCGAGCATCTGGTGATGAAGATCGCCGACAACGGCGTCGGCATTCCTCCCGGCGCACGCAAGAGCTCCAACTCGTTCGGGCTAGTCGGCGTGGAAGAACGGGTACATGCGCTGAATGGCAAGTTCGTGATCGCGAGCGCGCCAGGCGCGGGCACCACCCTCACCATCCATATTCCTCTCGCCACGGAAAAACTGCCGGAAGACGTGGCCGGCGGAAAACTGGTACGCGGATCCGGCGCCGAATGAGCGCTGCCCCGTGGCGCCGGCCGCTCACTTTCCGTGCAAATACACGTTGTCGTCGAAGGTCAGCACCCATTGCGGGCGATAGACGGTGAAGATGGTCAGCAAAAAACCGGTCAGGAATGATTCGCCCCAGGCCAGCAGCAGCATGTAGGCAACCGTGTCGCCACGGGTCGGTGCATGCACCACCCACAATTCGTTAGCGCCGAGCGACATGAGGCCGATGGTCGACAGCATCGCCATCGCGCCGAAAAACCCGTTGCCGAGCAAGTACACGAAAATATTGCGCGGGAAATACGTCCGCGTCAGGCGCATCACGGTTTCACCGCAGTAAGCCGGCAGTACCGACAGCAGCAGCAGGTTCATGCCGAGATTGGTCCACAGTCCTTCATGTATCGCGGTGTACGCGATGACCGACAGCGCGATGCCGGTGATGGCGAGCTGCCGTCCGAACATCAGCACGAACAGGGGCATGCCCAGCAGGTGCAGCGCCATGCCGCCAGTAATCGGCACGTCGAAACGCCACAGCAGCGGCAGCAGGATGATGAAGGCGCACCACGCGGAAAACGCGCCCGGCGCGGTCAGCGCCTTCCAGGGCGCGGTCCTGACCGCATGCGTGATGATGACTAGCGCGGCCAGGCTGGCCAGGAAGGCGCTCGTCACCGGCAAGGAGAAAAGAAAGATGCCCATGACGTACCATTATAGGAACGTCCTGCCTGTAATCAAAGCATCTCCGCCCGCGCCGGTCTTTCCGCATGAAAAACCGGCGCGCTACGCAGCCACAACGAAAACAGGTCAGGCGCGCAGGCGCGTCTCCTCGACCGGCAACAGCATCGAGCCCGTGTCGCGGTAGCGCACGTGCCAGGAAAATGCTTCTTCCAGCACGTGCGGCGTCTGCCCGCCGCGCCGGTTGGCGCGCTCGACATAATCGCGCAGCATCTCGCGGTACGGTTCGGCGACGCAGTTGCCGATGATGGCTTGCGCGCGCTCGCGCGGCGCCAGGCCGCGCAGGTCGGCCAGCCCCACTTCGGTGACCAGGATGTCGACGTCGTGCTCGTTGTGATCGACGTGCGACACCATCGGCACGATGCTCGAAATATCGCCGCCCTTGGCCAGCGACTTGGTCGCGAAGATCGCCATGTACGCATTGCGCGCGAAGTCGCCGGAGCCGCCGATGCCGTTCATCATATGGGTGCCAAGCACGTGGGTCGAGTTCACGTTGCCGTAGATGTCCGCTTCCAGCGCGGTATTGAGCGCAATGATACCCAGGCGACGGATCACTTCCGGATGATTGCTCACCTCCTGCGGACGCAGCACCAGCCGGTCCTTGTAGCGCGCGATGTCGGCGAATACTTCACGGCTCTTTTGCGGCGACAGCGTGATCGACGAGCCGGAGGCGAAATCGAGCTTGCCGGCGTCGAACAGGTCGAAGGTGGAATCCTGCAGCACTTCCGAATACATCGTCAGGTTGTGGAACGGGCTGTCGATGAAACCGGCCAACACCGCGTTGGCGATGGTGCCGATGCCGGCCTGCAGCGGCAACAGGCTGTCGGTCAGACGCCCCTGCTTGACCTCGTTCTTGAAGAAATCGACCAGATGGCCGGCAATCTGCGCCGTTTCCGCATCCGGCGGCAAGATGTTGGAAGAACTGTCGGCCTTTTCGGTAACGACGATGGCGACGATCTTTTCCGGCGGAATTTCGATGGCGGCGGTGCCGACGCGGTCGCGCACGTTCATGATCGGAATCGGCTCGCGCTGCGGACGCCGTTTCGGAATGAAGATATCGTGCAGCCCTTCCAGGTCCGGCGATTGTGTCAGGTTGATTTCGACGATGACCTTGTCGGCCAGGATCGCAAAGCTGGCGCTGTTGCCGACCGACGTGGTCGGCACGATTGCGCCGGTCTCGGTGATGGCGATGGCCTCGATGATGGCCACGTCAATCGGGGCGATCTGCCGGGTGCGCAGCAATTCGACCGTTTCCGACAGATGCTGGTCGACAAACATCACTTCGCCGCGGTTGATCGCCGAGCGCAGCGCCGGATCAGCCTGGAACGGAATGCGTCGCGCCAGCGCACCGGCCTCGGTCAGCGTCTTGTCGATGTCGTTACCAAGCGAAGCACCGGTCATCAATGTGATCTTCAACTGTTCGTGGCGCGCGCGCTCGGCCAGCGCCAGCGGCACGACCTTGGCATCTCCGGCGCGCGTAAAACCGCTCATACCCACCGTCATGCCGTCGCGCACCCAGTGGGCGGCATCGGCTGCGCTGGTCACCTTGTCGCGCAAGGACGGCAAACGGATACGGTCGTGGAAGTTGTCTCGCATTGTGTAACCCTTTTAATAAGTATCTTCGATGGGGGAACAGTGAATTACTCACATATGAGTGATTAGATCACTCATATGTGAGTGAGTCAAGGCAGGTATAATCCCGCTCGACCTCCTTGGCGAAAGGCTTGAGATGGAACACGACGTAAAACATCGGATCAATTACCGCAACTTGCCGCAGCTATTCCTGAAAGCGCGCGAAAGCCTGATGTCGCATTTCCGCCCCATCCTCAATCATTTTGGCGTGACCGAGCAGCAGTGGCGCATCCTGCGCGTGCTCGACGAATACGGGCAGCTCGAACCGCGCGAGCTGTGCGAAATGTGTCAGTTCCTCAGCTCCAGCATGGCTGGCGTGCTGGCGAGGATGGAAGAGATCGGGCTGATCCAGCGCAACCGGGTGGTGGAAGACCAGCGGCGCGTGCTGGTGCGGCTTGCGCCCGAAGGCGACGCCCTCATCAGCAAGATCGCGCCGCTGATCGACTTGCAATACGAGTACATCGAGCAGGCGTTCGGCAAGCGGGCGATCGACGAGCTGTTCAAGGCGCTGGAAGGGTTTATTGCGGCGCAAGGGGATTCGGTCGAGCATGTGAATTTGCCGGCAGCGGACGCCAGCGATCATTCAAGCGACGATTTCCCGGCCCCGGAAGAGTCAGGTCTTGCGGCGCGGGCCGCCATGCGCCGCAAGGCGGGAAAATAAGGGCCGGCCGGTACCGCACGACAGATGATTCAAAAAAAAAACGCCTCGGAAGACCGAGGCGTTTTTCAATGGCGCGCAGCGTTTGAAGGCTGCCTGCCGTATCTGGTGCCGGTGGACGGAATCGAACCGCCGACCTTTTCATTACGAATGAATTGCTCTACCAACTGAGCTACACCGGCACGCTGAGTAATCGCGCTACATCAGCGAAAGCGCGTATTCTATCAAAAAAGTAAGTCGTGTCACTAGGGAGCTTGCATGTCGAGGCGGATTTCGACATGAAATTTGACGGAAAGCCTGGTAAATCGGCCTTCCGCGACTGCCGCAGGCGTCCTTATTCGCGCACTTATTCGTTGTGATAGCTGGTCACGCGCTCGACTTCGCTCCTCGATCCGAGGAACACCGCCACCCGCTCGTGCAGCTTTTGCGGCTGGATGTCGAGGATGCGCTGGCGGCCGTTGGTGGCGGCGCCGCCGGCCTGCTCGACGATGAAGGCCATCGGGTTGGCTTCATACATCAGGCGCAGCTTACCGGGCTTGTCCGGCTCGCGCGCGTCGGCCGGGTACATGAAGACGCCGCCGCGGTTCAGGATGCGGTGCACGTCGGCCACCATCGAGGCGATCCAGCGGGTATTGAAATCCTTGCCGCGCGGTCCGGTCTTGCCGGCCAACAGCTCATCCACATAGCGCTTGACTGGCGGGTACCAGTGGCGGGCATTGGAGGCGTTGATCGCGTATTCCTTGGTCTCGGCGGGAATTGCCATGTCGCGCTGCGTGAGCACCCAGGACCCCATCTCGCGGTCGAGCGTGAAGCAATTCACGCCGTTGCCGGTGGTGAGCACCAGCACGGTCTGCGGACCGTAGACGGCGTAGCCGGCGGCGACCTGCTTGCTGCCGCACTGCAGGAAATCCTGCTCGCTCGGGTTGGTCATGCCTTCCGGCGCTTTCAGCACCGAGAAGATGGTGCCGATCGAGACGTTCACATCGATGTTGGACGAGCCGTCGAGCGGATCGAACAGCAGCAGGTATTCGCCCTTCGGATAACGGTGCGGGATCGGGTGGATGCCTTCCATTTCCTCGGAAGCCATCGCCGCCAGGTGGCCGCCCCACTCGTTGGCTTCGAGCAGCATTTCATTCGACAGGATGTCGAGCTTCTTCTGCACTTCGCCCTGCACGTTTTCGCTGCCGGCGCTGCCCAGCACTTCGCCCAACGCGCCCTTGCCGACGGCGTGGCTGATGGTTTTGCAGGCGCGTGCGACCACTTCGATCAACAGGCGCAGCTCGGCCGGGATGCTGTTATTGGTGCGCTGCTCTTCAACAAGGTACTGCGTGAGGCTGATCCGTTTCATAGGCATTTCCAGAATCAAGAATGGTTAATTGGCGAGGGATTTGGTGATCACTTCCAGCACGTCTTTCGACAGCGACTTGGTGGCGGCGACGCGCCTCAATGCGGCTTGCATCTTTTCCTGCAAGGCTGGCGCGTATTTGCGCCAGCGGTCGAGGCTGCGCGCCAGGCGCGCGGCGACCTGCGGATTGATTGCATTGAGCGCGATGACCTGGTCGGCCCAGAATTCGTAGCCGCTGCCGTCGACTGCATGGAATTGCGCCGGGTTGCCGTTGCAGAAGCTGAAGATCAGGCTGCGCGCGCGATTGGGGTTTTTCAGGGTGAAGGCCGGGTGCTGCATCAGCGCGCGCACCTTGGCCACGTCAGTGGTGCGCGCCATTGCCTGCAGCGCGAACCACTTGTCGATCACCAGCGCTTCCTGCTCGAAATCGGCATAGAAGCGCGCCAGCGCTTCGTCCTTGCCGGCGGCGCTGCTGTTGACCAGGGCCGACAACGCAGCGATGCGGTCGGTCATGTTATTCGCCTGGTCACACTGGCTTTGCGCCAGCAGGTGGCCCTGCGGCTCATCGAGCTCCACGAGGTAGGACAGCGCGAGATTTTTCAGGGCGCGCTTGCCGGCCGACGCCGCGTCCGGGCTGTACGCGCCGGGCGTACGATTCGCCTGGTAAGCCACTTCCCACTCGACCCGCATGGCCGCTGCCAGCGCGCGGCGCATGAACTGGCGCACCGCGTGGATCGCGTGCGGGTCGACCACGTCCATCTGCTCGGCGACGACCGTCTCGGACGGCAGCGTCAGGGCCAGTTCGCAGAATGCCGGATCGAGCGTGCGGTCGGCCAGGATCTTGCGATAGGCCTTGCCCAGCGCCGTTTCCTGCAGCTCAGAATCGGACAAGGCATGATCTTTCTGCACTGCCTCGGCCAGCGCCAGCAGGCGGCGCATCGCCAGGCGCTGACCGGCTTCCCAGCGGTTGAACGGGTCGCTGTCGTGCGCCATCAGGAACGCCAGCTCGGCGTCGGAGTAGTCGATCTCGAGCACGACCGGCGCGGAAAAGCCGCGCAGGATCGACGGCACCGGATGCTCCGGCACGTTGCAAAATTCGAAGCTCTGGCGCTGCTGCGTCAGCTCCAGCACCATCGTCGTCGGCGCGAGGCCATCGATCTCGACGCCGTCCAAATGCAGCGGCAAGTCGCGCCCGTTACCGTCAATCAAAGCGACCGCGACCGGGATATGGAAGGGTTGCTTGGCCGGCTGCCCCGGCGTCGGCGGGCAGGATTGCGTGAGCGTGACGGCATAGGTCTTGGCGACTTCGTCGTAGTGCGTATCGACCTTCAGGTGCGGCGTGCCGGACTGGCAGTACCACAGCTCGAACTGCGACAGGTCGCGCCCGTTGGCGTCACCCATTGCGCGGCGGAAATCGTCGCACTCGACCGCGCAGCCGTCATGGCGCTGGAAGTACAGGTCCATGCCCTTGCGGAAGCCCTCGCGGCCGAACAGGGTCTGGTACATGCGCACCACTTCCGCGCCTTTTTCGTAGACGGTGACGGTATAGAAGTTGTTGATTTCGACGTAGGAGTCGGGCCGCACCGGATGCGCCATCGGGCCGGCGTCTTCCGGGAACTGCGCCTGGCGCAACACGCGCACGTCCTCGATGCGCTTGACCGCGCGCCCGCTGTCGGTGCCGATCATGTCGGCTGAAAACTCCTGGTCGCGGAAAACGGTCAGGCCTTCCTTCAGCGACAGCTGGAACCAGTCGCGGCAGGTGACGCGGTTGCCGGTCCAGTTATGGAAATATTCGTGGCCGACCACCGATTCGATGTTCGCGTAGTCGGTGTCGGTGGCGATGCGCGGGTTGGCCAGCACATACTTGGTGTTGAAGATGTTCAAGCCCTTGTTTTCCATCGCGCCCATGTTGAAGTCGCCGACGGCGACGATCATGAAGCGGTCGAGGTCGAGCTCCAGGCCGAAACGCTCCTCGTCCCAGCGGATACTGCGCTTGAGCGAATCCATCGCGTGCTGGGTCTTGTCGAGATTGCCCTCTTCCACCCAGACCTGCAGCAGCACTTCGCGTCCGGACTGCAGCGTGTATTTTTCCTCCTGACACACCAGCTTGCCGGCCACCAGCGCGAACAGGTAGGACGGTTTCTTGAACGGGTCTTCCCACACAGCGTAATGACGGCCGTCGCCCAAGTCGCCCTGCTCGACCAGATTGCCGTTGGACAGCAGGACCGGATACTTTTCCTTGTCAGCACGCAACATCACCTTGTACTTCGCCATGACGTCGGGGCGGTCGGGGAAATAGGTGATCTTGCGGAAGCCTTCGGCTTCGCATTGCGTGAAGAAATTACCGTCGGATACGTACAAGCCCATCAGCGAAGTATTCATGCTCGGATGGGTAACGGTTTCGATTTCGAGCGTGACCCGGTCGGGCGGATTGTGGATCTCCAGAGTGCCCTGACCCAGCGTGTAGGCGCGCTTGCTGAGCGCCTTGCCGTTCATCCGCAGCTGTACCAGGCGCAAGGCCTCGCCGTACAGCACCAGGCTCTTGCCCTTGCCGGCGTGGTTGCGCGTCAGGGTCATGCGGGTGGCGACGTGGGTCGCTTCCGGATCGAGGTCGAAGCCCATTTCAACCGTCTCGACCCAGAAGGCGGGCGGCGTGTAGTCCTTGCGATAAATGGTCAGGGGAGTATCGGTACGCATGGCGAGGTCCGTAAATCGGAGGATAATGTGGCGCAAACCCGCATTTTACCAACCTATGGTAGGGGAGCCTATTCCGGCGAATTCGACATTTGCGCTTTTCGTGATGGCGGCGCGCCGAGGAGCATTCCGGCACTTCCCTCGCGGTTACAAATACTTACGCACTTAATTTGCATCTGACTTATGCTGAAATCCGGGATGCCGAGCTGGAGAGAAGGTATGAAACGTTGGCTGATCGCCGCCTGCCTGGTCGCGTCGGGCTTGCTGCTGGGCGGCTGCGCCACGAACACGATCAAGAGCGATGTCACGGCATTCCATGAATGGCCGGCGCAGCTGCAGGACAAATCCTATGTCTTCGAACGCACCAGGGACCAGGACAACAACCTGGAATACCGCAGCTACGAAAACCTGGTGCGCGCCGAACTGAACCGGCTCGGCTTCACAGAGGCGAACACGGCGCATCCGCCCAAGCTGAAGGTGATGCTCAGTTACGGCATCAGGGTGCGTGACGTGCACGAGGTATACCCGGTGGTAGTCAATCCCTATCCGGCGCCCATCGTCAACCCGTATTGGTACGGGCCGGCCTGGCGCGGCTACTACAGCCCGTTCTACGACCCGTTCTGGTACGGACCGCCGGTCGTCGAGCGGCGCGAAGAGAATTACCAGCTGTACACGCGCCAGTTGCGCGTCGTGATGGCGCAGGTAGCCGACGGCAAGAAGCTGTATGAAACGACGGTGGTCAGCGAAGGGCGCAACGGCTCGCTGGCAGCCGTGATGCCGTACATGGTGAAAAGCGCCTTTGCCGATTTCCCCGGCAAGAGCGGCGTGCCGCATCGGGTGGAATTGAAGATGCAGTGATCTATCTTCGTCCGCCTCAGCTCAGGCCCCAGACGAAGATAGCCCCTTACATATACATCGCTTCCGAAATGAAGGTGATCGCGACGATCACCAGCACCGCGCACAACAGCACGACGAGCAGCCGGCCGAACTTCGGGCTGTCGTCGCTCCCGGACGGCTGCTCGGCCGGATGGCGCATCGGATTGTCGTCAGGTCGTTCCACTATCGGCTCACGGAATCAGGATGGTCGAGCCGGTCGTCTTGCGCGCTTCCAGATCGCGGTGCGCCTGCGCCGCGTCCTGCAAGGCATAACGCTGGTTGATGTCGATCTTGACCTTGCCGCTGACCACCATGCTGAACAAATCGGCCGCCATCGCGTCCAGGTCTTCGCGCTTGGCGATATAGTTGAACAGCGACGGCCGGGTAATGAACAGCGAGCCGCGCGAGGCCAGTTCATTCAACGAAAACGGCGGCACCGGGCCCGACGCGGCGCCGAAGCTGACCATCATGCCTAGGGGCGCCAGGCAATCGAGCGAGCCGGTGAAGGTATCCTTGCCGATCGAGTCGTACACCACCGGCACGCCACGGCCTGCGGTGATTTCCTTGACGCGCTCGACGAAGTTTTCCTTGTTGTAGTTGATCGTGTGGGTACAGCCGTGCGCCCTGGCCAGTTCCGCCTTTTCGTCGGAGCCGACGGTGCCGATCATGGTCACGCCCAACGCCTTTGCCCACTGGCAAGCGATCAGGCCGACCCCGCCGGCGGCCGCATGGAACAGGATGGTTTCGCCGCCCTTTAGCGGGAAAGTACGGCGGAACAGGTATTGCACGGTCAAGCCCTGCAGCATCATCGCGGCGGCCGTCTCGAAATCGATCTCGTCGGGCAGCTTGACCAGCACCGCGGCCGGCATCACGCGCGCCTGCGCATACGCACCGGGCGGACGGCCCGCGTAGGCAACCCGGTCGCCCGGCTTGACGTGCGTGACACCCGGACCGACCGCTTCCACCGTGCCGGCGCCCTCCATGCCCAGGCCGGCCGGCAGCGGCTGCGGGTAGGCGCCGGTACGGAAGTACACGTCGATGTAATTCAGGCCGCAAGCGGCCTGGCGCACGCGCGCTTCGCCGGGACCGGGCTCGCCGACCTCGACATCGACATATTCCATCACTTCGGGACCGCCGGCGGCGGACATGCGGATTGCCTTCGTCATTATTCTTCCTTTATGAATGATGATGGTGATGGGGAACCATTTGCGCCAGCAGCAGCTTGGCCGACACGACATTGGTGGCGCACGGCACGTTGTGCACGTCGCAAGCACGCACCAGCGCGTTGACATCGGGTTCGTGCGGATGCGCGGTCATCGGGTCACGCAGGAAGATCACGCAATCGATCTTGCCATCGACCAATTCGGCGCCAATCTGCAAGTCGCCGCCGTAGGGTCCGGACAGCTTGCGCTCTACAGTCAGACCAACTTCGTCGGCCAGTCGCTTGCCGGTGGTGCCGGTGGCGACCAGGAGGCACTGGCGCAGCAGGTCCGCATACTCGGACGCGAGTTCCACCATGTCGTCCTTCTTCTGATCGTGAGCGATCAATGCGATGCGTTTTTTCACGGTGACTCCGTTTCGCTAAAAGATGTTCTAGAACGTGCCTGGATAGTTGCCGCCGTCGAGCAGCACGTTCTGGCCAGTCATGTAACCGGCATGCACGCTGCACAGGAATGCGCAGACTGCGCCGAATTCGGCCGGCGTGCCGAAACGCTGCGCCGGGATCTGCATGCGTCGTGCCTCGAACGCTTCTTCCACGGACTTGCCGGCGGCGACCGCCGCCCCGCCCAGCGTCTTTTTCAGCCGATCGGTGTCGAACTGGCCCGGCAGCAGGTTATTGATCGTAACGTTGTGGGCGACGGTCTTGCGCGCCAGCCCGGCCACGAAACCGGTCAGCCCGGAGCGCGCGCCATTGGACAATCCGAGTATGTCGATCGGCGCCTTCACTGCGCTGGACGTGATGTTGACGATCCGCCCGAAGCGGCGCGTCATCATGCCGTCGACGGTGGCCTTGATCAGCTCGATCGGTGTCAGCATGTTGGCGTCCAGCGCCGCGATCCAGTCGTCGCGCGTCCAGCTGCGGAAATCCCCTGGCGGCGGGCCGCCGGCATTGGTCACCAGAATGTCGGGGGCCGGGCAAGCAGCAAGCGCCAGCGCGCGGCCTTCGGCGGTGGTGATGTCGCAGGCTACCGCCGTCACCGTCACCCCGCTCTGGCCGCGGATCTCGGCAGCCGTGCGCTCCAGCACATCGGCCGTGCGCGCCACCAGCGTCACGTTGACGCCCTCGCCCGCCAGCGCTTCCGCGCAGCCGCGCCCCAATCCCTTGCTGGCGCCGCATACCAGCGCCTGTTTGCCGCGTAGCCCGAAATCCATGCTATTCCCTTACGCTTTTTTTCTTGAAACCAGATAAATCCCGACCAGCACCAGCGCAGTGCCAGCCAGCTGGATGCCCGTCACCGGTTCGTCCAGGATCACCGCGCCCATGAACAGGGTCGACACCGGGCCGATCATGCCCGCCTGCGAAGCGGACGCCGCGCCGATGCGCGCGACCGCAACCATGGTCAGGAAGACTGGCAACACGGTGCACAGCACCGCATTCAACAGCGACAATCCGTAAACCGGCATCGGCTGCACCAGCATCGAGCTTGGCCGCAACAGGAAGAATTGCAAGATACATGCCGCGCTCGATGCGCACATCGCATAGGCAACCAGACGTATCGCTCCGACGCGCCGCACCAGCGCCCCCGACAACAGCAGGTAGACCGCATACGAAATCGCGCTGCCGAGGACGAGCACGCCGCCGAGCATCACATTCGAGCCGCCGAAGCGCACATCGTGCAGGAACACCAGCACCGTGCCGAGATAGGCCACGCCCAGCGCGACCCACTCCAGCATGGTAATTTTTTTCTTCAGGAAGGCAAACGAAATCAGCAGCACGAAGGACGGCGTCAGAAACAGGATCAGCCGTTCCAGTCCGGCGGAGATATATTGCAAGCCAAGAAAGTCCAGGAAGCTGGACAGGTAGTAGCCGAGCAAGCCCAGCAAAATGACTTTGCCGATATCCGACATCTCCAGCGCCGGTTCGGAACGCGCCTTCCATAATGCAACCGCCGCAAAGAACGGCAACGAAAACAGCATGCGGAATGCGATCAGGGTGACGGCGTCGACGTGGTAGCGGTAGATCAGCTTGGCGACGATCGCCTTGGCGGAAAACAGGATAGCGCCGGCAATCGCGATCGCCAGTCCTGACAGATAAGCTTGACGGGAAAAAGCAGGCTGGACGGGAGCAGTGGTCGTTGAAGTCATGCAGCGATTTTACGCCGCGAATGATTTTCCGGCAGAACGGGACCGAGCCGCCCCGCCTTCCTACTTTTTCAGCAGCGAACCGAGCACGCCGCGGATGATTTCACGCCCGACTTGCGAGCCGATCGAGCGCGCGGCCGACTTGACCATCGCCTCCACCATCGTGTCCTTGCGCCGGCCCACGCCGCTGCCACCGAACAATCCCCCCATCATGTCGCGCACCGAGTCGCCGAACGACGGCCCGCTTTCCTGCGGCGCGCTGTCGGCGCCGCCGGCCGGCCTGGCTGCCGGCGCCTCTTGCCTGGCCGTAGCCTGGGCGGCAACGCGCCCCTTCAGCTTTTCGTACGCCGAATCGCGGTCGACCACCTTTTCATACACGCCGGCAACGATGGAATTGGCGATGATTTCGCTGCGCTCCGCTGCCGAAACAGGCCCGATCTGCGAGGCCGGCGGCACGATGTAGGCGCGCTCGACCATGTCGGGCCGGCCCTTTTCGTCGAGAAATGAGATCAAGGCCTCGCCCACGCCCAGCTCGGTGATGACTTGCGCTGTGTCGAGCTGCGGGTTGGGGCGGAACGTCTCGGCCGCTGCCTGCACCGCCTTCTGGTCGCGCGGCGTATAGGCGCGCAGCGCATGCTGCACCCGGTTGCCAAGCTGGCCAAGCACCGTGTCGGGAATATCGAGCGGATTTTGCGTGACGAAATACACGCCGACGCCCTTCGAGCGGATCAGGCGCACCACCTGCTCGATCTTTTGCAGCAGGGGCTTGGGCGCTTCGTTAAACAGCAGGTGCGCCTCGTCGAAGAAGAACACCAGCTTGGGCTTGTCGACGTCGCCCACCTCGGGCAGGTGCTCGAACAGCTCGGCCAGCATCCACAGCAGGAAAATCGCGTACAGGCGCGGCGAATTGAGCAGCTTGTCGGCGGCCAGAATATTGATCATGCCGCGGCCGTTGCCGTCGGTTTGCATGAAATCGTCGATATTCAACATCGGTTCGCCGAAGAAGCGGTCGCCGCCCTGCTCCTCGATCGCGATCAGGCCGCGCTGGATGGCGCCGATGCTGGCGGCGGAAATATTGCCGTATTCGGCCTGCAGCTCGCCGGCGTGCTCGGCCACGTGCTGCAGCATCGCACGCAAGTCCTTCATGTCCAGCAGCAGCAAGCCATGGTCGTCGGCCACCTTGAAGACCAGCTGCAGCACGCCTTGCTGCACCTCGTTCAGGTTCAGCATGCGCGACAACAAAAGCGGGCCGAGATCGGAAATCGTCGCGCGCACCGGATGACCCTGCTCGCCGAACACGTCCCAGAACGTCACCGGGCAGCCCGACCAGGCCGGCTCGTCAAGCTTGAGCAAAGCGAGCCGCTCCCGGATCTTCGGCGTGGCCGAGCCTGGTTTTGCCAAACCGGAAAGATCGCCCTTGACGTCGGCCATGAACACCGGCACGCCGATATCCGACAGCGCCTGCGCCAGCACCTGCAGCGTGACGGTCTTGCCCGTGCCGGTGGCGCCGGTGATGCAACCGTGGCGATTGGCGAGATTGGGCAGCAGAGCCAGTTCCCTGGCCTGGTTCTTGGCGATCAGTAGTGGGTTCGACATTGTTGTAAGTGCTTCCTGGCAGATTTTGGGTGGGGGCGATATGCTAAAATTGTAGATTGCTTTTCGGCCGGGCAGTCACTTATTTTGAGTCAAATTGTTAACTCGAAATCAGCATTCCCTGCCCAACTCCTCCTTCTATTTCCAAGAAAGTTTTGCCATGGCTGGACACAGTAAATGGGCCAATATCAAGCATAAAAAAGCCGCGACCGATGCCAAGCGCGGCAAGATCTGGACGCGCCTGATCAAGGAAATCACGGTGGCGGCCCGCATGGGTGGGGGCGACATGACCAGCAACCCGCGCCTGCGCCTGGCGGTGGACAAGGCGGCCGACGCCAACATGCCCAAGGATAACGTGCAGCGCGCGATCCAGCGCGGCACCGGCGGCCTGGAAGGTGTGAACTATGAAGAAATCCGCTACGAGGGCTACGGCATCAACGGCGCCGCAATCATTGTCGATTGCATGACCGACAACCGCGTGCGCACCGTGGCGGAAGTGCGCCATGCGTTTTCCAAGTTCGGCGGCAACATGGGCACCGAGGGTTCGGTCGCCTTCCTGTTCAAGCATTGCGGCCAGCTATATTTTGCGCCGGGCACTAATGAAGACGCGCTGATGGAAGCCGCGCTCGAATCCGGCGCGGAAGACGTGGTCACCGACGAAGAAGGCGGTATCGAAGTCATCACCGCGCCGAACGATTTCTCGGCGGTCAAGGATGCGCTGGAAAAGGCTGGCTTCAAGGCCGAGGTGGCGGAAATCGTGATGAAGCCGTCGACCGAAACCGTGTTTACCGGCGACGATGCCGCCAAGATGCAGAAATTGCTCGACGCGCTGGAAAACCTTGACGACGTTCAAGAGGTCTATACCAACGCGGTCATCGAAGAGTAACCGTTTTTTGCCTTTCGCTTTACCCGTTTCACAAGTAAATTACAGTGGGGTTGCCGCCGGCACCGCCCCACTTCCAACGAGTAGTTATATCCATGAAAATTCTGGTAGTCGGTTCAGGCGGCCGCGAACATGCCCTGGCTTGGAAACTTGCACAATCCGAGCGGATTCAAATGGTTTATGTGGCACCGGGCAATGGCGGCACGGCGCTCGATGCGCGCCTGCAGAACATCGACATCACGGACCCGACGTGGCTGGCGCAGTTCGCGATCAAGGAAAACATCGCCCTGACCGTGGTCGGCCCGGAAGCGCCGCTGGCCGCCGGCATCGTCAACGTGTTCCGCGAGCATGGCCTGAAAATCTTTGGGCCGACCAGGGAAGCCGCGCAGCTCGAAAGCTCGAAGGATTTCGCGAAAGCGTTCATGAAGCGCCACCGCATCCCGACCGCCGACTATCAGACTTTCACCGACCCGCAAGCCGCCCGCAAGTACATCAACCAAAAAGGCGCACCGATCGTGATCAAGGCCGACGGCCTGGCCGCCGGCAAGGGCGTGGTGGTGGCGATGACGGTCGACGAGGCGCATGCCGCCGTCGAGATGATGTTGTCGGATAATAAACTCGGCAATGCCGGCGCGCGCGTCGTGATCGAGGAATTCTTGGCCGGCGAGGAAGCCAGCTTCATCGTGATGGTTGATGGCAAGAACGTGCTGCCGCTGGCGACCAGCCAGGACCACAAGCGCCTGAAGGACAATGACGAAGGTCCGAATACCGGCGGCATGGGCGCCTACTCGCCGGCACCGATCATCACTCCGTCGCTGCATGCGCGCGTCATGCGCGAAATTATCAACCCGACCGTGCTCGGCATGATGAAGGATGGCGTGCCGTTTTCCGGCTTTTTGTATGCGGGCCTGATGATCGACGCCAAGGGCAATCCGAAGACGCTGGAATTCAACTGCCGCATGGGCGACCCGGAAACGCAGCCGATCATGGCGCGTCTGAAGACCGATCTGGTCGGTGTGATGGAACACGCCGTCAACGGCACGCTCGACCAGGTCGAACTGGAATGGGACCGCCGCACCGCGCTGGGCGTCGTAATGGCGGCGGCCGGCTACCCGGATGCGCCGCGCAAGGGCGACACGATCACCGGCATTCCGGCCGAGACGCCCGATTGCATGACCTTCCACGCCGGCACTACGCTCAACGGCGACAAGCTGGTTACCTCGGGCGGCCGCGTGCTGTGCGTGGTCGGCCTGGGCGACAGCGTGCGCATCGCGCAAAAGCACGCGTATGATGCGGTCGACAAGATTCACTTCGATGGCGCGCAGTTCCGCCGCGACATCGGGTGGCGCGCGCTGAAACGGCACGCGCAGTGATTGCCCCGCCAGGAACCTGGCACTGACGTAAAGTCGAAAAACGATGCGCCTTCTCCCGCCTGCGGGAGAGGGCCGCTCGCCCATGATCGGAACCACCGTGACCACGCCCTCCCCAGCCACTGTCAAAACCTACTTGCTCGACCTGCAATCGCGCATCGTCGATGCCCTCGAACAGATCGATGGCAAATCCTTCATTACCGACCGCTGGGAACGTCCGCAGGGTGCGGGACCGATCGTCGGCGGCGGCATTTCACGCATCCTCGAGGAGGGCAACGTCCTGGAGCGCGCCGGCGTCGGCTTCTCGCACGTTTCCGGCACCAGCCTGCCGCCGACGGCTGCGGCCAACCGCCCCGAGATCGCCGGACGCGATTGGGAAGCGATGGGCGTGTCGCTGGTGCTGCATCCGCGCAACCCGTACGCGCCGACCTCGCACATGAACGTGCGCTTTTTCACCGCCACGGCACCAGGCCAGGAACCGGTGTGGTGGTTCGGCGGCGGCATGGACCTGACGCCGTATTACGGTTTCGAGGAAGATGCGCAACACTTCCACCGGGTCTGCCGCGATGCGCTCGTCCCGTTCGGCGCCGGCCTGCATCCGCGCTTCAAGAAATGGTGCGACGACTATTTCTACCTGAAGCACCGCAAGGAGCCGCGCGGCATCGGCGGCATCTTCTTCGACGACTTCCATGAACTCGGCTTCGATCAAAGCTTTGCCATGATACGCAGCGTCGGCGACCATTTCCTCGATGCCTATCTGCCCTTGCTGCAGCGCCGCAAGGATACGCCCTACGGCGAGCGCGAGCGTGATTTCCAGGCCTACCGGCGCGGGCGCTACGTCGAGTTCAATCTCGTGTTCGACCGCGGCACGCTGTTCGGCCTGCAGTCGGGCGGACGCACCGAGTCGATCCTGATGTCGATGCCGCCCATCGTCAAGTGGCGTTACGACTGGGCGCCGCAACCGGGCACGCCGGAAGCGAAACTGTATTCGGATTTCCTGGTACCGAAGGACTGGGTGTGAGCCGCCGTTGCATCGCTTTATTGGGAGGCAGTTTCGACCCGGTGCATGAGGGCCACGTCGCGCTGGGCAATTATTTCGCCAAACTGCTGTTCCCGGACGAATTGCGCCTCCTCCCCGCCGGCAATCCATGGCAAAAGCAAGGCTTGCAAGCATCGCCCGAGCAGCGCATCGACATGCTCAGGCTGGCGTTCGGCGGCATGTCGGTGCCGGTTGTCATAGACCGCCAGGAAATCGAACGCAGGAGCGCAACGTACACGATCGATACCTTGCGCCAGCTGCGCGCCGATCTTGGCCCGCAAGTCAGCCTAGTGTTCCTGATCGGCGCCGACCAGTTGTTGCAGTTGCATACCTGGAAGGAGTGGGACCACCTGTTCGATTATGCGCATATTTGCGCCGCTTCGCGTCCCGGGTTCGTGCTGGACGAGGCCCATCTTCCCGTGCCGGTCGCCCAGGAATTCGCGCGCCGCGCCGGTACGCCGGAGCAGATCCGCGATTGTGCGCATGGATTGGCCTATGTGGCGACCAATCTGGCGATCAATATTTCCGCCACTGAAATACGTGCCGCGCTCCAACGCGGCGCACAGCCGAATTCGCTCATCCCTCCCGGGGTGCTAGACTATATAAAACAACATCATCTCTATCAAAATTAATGGATATCAAAAAACTGCAAGCCACCGTCATCGATGCCCTGGAAGACGTCAAAGCCCAGGACATCCGCGTCTATGACACGGTCCACCTGACCAGCATGTTCGACCGCCTGGCCATCGCGTCCGGCACCTCGAACCGCCAGACCAAGGCGTTGGCCGCATCGGTGCGCGACAAGGTCAAGGAAAAAGGCGGAGAAATAGTCAGCATCGAAGGCGAAGAGACCGGCGAATGGGTGCTGGTCGACTTGGGCGACATGGTGGTGCACATCATGCAGCCGGCGATCCGCGACTACTATCGCCTCGAAGAGATCTGGGGCGACAAGGAAGTCAAGGTTGGGGCCGCCAAGCGCAAGTCCGCGCGCGCCGCCGAAGAAGGCGAGCAGGAACCCAAGAAGCGATCGCGCCACCTGGCGGCAAGCCAGACTACCCTGGACGACGAGCCGAAGAAGCCGGCGCGCAAGGCGGCTGCCAAGACTGCAGCCAAGACGCCCGCCAGGAAGACCGCCGCCAAGACCGCCGCCGCGAAGGTTCCGACCGGCAAAAAGGTCAAGGTCGCCGCTCCGAAGAGTGCCTCGCCCGCCGCCAAAAAGCCAGCCGCGAAGACTGCAGCCAAAACGGCGGCAAAGCCGGCCGTCAAGCGCGCCCCCAGGACCAAGGCGGCGGAATAAGCCCCCGCCATGCAGTTGGTCATTGCGGCGGTCGGCCACAAGATGCCGGCCTGGATCGAGGCCGGGTTCGGCGAATATACCAAGCGCATGCCGCCGGAATGCCGCATTCAGCTCAAGGAAATCAAGCCGGTCGAGCGCTCCGGCGGCAAGACTGCGGAAACGGTCATGGCTGCCGAACGCACCAGGATCGAAGCGGCCATCCCGAAGGGTTCGCGCGTGATCGCGCTGGACGAGCGCGGCCGCGACCTCACGACGGTCCAGCTGTCACAACACCTGACACATTGGCAACAGGACGGGCGTGATGTTACATTCGTGATCGGCGGCGCGGACGGACTGGATGCGGGATTCAAGGCATCGGCCGACATGCTGGTACGGATTTCCAGCCTGACCCTGCCGCATGGGATGGTGCGGGTGCTGCTCGCCGAGCAGCTGTATCGCGCCTGGTCGATTACGCAAAACCACCCGTATCACCGAGTATAGATGAAACCGGTAGACAACAAGATATACCTTGCTTCCAAAAGCCCGCGGCGGCGCGAACTGCTGCGCCAGATCGGCGTCGAGTTCGAGCTGCTGCTGCTGCGCGACCAGTCGCCGCGCGGCCCCGAAGTCAGCGAGGAAGTCCTGCCGGGCGAAAAGGCCGAAGACTACGTGACGCGCGTCACCCGCGAAAAGGCCGAGTATGCCGCAAAGACCATGCTGTGGCGCCGGCTGCCGCTGCGGCCGATCCTGGCTGCGGACACTACCGTCGTGGTCGATGGCCGGATACTGGGCAAGCCGGCCGACCCGGCTGAAGCGGCGGACATGCTCAAATCGCTGTCCGGGCGTACCCATCAAGTGCTGACCAGCGTAGCGCTGCGCCGTGATGAGGAAACATATCAGTTGACACAGACCTCGCATGTCACTTTCGCGAGCTTGACCGACGACATGCTGGGAGCGTATTGCGCCACGTCGGAGCCGTACGACAAGGCGGGCGGCTACGCCGTGCAGGGCCTGGCCGCCGTATTCATCGAAACCATTGCGGGCAGTTATTCCGGCATCATGGGCCTGCCGTTGCGCGAGACCGCGCAGTTGTTGCAGCAAGCCGGAATACCAGTGCTATGAGCGAAGATATCCTCATCAACATCACCCCCCAGGAAACCCGCGTTGCGCTGATTCTGCAAGGCGCCGTCCAGGAACTTCATATCGAGCGCACGCTGTCGCGCGGGCTGGCCGGCAATATCTACCTCGGCAAGGTGGTGCGCGTGCTGCCCGGCATGCAGTCTGCATTCATCGATATCGGGCTGGAACGCGCCGCCTTCCTGCACGTGGCCGATATCTGGGAAGCGCGCCCGCACGACAATCCGAATGCGGCCGCCGCCCCGATCGAAAAGCTGCTGTACGACGGCCAGGCCGTGATGGTGCAGGTGATCAAGGACCCGATCGGCACCAAGGGCGCGCGCCTGTCGACCCAGATATCGATCGCCGGCCGCATGCTGGTCTACCTGCCGCAGGATTCGCACATCGGCATTTCGCAGCGCATCGAGAACGAAGCCGAGCGCGAGCTATTGCGCGGCAAGGTGCAGAAGCTGCTGCCTCCGGAAGAAAAAGGCGGCTTCATCATCCGAACCATGGCCGAGGACGCTTCGGACGTCGACCTGCAGATGGATGTCGACTACCTGCGCAAGACCTGGGCCACTATCACCCAGCAGGCAAGAACGCGCCCGGCGCCGAACCTGCTGTACCAGGACCTGAACCTGGCGCAGCGCGTGCTGCGCGATTTCGTCAACGACCATACCTCGACCATCCAGATCGATTCGCGCGAAAACTACCAGATGCTGCAGCAGTTCGGCACCAGCTACACGCCATCGGTGCTGGCCAAGCTGGTGCACTACACCGGCGAACGGCCGCTGTTCGACCTGTACGGCGTGGAAGAGGAAATCCAGCGTGCGCTGGGACGGCGCGTCGACCTCAAGTCCGGCGGCTACCTGATCATCGACCAGACCGAGGCGATGACCACCATCGACGTCAACACCGGCAGCTACGTCAACGGCCGCAATTTCGACGACACGATCTTCAAGACCAACCTGGAAGCCGCGCACGCGATCGCGCGCCAGCTGCGCCTGCGTAATCTCGGCGGCATCATCATCCTCGACTTCATCGACATGGAAAGCGCCGAGCACCGCAACGCGGTGCTCGGCGAGCTGAACAAGGCGCTGTCGCGCGACCGCACCAAGATTTCGGTGTCCGGCTTTTCGCAGCTGGGCCTGGTCGAGATGACGAGAAAACGCACGCGCGAGTCGCTCGCCCACATTCTGTGCGAAGTCTGCCCGGCATGCGGCGGCAAGGGCCAGGTCAAGACCGCGCGCACCGTGTGCTATGAAATCCTGCGCGAGCTGCTGCGCGAAGCCAAGCAGTTCAACCCGCGCGAATTCCGCATCCTCGCCTCGCAGGTGGTGGTCGACATGTTCCTGGAAGAGGAATCGCAGCACCTGGCGATGCTGGGCGACTTCATCGGCAAGCCGATTTCGCTGCAGGTGGAAACGGCTTATCACCAGGAGCAGTACGACATTATTTTGATGTGACGAGATATCCGTTTGTCGGCCTGCGCTGCTCTCGCGCTACGACGACGGCTGCCTGATCCAATTCGAAATAATATCCACCGCCTCCCGCTCCATCCCGATAAAACCGTGCCAGTGCAGTGCCGCGCACGGATCGCCGGTCGGGTTCGCGCCGCCATCGGCCATGACTTGTTTCTTGACTGGCGCGTTCGTCAGGCCACGCAAAATCAGCGGCACTTCATGGGGCCGGCATTGCACGCAGCCGTCCCTGGCGTGATGCAGCACCAGGACGGGCATCCTGATCGCCGCCAGGTCCTGCGTCGGCACGGCGCCGACCTTGCGGAAATTGGTGACCGAGCTGGTCAAAACCAGGCCTGCGATGGATGGGTCCTGGACATGGATCGCCATCGCAGTCGCCGAAACCGTCCCGCGGCTGGTGCCGACAATCCAGATCGGCGCCGCGCTCTGTTGCTTCACGAATTCCAGGACCGCACGTATATCCGCCAAGTGCGCGCTGCTGATGCGATCCGCGTAATCCAGTTCGTCCGAGTCATCCGGCCTTCCGAAGATGGCCACATTAAACCCGTTCTCCAGGAAATACGGCACGCTGCGCACCAGGAAGTTGCGGCTGGCAGGGCGGCCCTCCTCGACCTTGCCGAAACCGCCCCCGCCGCCGGGAAACAGAAAGACTGTCGCCCGTGCGCCTTCTTTCGCTTCCCAAAACAAGGTGGTCTTCACCTCCGGCCGGGTCGGAACTTTGAATAACTGCCCTTGCGCGCTGGCATTCAACGCACAGAATGCCAGCGCACATCCCATTGCAACGCGAAACACTGCCTGCAATAAACGATTCATTTGTCTCTCTTATAGCTGGGCCAACACCGATTTTAGGTGTTTGGCTAAAGTTGCATATTATCAACAAATTGGTTGAATGCGGGGCAAGAAATCTGCCCACCACGAACTCGGCGATTACCAGTCCGCGCCTTGTGCCTCGCGCCCCGCAAGCGGAGCGCGGAACGGTTCTGCGCTCCCCTCGCATGCCGCTTTTGCATCTTGCCCATCCTCCATTTGGCCTATGGTTTCGCCTCACCAAGCGTTATATCATTCGATATATAACGCTATGCCATGCCAATTTTTACACTTCCGCTGATAAATGAAGATCGAAGGACGCCTGTGGATCGCCAACGACGACGGCAATCTTGCCGGCCGCGGCCGCATCGACCTGCTGCAGCGGATTGCCGACACCGGCTCCATCAGCCAAGCGGCGAAAAGCATGGGCATGAGCTACAAGGCGGCCTGGGATGCCGTGGACACGATGAACAACCTGGCCGGCGCGCCGCTGGTGGAACGCAGCACGGGCGGCAAAGGCGGCGGCGGCACGCAACTGACCGAGCGCGGCCGGCGGCTGATCGCATCGTTCAAGCTGATCGATGACGAGCACCGGCGCTTTTTGCAATCGCTGGGCGAACACATCGAAGACTTCGCCGGCATCTATCCGCTCATACGAAGACTGAACATGAAGACCAGCGCGCGCAACCAGTTTTACGGCAAGGTCAGCCGGATCAGAAGCGGCGCCGTCAACGACGAAATCGATGTCGCGCTGCCCGGAGGCGACGAAATCGTCGCGATCATCACGCGCGAAAGCACGCAGCACCTCGGACTGGCTGTCGGTTCCGAAGTCATCGCCCTGATCAAGGCGCCTTGGGTCATCGTCGCGGTGCCAGACGATGACATCAGGCTCTCCGCGCGCAACCGGCTGCGCGGCACGGTGGTCAAGCTGACGCCGGGCGCGGTCAACTCCGAAGTCGTGATCCAGCTGCAAGGCGGTACCACGGTCTGCGCGGTGATTACCAACGAGAGCGCGCGCGAACTGGGCTTGGCCGAGGGCCGCCCGGCATGCGCCATTTTCAACGCGTCACACGTCATCCTCGGCGTGCCCGCATAACCCGTCGCCCTGAAGTCCATGATCAAACCAAGCTTCCTTGCCGGCCTGCTGCTCTGTGTCGCAAGTTGCGCACAAGCCGACACTCTCACCGTTGCGGTCGCCGCCAACATGCAATACGCATTCGAAGAATTACAGGTGGGATTCAAAAAGGAGACCGGCCACGATCTCAAACCCGTCTACAACTCCTCCGGCAAGTTCGCTGCCCAGATCATGAACGGCGCGCCGTTCGACGTCTTCCTGTCGGCCGATATGGAATATCCGGAGAAGCTGCACCTGCAAGGCTATGCCGACACGCCGCCGAAGGTCTATGCCTACGGCGCACTGGTGCTGTGGACGATGAACGATCTCGACCTCGGCAACTGGCAACGCGTGCTGGCGGGTCCCACGGTGCGCAAGATCGCGATCGCCAACCCGAAGACCGCGCCTTACGGCCGCGAAACGCTGCGCGCGCTGGCTCATCTCAGCCTGGAACAATCCCTGGCGCCGAAGCTGGTGTACGGCGAGAGTATCGCGCAGACCAACCAGTACATCCATTCGAAGTCGGCCGACGCCGGCTTCACCGCCAAATCGGTGGTGCTCGCGCCGGAAATGAAGGGCCAGGGCAAATGGATCGATCTGCCCAGGAGTGCGTATCAACCGATCGCACAAGGCGCGATCATCCTCAAGCACGGGCAGGCAACCAGTCCGCAAGCCGCACAGCGCTTCCTCGACTTCCTGTCTTCCGCCAGGGCGCGCGCGGCCCTGGAACGCTACGGCTACCTTCTGCCATGAACCGGCTGCCGGCCACGATCGTTGCGGTTGAAGTGCACGGCAGCATTGCCGTCGTCGACGCCGCGGTGGGCGATCACCGTTTTGCCGCGACCCTGGTTGGCGCCGGCGAAGAGGTGGCTTCCTGGACGGCGGGCATGGCAGCTACGCTGCTGTTCAAGGAAACCGAAGTCTCGCTGGCCAAGAACCTGTCCGGCCTGATCAGCATGCGCAACCGGATTCCAGCCTCCGTCACGGCCGTCGAGCGCGGCAAGCTGCTGACCAAGGTGACGCTGGCATTCGACCGCTTCGTCGTCGAATCGGTCATCACGACCCGATCCTCGCATGTGCTCGGGCTTGACATTGGCGACGTAGTCGAAGGCTTGGTAAAGGCAAACGAAATGACGGTTATCCCGGAGGCGCGCACATGAGCCACGACTGGCAGCCGCTGCTGCTCACCTTCCGCCTCGCCGCGCTGACCACGGTGATCCTGCTGGCGACCGGCATTCCGCTCGCCTACTGGATTGCCTATTCGCGCACCCGCTTCAAGCCGGTCATCGAAACCCTGGTCAGCATGCCGCTGGTGCTGCCGCCTTCGGTGCTCGGCTTTTACCTGCTGCTCGCATTCAGCCCGCAGCATGCGTTCGGCCACTGGCTGGAGCAGTGGTTTCAGGTCAGGCTGGTCTTCAGCTTCGCTGGACTGGTGGTCGGTTCGGTGATTTTCAGCCTGCCGTTCATGGTGCAGCCGATTCAAGCGGGATTTCAGAGCATCCCGCTGTCGCTGATCGAGGCGTCGCGCACGCTCGGCAAGTCCGACCTCGTCACCCTGTTCCGCGTGCTGCTACCGAATATCAAGCCTGCCCTGCTTTCGGGCTCGGTGTTGAGCTTTGCGCATACGGTCGGCGAGTTTGGCGTGATCCTGATGATCGGCGGGAATATACCCGGTGTCACCAAGGTCGCATCGATCGCAATCTACGACGAGGTGGAGAGCCTGAACTATGCGGCGGCCAATTTCTATGCGCTGGTGCTGTTTGCGGTGACGTTTGCGATTCTGCTTACTGTCTATGTCGTTAACAAGAAATGGCTGAAGGCGGGATGACGTGATCGAGATTGCTCTAAACAAAGCGCTGCGCCATACCGGTGGCCAGTTGCAGTTAGAGATACATGCCGGGATCGACACTGGCAGCTTCGTCGCGTTGTCCGGCCCTTCCGGTGCCGGCAAGACCAGCCTGCTCAGAATGCTCGCCGGGCTAAGCGCGCCGGATGCGGGCCGCATTGTGTTCGACGACACAACATGGTTCGATTCGGAGCGCTGCCTGAACGTCCCGCCGCAGCGACGCTCGATCGGCTACGTATTCCAGGACTACGCGTTGTTCCCGAATTTAACGGTACGCCAGAATGTTGCTTACGCCATTGGGCAAGGAGACAAGATCTGGATCGACGAGTTACTTGAACTGACGGCGCTCACCGACCTGCAGCATCGCTTGCCGGACACGCTGTCCGGTGGGCAGAAACAACGCGTTGCACTTGCGCGCGCACTCGCGCGCAAACCCCGCCTGCTCTTGCTCGATGAGCCACTCTCGGCGCTTGACACGGCATTACGTGTCCAGATGCAGGATGATCTCGCCCGCCTGCATCAACGCTTTGGACTCACCACTCTCCTGGTAAGCCATGACATCGGGGAAGTGTTCAAGCTTTCCCACCGAGTATTGCGAATGGAGTCCGGGCGGATCGTACAAGCAGGCTCGCCGGCCGAAGTATTCCTGCAAAAGCGGCTCTCCGGCAAGCTGAACCTGCATGCGCAAGTACTCGCGATTCAGCACGAAGAGGTGGTTCACATTGTTTCTCTGCTGATCGGTCAGGAGATCGTGGAGGTCATTGCATCCGATGACGAAGTGGCAGGCCTGCGTCCTGGCGACTGCGTCGCGATCGCATCGAAAGCAATCAGCTCCCTCCTGTTCAAAAGGAGTTGACCACTTGACTTCCATCTGCATCCGCTGACATGCCACGTCCCACCCCGGATAAATCGATTTTTCCGAGCATGACCCTCATCACATATGAAATATCCGTGCTAAAAGTCCCTGTGATAGAGAAAATTGTAGATCTTCAACCATAGAGGGCGTAGCGGCATATTGAAGCCCTGATGCCCGTGATGTCCGAATGCATCTTGCAATTCTCCTTCACAGCTGAACCGTGCCGCCAGCTCAACGGGGGCGAAGCGAAAACCACATTGCTCCAAGTAAGGCCGCTGGTATTGGCAAATGACCACATCCTCGTTGTCGGTCGCTTGGATGCGCTCATCCTTTGCCAGAAATTGCTGCAGACGTTTGCTGCGGAGGGAAAATCCGCCATTGCCCACGCGATGCTCACGGTGCGCCTCGCCTTTGGTCAAATGAACAGGCCATGGAGCACCAATATAGTCATATCCCAGGAATGCCTGATCCCACAGCGCATGCTTCCAGATAAAACCATCCCATTGTGCGACGAGAACGTAATCGGTATCAAAGTAGCGATCCAGATCTTTTAGCACAAACTTTGAATAGGCTTCGATAGAGCGGATCTGCTCGATCTTGACCGTCGAAGCATCACAGGAATCGAAATGCGTCAGCAGTTTTGCATCACCAAAATTGCAGTAGAAAAGGCAATGATCGAAGGCGCGCTTGGCCCGCTCATAGTTCACGCAGTCGATGACGACCAGCGTCACATTGGGTAGCTCCAGTTTCTTTACCTTGCCGAACAAGGGAAAGCCAAATTTGAAAATCTTCTTGCGGATTTTTTGCCGTAGCCAGGCGAGCATGTTAGTTACTGTAAATTGACGAAATGTGTCTATCAGTTGCCGCGGCCATTGCTTCAGACCGAAGCCCCGGAGGAAGCGAGCAATCTCTCGCGCTGATAAACGTGGGTAAACAAAATGGCCATGAATATAGTATAAAAATTGTCGCTTGCGCCCCACATGAACATCACGTCCGTCAGCCCAAAGATCAGATAGCCGGTGCAAAGCATCAAGCCCATCGCTGCCGTGGCCTGCAGTTCCTTGTCTTTGTGCCTCAGTTTCCTCGCAAAAAACACTCCTGGTACGAAATACAGTGCCAGCAAGCCGATGAGGCCAAAGCTCCCCAAGGTCGCCATATTGTAGAAAATCTCATTGTGAGAATGAATCTGGCGCGCGATGACCGGGGAGATTTTTCCTTCTTGCCCCAAATGCTGCAAAGTAGGTCGAAAGTTCTGTCTTCCAACGCCAATCAATGGATGTTCGACGAACAGTTCGATGGAGGTCTTCCACAGGCCTAAGCGCGTTCCGACCGATGTGTCGGACGCGGTGTCCTTTGAGTAGATGGTGACGTCTTGCTGCGCGGCCTGGATACGGTTCTGGACTCTCGGACTCAGGAAAAACAGCCCAATCAGCAAAGCGACGGCGAGCAAAGCAACCAGAATCTTCTTCTTGAGTTCGAAACGATCGAATAGGACGATGACCGCGATAGCGGTTAGAAACGGGATCGCCAGCCATGTTCCACGCGTGTCCGAGATGTAAGCTGCGTAAAGCGCCCCGACACTGGCCAGGATCTTGACCGCATTGCCGACCCATCGCACCCGTGCGGTCCCGCTTTCGTATTTGACCGACAGTAGGGAAAAGAAACCCAGCAGCAGCGTCATGTCGGCCAATTCGATGATCGGCATGAAATCCACATATGCCGCTCGGGTAGTCCCTCCGTCGGTGATGATGTACATCTTGATGGTAGCCAGGAGTGCGCCAAGCACATAACTCCATTGAAACCATTTGAACATCTCTGCGGTACACATCAGGCTAGCCCACGCAACCAGGATGAACAGAGCCATACGTGACGGAAGGTCCAATGAATGCGCGTCAAAGTCCTGCGAGATAAGTTGGTTCAGCAGGATGGCGATGAACATTCCGGCCATAGCCAAGTGAAATTTCCAGAACTTGCGTACGAAGACGGGAAAACTGGTCCCGCCATGCTCAATGTGGAAGATGAGGGAAACCAATGCGATGAGGAACAGGTGATAGAACCCAAGGTTGCCGACCTTGCGGACGATCAGTAGCAGGCTCGACGAGGAAAAAAGAATAAGAAATACGAGCCAGCGAAAAGCCAAAATTGGATTCTTCATTTTCGACACCCAGCTCAAAAGGAGTTGAGCGTCTGCTTTCCACCGCTATCCGACGACATGTCGCGTCTCGCTCTGGAAAAATCCATTTTCGCCAGCACAGCCATTACGTCGTCCACGGTGATTTTATCCACCCAGTCATCGCGGTTTCGCACAGTAATCACGGTACTGTTAGCCTGATCGATTGGCGCCCACTCCGGATTTTTCTGGCGCATCAACGCGATCACGGGAACGTGTACCGCGTTTGCCAAATGCATAACAGCTGTTTCGACGGAAACGATCAGGTCACACAGGCTTAATATCGCCGGCAGCTGGAAAAAATTGTCTTCGGCACTGAACAGATGGACCCGAGCCAATGCGTGCCGTGCAAACAGCTTTCTGGCCCTCTCCAGTTCTTCCGGCACGACATTCACGATGAACCCCGTCTCGCGCCATTCGCCATGCCGGCGCAGCGCCTGGACCAGTTCGATCACCCGCTCAAGCGGCCAGCTGCGCTCGAGCGATTTGGAAAATGCGTTGAGAAAGACCGCTTTCCCGGCTTGCCGGCCCGTACCGTCATTCGACGCAAAGCCCCACGCAGCGAACTGCTGCTGCGCGTAGCGCATCCATTTTTCCGGAATATGCACAAACGGGAAACGCGACGCCGGGGGAATCTCAATACCGAACAACTGCGTGAACCAGCCAGCGTAGATGTCGCTGATATGTTGATCAGCATGGGTAGTCGCCGTATACGCTGGGATGAAGGCATCAAGCTTGCGATAGATGAGATGCTTGGGAATATCGTAGGGACGGACACGTTTTTTCTGGCCGACGACAAAACCGCGCGGGCTGATCTTGCGTGCCAGAATCGCGTACTTATGTCTTTCCAGGACACCGAGCGATACGACGATCGGATAATCCTGTTGCTGCGCCTCGTGGATCGATTGCTTGAAAAGTGCAGGGCTGTAAGTCTGGTTGTAGACCTTCTCGATGTACGGGCACTCCGCCAGCCAGTCGTACAGCGAGTACTTCTTCAAATGCTCCCATTCGGAAGCGCGGCTGGTGCGCCTGCGCTCGTCCACCCACAAGTGGATTCTGATATGTGGAAAAGCCCGCGCGAATGCCTGGAAGCAGTTTTGCAAATAGGTGAAGTCTCCCAATGCAAGATGTGCGACAAACAGGATCTTGTTTGACTTTTCAAGCAAATCCGGGGCAATCAACGGTATAGACATGAGTGGCGTGAAGAAAAATTTCCAGCATTGTAACAAGCGTCAAAAACGGAACTTCGCACGCATGTAGTTCCAGTACCACCAAAGACTTGCCGCGACCTCCCTTCGCCTCAAAAGGAAACGAGAGTGCATTCTCATCTCCTTGTAGTTCTTCGGCACTTCGTCCATCGGCATGTCGGCCCAAGGCGACATCGCATGGAATCTAGAAAACAAGTTACGTGAATCGTGCAGCGTCCAGTTGCCCCATGGCTTGACGGCGCCGGCGAAATGAATGAATACCGCGTCGCCCTCCAATTGCAATTTCCTTTGGTCGCGTTCGAGGTCACCAACCAGGCCATACAAGTAATTCCACTTCTTGTCGATGAAGCGGGCGCGCCCTTCCAGCACCACATTCAAGGCGTCCTGATCCGGAAACCGGAATTGATTACCCTGGGTGAGCAAGGCATCGATCGTTCTCTCGGTGATCTTGTTTGCCATCCAAAGATCGACGTTCATGTACATCACGCCGGAGTTGAAGTACTGCTGCTGTTTAAGCTGCAGCTCGGCGCATCGCCTTCTGGTCGTTGCCTCTGCATCGGGAACGACGGCGGCAATCGTGTCGCCGATATCCATCGCCATCAGTTCGGCAATGCTACCAACGCATAGGATGTCGGCATCCAGATAAAGCACGCGATTTGTCTCCTGCCGCACCATGGCTGGAATCAGAAGTCGACTGAAAATGGATGGCGAATAATAGGATGACTGCGTAAAGCGGGAAAATTCCTGGAAAACTGCCGGATCGACAATATGGATTTTCGTGTTGACGCCAAATTTCTCCTCGAGTTCGCGCAGCCGGTGCCGGTGTTCGTCTGCGACAGAAAAAGCGAATATATGGAAGACAAAATGGACATCGCGATTATTCGCAATGAGCGACGTGATGGTCGCTCCCATGCTCCGGAAATAATGGTTATCGACGCAAAAAGCCACATGGAATGAAGGCTTCGCGCTTACCCCGCGCCTTGCAGCGTCATCATCAAGAAGAATGCTCATCGATCGTTCTTATGCCTGTTTATAGGCCGTTATTTGTCTTTCTATCCCTGCCAATGCGGCCCCTCGAAAATTCTCTATGTCGCCGTGCGCGAAGGCTGCCGGTTTCACAGCAACCGCCTTGCACAGTTCGGCACATGGACGAATTTTCAGCTTAAAGCGTCCCCATGACCTGTTCCACCGTAATAGCCTTGACCCAGTCCCTGCGCCTGTTCGTCGTGATTACCGTGCTGTTGTCGCGATCAATCGGTACCCATTCCGGATTTTTCTGGCGCATCAATGCGATTACCGGTACATGCACTGCGTTGGCAAGATGCATGACTGCGGTCTCCACCGAGATGATCAGGTCGCACTCGCTCAATATCGCCGGCAACTGAAAAAAATTATCGCCGGCGCTGAACATGCGCGTGCGCGGCAACGCATACCTGTCGAAGACCTGTTGCGCGGTCGCGACTTCATGCGGCATCGCGTTAATGATGAAGCAGGAGTCTCGCCACTCGGGGCGTGCCGCCATGGCCATAATCAGCTCCGCCACGTGTTCGAGCGGCCAGCAGCGCTTTTTGGTTTTGGCGTAAGGATTGATGAACACGAGCTTCCCGCCACGCCGGTCGAAGCCCCAGTCATGCAAGGTGCGCTGCGCATATTCGTTCCACTGCCGGGGGATCTGAACGAAAGGGAAGCGATCCTGAGACGGAACACGCATACCGAACAACTGGCCGAACCAGTCAGCGTACACGTCGCTGATGTGCTGCGTATTCTCGCGCGATACAGTATAGGGCGCTATCGTTGCATTCAGGCGGCGATATGCGGCAACGCGATGCAGCTTCCAGATGCTCATGCGCTCCTTCATGCCCACCACGAATCCGTGCGGGCTGATCTCTCGCGCCAGACGCGCATACTGATGCGGGCGCAAGGTCGCCAGCGATACAACAACCGGATAATTTTCCTGCTGCGCCTCATGTATCGACTGCTGGAATAGCTCTGGGCTATACGTGCGACTGTACACCTTGCGAAAGAACGGGCATGCCGCCAGCCAGTCATACAGCGAATATTTACTCAGATGCTCCCATTGCGACGAATCGGAAGTGCGCCGCACTTCGTCCACCCACAGGTGAATTTCGATATGCGGGTATGCCTCCGAAAAAGCCTTGAAGCAGTTCTGCAAGTAGGTATAGTCGCCCAACGCCAGATGCGCGACAAACAGAATCTTTTCCGACTTTTTCAACAGGTCGGCGGGAACTAATTGCATTGGCATGAATAGTTCTTTTTATTTCAAAAATAGATGATTTGGACTGCTAAGCTGGAGCCTGTGCCGGTTCGCCCCCTGCCTCCTGAGAAAACTGGAGGCGATACAGATTGGCGTATACGCCTTGCTTTTGAAGCAATTCATTGTGCGTGCCGATTTCGACGATACTGCCGCCGGACAGTACCACGATCCGGCTTGCACGCTCAATGGTGGACAGCCGGTGGGCAATGACGAAGGTGGTACGCCCTTGCATCAGCTGATCCAGCGCGGCTTGCACCGCGCGCTCCGACTCGGTGTCGAGCGCAGAGGTCGCTTCGTCCAGGATCAGCAGCGGCGCGTCCTTGTATATCGCGCGTGCGATCGCTAGGCGCTGGCGCTGGCCGCCCGACAGGCGTGAGCCGTTGTCTCCGATCCTGGTGTTGAAGCCTTCCGGCAAGTTGGCAATCACGTCGCCGAGATGCGCAGCGTGTGCCGCCGCTTCGATTCGCCGGAAATCGGGAGCCTTGTCGCCATAAGCGATATTGGCAGCGATGGTGTCGTCGAACAGTACTACGTTCTGGCTGACCATCGCGATCTGCGCGCGCAGGCTGGCAAGGGAAATTTCTTCGATCGGCTGGCCATCCAGCAGAATCCGGCCGCTGCTTGCCGAATAAAAGCCGGGGATCAGATTGACCAGCGTGGATTTGCCACCGCCTGACATCCCGACGAATGCGATCGTTTCGCCCGGTTGCACATGAAGATTGATGCCACTTAGCGCAAGATGCTGATGGCCGGGATAGGAAAAACCTACATCGACAAAATCGACCCGTCCCGTTGCCCTTCCGCCAAGCTGCTTGCCACCGGTGCGCTCGATCGGCGCATCGATCAAATTGAACACTGCCTCGGCTGCGGCCATCCCGCGCTGCAATGGCCCATTGACCTCAGCAAGCTGCTTGAGCGGCGCCAGCAACATCAGCATCGCGGTCAGGAAGGAAACGAAACCGCCCACCGTGATCTCGCCATGCTCGGACAACACTAGGGCCAGCACGACAACCACTGCCACCGCGCACGCGGTCATCAGCTGGGTAATCGGTACTGTCGCCGCAAACGTGCTCGTCATGCGCATCGTGTAGCGCCGCAGGTTGTCTGCCCGCTCCTCGAAGCGTGTCTTCTCGTAGTCCTGGCCACCGAAAATCTTGATGACCTGCTGCGCCCGCGTGGTTTCCTCGATCACTTGCGTCAGCTGTGCATTGACGGTCAACGACTGCTGGTTCAGCTTCTTCAGGCGCTTGCCTGTAGCGCGCACCACGAGCGTAACGAGAGGCAGCAGCACCAGGGTGACGATCGTCAGCTTCCAGTTCAGATAGAGCAACCAGGCGAGCAAGCCGACCACGGTCAAGGCCGATCGCACGATCGAGGTAAACACTTTCGTGATCATCTCGATAATCTGCTGCACCTCGAACATCATTGAGTTGATAACACGACCAAGCGAATGGGTAGCGTAAAACCCGACAGGCACATCCAGCATCCGGCTGAACATCTGGCGCCGCAATTCGTTCAACAGGCGCGACGACACCCAAGTCATCATATAGGTACTGAGAAAAGTCGAACTGCCGCGAACGACAAAGATGCCGACCACGGCAAGCGGCACCAGCCAGTACGAGAAATTGGCTTTTCCGGTAAAGCCCTTATCCAGCAGGGTCTGGAATATGTAGGGAACAACCGGTTCAGTCGCCGCGGTGACGATCATCCCGAGGAAAGCGAGCGCAAGACGATTCATGTAGGGCCGATGCATCTGGCCCAGTCGTTTGAAGTAGGGTGATATTTTCATGCTTGAGCTGGGCGGAGTCATGCGAGGCCGCCCCATTCCGGGAAATACTATCGTTTTGTCATCCCACGCGTATCAGTTCGGACAAATGCGTGAAATAGCCGCCTATTTTACCGCGCTTATGTTGACGTCTCTCAATGAGATTCTTCGGGCGAACGCACTACTCCTGCGCATCGAGACTGGCGAACAACGCAAGTGGCGCATGTGCACACATGATCTGAAATGAAAATAGGGCAGGTTTGGCCTGCCCTATTTTCATATTCCCGGAATGTTAAAACTTACTTCTTCGCCTTATCCGCCTTCGCTTCAGCTTTGTCTGCCTTGGCATCCGCTGCGGCTGCCGCCTTGTCGGCATTCGCTTCAGCCTTTTCCTTGCTGGCTTCGGACTCGGCCTTCACCTTCTTCTTGCTGGCTTTCGCTTCTGCCTTGGCGGCTTTCTTGTCGGCTTTCGCAGCCTTCTTTTCAGCCTTCGCTTCGGCCTTTTGTTCCTTGCTGTCGGCCTTGTCCGTCACGGTTGCGGTGGATGCCTTGTCGTCATGCGCCGCCGCGGTGGTGCTTGCCGCAAATGCGGAGGAAGCGAAAACGCCGGCGATCAGCATTGCAATCAGTTTCTTCATTTCAGTACCCTTTCTTGAGTGAAAAACGAAACACGATGCGTCTACGTGTATGGTTAGAACGGTTACAGAACGACAAAGCTGACAGATGATAAGAATGGTTACATCTTTAACTATTCGAGACACTCTTAGTATTATTTGGAAACCATAGAGCCGGTTCCAAGAAAATATGCAGGAGTGGTTCCATCAGATCGAGGATGGATTCCCCTGCGAAATATTTATTCGGCAATTGATCGACGCCGGCAAGGTCTGTCCGTGCCGCTCAATACTCCACCATCGCCCCCTGCACGCCCAGCTTCTCGGCCAGCGTCTGCTTCAAGCCGTCGGCCGGCGCCACCCGCCAGTCGTCCGCGAGCCGGATTTCGCAATAGCCGACGCCCTGCTGCAGGTAGCGCATCGTGAGCGGCAAGCCGGTCTCCGAACGATAGGGGGCGAGCACATTCTTCATCTGCAGCGCGTCGAGGCGCGCCTCCAGCGAAAACGCGAACTGCTTGCCGAACGCCACGCGCGCCATCGCGATATCCATCACCTTCTCGGCGCTCACGCGCAGGCCACCGGAAAAGCGGTCCTCCGAGACCTTGCCCTGCACCGCGAGGAATTCGTCTTCCTTGAAGAGATGCCGGTTCGGATCGTACAGCTCGTTGAACACCGTCACGTCGACCGTGGCGGTATTATCGTCCAGCGTCACCACCACCATCTTGCCGCGCTGGGTCATCTGCACCCGCACGGCGGTGATGATCCCCGCCATCAGGCGCGCGTCGCGCGACGGCTCCAGGTTTGCCAGCTTGGTCTTGACGAACTTGCGCACCTCGTCCGCATACGAATTGAAGAGGTGGCCGGACAGGTAAAAGCCGAGCGCGGTCTTTTCTTCGGTCAGGCGCTGCTTGTCGCTCCAAGGCGGCACCTTCAGGTATTCCGGCGGCGTTTCCAGGTCGCTGGCGTCGCCGCCGAACAGGCTGACCTGGTTGGCCGACGCATGCGCCTGTTCCGCGCACTCCATCGCGAAGTTGACCGACGCCAGCAGGATGCCGCGATCGACCTTGAAGCAGTCCATCGCGCCGGCACGGATCAGCGCCTCGATCGTGCGGCGGTTGATCTGGCGCTTGTCGACGCGCTTGACGAAGTCGAACAGGTCCGTAAACGGCCCGCCGGTCTCGCGGGCGGCAATGATCGCCTCGATCGCATTCTGCCCGCTGCCCTTGACGGCACCCAGGCCGTAGCGGATCTGCGTGGCCTTCTTGCCCGGCTCGCCCACCGGCATGAAGCGGTAGTGCGACAGGTTGATATCCGGCGGCAGAATCTGCAATTTGCAGATATCGATCGAGTCCTCGACGAGGATCTTGATCTTGTCGGTGTCATCCATGGCCAGCGACATGTTGGCTGCCATGAACGCGGCGGGATGATGCGCCTTCAGGTAGGCGGTGTGATACGACAGCAATGCATAGGCGGCGGCGTGCGACTTGTTGAAGCCGTAGCCCGCGAACTTCTCCATCAAGTCGAAGATCTCGTCGGCCTTCTCCTGCGTCAGCCCGTTCTTGGCCGCGCCTTCGCGGAAGATCTGGCGATGTTCGGCCATTTCTTCCGCCTTCTTCTTGCCCATCGCGCGGCGCAGCAAGTCTGCGCCGCCGAGCGAGTAGCCGCCGATCACCTGCGCCATCTGCATCACCTGCTCCTGATACACCATGATGCCGTAGGTTTCGGACAGGATGCCCTCGGTACGCGGATCGGGATAGTCGAACTTCTCGCCGTGCTTACGCTTGCAGAAATCCGGAATCAGGTCCATCGGGCCCGGACGGTACAACGCCACCAGCGCGATAATGTCTTCGAAACGGTCGGGACGCGCGTCTTTGAGCATGCCCTGCATGCCGCGGCTTTCAAGCTGGAACACGGCGACCGTTTTGGCCTTGGTGAGCAGCTCGTAGGATGCCCTGTCGTTCAGCGGCAGCTTGGCCAGATCGAAGTCCGCCATCGACGGGTCGAGCATCTTGATGTAGTTCACCGCCCGGTCGAGGATAGTCAGCGTGGTCAGGCCCAGGAAGTCGAACTTCACGAGACCCACCGCTTCCACATCGTCCTTGTCGTACTGCGACACCACGCCGGCGTCGCCGCCCTGCGTGTAGAGCGGACAGAAATCGGTCAGCTTGCCGGGCGCGATCAGCACGCCGCCGGCGTGCATGCCGATTGAGCGCGTGATGCCTTCGACCTGCTGGGCCAAGTCGAGGATCTGCTTGACCTCCTCTTCCTTTTCCATGCGCTCCTTCAGCAGCGGCTCTTCCTCGATCGCGTCGGCAATGGTCACCAGCTTGCCCGGCTTGAACGGGATCAGTTTCGAGATACCGTCGCAGAAGTTGTAGCCCATGTCGAGCACGCGGCCCACGTCGCGCACCGCGCCCTTCGCAGCCATGGTGCCGAAGGTCGCGATCTGCGACACCGCGTCGCGCCCGTAGCGGTCCTTCACGTACTGGATCACGCGGTCGCGGTTTTCCTGGCAAAAGTCGATATCGAAGTCAGGCATCGATACGCGTTCAGGATTCAGGAAACGCTCGAACAGCAGGTTGTAGGCGAGCGGATCGAGGTCGGTGATCTTCAGCGCGTACGCCACCAGCGAACCTGCGCCGGAGCCGCGGCCCGGTCCGACCGGCACACCGTTGTTCTTGCCCCACTGGATGAAGTCCGCCACGATCAGGAAGTAGCCGGGAAACTTCATCTTGATGATGGTGTCGTTCTCGAACTTCAGGCGCTCCTCGTAGCGCGCGCGGTTCGCTTCGCGCTTAGCCTCGTCGGGGAACAATTGGACCAGACGCTCTTCCAGCCCGATCTTGGTCTGCTGCACCAGGAAATCGTCGAGCGACATGCCG
This sequence comes from Noviherbaspirillum sp. UKPF54, assembly GCF_007874125.1. Lineage (NCBI taxonomy): Bacteria > Pseudomonadati > Pseudomonadota > Betaproteobacteria > Burkholderiales > Oxalobacteraceae > Noviherbaspirillum > Noviherbaspirillum sp. UKPF54. The sequence continues at coordinate 162,593 of NZ_CP040128.1, read as the reverse complement.
TCCGGCGTCGGAAACAGCGGCAGCTTCGGCTTGCCTAGTTCGAGCTGCAGGTTGCAGCGCTTGGCGATCTCGATCGAGTTTTGCAGCGCCGCCGGCAGGTCGGCGAACAGCTCGGCCATCTCGGCCTGGGTCTTGAAGCACTGCTGCTCGTTGAAGCGCTTGACGCGGCGCTGGTTGGCGAGGATTTCGCCCTCCGCGATACAGGTGCGCGCCTCGTGCGCGATGAATTCCTCCGGCGTCAGGAACTGGATCGGATGGGTCGCCACCACCGGCAGCTTCAGGCGCGACGCCAGCGCCACCGCTTGCCGCACATGGTTGTCCATGTTGGGCTGGCCGTAGCGCTGGATCTCGACGTAGAAGCGATTCGGAAAAATGTCCGACCAGCGCTCGGCGCAGCGCTCGGCCACCGCGATGTTGCCGTTGTCGATCGCCATCCCGACATCTCCGGAATGCGCGCCCGATAGCGCGATCAATTCGCTGGACGCGCCGTTTTCCAGCCACTCGGTCCGGATCTCCGCGCGTCCGCGATGCACGTTGGTCAGCCAGGCCTTGCTCAGCAATTCACACAATTGCAAATAGCCGGTGCGATTCTTTACCAGCAACAAAAGACGCGACGGCTTGTCGCGGTCGGCATCGTTGGTGATCCAGACGTCACAGCCGGCGACCGGCTTGACGCCCTTGCCGCGCGCAGCCTTGTAGAACTTGACCATGCCAAACAGATTGGCCAGATCGGAGATCGCGAGCGCCGGCTGGCTGTCTTTTGCTGCGGCTTTGACAACATCGTCGATGCGCACGAGGCCGTCGACGATCGAGTATTCGGAATGGAGGCGAAGATGGATGAATTGCGGTGTGGTCATCGCGCTATTTTACCTCGGCACCTCACTTCCGCTGAGCAATTGCAGCAACCCCGACCGGATGAATTGCAACACCCGGAAACGAATGAAATAGCATTGCCGATACATGTTTATAATGGCTTCAAATCAAAGACTTATCTTCATTTTCCGATGCAGCCCAGCCCTATTTACGTCAACATTGCCGCCTACAAATTCATCACCTTCGACGACACCGTCGAAAAACGTCCGCAATTCCTCGCCCGGTGCGAAGAACTGGGCCTGAAAGGCACCATCCTGCTCAGCCCGGAAGGGATCAACCTGTTCCTTGCCGGATTGCGCGAATCGATCGACGCCTTTCTCGCGTGGCTGCGCGCCGATTCCCGCTTCGCCGACCTGGAAGTCAAGGAAAGCCACTCCGACCGCCAGCCGTTTACCAAGATGCTGGTCAAGCTCAAGCGCGAAATCATCACGATGAAAAATCCGCTGATCAAGCCGGAGGAAGGCCGCGCCCCTGCGGTGGATGCGCAAACCTTGAAGCGCTGGCTCGACCGCGGCCATGACGACGCCGGCAAGCCGGTGGTGATGCTCGACACCCGCAACGCGTTCGAAGTCGATGTCGGCACCTTCGACAACACCGTCGACTATCGCATCGAGAAATTCAGCGAGTTCCCCGAAGTCGTCGCACGGCACAAGGACGATTTCAACGGCAAGACCGTCGTCACCTTTTGCACCGGCGGCATCCGCTGCGAGAAGGCGGCGATCCACATACAGAACGTCGGATTCGACAGCGTGTATCAGCTGGAAGGCGGCATCCTGAAATATTTCGAGGAAGTCGGCGGCGCGCATTACACGGGCGACTGCTTCGTGTTCGATTACCGCACGGCGCTCAATCCGAAACTGGAGGCGACGGACACCAAGCAATGCTTTGCCTGCCGGGCAGTGGTGACGCCGCACGAGCAGTTGTCGCCGTATTACATTCCAGGCAAGTCTTGTCCGCATTGCAGGAAAGAAGCCGCGCCGCAACCGGCCACGACCTGAGCCGGCAAATCACGGCAAATTACGCCAGATCGAACAGCAACACCTCTGCCTCCCGCCCCTCGGCCAACACAACCCGCGGCTCGTCGACCAGCTTGAGCGCGTCGCCCGCCTTCAGGGCAACGCCATTGGCGACGATCTCCCCGCGCGCCACATGCAAGTAGGCGCGGCGCCCAGGCGCAACCGGCAATTCCGCATGCTCGCCATCGCCGAACAGGCCGGCATACAGCTTCATATCCTGGTGCACGACGACCGTGCCATCCTGCCCGTCGCGGCTCGCGATCAGACACAGGCGGCCGCGTTTTTGCGCCTCGTCGAAGCGCTTTTCCTCGTAGCCGGGCGCAAGGCCGAACGTGGCGGGTTCGATCCATATCTGCAGGAAATGCGTGCTGCAGTCCTGCGCATGGTTGTATTCCGAATGCATGACGCCGGTTCCCGCGCTCATGCGCTGCACGTCCCCCGGCCGGATCACGCTGCCGTTGCCCATGTTGTCCTGGTGCGCCAGTTCGCCGTCGAGCACATAACTGATGATTTCCATGTTGCGATGCCCGTGCGCGCCGAAACCGGCGCCGGGCGCGACGCGGTCCTCATTGATCACGCGCAGCGCGCCGAACCCCATGTGCTGGGGATCATAGTAATCGGCGAAGGAAAAACTGTGCCAGGAATCGAACCAGCCGTGATTGGCGTGCCCTCGCGCTTCGCTCTTGCGTACCTCGACCATTGTTCGCCCTTCAGGTAAATTCAACGGTTTCGACTTGAACAACTGCATAGAGTTTTCAGCCCGCCTGCATCGGGCCTGATTTTGGACAAGGCTATCAAGATTTCCTGGAACGACATGAATCCATCGTATATCGGCCGCTTCGCGCCCTCGCCTTCGGGCCCCTTGCACCGTGGATCGCTGGTCGCGGCCCTGGCCAGCTATCTCGACGCCAGGGCGCATGACGGTCAATGGCTGGTGCGCATCGAGGATGTCGACGAGGCGCGCACCGTGCCGGGCGCGGCCGAGGCCATCCTGCAGTGCCTTGGCGCATTCGGGATGCGGTGGGACGGCGAAGTGGTTTGGCAAAGCCGGCGCAAGGCCTTGTACGAAGCGGCGTTCGCGCGCCTGGGCTCGCATGCGTATGCGTGCGGCTGCACCCGACGCGAAATCGCCGACTCCCGCATCGGCATCGCCAGCGACGGCGCGGCCGTATATCCCGGCACCTGCCGGCTGGGACTGGCTGCGGGAAAAACGGCACGCGCCTGGCGGTTGCGCGTTCCGGAACATGCCGATGCCCGTGTGGCATTCGAAGATCGCTGGATGGGAACGGTGGAACAAAACCTGGCGAGCGAAGTCGGTGATTTCGTGCTCAAGCGCGCCGACGGCTTCTGGGCATATCAGCTGGCCGTGGTGGTCGACGACGCGGATCAGGGTGTTACCGACGTGGTGCGCGGCGCGGATTTGCTGGATTCGACGCCGCGCCAGATTTACCTGCAGCGCCTGCTTGGCGTGCCGACGCCGCGCTACCTGCACGTGCCGGTCGTGACCAATGCCCAGGGAGAAAAGCTGTCGAAGCAGACCGGCGCGCTGGCGCTGGATTGGAAGAAGCCGCTGGAGGAGTTGATTGCGGCGGCGCGCTTCCTGCAATTGCCGGTTGAAGGGGTGCGCTCGCTGGAGGAATTCTGGCGCGAGGCGGTCGCGGGGTGGGCGCGGCGGTTCAAGTGACGCCCCTTTCCCGCCCGAGAGAGAGGGAAAACCTCTCTTCGGATTCGCGGCTTACCGCTTCGGCATCCCGCCCAGCAGCGCCGCCACCTTGGCCTTCTGCTTGGCCGCGCCGGGTTGAGCCGCCTTACCCTCTTCCTTCGGCTCGCTTTGCGGCGCCGGCTCGTACGGCTTGAGGAACCAGGGGTCGACCTTTTCCTTGCGCGGCGCATAGTTGCTGCGTCCGTACGAGGAACGCGCCGCGCCGTGGCGCTCCTGGCGCTCTTCGCTGTCTTCATGACGCACGCGGCGGTCGGCCGAACGCGGAGGCACGAAACCGGTCAGCTGCAGGCGCGAGATGGTGTGCTTGATCAGCTTTTCGATGTCGGCGAGCTGCCGCGCATCCTTGTCGGTAAACAGCGAGATCGCGTCGCCGGAAGCGCCGGCGCGGCCGGTACGTCCAATGCGGTGCACGTAGTCCTCGGCGTTGTACGGCAAGTCGAAATTGATCACGCACGGCAGTTCGGCGATATCCAGGCCGCGCGCGGCCACGTCGGTGGCGACCAGCACTTCGATGCCGCCCTGCTTGAAGGCTTCGAGCGCGGCCATCCGTTCGCCCTGGGTCTTGTCGCCATGGATCGCCGCCGCCTTGACGCCTTCCTTTTCCAGATGGCGCGACAGGCGCGATGCGCCGATCTTGGTATTAGAAAAAACGATCACCTGCTTCAGGCCGCGCTCGCGGATGATGTGCGCCACCGCGTCGCGCTTGGCTTCCTCGTCGACCTTGTACAGCACCTGCGTGACGTTGTCGGCGGTAGCGTTGGAGCGCGCCACTTCGATCGTCACCGGGTTCTTCAGGAAGCTGTTCGCCAGCTTCTTGATCTCCGGCGAGAAGGTCGCGGAAAACATCAGGTTCTGGCGCTCTTTCGGCAGCAGGTTGATGATGCGCTGCAGGTCGGGCAAGAAGCCCATGTCGAGCATGCGGTCGGCTTCGTCCATCACCAGGATCTGGGTCTGCGACAGGTTCACGGTCTTTTGCTGCACATGGTCGAGCAGGCGTCCCGGCGTGGCGATCACGATCTCGACGCCGGCGCGCAAGGCAGCGGTCTGCGGCGCCATATCGACGCCGCCGAACACCACGACGGAGCGCAGCGGCGTATGGCGCGAATACGCCTTGACGTTGTCGGCCACCTGGTCGGCCAGTTCCCGCGTCGGCGTCAGGATCAGCGCGCGCACCGGATGGCGCGCGGGCGACGCGCTGGCATTCGCATGCGCGAGCAGCAACTGGATGATGGGCAAGGAGAAACCGGCCGTTTTTCCGGTGCCGGTCTGCGCCGCGCCCATGACGTCGCGGCCTTGCAGGACAACGGGGATCGCCTCGGCCTGGATCGGCGTCGGATGTACATAACCTTGGTCGGCGAGCGCGCGCAAAATGTCGGCGGACAGTCCGAAGTCTTCGAAGCGGACAGCCGGTGCGCCGGTTTGCGGGGTTGCTAACGGGGTGTGGGACATAGGTGATTTCAATAAGCCTGCTGCCAGGCTACGTTAAGCGCGACGTCAATGAACTGTGCCGAAAAACGCCGCCTATTCGGTTACAGATTCCACGCAACGTGACGGTAGTCGACCGCAGCATCGTTACGTAAAACAACCTTTCATTATACGCCTGCACGGAAGCACCGTTCATGATCCGTCGGGCCAGTGGGCCGTGAACGACTGTGGGGCGCTTCGCACGGCGCGCCTATCCTGTGACAGTGGCGATAGGCAAAGATTGCAGGCAAGCGCCGGACAATGCCTCAAAAGCCGCCAATTTCCGAAAATTCCCTGCGATCATTGCGAAATTGTGTAAATAAAGTCCATAAATAGAAATTCAATTGATTAATGTCCATATATAGACTAAAGTATTTACAATCAGGAAGCAAAGCGAGGACATAGATGGGAATGCTTGCCGAAAACGCACAAGCACCAGTCACGGCGCAAGCGATGTCGACTGCGGCGGTACGCGCATTCGGCAATATCGCTCGCCTGTGGGGCCTGGATACCGAGGAACAGCTGGTCCTGCTGGGCAGCCCGCCGCGCTCGACCTTCTACAAATGGAAAAAGCAGCCGGACGCGGCCCATCTTGGGCGCGACACGCTGGAACGCATTTCCTATCTTCTTGGCATCTACAAGGCCTTGCAGATTCTCTTGCCGGATGAAAAGGCCGCCGACAGCTGGATCAGGAAGCCGAATACGGCCACGCCGTTCGGCGGCAAAAGCGCGCTGGACCGCATGTTGTCGGGGAATGTAGCGGACCTGTTCGTCGTGCGCCAGTATCTCGATGCAATGCGCGGCGGCTGGGCGTGACGTCGCCGAAGACGTTCCCGCTGGCGCAGGTCGACTGGCATCCGGCCTGCCGCATCGTCCCGACGCGCTTCCCCGCGATTAACCTGTTCGACCGGGTCGCCTCGCCGGACGATTTCGACGCCTTGTATGCGCTCGAAGCGATGACCAACGACCGCATCCGCGACGAAGTGGGCGCCATCGAACTGGTGCCGCGCGCGGAGCGCCTGTACGGGCCAGGCTGCGGCCCGATCATGGCGGCCTTCACGCACCTGAATCCGGCCGGCAGCCGCTTTTCCGACGGCAGCTTCGGCGTGTTTTATGCGGCCAGGGACAAGCGCACAGCGGTGGCCGAAACCCGCTACCACCAGGCGCGCTTTCTGGCGGCGACCAGCGAGGCGCCGATCCAGCTGCAGATGCGGATGTACCACGTCGAGGTGTCGGGGCCGCTGCACGACTTGCGCGGCATGCCCAAGGACGATCCGGTCTACCACCACGCATCTTATGCGGCGTCGCAGGAACTGGCGCGCCAGCTGAGAACGGAAGGCTCGAACGGCGTGAGTTACCGCAGCGTGCGTCTGGAAGGCGGCGAATGCGTGGCCGCTTTCAGGACTGGCGCATTGTCCAATTGCCGGCATGCGAGCCAGATGCTCTACCAGTGGGACGGCGCGCAGATTTCGGACGTGTACGAGAAGGTGATGTGACGCTCGCGGCGTGCGCGCTTGAGCATCGCTATTTGACCCGCTGCTTCTCCAGCTTGCGCGCCAGCGTGCGGCGGTGCATGCCAAGGCGGCGCGCCGTCTCGGAAATATTGAAGCCGGTTTCCGCCAGCACTTCATGGATGCGCTCCCATTCGAGCGTCTTGATCGAGGTCGAGCGGTTGGTCAGCTCGATGTCCGTGTTGCCGGCGACATGGCCGAACGCCGCCTCGATATCATCGGTGTTGGACGGCTTGGCCAGATACTGGCAGGCGCCGAGCTTGATCGCCTCGACGGCGGTGTTGATGCTGGCAAAGCCAGTCAAGACCACGATCAGCATGTCCGGAGCATGCCGGTGCAGCATTTGCACGCCGGCCAGGCCGGACGAATTGTCGCCCAGCTTGAGGTCGACCACCGCGTGCGACGGCGTATGCTGCTGCAGCAATGCCGCGACCCCGTCGACGTTCGCCGCGTGCAGCACCTGGTAGCCGCGGCGCTCGAACGAGCGGCCGAGCGTGCGCGCAAACGCGGCATCGTCTTCCACGATCAACAGCAGGCGCTCAGACGCCATTTCCCGGCCCCTCCTCCAGCGAAATCGATGCCAGCGGCAGTGTCAGCAGAACTGCGGCGCCGCCTTCGGCGCGGTTGCGCGCGCTGACCGCGCCGCCCAGCTTGCGTGCGACATTCACTACCAGGAACAGCCCCAATCCGCCGCCCGGGCGTCCCTTGCTCGACTGGTAAGGCTTGCCGAACTGCGTCAGCATCTCGGGCGCAAATCCGGGGCCGGCATCGGTGATCAGCAACTTCAAAGCATCGCCCTCGCGCGCAGCCTCCAGGCTGACCCATTGCGGCGAGGCCTCGAAGGCATTATCGAGCACGTTGACGATCATTTGCTTGAGCGCGGTGTCGAACACCACCGGGATGTCCGGCTGGATGCGGTTTTCGTAGCCGAAGGCCGCGACCGGCCGGCTGGCGCACCATTCTTTGACCAGATCGTTCAGGAAAGTGCCGATGGTGGTCCTGGCCGACGATTCGCCGCGCGCTTCGCCTGCCGACAGCAGGATGCCGCTGACGATAGTCTTGCAGCGCTTCAATTGAGCCTGCATTTCGGTAATTTCTTCCAGCAGATCGGGATTCCTGCTGAATTCCGGCATGCGCCGCCAGTCGCCGAGGATCACCGACAGCGTGGCCAGCGGCGTGCCGAGCTCGTGCGCCGCGCCGGACGCCAGCAAGCCCATGCGCACGATATGCTCTTCCTCGGCCGCGCGCTGGCGCAGGCCGGCCACTTTTTCGGCGCTGGCGCGCAGGTTGCGCGTGATGCGCGTGATGAACACCACCAGCAGCGATGCGATGAGGACAAAGCAGATCAGCATGCCTTCCACATACAGCGAGGGGAAGCTGCGGCCCGGCTGGATCGGCAACGCCAGCGGCGTGGAAAACAGCGACAGCCCGGCCAGGCACATGCCGGTAATGACAACGATGGTCCAGGTCGACCAGGCTTCCAGCAACACCGCGCTCAGAATCACTTGCAGCAGATAGAGAAAAGCAAACGGATTGGTGGTGCCGCCGCTGAAATACAGCTGCGCCGTCAGGCTGCCCACGTCGACCAGCAGCGCGAAAAACAGTTCTCCGTTGGAGACGACGCGGCGTTCCTGCCAGCGCAGGTGGCTGGCGATGTTGAACGCGATCAGGCAGGACAGCACCGCGAGCATCTGCGGCAGCGGCAAGTGAATGCCGAGCAGGCCGGCGACGATGGAGATGGTCGTGACCTGCCCGACCACGGCGATCCAGCGCAGCTGGATCAACTGCAGCATGTTGTTGTGGCCGGCGACCTTTTCGACGCGCGCGGCGGCCGCCGATTTTTCCCTTGCCCCGGTCCGGTTCACTGCTGTTCCAGTCTTGCCTGTCATTTCCGCCACATCGATTCCCTCACCCTGCGCGGCGCAGCCGGCGCTCCTCGCGCCAGATCCACAAGCCGGCGGCCGCCGCCATCAAGGCGAGAGCATACCAAGTCAGCGCGTAGACCAAGTGGCTGTTGTGGAAGGATACGACCGTCAGGCCGCCGACCGGGGCGATTCCACCCAGCCTTGCATCCGCGCGCGCCGGCTCGGCGTCCGCATCGATGAAGTATGGCGCAACCCGGCGCAGGCCGCGCGCGGCGGCAATCGCCTGCACGTCGCGCGAATACCAGCGCTCGGCAACGGAATCATTGTGCCGCAGAAAAGCTCCGCCGGGCTCGCTCAGGCGCAGCAACCCGGTAACGGTGGTGGCTTGTTCCTGGCTGATCGGCCGGTCATGGATTGCCTGGCGCACGCCGCCGGCGGCCTCGGAAGGGATGAAGCCGCGATTGACCAGCACGATGGCGCCGTCGCCATCGGCAACGCGCAGCGGCGTGAGCAGCCAGTAGCCGCTGCCCAGCTCGGTGGCGGCCTGGACCAGGGCCGATTTTCCATCCATGAACGTGCCGCTGAGCCGCACATGGCGATACTCGTCGGACTCGGCGCTGATATGCGGCCAGCGCTCGGGGCCGGGCGCCGCGACGGGCGCTGCGTGCACGCGCTGCTCGACGCGCTCGATCAGCGCCAGCTTCCATTGCAGACGCTGCAACTGCCAGGTGCCGAGCGCCGTGAAACCGGCGCATGCCAGCGCCGCGCACACGGCAAGCACCAGCAGCGTTGCAAAAGAGCGCGGGCGCGGCGCGGCTTCCTGCGAAGCCGCGCCGCGCCCTTGCCCTGAACCATCCATCATGGCATGTCGTGCATTTGGTGCGTGGTCCCGGGCGCCATGCCCGGCATCATGTTGTGGTTCAGGTGGTACATCACCCAGATCGAGCCGGACAGCACGATCACCACCAGCACCACGGTGAAGATCAGCGCCAGCATGTTCCAGCCGCCTTCGGACTTGGTGTTCATGTGCAGGAAGTAGATCATGTGGACCACGATCTGCACCGCGGCAAAGCCGAGGATGACCATCGCGGTGGTGCTCGACTTGTCGATCACCTTGCCCATCACCAGCCAGAACGGGATCGCCGTCAGGATCACCGACAGCACGAAGCCGATCGCATAACTTTTCAGGCTGCCGTGGTCGGCGTGGTCATCATGATGACCATGGTCGTGCGTGTGATGTTCGCTCATGGCAGGACTCCCATCAGGTAGACAAAGGTGAAGACGCCGATCCAGATCACGTCCAGGAAGTGCCAGAACATCGACAGGCACATCAGGCGGCGGCGGTTTTCGGGAATGAGGCCGTGACGGTTCAACTGGAACATCAATGTCACCAGCCAGACGATGCCGAAGCTCACGTGCAGGCCGTGCGTGCCGACCAGGCAGAAGAACGCGGTCAGGAACGCGCTGCGCTGCGGGCCGGCGCCTTCATGGATCAGGTGCGCGAACTCAGTTAGTTCCAAGCCGAGGAAGCCGAGGCCGAACAGGCCGGTGATGCCCAGCCACAGCAGCGCGCTGCCCAGTCGCTTGCGCTGCGATTCGAGCATCGCGAAACCGTAGGTGATCGACGACAGCAGCAGCAAGGCCGTATTGGTCGCCACCAGCGGCAGGTCGAACAGTTCGGCGGCGGTCGGGCCGCCCGCGTAGCTGCGCCCCAGCACCGCATAGGCGGCGAACAGACACGCAAAGATCAGGCAGTCGCTCATCAGGTAGATCCAGAAACCGAGCAGGGTGCCGTTTTCCGGATGATGCTCGCGCACGTAAAAGCGCGAGCTCGCGTCGGCGCTCACGGCGCCCATGGAGTTTGCAGTGATCTCAGACATAGCTTTCCAACATGCGGGTGCGAGCATTCTCGGTACGGACGACCTCGTCCGCCGGGATGTGGTAGTCGCGTTTGTAATTGAAGGTGTGGATGATGGTTGCCGTCAACGTTGCGGCGAAGGCAAGGCCAGCCACCAGCCACATCTGCCAGATCAGCGCGAAGCCCATCACCGTGCTGAGCGCTGCGATCACGAATCCGGCTGCCGTATTCTTCGGCATGTGGATCGGGACGAAGCCCTGCAGCGGACGGGCATAGCCGTGCTTCTTCATGTCGGTCCAGGCGTCCTTCTCGAAGACGCGCGGGGTGAACGCGAAGTTGTAGTCCGGCGGCGGCGAAGAGGTAGACCATTCCAGCGTGCGGCCGTTCCATGGGTCGCCCGTGACATCGCGCAATTCGTCACGGCGCTTGAAGCTGACGTAGAACTGCACCAGCATCGAACCGATGCCGAGCGCGATCAGCACGGCACCCAGTGCGGCGATCTGGAACCAGATCTGCAGCGACGGATCGTCGAAATGGCTCATGCGGCGAGTCACGCCCATCAGGCCGAGCACGTACAGCGGCATGAAGGCGAGGTAGAAGCCGACCACCCAGAACCAGAACGAGCACTTGCCCCAGAATACGTCGAGCTTGTAGCCGAAGGCTTTCGGGAACCAGTAGTTAATCGCGGCAAAGATGCCGAACACCACACCGCCGATGATCACGTTATGGAAGTGCGCGATCAGAAACAGGCTGTTATGCAGCACGAAGTCTGCCGGCGGCACCGCCAGCAGCACGCCCGTCATACCACCGATCACGAAGGTGATCATGAAGGCGATGGTCCACATCATCGGCAGCTCGAAGCGGATGCGGCCCCGGTACATGGTAAACAGCCAGTTGAAGATCTTCGCGCCGGTCGGGATCGAGATGATCATCGTCGTGATGCCGAAGAACGAGTTCACGCTCGCGCCCGAGCCCATCGTGAAGAAATGGTGCAGCCAGACGAGGTAGGACAGGATCGTGATCACCGCGGTCGCATACACCATCGAGGTGTAGCCGAACAGGCGCTTGCCGGTGAAGGTTGGAACCACTTCCGAGAAGATGCCGAACACCGGCAGCACCAGGATGTAGACCTCCGGGTGGCCCCAGATCCAGATCAGGTTCACGTACAGCATGGAGTTGCCGCCCAGGTCGTTCGTGAAGAAGTTCAGGCCGAACATGCGATCCACCGACAGCATCGCCAGCACCGCGGTCAGCACCGGGAAGGTGACGACGATCAGCACGTTGGTGCACAGCGCGGTCCAGGTGAATACCGGCATCTTCATCAGGCTCATGCCGGGCGCGCGCATCTTGACGATGGTCGCGATCAGGTTGACACCTGACAGCAAGGTGCCCACGCCCGCGATCTGCAAGGCCCAGATGTAGTAATCGACGCCGACATCCGGGCTGTACAGGATGCCGGACAGCGGCGGATAGGCGAGCCAGCCGGTGCGCGCGAATTCGCCGACGAACAGCGACGCCATCACCAGCACGGCGCCCGACGTGGTCATCCAGAAGCTGAAGTTGTTCAGGAACGGGAAGGCCACGTCGCGCGCGCCGATCTGCAGCGGCACCACGTAGTTCATCAGGCCGGTCACGAACGGCATCGCGACGAAGAAGATCATGATCACGCCGTGGGCGGTGAAGATCTGGTCGTAGTGATGCGGCGGCAAAAAGCCGGCCGTGTCGCCGAAGGCGACCGCCTGCTGCGCGCGCATCATGAGCGCATCGGCAAAGCCGCGCAGCAGCATCACCAGGCCCAGGATCATGTACATGATGCCGATCTTCTTGTGGTCGATGCTGGTGATCCAGTCGCGCCACAGCGTGCCCCACAGGCGGAAATACGTCAGCGCGCCGAAGACGGCCAGGCCGCCGACGGCGACCATGAGGAAGGTGCCGATCAGGATCGGTTCGTGATATGGAATCGCATCCCAGCTCAGCCGGCCGAAGATGAGCTTCGTCAGATCAATGTGGTCTTGCATCGTTACTCTTTATGGATTTTGGAAATCGGGGCGAAGGTATTGGAAGCGGCGGACGATTCGGCGCCGCTCTGTGCGATTTCGCACATTTCATCCTTACGCGCGATGGCGGCTTTGACGCGCTTGCTGTCGGCGGCCATCATCTGGTCCGTGCAGGTCGCACCGGGCGCGACGCAGCGGTTGACGATCGCGTGGTACAGGTCGGCCTCGACCTTGCCATAGCGGCGCACCGGTTCGCGCTCGCTGGGCTTTTCCAGCACCAGGTAGTCGGCGCGCTTGAGTTCGCCGCCGGCAGCCTTGGTCTTCTGCACCCAGCCCTCGAAGTCGGCGGCACTCATGCCGTAGTACTTGAAGCGCATGTGGGAAAACCCTGCGCCGCTGTAGTTGGCCGAAAAGCCTTCGTACTCGCCCGGCTTGTTGATCACGGCGTTCAGGGTCGTGTCCATGCCCGGCATCGCGTAGATCTGGCCGGCCAGCGCGGGGATGTAGAACGAGTTCATCACGTTCGACGCGGTGATCTTGAAGCGCACCGGCACATCGACCGGCGTGGCCAGTTCGTTGACCGTCGCGATGCCCTGCTCCGGATAGATGAAAAGCCATTTCCAGTCGAGCGCGACCACCTGCACCTCCAGCGGCTTGGTATCGGCGGGAATCGGGCGATTGGCGTCGATGCGTTGCAGCGGGCGGTACGGATCCAGCAGGTGGGTGCTGATCCAGGTCAGCAAGCCCAGGGCGATGATGATCAGGAGCGGCGCGCCCCAGATGACCAGTTCCAGCTTGGTGGAGTGATCCCATTCGGGATCGTATTTTGCCGCCGTGTTATTTTTTCGATAGCGCCAGGCGAAAAGCACGATCAATGCGATCACCGGCACGATGATCAGCAACATCAGCAGCGTGGACACAAGGACCAGATTGGCCTGCTGGGCAGCGATGTCGCCGGATGGATTCATCACGACGGTATCGCAGCCAGCCAACAACACCATGGGCGAGAGGCCTAACAGACGACGGGCGTTTATCAGATGCATTCTGGAAAGTAAAGGATGTAGATCAAGATTATGCTAATCTAACCTCACGAGTGGGCGTTGGCGATAGGACATTTTGTCCTCCCCTGCCTAAAAAGACCCGCCGATATCCAATTTGAGGAGCAATGAATGTCCAGTACCAGCATGCATGGCGGGGCTCTTCCCGCCCAGTTACGTTCGGCCTCCGGCGATGCGGACAAAGCCGATCATTCGCACATTGCGCCGGGCGAAATCGCCGTCGGCGTGGTCATCGGCCGTGCCTCCGAATATTTCGATTTCTTTGTCTACGCCATCGCCTCGGTGCTGGTGTTCCCTTCCGTGTTCTTTCCATTCGAGCAGCGACTGGAAGGAACACTCTATGCGTTCACGATCTTTTCTTTTGCATTTATTGCAAGACCGTTCGGCACCGTCGCCTTCATGGCGATCCAGCGCCGCTTCAGCCGCGAACTGAAACTGATGCTCGCGCTCCTGCTGCTGGGCGCATCCACCGCCGGCATCGCCTTCTTGCCGACCTATGCGCACCTGGGAACGGCATCGATCGTGCTGCTGGCGATCCTGCGCATCGGCCAGGGCATCGCGCTGGGTGGCTCATGGGACGGCCTACCCTCGCTGCTGGCGCTGAGCGCGCCGAAGCGCCGCCGCGGCTGGTACGCGATGCTGGGGCAACTGGGCGCGCCGGTCGGCTTCATCGTCGCGGCCGGGCTGTTCTGGTTCCTGCTGTCGGCGCTGTCCGGCGCGGACTTCCTAGAATGGGGCTGGCGCTATCCATTCTATGTCGCGTTCGCCATCAACGTCGTCGCGCTGTTTGCGCGCCTGCGCCTGGTATCGACCGACGAATACGCGCGTCTGCTCGACGAGCGCGAACTGGAACCGACCAACGCCGCTGAAATGGTCCGCTCGCAGGGCCGCAACGTGCTGATCGGCGCGCTCGCGGCGCTGGCCAGCTATGCGCTGTTCCACCTCGTGACAGTGTTCCCGCTATCGTGGATCACCCTGTACTCGTCGCGCTCGATCAGCGACTTCCTGGTGATCCAGATGATCGGTGCGGCGCTGGCGGCGGCCGGCGTGATCGCCTCCGGCCTGATCGCCGACCGCTTCGGCCGCCGCACCACGCTGGGCACCCTTGCCGCACTGATCGCGCTGTTCAGCGGCGTGGTGCCGATGCTCATGGACGGCGGCGACCTCGGCCAGACCGTTTTCATCCTGGTCGGCTTTAGCCTGCTCGGCCTGTCGTACGGCCAGGCTTCCGGCGCAGTGACCGCCAACTTCCTGCGCAAATACCGCTACACCGGCGCGGCCCTGACCTCCGACCTGGCCTGGCTGGTCGGCGCCGGTTTCGCGCCGCTGGTCGCGCTCGGCCTGTCGGCCCATTTCGGCCTGGCCTATGTCGGCCTGTACCTGCTGTCGGGGGCCGTCGGTTCGCTGGCCGCATTGAGCCTGAATCGCGCACTGGAGATCCGCGATTAAGCCAGGAATCCAGAGCGGCACCCGCCGGCGCATCGCTAGCGACGCCAAATGACGAAAGGGGCTGCGAACCTTCATTCGCAGCCCCTTTTTTCCGCATCACGGTTCGCTGTCCTGCCCGGCATCCGGCGCCACCTCGATGCGGCCATACAGCCCCTGCTTTTCATCGCCGGGCCCGGCGGCGAAAAACAGCGTATTGACGGGCTGATTGGCAAAGCCATTGCCGAATGCCAGTCCCCACAGGCCATCGATCTGGATCGGCCGTTTCCCGGCATCCTTCAGCGTGCCTGCGAACTCGCCGGTGGCGGCGTCATAGGCGTGAATCAGGCCATCGCCGAAATTGCCGACCAACAGGCGGCCGCTGAACTGGCCGAAGCCCGCCGGGGCCAGCGTCATGCCCCATGGCGAATTGAGCGCGCCCTGCGATACCACGCGCCGCAGCAGCGTGCCATTGGGATCGTACACATCGATGAAGCCCAGGCCCACGCCGGCCACATCGTCATGCTTTGCCGCGTCCTGCTTGGCATAGGAGACATAGATATCGCCGCCAATGGCCTGGAGCCCGAACGGCGCAAAGCCGGCCGGCAGGTTGGGGTCGGAAAATGCCCCAGCCGGCAGCGTCACCGGCTTGAAGCTGCCGTCGAAGACATCGATCCGGTTGTTGTGGAAGTCGGCCGCGTACAGCAGGCTGCCGCTGCCGCCGGCGCTCAGCGCAAGTCCCTTGTAGACGGCGGCGGTAGCCACCGAATTGTCGATCATCCGAATCGCATGCGTGGCATCGACGTTGGGCGCCCAGGCGGCGATGACGCCATCTTCCGTGGCGAAGATGAACTTGCTTGCTCCCGATGCTCCGCCTTGCGACACCACGAAGCCGGTCGAGCCATTGAACACGATGCCGGTCGGCGTGCCCGGCCCGCTGGCATTGGCCGGCCCCGGGATCTGGACCACGAGCGGCTGCGGCTTGCCATTGCCGTCGTATAGCGTGCTGACGCCGGTGCCGTTATCGGCCACCCAGACCGGTCCGAACGGGTTGAAGGCAATGCCCCAGCTGTTGATCAGATTGGGATCCGTGTTATCCGCAGGATTGGACCCGTCGGAAACCAGATTGTGCTGTTGATAAAAATTGCCGGTTACCTGAGCGCTGGCGCCCTGGTTGCCATTGGCCTGCGCCGATGGCGCCATGATGCAAGCCAGCATGCCCAGTGCGCACAGGTAGCGGACAGCATGGTGATGACAACGAGTATCCATGTCCGATTCTCCAAGGATTGACGGTTGATATCGAGAACAGCGTTCCTGCCAATCAGCTTCTTTCCGCCGCGGTCGCGCCGGCGGGTTCGGCAGCATACGGTGAATACGTCATCCCCGGCGGGCGGTTCACATGCGTCGCTCAATCGCACCGGCCATTTCGGATGTATCAAACCTCTTGCCAGGGTTTAGCATCCTTGGCGCCACTACCTTGATCATTGCGGCCTCGATCGCAGCGGTGCGCGGCATCCGATCCGTCATTTTTTCGTGAACGCCATGCACCAGCCATTCGGGCTGATTACGCCGTCGACGATGCGGCACGCACCAGCGGAATTTGCCGCTTGTGCAGGCAGGAATTCCGCACAATCCATGCATCTCTTGCCTTCGTTCGGAAGATCCTGATAATGAAAATCGGACTTGGACGCCTTGCCGGCAAGTGCGGCATGGCTCAACGTCAGCACTGGAATACCCGCCAGCATGATCATGCCGCGCGCCAGCATCCGGCGGCGTTCTTTCTGCAGCTTATCCATCGCATTGTTTCCTTGGTCAGAACATGAGCCACGCCAGCAGGAACAAGGTGTTGTTGTCCCTGGCATTGCGGCCGAACCCATCGTAATTCGTGCGGGCGCCGTTGAACTTGTTGTAGGCGGTGTATTGCAGGGTGAACCGGATATTCCGCCGGGGCAGGTAGTTCAGCTCCCAGACGAAGCCCGATGTATCCGGGCTGCCTCTGGCGCTGCCCGTGACCGGATTGCCGGTGTTGTAAAGAATTTCGTCCGAGTCGCCGGCCGTTGAAAAGTAGCCGAGGGTGATGCCGTATTTCTTTTGGTAGTAATACGTCGCCTTGGCGCGGAAGGTATGCAGGGTATCGGCCGGATTGCTCTGCGGCGTGCCATCCCAGTGCTGCCTCTCGCGGATATAGTTGAGCTGCAGCGAAACGCGGTGCCGGTCGGTGAGGTACTGGTATTGCGCATCGATGCCGGTATCCGCGAAGCGGTCGACGGGTCCGCTCTGCATCGTATTGTCGGGATAGCGATCGACCGTCAATCCGTAGGCGCCGACCATGGCGGAATGCATGCCATCCTTCCACTCGTGCTGCAGCGCCAGACGCCAGTACGGGTTATATCCCCTGAGGGCGGCATCGCTTGCCGTATCGGTGCCTGCGCGCAGCACGGAAAATGCGCCGTCGGCCGTGCGATAGGCGCTCAGCTCGCCGTACAGCGTGTTGCGCCACAGCCCGTAAACACCCAGCCCCGCCACCTGCTGTCCCAGGCTCTCGATGGCGGTGGCCGCGTTCGGCGTAACCGCCACCGGAGAAGAAGCAAATGGAAAGCCCCAGGCCGGCCCCGTGTTGTAGACATCCTGCACCATGGGATTGTTGTGCAGCGTAAGGCCATAGATTAATTCTCTATCGTTTTCTCCCATGCGATTGGCATAGCGGATATCGACATTGTCGATACTGCTGTGGTGTGCGATGCCATCGTAGGACCATTGCGAGAATGCGCCCGCATGCTCGGCAAATTTTCCCGCCATGAAAATGCTTGCCTGCTGCAACGTGATATCCCTGTCCTTCTGAAAATTATCGGGGTCTCTCGGATCGACGCTGAGCGTCGACGTGCGCGACAGCTGCAGCATGCCGGCAAACGGCAGGCTCAGCTGGTCGCCCAGGGTATAGCCATTCAGCTTGAACTGCCTGCCGGTCGGCGTCAGTTCCGGCCAGCTCACATGGCAAGTCATGCAATTCAAATGAGTCTGGCGCGCAAAGCTGGGCACCGCATGAGCAATGCCCGAGACCAACCACATTCCCAGGCTCACAGCAATGCCGGCCAGGGAAAAAACGATAGGCGATTTGCGCTTTGACATAACGCAGCTCCCTGTGAATGGACGCTTCGCATAATGCAGGACACGGGACGCGAATCGGCGTGCCTCCCTCTGTCCCGGGTACGGCACCTTCTTACGCCGGCTTGCGCCAATACGGCAACTTACGCGGTAAATCCCCCGCACTCTCCGCGCGGTTCAAGTGGATCAACACTCCTCGCGCGGAAAAGCCGCGACGACTGCCGGCGATCTGAACCTTTTGCTGCCGGCAGTGCATTCACCGTGAACGACGGAGGCGCCTGGATGTTAAGGACGGCCAAGGAGCCCGGAGTGGCCCCGCGTACCAGCGACGCGGATGAAGTGCGGCTCATCAAGCGGGTCGCCATGGGGGATCTCGATGCTTTCGAAACGCTTTACCGCAGCTACTTTCCGAAGCTGGCGCGCTTCCTCGATCGCATGACGCGGCAGCCCCATCTGATCGAGGAAATCGTGAACGACACGATGCTGGTGGTGTGGCAAAAAGCGCATACCTTCGATGCAAGCTGCAAGCTGTCAACCTGGATCTTCGCCATCGGCTACCGCAAGGCATTGAAGGCGATCCGGCTGCGGGACGATCCGGTCGAGTGCGACTTCGAAACCTGTCCGGACGAGAGTGCGCACGAGCCGGAGAACGAAGTCCGCCGGCATGAGCTGCAGGCGCTGTGCAAGTGCGCGCTCGATTCGCTCACGCTTGAACAGCGCACGGTGGTGTGCCTGACCTACTTCCACGATCTCGGGTACGCCGAAATCGCCGACATCATGGACTGCCCTGTCAATACGGTCAAAACCCGCATGTTTCATGCGCGGCGCCGGCTGGTGACGCTGCTCGCCGACCGATTGGAGGAAATGAAGTGAATGGACATGTCGTCCATCTCGATACGCTGTCCCATCAGGCCGCGCAGGAATTGCTGCCCTGGTTCGTAACGGGTGCGCTCTGCGCCGACGAGATGGCATTGGTGCGCGAGCATATGCGCACATGCGCGCAATGCCGGATCGACGCCGACTTGCATCGCAAGCTGCGCGCCATGCAGCCTGCGCCCAGCGCGCTGCCGGATGCCGAGCGTGCGTTCGCGCGCCTGCAACCATTCCTCGTCACGGCGCCGCGTCCATCCGCGCATGCGCCGGCGCGACCTGGGCCATCCGCATTCTGGCGCAGGCTGTATGGCACGGGATCGACCTGGACGCGCTGGACGTTGGCCGCCCAGGCCGTCGTCATCGCCCTCCTGCTCATGCGCCCCAATGCCGGCCCCGCGTGGTATCGCGCGCTGGGCACGCCGGCCAATGCCGCCGGCAACGTAGTCGTGATGTTCAAGCCGGACACCACGGAACAGGAGCTGCGACGGATATTGCAGGAAAGCGGCGCACGCCTGGTGGACGGCCCGACGGCGACGGATGCCTATGTGCTGCGCGTGCCGGGCGCGCAGCAGCGGCAAGCCATCGCCATGCTTCGCTCGAAGCCCGCCGTCATCCTGGCCGAACCGCTCGATTCCGGAGGCCGCCGTTGAACAGGCTCGGATTGCTTTTCCTGCTCATCCTCGGCGTTTCGCTTGTCGGCCGGGCCGCCACGCAAGACGACGCCGCCCGGGACAGCGAACGCCGCATTCTGGTGATGCTGCACTTACCGCTGCCGCATTTTCGGCCCGACGCGAATTACGCCGGCGGATATGAAGACGACAGCGGCCACAGCGCGCGCCGGCGCATCGCGACGGACATGGCGCGGGAATACGGCCTGAAGCTGGACAGTGACTGGCCGATGCCGGCGCTGGATGTGCATTGCTTCGTAATGGAGCAAACGACAGACGAGCCGCCCGAGCGCGTGGCGCGTATCCTGTCGCAGGATCCGCGGGTGGAATGGGCGCAGCCGATGCGCCGTTTCCACGCACTTGGAGCGAGCGATCCGCTCTCCCCGCTGCAGCCCGGCGAGCGCCTCTGGCATCTGTCCAGCATGCACACGCTGGCCACCGGCCGCCGCGTGCGCGTGGCAGTCGTCGACAGCGGCATCGAGGCGGACCATCCCGATCTGGCGGGGCAGGTCGAGGCCGAGGAGAACTTTGTCGATGGCGATCGGTACACGGCAGAAACCCATGGCACGGCAGTGGCGGGGATCATCGCAGCGCGCGCCGGCAACGGCATCGGCATTGCCGGCGTGGCGCCCGACGCCCGCTTGCTGGCTTTGCGGGCCTGTTGGGAAGCATCGGCCAACGACACGGAATGCAACAGTTTCACCTTGGGCAAGGCGCTGCATGCCGCTATCCTGCACGAGGTACAGGTCATCAATCTGAGCCTGACCGGGCCGCCGGACCGTCTGTTGCAACGACTGCTGGACGCGGCGCTGGCACGCGGCATCAAGATCGTCGGCGCGATCGACCCGCACAGCGCCGACGGCGGCTTCCCCGCCTCCTACCCTGGCGTGTTCGCCGTCGCCGATCAGCCATACGATGTCGTGCGCCTGCGCAAGGCAGACATACTGATCGCGCCCGGCCGCGACGTCGTGACGACGATGCCAGGCGCGCGCTGGAATTTCGTTTCCGGCCCATCCTTCGCCGCCGCCCATGTCTCTGGCCTGGTGGCATTGCTGACAGAGTTGCGGCCAACGCTCGCCGCATCCCGGATGCGCCGAGAACTGGTGGTCGAATCCGACGATTCCCGCATGGCAGGCACGATCGATGCCTGCGCCACCGTGGCGAACAGCGCGAAAGGCTGTTCCTGCCTATGCGCCGGCTCCGATGCAGTGGCCAACCGCCACCGCTGACGCCCCATGTGCCGTGCGCCTGCTCCGGCCCGCGTTCGCCGGCGCGCTTCTGCTGCTCGCGACCCAGGCTGCGGCGCAGTTCAGCGGCAGCGTATCGGCGGTGTCGGACTACCGGTATCGCGGCGTGTCCCTCAGCGACGGCAGCCCGGTGGCTCAGCTGCGGCTGGACTATGATGGCAAGAGCGGGTGGTATGCGGGCGGCGTGGCTTCCGGCGCGAATCTGAGGGAAGAAGGCCGCAGCCATGCGCAATTGCAGGCGTACGCGGGATATTCTGCGCAGCGCTCCTCCGGCCTTGCCTGGGAGGTTGGCGGCACCGGCGCGATTTTTCCGTGCGCCGCAGCGTACAACTACGCCGAAATTTTTGCCGGATTCGCCGCCGCCGATTTGAGCGGCCGCCTGTATTTCTCTCCCGACTACCTTAGCCTGCGCGCCAAGACCCTCTACGTCGAACTCAACGGCTCACGGGCGTTAGCGGAGCGGCTTCACCTGCTCGGCCATATCGGCTTGCTGCATGCGTTTGATCGGCCGAAAAGGTCGGAAGCCTATGCGACGAGCCAGGCCGATATCAGCATCGGCGCCAGTGCCGACCTGGCGGACTGGAAGATCCGGCTGACGTGGAGCGCCGCCCGGAAAAACGACGAAGACAACCGGCTTTACGAGGGGCGCAGCACCCATGCCTGGGTCCTGAGCGCTTCATATGCGTTTTGATCTACCGGTTTGGGCATCGCTTTCCTTTCAACGCTGGCATAGCGATGGGCAAGAGCGCGGCAAAAAATCAGTCAATTTGCCATGTTCCTTGCGCCACCCGCGGCAGATACCCGAATAACAGCGCCGAAAAGTCCCCCGCCGGCAGCGGACGGCTGAACAAATAGCCTTGCATTCCATCGCAGCCATTCTCCACCAGGAATCGTTGCTGCTCGTCGGTTTCGACGCCTTCGGCAATCACGAGCAGGTTCAGGCTGCGGGCAAGCGCAATAATGGCGCAAGTAATGGCTGTTCCATTACCGGCCGAGCCTATCTCGCGCGTGAACGATTGATCGATCTTCAACTTATCAATCGGGAAGCGGTTCAACTGCGCCAGGCTCGAGTAGCCGGTTCCGAAGTCATCGATGGAAAATTTCACACCGATATTTCGCAGCTCCGAGATCACGCCGACCACGCGCTCTGTCCGCTGCATGATCATGCTTTCGGTGAGCTCCAGCTCCAATCGGTCCGGTGCGAGCCCTGTCTCGTTCAATACTTGCTTGACCTGGGATGCAAAATCTTCGCGGTTCAACTGTTGTGCCGAGACGTTGACCGCGACGCGCAGATCGGGAAACCCGTTGGTGTTCCAGATTCGGTTCTGGGCGCAGGCTTCACGCAGCACCCAGCGGCCGATTTCGATAATTTGCCCGGTTTCTTCAGCAATGGGAATGAAGCGTGCAGGCGAAACCATTCCCATGTGGGGATGCAGCCAACGCACCAAGGCTTCCATTCCGATGATGCGGCCTGTCTCAAGATCGACTTGCGGTTGGTAGTAGACCCGGAGCTCGTTTCGCTGCACCGCCTGATGCAAGCTGCTTTCGATCAGCAGGCGTTCCATCGACGCATGGTTCATCTCTTCGCGGAAGAACTGAAAGCAGCCTCCGCCGGCGCCTTTCGCATGGTGAAGCGCGACGTCTGCGTTTTTCAGCAGCATGTCCGGCGTATTGCCGTCTTCCGGGTAAACGCTGATGCCAATACATGCGCTGATGCTGACTTCATGCCCGTCCAGTACAAACACGCGCGCCAGCTCTGCGCGCAACCGTTCTGCCAAGTCGGCTGCCACCTGCGGCTCCGGAAGCCCTTCCGTGATCACCGCGAACTCGTCCCCGATATGGCGCGACAGCGTATCTACACCGCGCAGCGCGCCCTGCAACCGCTCTCCCACCGCGATCAGCAAACGGTCGCCGATATGGTGTCCCAACGAATCGTTAATATGCGCCAGCCGGTCAATATCGATTGCCAATAACGCGACGCGCCACCGATTTCGCTCCGCATTCGAGATGGCGTGCTGCAGCCGGTCGCGCAGCAGTGCGCGGTTTGGCAAGCCGGTCAGGGCATCGTAGAACGACAGGCGTTCAATCTGGTGTTGCGCATCCTTGAATTGCGAAATGTCGCTGAAAATGCCAATGTAATTGGCGACCGCTCCTTTTGCATTCAGGACCCGGGTGATCGAGAGGTGCTCCGCAAATACCTCGCCCGATTTGCGGCGGTTCCACATCTCCCCGCTCCAGTGGCCGTTTTCATGAATCGCCGACCACATCTTCTGATAGAAGGCATCGTCCTGGCGCCCGGACTGCAGAATAGCCGGCGTCTTTCCAATCACCTCTTGCGGTTCATAACCGGTGATCGCACAGAAACTGCGATTAACCGTCAGGATGCATTTTTCTGCATCGGTAATGATGATTCCCTGTGCACTGTTCTCAAACACAATGCTCGACAGTTTCAAGTCCTCTTCGGCGCGCTTGCGTTCGGTAATGTCGAGCATTACGCCAACCAGCCCGCCAGGGCTGCCGTCCTTTTGCGTATAGGTGGCCTTGTAGAAGGCGACGTCGTGCCTGGAGCCGTCGTGATACCGCACGCCGGCCTCGTATGTCTGCACGCCACGGCTTGCGAATAGGGCTTGATCGGCCGCCTCGTATACTTCGGCCAGGTTGCGCGGCGCAATGTCGTACACTGTTTTTCCGAGCAGCTCATACCGCGCAATCCCGATATAGGCCTCGAATGCCTTGTTACAGCCGCGGTAGCGGCCTTTGGCATCCTTCCAGAAAATGGGGCTGGGAATGGTGTCGCCAAGCTGTTCAAGGAAGTGGGTGTGTTCCGCGGCGGCTTGTTGCGCCAGCTTTTGCTCGCTGATGTCCACCATGATGCCGCACAGTGCGACAGCCTGCCCTTGGCTCATGCGCAGGCTGACCGAATCCTTGAGCCACACCACGCGTCCGTCACGCGTGATCATGCGGTATTCGAACGCATGATCAGCTCCCTCGCGGCTCTGCTGCGCGCAGTAATCGACGGCCCAGGTACGGTCATCGGGATGAATATGCGCCGGCCAGAATCCCTCGGCATACCATTCATCGACCGCGTAGCCAAGGATATGCTCGGCGCGCGCACTGACGAAAGTGAAGCGGAAGGTGGCCGGATCAGCCTCCCAGACGATTCCGTCTATGCTATTGATCAGCTCCGCAAGGCGCCGTTGTGTTGTGGCCAGTTCGCCGTCAGCGGCGTCTTCGACTGGATGGATAAGAGCGTTCATGTATTTTTTGTCCGGTGCCTACACCATACGTCGCGTTAATAAAGGCGGCTGTCTCCTTGGTGCCGCCCCAGGCTCTTTCAATACGATGCTACTCGGCTGTCACTCTTTCCTCATAAGCGGCAGCCGGATCGCCCCGCCATTTTCCGCGAGCCAGGCGGGAGGCGGCTAAAAGCAGCCATTGCGCACCTGGAGGCGCAATGCATACTGGCTGGGAACATATGCTTCAAAACTCTCTCCGCGACGTCGGTACATCCTGTGGCGCTCGTTCATGCACAACGAACAGATTGCTGCACCGTGGAGGCGAGTAAAAACGACGGAAGGCGCGTATGAAACGCGCCTTTCAAGACATAGCGAACCGCTTATTTAGACTGGCCGATCATATAGTCGGCGGCGGCGATCACGTCCGCATCCGACAGGCTGGCGTTCCCCCCCTTGGCCGGCATCACGCCTTTTCCCTTGAGGGCGGAAGCGTGCAATGCACCGGCTCCGGCGGCAATACGTGGAGCCCATGCCGCCTTGTCGCCAAATTTGGGCGCACCGGCAGCCCCCGTTGCGTGGCATGCGGCGCAGGTGGACTCATAGACTGCCTTGCCGTCAGCGGCAGAGGACTGGCCGCCAATCGCTAACAAGCAAGCAGTGACTGCGGCACCAGCAAAACCGAACTTCATAACTTCCCCCTGAATGTTCAATAAACCGTCAAAGCGTGTGCCATTATGGACACTTCATTTCCATAGAGCAATTGGCGTGCCACGCCGCCTCTGTCGGAAGCCGCATCCGATCGTCCGCATCAGATGATCCATATCAATTTGACTCTCGGGGTTGCGAAAGGCCGTGCGTGGTTTCTAGATATGGGAAGCTAGATCATGACGGCGCAGTCAGCCGACGGGGCAGTCGTTGCGCGACTATGCGCTCGGAAGTATGTCGGACCAAGCAAAAGCAACGTGAACTCAAATTACTGAGGCACCTTGAGCATACGTTGAGCAGGAGTGAAAGATCAGAGAAAAAGGGCTAGACGATTTCTCGTCTAACCCTTTGATAGCACTACACAAAATTTGGTGGGCCTCCCGTGAGTCGAACACGGCACCAACGGATTATGAGTGTCATGCACTAATGAACAAATACATGCATTAACACATCAAAAACAGGGCAAAAATGATATAAAACATTGATTTGTTTACGGTTTATACGACAAAAGTTTTGCCCAAATAATTTACCCTGAAGCAACTTTATTATTTCAGCAGGGTAAAAATATACCAAAACCGGCCATTTTTGTTTATACGTTTCAACTATTGGGGCAAAATCGGGGTAAACTATTTTACCCCGGAAAGACGAATTGACGCACTCCGGAAGCCCGCTTAACAAAAAAGGAATGCGCAATGTCTGATGACAAGGTTAGGTTCACGTCACTCGCCTCCATCCTCGCCCTGCCGGTACCCTTAAAAAAGCCCAACGAGGAATACAGGCACATGGAGTACAAAGGGTTTTTTGTTCGGGTAATGCGTGCGCGCAAGGACGGCAAGGTTCGGCGCACGTACATCCATCGGTATAAGAAGAAGGTCTCCGACGGGGCGGGCGGGTATAAACGAGTCAATGAAAACGATATCCTCGGCCTGGTCGAAAAAGTTGACCCGACCGATGTCGCCATTGAATACAAAGAGGCACTAAAACGGTACCTGAATGCCCACACAGCGCTGGAAAACGAGGGCGATGAAGTCGTTGATGACAAAAAAGAACAGCGCTTAACGGTAGCCGGAGCCTGGGCTCAGTACTCAACAGAAAAGCGCGTTAACTCGCCACGAACTATTACTAAGGACACCGAGATTTATAACCGGTACTACAAGCACTTGCAGGATAGATACCTGGACGAATTGACGCACGCATTTTGGAAAGAGTTCGTACTACAGCTCGAAGAAGGCACGCTAGTAGTTGGCACGAATGTGACGGAGAATCGGACAGACCCCATCTTCCGCGGACCGCTGAGCGCCGGTTCAATGCCGGGCGTGGTGAATGTGGGCATCACACTTTATAGCATCGCAGAAACGTATGATGGACTTTATGGCGTAGAGAAGGGTTACTGCCCCCTACGCAAAGTGAAGGCAAAGCAGCTCAAGAAACCCCCGAAGCGCAAGCGGCATATCCCACTTAAACAGTTGGGTCTGGCATGGCGCGCAGCCGAACAACTCATTGCCCCTTGGTGGAAAGATTTGTTTCAACTGTACGTACTGACTGGCCTGCGGCGAAGCCTGATGGTCAATATGCGATTCGATGAAATTGATTGGGAACGTGGTCTGTATATCTTTCCCCCAGATAAAGAAGGAACAAAGCGGCGACATCGCGACATCACAGACGAGTCGGAGCCAATTCGACTTCCGTTCTCTAAAAAAGCCATGGAAATTCTCCGTGCGCGTCGCGAGTTTGCTCCGGATAAAGAAGGTTGGGTATGGTTTTCGCCGAAACCAACCAGAGGCCGCAGGACGAAAAAAGAGCGCGCACGGCTGTCCGACCCACGTGGCGCTTGGACGCTCATCGAGGACGCGCTTGGAGGATTCCACTTCAGTCCCCATGATTTGCGGCGAACATTTGCCACTGCAGGGATGAAGTCAACTGGTCGCGACATGTTCGCGGTCGCACTGCTGATGCTGCACACCTCTACGACACTAGCAAAAGCCGCCGATTTGCCGGAAATCACACTGGATTACATCAATACTGATGAAGCCCAGGACCAGATGCGTAAAGCAGCTAACTGCATCGCTGATTACATAGACAAGCTGGTAACTATGGACGCAGGACAGTCACAGAACATCGAAGACCCTGTGCTGCCAAACTACATCGAAGATGCGCTGAACGTACGAGATGAGACACCCAGCGCCGAGGAGCAAGACGAAGACGACGAGGCACTCAAGGAGGACGCGTAACAGAGCAGCTCTCTAACCGATTATTTTCAAACATGTCCCATGCTGTGGAGCGAGGCACTCCCAGCGTGTACACCACTTCCTGAAACAACGGACTTGGAGCGATAGTCTCTCTTAGCTACAACAACGGCGTGGGGCCCTATTAGACTAAAAATCGACAGCACTGAATCTGCATCACGCCCACACCGTGGCAATGATGATAAATGCGATGAACCAGGAACGTCTGGCGGCGTCTGCGCATCAATTTAAGCGGCTAGCGGCATTTTGGCAGTTGCTATACGCCTTGAGACCCATTCCAAGGGTCGATACAGGCCAATATGAACGCAAACAAAGAATCATCCCCTTACCAGGCTCCCGCCTTATATCTCGGACGCCTGATGTCGCCAAAGGAAGTACTTGCGGCGACGTCGGACCGAACCGGCATTCCCCACAATGTCAGACGCAGCTGGACGCTCTGCGGAGATGTGCCCGAAACATTTTGGGACACGTTGAAGAACGACCCTCGACTAGTTGGGCTGCGCGCAAGCGGTTTTACAACGCCCAGCAATACGGCATATGCCACTTTTACTGTCCAGGTCCGAGACTATCAAACCCGATTCTTACTGCCACTTGGCGACGAGAAGGTCAGCACGTTCATCGAAGACGCGCAAGCCGGCATTTGGCTGTCACTTGGACGAAACGAAGGTAACGACGCCCTGCTTCACCAGTTCGTACTCACGCCAGCCGAGCTTGCACCACTTGCCACCATCTCGAGGCGCTGCCGTCCGCCGCACTGGCAGTACGCGCTAGCCGAGCTTGAACAGGTCACCTGCAAGGCATTGGAACTTGACCTGATTGGGAGCGCCCTGCCCGGCTTCATCGTCAATCACGTCGCTGTCAACCTGGTGCTGTCTGGCGCATAACACTTGGCAAACTAGAACCAATATAAAAACAACAATTAGAAAGAAAACAATGCAGGAACTAAAACCTTTGCAGGAGCGCCGCTTCCTCATTCGAAACAAGAAGACAAATGAAGCACTGGCGATTATCGAAGCGGAGACCCTTGAACAAGCGCTTCAGCGCAGCCGGAAGCTCGTTGATGCCACCACGCTGCTAGGCAACATAACAGAATTTGAGGGCGAGCAAGTGCACATGCCAATGCCATTACCCACATTTCTAGACGGGTATTTTTCCCTTCTCGACCAATAGGCCAATTAACGAGATGAATTCGGCCCGCTTCGCGGGCCATTTTTTCTTCACCCTCAAAACTGGGAAACGCAAAACAATTGTCAGGCCCCACCGAAACGCAAGAGTCCAGCTAACGAAGCAAAAATAAATATGCCGATGTTGAAGAATGTGACGAACCAGTGGGCAAGCCGGAATTCTGTCTTTTTACTCTTATGTCTTAAAAACTGCTGAGCCAGGGTGGCCCCAGGCCATCCCCCGGCCATGGCCACAAAGAGAAGATTCGCTTCAGGTATTCGCCATGCCCCGGCTTCAGCGGCCCCTTTGTCGAGCCAGTACATAAACATGGCCGCAAGACTCAAGCCAAAGTACGCTGCAAGGACGTACCAGCTGACGCCCCATTGCCACGTGGCGAACAGATAGAGCACCGGAAAACCGGCGAGTGTGACAATGCTTAGGACAGGCCAAGGATATGTCTTGTTACCATGGCTCACTCCAGACCGATTCGCGTCCTTGGCACGCAGATACGTCACTGAAGTTGCTCGCTTCTTCCCATCCTTCTCAGCCACCACTTCAAAACTCAACCGCGCCCCGTCAGTCGGTCGGTCATGCCCCTTTGGAAATGATTTGATGTTCACAAAAACATCTTGACGACCACCATCGGGTCGAATGAATCCAAACCCGCGCTCGTCATTCCATTTCGTTAATGTCCCTTGAAATCTCATTCGCCAATCCCCAAAAAATTAACCTAACCAATGGTGACGATGCACGAGACAGAACGGCACGAGCATCGAAGTTGCCTAGTAATGAAATAAATTTGCGCCGCTAATCAGTCGGTTTGTCCTTGTTGACTAGGTCCCTATGGCGCTGCAGATGTTCGGCCATATACCTGCGAAACCTGGCCTCATCCGAAAAGCCAAGGTGACTAGTGTCAAGTTGCATCCCTTCACGCAACCCCAGCTTTGCCACTTCCGCACGAATTCGCGGGTGCAGAACGCTCACGAACATTCCTCGACTTTCCTGAAAACTCATTAGATACCTGTCAAACAGCCTGTCCGCATGAGCTACAAGCAATAATCCGTTCATTGGGTCTAAACGTTCGGCATTGGAGCTCTCGCGCCACGGCTTTATATGTGAAGCAATCAGCATCTCCGGGACGCCAAGTCCTGTTAGAGCGCAGGTCTCGCCCTTACGCCAATATGCAACAAGGTCTGCGCGGAACCGCCCTTGCCCTATCCGGGCTTTTGCCAGCACATCTCGCTCAGTTACGTCGGGGACGTCTAGCTCAAGCTGCTCAAGGTCTTCGATGAGGTCTGCAGCTTCACTCGAGCTGTAGCCTGCCAACAGCTCGTCAAATCGTTCCTTGTAATCAGGGTCAGTAGGCAATGGATTGAAATTCTGACCACTGGAAAAGTAGCGGTGCACATCGTCCCGCGAGTACCAATGAGCCGTGTTCAAGGGAACAGGAGCGTCTGGTCTTCGAAGCGGCTCCATTGAAAGCCGGTACCTGTAATTTTTAATTTCACCTCGAAGATTTTTCAGCGGCCATGGTCCGATATGTCTGCGTCTAATCCTGAAAACACCTTCAAGGAAGTAATCCACTCCGCGCACCTCCGGGTCCTTGTCACCGGAAAGTACGTAGACCAAGTCGCCTTCGGTCGGCTTGTCGCTGTTGGTGTAGTAGCTATCCAAGCCAAACGGGCCGAAGACGTGTGTAAGGTGGTACGCGAAATAGGTTCGACTCAAGATTCTCTCTTACTGGATAAATTACCCTATGAATGTCAATCAGGAGCGGATGCAGAATATCCGTAATGTGCGGTCCATGCGAACGCTGACGACTTCCTTTGGGCCAATGCCACTGAATGCCCATAAGTTGCTTTATGGCAATCAGCTAGCATAACGCAACCATTTTCTTTTTTCTAGAAAGCATCGCAATGCCAGCGAACGACATGAACGATGAACTGGACCGACCTATGCTTTACGTCTATGTCGTCAAAGCGCGCCAATCTACATGTCATTGTCGTTACCGATGTTTTTGGAGAAAGGAGCTTATCCTGCTCGACCAACAGACCAATTGAACATGTGAATTCGGCCCGCTTCAGCGGGCCGAATTCACATGAGGGAAATAGAGACAGTAACCTTCAGCAGGTAATAGTCACCGACTCAGAAAATTTCCGTAATCAGAACTATGCTTCTTCAACGGCTAACCCGACTTCATCAAATTCTTCGGTTGAACACTCAGCCTCCTCCATGTGTAAGCGCGCCTCTTCAGGTGAAATCGGTCGTAATCCACTTCCACTAGTCTTCCCATTCCCCTCAACGCTTTTCGCCCACATAGTAAGCGGCCCACCACATCCAGCCAAAAAGAAACGCCCATTTTTTGTTTGAAACAAATAAGTTTCATGCCAGCGAAAATCTCCTGCATGCGCATTGCACGGCAATTGGCAAATTTCTGATGCCGTTTCAGTATCATAAGTCTTACCGTCAACTACTCGTTTCATTACATCACCCTTTAATAAATTGTTGATTTTTTGATGCTCCAATTTCTATAGGAACTATCTTTATAGCTTCGTCAGTGAGCAAAACCAATCCTAGAATCAGGCACTACGCACGTCATCTTCTCGATTCCCAAATTGGGCGTTTACTCACATTTCTGAAAAATACTGGGCTGGATTGCCACTTGAGCCAACAATTCAGCCCGATTTTCTCCGCCGCTAATCCTCCCAGCGAGAGCGCATCATTTCGATTCTTTCCGGCGGAACGCCGTGGAGATTCGGATAGGTACCTGTCGCGGTAATTTCGCGAACCGGGACACCCTGCTGCTGATAGGGCTGCATCTCCCATTTGCGAACAAAGGTATTAGCCACCACCACGTTGTGCCCGCGTTGCAAGGCCGCTTTTACTTGCTCAAGACACCAGGCATGTGCCTTTTGCACGTCGGCCGGATTGTAGTGATACACCCCGTCTTTTTCGAAATACATGTCGGCTTCCACGTGGATATGCGTGGTCATTTGTTTGGCGAGTGTCGTCTTACCGCTGCCCGGCAACCCGCGAATAAGTACAATTTCTGGCATAGATGAATTCCGTTGAATTTGTTAAGCGCTGAACCATAGGATTGGCCGACCACGCTGTGAACGCATGCATTGGCACGCTTTTCATTGCTGCTCCGTCCACGGTTCTGCGTTGCCAGGGCGGGCGCCCTGGCCTTGTTTGCCCGTTAGGCTTCGATGGTGGATATCCTGGCACTGACCAATTGCTGACCTAGCTTTTGCCAATTCTTGCAACCGATGGGGGCCGATATCCGACGCAAGGCGGTCATGCCTGTCGGTTCGTGCGGAACGGGTACCAGCCACCCCGGATTGGACTCATCCGAGTGAAAGGGCTGCCACTTATTCCCTAGACGGGACGCTGTATCGTAAGTGCGGTGGGTCTGGAGCGTTCGCTCCAGCTCCAGGTTTAATACCTGCCTTCGGGTTTTGACCGTTCCAAGCGCCTGGCGCAGAATTTCGTCTCTCGGGCGAGAAGCGGGAGCCGCGAAGGCTTGGCGAGAATTCCGTTCACCGGTGTAGTTTTCTGAAGTCTCGATGGTCTCGGCTGCCACATGGCAGTTGGAGATGCCATCTATTAGCCACCTCATCTCGCCCAATGTCGGGCCGTCGCTCACGACGCTGAATTCCACATCGACGTCTGGCATGGCGTGTATGACACCATCGAGGTCGATGTTGGACCGAGTCTCTTTCCATTCCATTATCCAGGGGAGAAAAACTGCCCTGATGGCTTGCGTATCGGCGAAGCACTCGGCGCGGAACTTAAAAGTCGGGTTGTGAGAGGTGCTGAATTGTACTGACATGAACGCTCCCGCCCATTGTTGGGCGCTAGAGCGTCAAGGGGCTGGCGTTGCCGGACGCGTAAAAATTGAATTGTGATGGACTTTCGTGCTGCTGTTCAGATTTACCTTGCTTCGCTTTGCCAGCGGTAGGCCTTGATTACCTTACCCAGTCCATAAGTTGAATTATAGCAACATATGTTGCCATATGTCAATACTGCAGCTCCCCTCAAATCACCATCGGGTATCGAATGCGGTGGAATTGGATTCGCGTTCGCAACAATCGTGACAATAGTGCAAATAAATTATTTACTTTCCAGAAATAAAAAGAGAGACTGAAAGTCGATGAGCTTTGCTGCCCGTTAATGTTTTTCGATTGAAGACTGCCAGCCACTTAAAGGCGGCGATTAAGGCAACATGAGACAAACCGATATCAGAAATTAAAGGAGGCATTAAATGGGAAAGTGCAAATACTGTGGCGCGACAGCGAATGCTGGTGGCTCTTGCTCAAAGAGCCCTTCGAAGGGGCATGTTGTATATATCCCGAACAAATGTATTTTTTGCGGGGCAACCGCTAGCGCAGGAGGGTCTTGCTCAAAAAGCCCTTCGAAGGGTCACGTAGTAGATGCCGGAGCTAAAAAATGCATTTACTGCTCTGCCACAGCAAGTGCCGGTGGTTCATGCAGCAAGAGTCCTTCCAAAGGCCATGTTCTCGGTGGTGGAATACTCTGACGCTTACCTCAAACAGAATGGTTAGGGGGAAATTAGCAATTATTCCCCCTTTCCACTTCTGAGCTCAAGCAATCATCGAGCTGGGAAACTATCGCGCAATTAACAGTATTGCTATTCAACTAGCGCTTTTAGCAAAGCATCCCGCGCATCTTGATAAAACTGAATATCGACTTTAGTGGCCATGTCGTCAGAAAGCTCATTGAGTTGACGTCTGCAGCTAACCGGCATTAGCAGAGCTTGCGCTCCCTTCTCAACTGCAATTTCAGCGAGATTGACAGCGTTGTGAATTGGCTCGATAGAACCACCAAGATTTATTTCACCAACAACAACCAAACCGCCGCGGACCGACTTACGAAGCAACGCGCTCGATAATGCTACCAATGCGGGCATCCCCAATTTTGCCCCAGATTTTCCTGCATCGAACGCTCTAAGTTGTACGGAAAATTCATGCGAACGCGGGTCGCGGTCGCCCACAAGTTGTGAAGCTCTAGCATATAAATTTTGCTCTGCATAGCGCAACGACTCTTGAAAAGCTGGGGGTGTCGGTTTGTTCAGAATCCGTACGCCCGAACCCGGCCCTTCATTAACTTCAATTCGGTATAGACCGGGATTATCGTCTTCACCACCGGGACTAATGGTCCATACCTGCCCCGGGTCCAAGGGGTCGCTACCAAGCGTGCTTTCACTTCGCAGCTCCGGCGTAACAACAAATTTCTCGACTCCTTCCGCACCAAATATGTAACTGAAGTGGGTATTCCGAAACTCTGCTGCGCCGATACGCTTCTGTTGTTCCTTTACCCTGCGGCGGACCTCAAGGGCCAAGCGTACGGCCCATTCCAAGTCTTCATCACTAACCTGGGCATTCGCGTCTGGATATAACAATTTGAGCAATCCGCTCACTGTTTTATTGACGCCATTAAGGTCCCGTCCCGATAGCGCACCACCCCAGAAAACTCTACCTTGCAATGTCGAGACTCGACTCTGTCCTCGCAACTGCGTAAAGCATTCGGAAAGAAAATCGCTGACCAAGCCGAAATGTTCGGTGAACAAGGTAGGATTCAATTTCGGCACATCCCATCCCGGCAAGAAGCAATGGATACGGTCCATAAATGCCGTATCGTCACGCATCTCTTGTGGCAATGGCCCGAATAGATGGCCAACGCGTTGCTGATGCTCCACATCGACATCAAAGTTACCTACCAAAACGATGGAGCCATCTGCGCGAATGCTCTCCTTGCCACGAGAGAATTCGCCGCTCTCCATATAGCCCTTCATGATGTTGACGCCGTCCTTCTGGTCAAAGGAGACGCCCGACACCTCGTCAAAGCATACGACGTCGTATTGACACACCAATCCACGCTGTCCACTGGAATTGTTAACGAACATGCGTGCAACGGTCGCCTTACCGCCTGAAATTAGATGGGCGTACGGAGAAACCTGTTGGAATAAGTGCGATTTGCCGGTGCCGCGAGGACCTAACTCAACCAAGTTGTAGTTACGCTCAACGAAAGGCACCATACGCAGCAAGAGTGCATCCTTGGCCCGGCCATTAAGGTCTGCCGGCTCGAAACCGATGCTCCTCAGCAAAAAGTCCCGCCACTCTGCCGTCGTAAAACTCGCACGCCCCTTAGCCAACACATCGAGCACCTCTCGTTTAGAAAGCTGAATAGCGCGTAAGGCGTCTATCCCGAACGGCCGGCCGCCTTTTTCCTGCGCAATCGAGGCGTCGTAGCCTAAAGTGACCTCGGCGTAGAATCCGCCGGTTAGCATGCGCTCGTTGTCCTTCACCATCTCAGGTGTAATGCGTACGTCGTTCAGCCGCAGACTAGGCAAAGACGCCACATAAGAATCGCTCTTGGCATCCAGACGCGCGGTGATGATGTCGATAATCTTTACTGCACCGGATTCACGTGCTCGGGCTTTAAAGAGCTCTTCCTCTCCGGCTTTGACAGTGCGCGAAGCAAGCTGGCGCTGCACGATATCCAGCCCCTCCTGAATCTCAGCCTCATCAGTAGTGGCGCAATAACGGCCCAGGAGAAATTCCACAACATACGTGGGCACTGGAAACTGGCGACTGAAGGTGCGAACGAGGTCTTTGCGCACGACATAGCCTTCAAAGGCTGTCGTTGCTTTCCTGTCCAAGTCGTCAAGTTGCATATTGAATACCTCTTTCTGCGAAATCGATTCACAAATTCTCTTTGTCGTGGTCCTGCCCTAACGGTCGAGAAGAAGATAGAGTCAACGCTATCCACCAACCGTGGTAGCTACCTTCTGCAAGACTTCACCGCTCGGACTCAGCACTACTATCACTGCAGCAGTACCCATGTGCTCGTCGTCGGCCACGGCAAGGTTAGCCTTACCTGCCTCAAGGGTCCTCACGCTCGCAGCCAACGTGCTGGAGGCCAGCGCAGGCTTGGTACGGATATCTACCTTGAGCCCTCCGACTTCAGCAGAGACTTCCACTACGCAGCGCAGACCCTTCCATGTAACGGACCGAATGTTCACGTTCGCAGCCGCGGCCGGTGCGGCCTCAGCTTCGACCACAATGACTGGTACCAAACATTCCTGCAGACTGAGTCCGCCATGAGCATATTCATTGCCAGCGATGAAACAGGAAACGCCTGGGGCATACGCAACCTGCACATCCTTACACCAATCCCAACCAAAGGTAAGCGATGTGCCATGGGCGCTGTCCTTTAAGACGGCGCATCTGCCCCACCTTGTTGCTGCCTGATGCTTTGGCAATTCAGATTTTGGCAGCTCGCCAGGCATTAACAACCAGCCATGGTCAGTGACGATACGAAAACGCTTCCAGCCTGCCAGGTTGAGCTCGGACAGACGTTCCACCACTTGGTTGAGCTGTATGTCTAGGTCACGCGCCAAACGAATGCCATGTTCATGGCCGTAGTGGTCCAGGTCACCACACTCAGTCCATGCTTTTCCGGCGGGGTCTCCTGTCTCGTGTTTGTGCAAAGCCTGAACCCCGTTATCTGTCAGCAGCTTGCGGAAATTGTGGCCCGAAAGCGGCTTGCCGTCGCTGGCCACCCGAGGCTCAAACTCAGTGTCCGACTTGTCACCTGAAACCAGATGCGCCACTGGCGAGCACCACGCCTTGCCTGATGCCGTCACCGAAGGCATGCTCGTCCACCGCGCCTCAAGGCTTGCCTTGCCTAGTCCGACCAATCGGTCCTTGAGTTGAACCGCGACGTCGTAGCGCAACCCATCCACAAATACCGTGCATACCCCGTCAGGCTGCACGTTTGATGGCGGCATATTCTTTGGATGAGGTAGCCCGCCCACAGACTTCACAGCTTCCTGCAAGCGGTTGGCCAATTCGTCCATCCAGGGCATGTAGACCGCTCGTAAGGCGGTCGATATCGCTTCCACATCAGCCTTGGCTTGAACAGCAGCCAGTGCCCGTAACGCGGCCTCGTCCACCTTCCAGCCGACTTGCTGATAACTCTGAGCCAACTGGTCAGGATGCGAGCCCGCCGGGATTTGTGCACTGTTGGTTGCGACATCAGCCAAATATCCCAGAGCGGTCGCCAACGTTGACTGTCCCATTCGCGCCCAGAGCCAGTTGCGTCGTAGGCCATGTTCCTTGTCGGCTGCCAATATGGCGGCTCGAGCTTGGTCGCCCGTCATGGCGCTACAAGTTAACAAGGCATAGCGCAGCGCGGCCTCTTGATGCTCGTTAGCCTGAGGGTAACCAGCCATCTGGGCGAGGTCATCGAACAGGCCCTGCTGTGGCGGCTGTACTTTAGCCAACAGGGCGTACACATTGGCAAAGCTAGTGTAAGAGTCCCGATAGAGTTCTGAAACGGCAGCCCACTTGCCCACTCCCTTGGCTAGCATTTCGGCGGCCACCAGCACACCGTCGGCTATAGGGTCCACGCCAAAGTCAGTCTTACAGCGCTTCGCGAATACGTCCCAGCGCACACCATTCCACTGCTTCCTAGTGGCCTCGGGGTCATTCATCCACACCAGAATGTCGCGTGTAGGGTTTGGGGCAAGAAGGCTGTACAACCACTCGGCATTAATTTGACGCCCCATGAGCTCATCCACTGTGCGCTCTAGAAGCACGCCGGCCGCCAAGGCCTGTGCAAGCGCCTCTTGCGTCGTCTTATCCTGCGCGATATCTAGGCCAAGCCCACCATTCTTAGAGGATAAAAAGGCGTTCAGAGTCCAGTCTTTGCTGTTTGCCTGACTCCAGAAAACACCGCGGTATTGCAGCTCAGCCAGGGGCTGTAGGTCGCGCGGGCAACTTTCGATAGCGCGCAGGTCAGCCCGGCTTATACCCGGCATGTAGATGACCGGCACCACGCTTGGTGGCAAATCGCCAACCGTCTTTGCAATCGCGCATTTCAACCAGATAGCAGGGCCACTACGGGCGTCTGATGCGAAAGTGCCCAAGACCAATAATTGTGGGATGGCTTCGAGCAATCGCGGCAACGCACTTTCCCAAAGACGCTCCTTGTCGGTCCAAAGGATGGCCGCGGCCGGAACGGCAGCATGGCTGTTCCCCGCCGCAGCCTTGTTCAGTGCTTCGGACAAACGCGTCAGCACGGTCCCTGTCATGCTTGCGACCTCATATCGGTATGTGGCGGCCGTTGTGGCGTACTTGCGCAGCGGCATAGCGGGTCGTTGGATGCGCGTCTACAAATGGAACAGGGCTGATAGTAGAGGTGCTCGTCCACCTGTACTTGTGGCGGGCACTGTTCGCGTCGGAAGTAAAACGGGTTGATGCCGTAGAGGACCTCCCCCGGTACAAGGCTCAAGTCCTCCCTGTTCGCCAAGTTTGAGCGGAGCGCTAGGCCGCCTTGCTCGTATTGCGAACCGTCACTGTCGACTGCTTCAAATGTCCTAGCCTTCAACCAACCACCCTTGGTCCCTGGGGTGGCCAAGGCAAATTCCAGGTCGTGGACTTCAGCTGCAGCTCGCCCTTTCTGGTTCAAGGACCAGGCTTCGGCCGTCAAGACTAAATCTTCGCTCATGGTGACCTGCAGCTCCAGGCGTTCGCGGAAGGGCTGAGCTTTGCCATCTACCTTCAGCAACATGTGGCTCAGTGGGCGGCGCGGGTCGTCTGGCAAGACTCGTGGGCCTGGGCGATGAGGACTCACCAGACTGAATTTGCCGAAGCCATCAGAAGGGTCCACGCAGTAGAGCGAGAAGCGCTCTTGTCGGATTTCTCGTTCCAGAGGCATCTCGACCCCAGCGGTAAGCAAAGGAACGTACGCATTCCGCGCCATCACCAATTCAACATTCTTGGCCAAGTGCAATCGTGCCTCATCGTGCGCAACCCATGCCGCGCCTTCAGCAATGGCCGAGGCGCTGCGCTTAGAAACATGTACACGACCAGGGCCGAACAGCTCGTCTAACCGGTTCTTTACCAGGGGCATGTTGACCATGCCACCGGTGGCCAGGCATAACTCAACCGACGCCGTTGAGTATCCCTCACGTTCTAGGAGACGCTCAATGCGAGCGACCCCTTTGCGCACAAGGTGGCCAACGATGCTATCCAGGTCATCTCTTGAGAGCTTCACCTCCAAGTCAGAGTCGCCGTCAACGTCGTAGTAATGCTCGACGTAGACATTCCAGGTACCACGTCCGCTCAAACTAATCTTTGCCTGCTCACAGGCGTGTAGAAGGCGCTTGCGTGCGTCTGGCAGCAACTCAACGTCATCTCCAAAGCCCCGTGCGGCTCTAGAGCGCTTCTCCACCTCATTGCGTAGCTCTTCGTCGAAAACATCACCACCGACATCGTCAGTACCGTCGTTTGCCACCTGGACGAGCAAGCCATCCAGCACACGGCATAGGGTGAGGTCCAGCGTGCCGCCACCCCAGTCGAAAACCAGCAAGAGCTTCCCGTTAAATCGTTTGACCAGGTCATTGCCGTTTTCCGAAGACCTGAGAAATCCGTACAGGGCCGCCAGCGGCTCGTGAACAAACTGGACCACATTCATGCCAGCCTGGCGGAAAGCTTGCCTCAGCAAGGCCCGACGCCGCCCCTCCATGTTGACCGGGATTGTGGCGACCACCCGGTCCATCTTCAAGTCCCGAGCGGCCTTGTTCTGTAACACAAAGCGACGGACGTATTCCAGCACATACTCGACCATCTGGACTGGGTCTCGCCTTACACCGTCGATGATGAGTTCGTCTTTTCCCAGCAGAGATTTGGGTGAGCGCACCGTGCTGCCCTGAACGCCCAGGCCAGCACTCGTCAGCTTGTCGCGCGCCTTGCGTCCCACTTCAACCTTGCCTCCCTCAAAACTCACCACCGAAGGTATCGGCTGGTCATTGTCCAAAAAAGTCAAAACTGTATCGCCAATCACGACAGACGCCAGACTGTTCGTCGTCCCAAAGTCAAAGCCGAAAATTGCCACTTGCTCACCCCTCCTTGAGTTGCTCTTGTTCTTTGCGAAGCGAATCAATGACATGTTCCGCACGTTCATCCATCACTTCGATGCGTGGTGGTTCCTTCCGCAGGGCTGACAGGCCAACGGCCAACATGTCGACGCTTTCACCCAGTCGTCTCGCCAAGCGGCCACGAAGCTGCTCCAATTCATGCACGAGCTGCGTGCGCTCCCCCTCTTGATGCCGTTGCAATGCGGCCAGTTCTGCCGTATATCGCTCGCGCATTGCGGACAACTCTTCCTCCAGAGACTCCGCTCGCTCTTTCGCCAGTTGCAGCTCAACCTCTAGTGTTGAGACCCGGTCACGTAACGTGGTGCATTCTCGTTGCGCCTGGTCGCGAGCCGTGCCAGCCTCATCCATGCGTTGCCTAAGACGTTCGCAGGCAAACCCAACGCCGGCAGGTTGAGTTAGCTCGGTCAGTGCACGCAGTCTCGCTGTGTCGTCTGTGAGCTCTCTTGCAGAGGGCTGCCACACCGATTGCAGCAACAAATTTAACAACTCGTCAAAAGCTATTCCGCGGTGCAGCGCCATCCAAGTCGCCAGCAGGTATACCGCATTGAGCTGCAACTCCTGCAGTTCGCCAGGCTTTGGACCTTTGTCTTGGTTTACCGTCGGCGGTACGTATTTGCGCACTGCTGCAAGCGCCCGAGTTGCGGGAGGTGCATCGGGTTGGTTGAGCATTACTGCTCGAATCTCGCTATCCACAAACACAGGGTTTTGGAGCATCACCTCCTTTACGAAGGATTTGATGGCCTCCCGCAATACAGGTAGGCCATTAATTTCCTTAGCGACCAAGAGCAACTGACGTGGCACAGCCAAGGCAATGTCGGCCGAAGCTAGTGTCGCAAGGCGCGACAGCGCGGCCTCATCCAATCGCGGGTTCTGCGCGATAAGTCTCTCGACCTTCGGCTGCAAAGTTACGCGTTTCCCCTTACGACTGTAGGCATACGCAATAAATTGTTCCAAGGTCTCAATGTCGGCTTTGGCCTTACCTGCCTTAGCATCGCCCTTTCCTACAGCGTTTCTCTCTAGGGGAACGTTTCCGACGTGCGAGCCGACGGACACTGCGCCTCCTGAGTCGTGTGAGGCATCTGCATTGCCGCTAGGTTCAGCAACATTGGGTCTCGTCGAGACATCATCGCCAGGCTGCGGCACCCGGCCTCCAGGTGTCATGTTGGGCTCTTGAGGAATATCCGCCAATGGCTCATCACCCTCAGCGGCTCGCTGCCCGTGTACGGGCACGGGTTCGGACAAACGTGCCTCGCCTGTCTTGGTGTTAAAAATGCGAACTTGTCGCTTCTGGGTTTCGTCAGTCATGATGTTTTCAATCTTTGTAGCATTGCCTCGCCCCAAGCACGAGTTGCAGTTTGGGCGGCCAGGCCGCGCGCGAGGTGGCGGGCGGCAATGTGTGAAGGTTCATCGCCTCGCGCGGCGAGCGCCTCTGCAGTCAGCAGTGCTCGCTTGAGATAGTCGTAGCCCATGGTCGCTCGCTTAAGGCGAGCCTGGAGTTGTTCGGTTATCGCCTTGAGTTCCACCAAACCGTGGCTAGCGTCTGCCAGGATATGAAGTGTCTCCTGGTCCGTTAGCAGGTCCTCCACAGCACTGCCAGACTGCGCGGCAGCGGTAGATACATTGTGCCAGGGCATGCCGAACAGCAGGTTGGCGTAAGCAGATGCCGCATAACGAAGGCATCCCTCAGGCGCCAACACATTGGCTTCATCGAACTGGTTGAAGTGGAAGGCAATTAGCGCCCGGATGCTGCGAGCCAGGGGACGCTCTATGCCGTTCAACTCGTCTCTCGCCCGGTTGTAGCGGTCGACATACTGACTGGCGTGGAGGCCACTATCGGGCGAACGTTCCTTGGCCATCACGCCATACAGGTAGTGACAGATGCCGTCGCAGTATGGCATTGCCGATGGGTACGAACGACAGTCCTGAATGAAGCGGGATACGGCATCCAGCGTCAGGTCACGCTCTCGGGCCATACGCAGGAAGGCTGTCTCGACTCCTGCAAGATGCTCTTCGGCTGCTATGCGAAAGTCCAGAACATGGCGACTGACTACGCGCCCGTTCCGCAGCTCAACCTCAACAAATTCCCGACGCATGGATGCGAGGAGTGGTCCCACATCGCCAATCGTTACTGCCACGCCAGCCACAACGCAGTGCTGCACGTCATCCACGAACACGTCGTCAGCGTGCAGCGCAGTCAGTATCTTGAGCGGTAGCCCACCAACCGCCATTCCTCGAATCATCAACATCGGCTGACGCTGTGGATGCTTCTCGAAACGATGTCGACGCAGCGTTTCAAGTTCTGCGTAACTCCGTGAGCAGTACTCACACGCGTAACGTGTTGGTGACGGCGGACTGTAGACGT
Organism: Noviherbaspirillum sp. UKPF54; assembly: GCF_007874125.1. Classification (NCBI taxonomy): domain Bacteria; kingdom Pseudomonadati; phylum Pseudomonadota; class Betaproteobacteria; order Burkholderiales; family Oxalobacteraceae; genus Noviherbaspirillum; species Noviherbaspirillum sp. UKPF54. The sequence continues at coordinate 121,231 of NZ_CP040128.1, read as the reverse complement.
AGTCGCCCAGCCCGGTCGGCTCGTGGAACTCCTCATAGCCGGTGTGCCAGAACCCCATGGTCAGCTCCTATCTGCCTTTGCCCGGGCCGCCTGCTTCTCGGCAAGCGTCAGGTGATGGTCATTGATTCGTTCACCCTTAAACGCTTTGAACCACGGCGCGCTTTCTACGTCCTTGCCGCGGTCCTTGTCCCAAGTAATGTTGAGCTTGGGCTTCTTGTTATGACGCAGGACCTCCGCAGTCATGAAGGGGCGGATGTTCAGGCGCACCCCGTCGTTGAGGTCGGGGTTCCAGCCAGTAGGCTGCTCGGCAAGTGACTTCCAGCGCACGAAGATGTCATAGGGTTTCTCGCCTTCGAGGATGAGCTCCAAGCGGCGCTTCAGGTCCTGGGCGGCGGCGAGACGGGGCTGGGCGCCGTCGACGCCATCACGCACGCCGGCTTCCTGCTGGCGTATCCAGTCGCCCAGGTAGGTGTGGATGAGGCGCTCCAGATTCTTGGCGTCGAGCCGATGGTAGTTCACCAGCGCGGCAAATCCGTCCTTTAAGCCGTCCCACACATGCCAGATGAAGGGGCGGTGGTGGAAGCGCTTGGCGTGCTGCTCGAAGAACTTGTCGCGCAGCCAGACGTCCAGGCCCTTGCCAGCGCAGTCGGCATCGGCCAGCAGCTTGTCGAGCACGGCGGGCTTCCAGCTGCCGGACTGCACCGTCTCCGACGCGGTAATCAGCAGCTTGAGCAGACGCTCGTGCGCCGGCGGCTCACCTCGCACCGATGGCAGGCAGACGATACCGTCGTCGTCGGTGTGCTCTGCCAACGCCTCGCAGCGGGCTATCCAGCTGCGGGCCTCTTCGGCCAGCTCCATCGCCGCATCGGTCTCGGCGGGCCAGCTGTAGCCGGCCAAACGGGCGACGGCGACTTGTAGTGGGTCGGTGGAGGGCTGCGGGTGGCCGTGGAACAGCCATTGGGTAGGGTCGTCGGAATAGGGTTTTGGAAGTCCATCGGGATACATCTCAGCGGCGACTTTTTGCCAACGACTCAAATCGAACTCAATTTTGCCAACATATCCGTTATCCACGCTGAGCTTCTGATTTACCGCTCTCAAACCCATTGCGAATTCATCCGATGAGCAAAACACCCAGACAGGCAGTAAATTCTCTGACTTGTGAGGAACAATCACCGGAGTTGTATTGGCAAAAATTTGCCCGCCGTAAATCGTTGCAGGAAGATTGTTCATCTGCCCAATTGCCACACCATTTCTGGCCCAAGCGACCTCCCCACGCACCGCTGAGCCCTCGAAATTCTTGACCGTATTCCATCGCACGCACGCTTGACGCCCCCCATACAAGTTTGTGCCACTGCTCGGCCCCTGAAATAGGAGGTATTCATCTCCAACGGAAACCTCCCAAAAAAATTGAACAAATCGCGAGTTATCACCCGTTGATGTTCCCTGATAACACCCAACCGTGGTGGAAAAGAGCTTGCTGGCATCCACGACCCCGAAGGAAATTGCTGAATCAGGACTGGACTTCATCTTCCTGTGGCTGGCCATTTGCAGCGGACACTCAAGCAACAAAGCTGCTTTGTCAGCCGCTGTTTTTGGTCCGCTCACATTCAGACCATAGGCGAGGAATTCATCAGCAGCCTGGGCACGTGTGAGTGACAGCAATTGAACATTGAAATCCCACATGGGCGTCTGAAAGCACTTAGCACCAAGTAAAGCGATTAGGTTAATTTGCACGCTCCGCAGCAGTACTTCACGCTGTCGTTTATATGTAGCAAGAAACAACCAATTCTGCGGCATGACGATTTGCACTACGCCGGCACCCTGGTCGCAGCTGAGTTCCAGGCAGCGTTCCAGAAAAACGTTGGCCAAGTCATTCTTGGCCTCGGGGTAGTGTGCTTCGCAGTAGTCCTTCAACGTGTCGTTCTGCTTGCCGCGCGCAAGATACGGCACGTTGGTTACCACCAGGTGGTAGCGTGTGTCGAGCAACTGGGCGGCGTCCAGCAGGCCTAGGGCTGTGAGGGCGTTGTCCCAGGTCGCGGAAGTGTCGTCCCACAGCTCGGGCTGATGCTCGGCGCTTAGCGCCTGGTGCAGCAGGCCGGTGAGCAGCGAAAAATCGGCCGCAAACAGGTCGCCGCTGGCCTTGCTAGGGTCCAGCAAGCTGCCCAGCAGCGGGGCTTGTGTAAAGTCGGAGTGCAGGCGTCGCAAGCCTTCGCGCAGGTGCTCTGCGTTCTCCACGTGGTCGGGCACCAAGGCTGCCCAGTCTCCAGGGCTGGCAGCCACCTTCAGGCCGCAACAGGCCACCTGCGGCGCGGGCATGTCGGCGCGCACACCCAACGGGTCACCATTCTCGTCCAGGAAGCGCCAAGCCGCCAAGGCCAGCGCGAAGACGGCGATTTCCACGCAGCGAGCGTCCAGCTCCAGTCCATGCAGGTTGTCGGCCAGCACGGCGTCCACCGCGTCCATCGCGCTCAAGCCCTCGGCCTCTATGCGCATGGGCACCAGCAGCAGGAAGGCCGCCACCAGGAAGTGGCCCGAACCGCAGCAGGGGTCGAGCAGCTTGAAGTCGCTCAGCCGGTCGGGCCAGCCTTCGAACCTACCTGCGGCGGGTGTGCCGTCGTCCAGCGTGCGCAGGTAGGTCAGCGGCACCGGGCAGGTCTTGCCTGGGTGGCGCATCACCCACCAGGCACCGAGCGAGTTGTGGAGCAGAAAGTCCACCATGTAGGGCTCGGTGAAGAGCTGAGTGACGGCGGGCAGCTCGTCCGCGCCAATCTTCACCTCCGAGACGTTGACCTCGTCCTTACGCTTGGCCTGCCAGAACTGGTAGACCCAGCCCAGGCTGTCGCTGGCCTTGAACACTTCGGGCGGCAGGCAGCTGAGCAGGCGCTCCAGCTCGCGCTGGTGCTCGGGCGCGAAGGCCAGCTCAAACACGGGGCTTTGCGGCTTGAACACCTGCGGCAGCATGCGCGCGGCCAGCTTGCCGGCCAGTTCCCAGTGGCTCTTGGCACCCAGAGCCATGTCGGGATGGTTGTCCACCATGTCGCGGCAGTCGTCAAGCGACACCGGCGCGCCGGGCTCCCACAGCAGCAGGCCGTTCTCGGCCAGGAAACGGGCGAAGAGCATGCGGTGCCAGTGCTCGTAGGCCACTTCCCACACTAGATGCTGCAGGCCTTGACTGTCGTCTTTGACCTTCTCGTCGCCCAAGGCCCGGCCGTGGGCACGCAAGCGGCGGCGCAGGGCCTTGAGCTCATTGGTCAGGTAGTCGGGAGCTTTAGGCTCGGCGACAGCAAGTTGGGTTAGCGCAGCGCGAGCAGCGGTTTCAGCTATGTCACGAGCAGCCTTGACAGTATTTTCCAGCTGGGTGCGTAGCGGTTTGGGCAGGGGCTGGTTATTGAGACGTTGAGTCGACATGGTTTTCCGTGTTCTTAGCGACGTAATCCGGGTAACGACGTAACAGCTACCCGGCCTCCTTATTCATGCGTCAGAGCGCAACTGGTCCCCGCCTGAGCTTTTCGACTACTAGCGCTTCCACTTCGGTCAACCAAGCCTTGAGTTCGGCCTCGTCGTTCAGCGTGCGCCGAGGAATCGCAACATGAACTACATTGGGCTTGAGCAACTGCACCGCCGCCAGACGAGCAGCCTCGAAACGGCTAGGCAGCGCCTGAGTCTTGGAAACCCAATGGTCCAGGTCGCAATCATCAAGCGCGTCCTGCAGTTGTTCTGGAGTGGCCAGTTGTACCGGCGCAGGAGGCATGAGATGGTGCGTGGCGGTCAATTCGGCACGTTGTGCGTCTGTGAGTTTGTTCCAATCGGCGTCGGCGTGGAGTTGCGCTCGCTGTTGGTTGAAGGCTGATTGGAACGCATCCAACTTACCGTTGAGCGCCTGGCGCAGCAGGTCCACCGCTTTGTCGAGCAGCGGGCGCACCGGGTCCGGGTCGGCCAGCAGGCTTCGCTGGGTCTCGATAGCATCTGCCTCTGCCTTCAGCGCCACGTAGGGGCCCAGGTCCTTAGCATGGCGCAACAGGGTGGACAGCTGGTGCCATATGGGAAGACGCTTAGCGATGGCGTCGGCCGTCTGGGTCCACGCTTTGAACAAGGCGACGATGTCATCGTGTCGGTTGTATAGCTCCAGCAGCTGAGCATTGCCAGATTGACCAGCGATGTCATCGAGAGCTGTCGGCTTGGGTGGTTCAGGTGCGGGCGCTACCCCACCGGCCGCCTTCGCCTGGTCACGCAACTTGTTCAACAGTGTCGGCACCTTTGCCAATTCCTCCTTTGGCTGGCAGGGCACGCCAACCGTGCTGAACAAAGTGCGAATTTTGATGAGTTGCGGCGGTGTAATATTCACGCTCTCGCGCTGAAAGCTGGCCTGCGTGAGCTTCGCACGGTCGAGGCTCCTGGCATCTACAGGCTTGGATGTGACGTCCTGTGCCTTGATATGGCCGGCTGCCAGCAATGCGTACAAGGCACCGTCGATAGCATCACGCGGCCAGCCGTACGGGGGCACATCGAAATTGTCGCGAATCTCGGAACCTTTCTTGCCCGGGCCGATGTAGGCCAGCAGCTTCTGGCAAACTGGATGCTTATCAGCCTCCTGCGTGTGGCCGACGGCCTTGAGGGCTTCCAGGTTGCCTTTACGTGCTTCGTCGAGCACCTTGCTCCACTGGTCGTGGTCAGCGGCATCGAATTGGCTGTACAGGCGGATAGCCGATGCCTTGGCAGCGCGGTTGATGCGGTCGGTCAGGTCGTTACCGTCGGTAGCTTCCTGGCCGCCGGACTGGAACACGCGCACGCCGCCAAATAGCTGGTCCAGCAGTTCGGCCAGCTCTTTCTCGGCCGTACGCTGGCGACTTTCCATTGAGCGTTGCGCATCCCGGCCTTCCTCCGTGGACGGACTGCCCTTTTTCTGCAGTGTGTTATGCGCAGCTTCTAAAGCCACAATGGCGTTGGCCAGCTCAGTTTTGTGCTGCGCGGGTAAGAAGGCGAACAGCGTGGGGTTATCGGCCGACTTGGCCTTCGCCTCGGCGATGACGGATTTCTCTTCCGTCTGCCAACCGTCCTGAATCCACAGGTAAAGGGTCTTGTCATGGTCCTTGGGCAGCGTGTCGTCAAAGGTGGGTGTGAGCCGGCGCTCCACGTTGTCCTTGCCTTGCACGACGCGAACTTTCTTTAGTACCTCTGCGAAGCGGGTCTTCAACAGGTTGGTGCGCTTTTGCTCGACGAGCTGCGGCGATGCCTTGAGCACGGCTTCCTGGGCGCGGAACTCGTCATACCAGGCGCTGGACTCACGAGTCTGCAGCCGGTATTCGATGCCGCCACTGCCAGCCAGGGCCATGACTAGGCGGTCCTTGTTCTGCAGCTCTTCCAGCAGCGCAGGCAGTTTCTTGCGCAGCTCGGACGAGCCGGCCGACAGGTCAGTCACCAATAGGTCCGCCAGCGCGTCTTCGGTGGCCTTGAGACCAATGTCTAGTGCGGTATCGGCCGGCAGCTTGTTGATGAGGTAGACAAGCTTGAGCAGCCTGGCCTTGAGCTGGGAGTCGACGTCGCCGACCGCAAAACGCTGAACATTCTCGAACACCTCCTTCGGCAACTGGGCAGTAGAGACCAAGTTGGCCGAAATTTGGTCATAGAGGAAGTCTCCAGAGACTACATGGCCCAAGGGCACGTCGGCGGTAGCGAGCACAGCTTCATGTACCACGCGTAGTTGGCTGCGTAGCTGCGAGACGGTGCCTGTAGTGTCGATGGTGCGCAGCACGCGTTCCCAAAAGCGGCGTCGCACAGGCAGCAGCGGGTAATCCGCGGTCATCACGTCCTCATCGTCGGTGACGTGCTCAAGCTTGGTGCCACGCAGCTGACGGGAAATTTCGCCGAGATTGGCGCGGCAGATATGTTCTACCTCGGGCAATGCGGTAGGCTTTTTTGCCAGGATGATTTGGCGGGTGACGTTCTCCACGTCCCAGTCGCCTAGCATCACCTGCACGGGGAAACGTCCCATCAAGCGCTGCAGGTTGGGCATGCCGGACAGAGCCGACTGACCAGTACCGACAAAGAGCAGCTTGCCGTTGAAATGTTTAGATAGCGTCTCGGTGACTTCTTGGACCTGGAAGGCCTTTTCGGCATCGGCGCCAATGTATTGTTGCACCTCATCCAGCACGACTAGCGTCAGGGGGAACTTGCCATCCACTGACAGCGCGGCATCGATGCTTGTGGTCATCTGCTCGCTGGTGATGTCGGTAACTTGGGGGAATTGCTCCTTAAGCAGCTTGCGGGCGTCGGCTTCGGTGTGGGCGAGGTCAGGCCGGGCTTTGAGCAGCGCCTTGGCCAGGTGGCTGGACACGTACATGTGCGGCAACTCTTGAGCTAGCGAACGGCCGGCGGATTGGAGTTCGCCTTCCACCGTGGGCAGGATGCCCTCTCGCGTCATCCACAAAACAAACTGGGCCTGGTTGTATTGTTCCGGCAGTCCCTTTGACTTGAACACGATGCCCAGCAGCGCCAGCCGTACCTTGTCACCGGCACCGGCACCCAGCTTGCCCGCAGCAGCGTGCAGAGCGCCGTGGCGCTTGCCCTGGGTGCTGAGTTCCTTCAGGTGTTCAAATACCCCTGTGGGCAGCTTGGCCAAACTCCGAGCAGTGGCACCATCGGCAAATTGATAGTCGGTCCAGAGCGTACGCAACATCTTGGCCAAGTGCGATTTACCACTACCGTAGAAGCCAGAAATCCAGACACCTGGCTGTTCGGAGCCGGCGTCCAGATTCAGCAGGAACTTGTCGAGGATAGTCTCCAATCCCTTCTCGTACTGACCGTCGCAGACGAAAGTCTCGAGCTCGTATCGCAGAATGGCCTGAGCGGCATCAGAATGGTCTTCAGAAACCTCCGCAACGCCATTGTTAACGAGGCGATTTTCCTTTGGCGGCTTGTTGTAGATGTCCCTATTCAGCATGGTGGTCCTTGGTCTTTTTATTAATGACAGAAGTTAGTCTTGGGGAAGGAGCGGTACGGCGAGGTAGTTCCAGCCGTCGCGTGCGTCAAGCAGTCGATAGGTGTGGTTTTCTGGGTGGTGCTCGCCGGGGAAGAACACCAACAGCCGACCTTGGACGGCCTCCTTGATACCTTCGACGACACTGGAGACGCGGGCTAAACCGAAGAGCGTGCCAACGCCCAGGAGAGCCACTACCGTGTCTATTCCGCTCTCAGCGGCGATGCGCTGCTTGAGCTTAGTGGTCAGGTCGGCTACGAATTCCGTCAGCTCACCCGTCTGATAGCCAGCCAAGTCTTCAGGGCTTTCAAAATAGGCATCGCGGTACTCTTGAGCCGCCATCCATTCAGGAAATGCATTTGTCACGTCCAGCATCAGCCATTGCTTTCCTGCTTGTTGGGTGGCCAGCGCGAACTCGTCGACATTGGCCCGCAAGCGCAACTCATCGGCTTTGTCGTAGACCGCAAAAATGACGCGCTGAATCGCCGCGAGGCCATCCTGCCACGGCACAGTAAGGTGCTGTCGGTAAGCCGAAATGACTTTGGCAATCTTAGATGACACTAGAAACCTCCTGACGAATTTCTTCTTCTTCGGGGGTAAGGAAATCGGGGAATCGTACTTCCTTCACACCACCTGCATTCATGAAAACAAGTAACCCCCGATGAGACGCTGAGCTTGCAAGTCCTTCAAGTTCATCCAGCGGCCTTGTCAGCAACTCAATCCACGGTGAAGTAAAAAGACGCTGGCCGGAAAATCCTTCGAGATGTCCGAGGAACAGACAAAGGGCTACATTGGCAGGCGTAATAATCGGCACAGACCGTGTTTTGCGAACGCGGCCAGACAAGAATCCGGCAGCCGTCCAGGTGCCATTAACGTTTTGAGCAAAAGATTTGAGCGAAGCAGAACTAAACCTGTCCTGATAATCTGCAACGAGAAGCTTTTCAAGGTCTTCTCGCGTCACTGGAGAGCCAGGTTGCCTGTTCAAGATGAAAGACTGGGTATTTCGCAGCAATGGGTCGCGAGCTAAAGCTACTGTAAGAGCAAGCACTGGCTGTGCAGCCTCATCGACTTCCCACAACCGGCGCATGGCCCGAAATAGCGGCGACTGCGCGTCCAGTCCATACAAGGCAATCAGATGACGAAGAGCTAGCTCTCTCGCTTTTTTCGTGGGTTTCCCGAGTATGTTGTTGTTAACAACCTCGTTCGCGTAATCAGCAGGTGAAGCATTTACGGGAAGCCGGCTAAAAAGGATGCATAGGTCATCGAACATCATCGTCCGCGCCGCATGCGGCCCGTTCCTACCAAACCGAAAACCTAGCTTGGAAAGAAGTTGTTCTTTTGTGTCGCTCACGATTTCTGCGAACCTTTAGTGTCTGCGAGCGCCTGTGGGGAAAGTCCATCGATTGGAATGTTGTTCGCACGACAATAAGCGACCACCATTACTTCGACCATGTTTGCTAAGCTTCGAAGCTCTCGCTCAGCAGCAGTTTGCAGGGCTGCCTTTATCCTTGGCTCGACCCTAACACTTACCACTTCGGTTTTACCAACTGTCATTTTTCACGGCCCTTGTAAGCAAAACGCTAGCGATTTGCAACTCTATCGCAAACGTTGGAAAAAATCGAGAAGGTTGCAACGTGCGAAGCGCTCCCCTTCCTTTCTGCAAGCCAACACCCGTACCCGAAGAACATTGACCGATATAAACCGCTCGACCTACACGGAACGCCACTTGTTGGCACTTTCCGGCACGTCGTGGCGAACAAATCCTTTTTATGACGCCTCGCGTGCTCTTCTCAATTCGATGGAGCACTAATGAAAACATCAATCCTTGACCTCCAAGAGCTGGCAGCTCTGCTTGGCCGCAGCCCCGAAACGATAAAGAAAGACCTCAAGCGCAACCGCTTGGCAGTCCCTCCCCGCTTGCATATCCCCGGCACGAGATTTTTGCGCTGGCGCCGAGCCGATGTGGAGTCCTGGCTCGAGAGCCACGTCGAACCCCGGCCGATATCGGGGGACGCGAAATGAATATCAACCCGTTGAATATCCGCATTGAGTCGGACACGCTGGGAACTCATTTGAAAGCAGCCCCTACTCAACTCAACGACTCGTTGCAAACACTATTCGAAATTCTCTCCGGAGTAGCCCCAGAGTCCATGACCCTGAAGGAACGGGGCGATTTCTACAAGGCTCAGAATGCCAATGCTAAAAAGTTCGTCGCTGCCATCGACAAGGCGAAGCGACCTGAGCTTAACGAACAAATTGGTACGTACATCCGAACTGTCAAGCCACCTCAAGAAGACGTTCGCGACCGACTCTATCAAATGCAAGGACTGATGGAGCAAGACCTTGACCACATCGTGACCACCTCCACGCCGGTTACAGCGACGATGCCGTTTGAACTATGGGACGGCCACAGCGCCGCTCCCACGGCTATTTTGCGCTGCGGCCTTTTCAGCCACCCCGCCCCCGGGCAGCATATCTTCAAGGTACTCGGCCTAAAGCATATCCGCATTGAGCGTGCCGGCGCACCGCTGACAGAAACTCACCTGCAGGCGCTGCTATATGCCGCCAGCCTTGTTCGCGACTATGACCCCAAAAATGGCCAAACCGTTGTGTTCAATGCTTGGCAAGCGATATCAACACTGGGGTGGACAAAATCAACCAAAAGTCTGCTCCGACTGCGGAACGCACTCGAGACTCTTCAAAATAGCAAAGTGCGCATCCTCTTGGACGAGGATACTGACACGGAAGAGTCGGCCCCATTAGTGGGGCGCGTGATGTCGGCCATGGATAAGCGCACAGCATGGGAAGTCCAGCTGACGGGAACATTGCTGTCTGCTATCGCGAAGCATCGCACGTTCTTAAATTTCGAGACACTGGCCGCACTGCCGAATGGAGCGGCGTTCTGGCTATATGCCTTTATCCGGAGCGAGGCCAACCCGCGCACCGAATGGGACCTGAATGAAATAGCCGAGGCTGCTGGCCTCACCAGCACTAATCACGACTACGTCAAGGGTAAGCTCAAAGCCGCTCTCGAAACACTTGTCTCTGGACGCGTGGAGGTCAAGGCACGAGGGAAGGCAACTCACATCGAAGGACGTGGCGCATTGGAATCGCGTGGCAATAAGGTAGTCGTCAAAAGTTTGACCAGCATTACCAAGAAATTCCCTCCACCGCTGAGAAAATTCGAGTTCAAAAAGACGGCTACAGGCAAGTCACGCGTCGTCATCTATCGCTAAACTTTCAGTGCGTCGCCGGCATCACGCAGCCCCGCCGGCTGCACGCGCTGACAAAAATTGCCTCTCGCGGCTCCATCAGAGCATCGAGAAGCGGTAGTTAAAGCATGCGAAATCAGCGCACTTTTCTGGTAGTTAAGGCATGCGAAAATGCCGCGACCTGAATTTGACGGCTCGGTAGTTAAGCCATGCAAAAGTAGTTAAAGGGTGCGAAAAGTTAGCAATCACTACCGCGAAAACCCTTATCCAGAAAGGCTTTCAAGAGAACCCTCCCCCTTTAATCAAAACTCTTATACAAGGGTAAGAGTTTGGAGTAAACCAAGAGTAAGAGAAAGGGTCCTCTCCTTGGATAAAACAGCTCCGTCTTTAGGTATTCGCCGAGAACGAAGTTTCTGGCGAAGTCAGGGTTGGGGCATCCGCGCGCGGCAAGGGCAAACGTCCGGATGGGCCAAGAAAAGCATTGCATAAGCTGGCTTGCAAGAATTGAAGCGCGAGGATACCGAGCGATTGCAAAAGACTCGTTCGACCGAGGAACGGCTGCATCGGGCGCAGTCCGTGGCAAATCTCATCGCACGATTCGCGCATCACGGTGCGTCAGTAGATTACATGGAATTCAGCTCGGGTGTTTTGCAGGGCTTTAAGGGCCACAATCGCGCATCATAGGGGGTAGACACCCGCCATCCAATTTGACGGGGCATATGCAGGGCAAAAACTAGGGAAAACAGGCATGCCATTGCGCCTTCCATCCGGAAGAGCGGCGCGCCTGTCAAACTTGTCGTTGGCTGAGGGCTCCACGCCGAAAATTTGCCTATCTATGCTGCGATGCCGGTAACCGAGGTAACACGGTAACAGGCTTACACTTGCGTCTGCGGGGTATGCGAGAGTCGAATACGGCCATGGCGCCCACATTGACCTGCTTGGTCGGTGTAGGTGACTCAAAAAAAAGCGAGCCCATGGGCTCGCCAAATCACTTACCAAGATGGCCTTTCGTTTTGTATGAAGTTACGATGTCATGCGATGTCCATGCTGCGCGGCGAATTCATTATCATCATGAAGGATGAGCGCACGTTGTAGCCAGCGCACCATATTTGGAACATCTCGCAGGCCGAATACATCTTGACCTGCGACTTCGCCGTACATCAGCACAATGACTTTTTTTGCCTCGAGCGGAAGTTGAAAAAGGTCACATGGCAGAAGCTGTCGAACCTGGGGTCTTCTTGAATTTGGCGCAATATCCGGTCCAACGTATCTTCTTCACTCTCGCGCGGCGCAATGAAGTCGGACATTTTGACCCGTCCGGCGAGAATCTTAGTCACGATGGGTGGACAGCCAAGGTATTTAGCTGTGGCTTCCGCCATCTCTTGGCTAATATGAGATGGGCTCCGTACCCCAGTCCGCAACTGATTGATGTACCCGTAGGTCACACCAAGCTCAGCGGCCATATCTTTGAAATCATGCCCACGCTTCCTCGCCTCGTCGAACAACCAGCCCAGCAACGGACCTCCCGGACAGTTGTAGAGACGTTGCACACGCTCTTCTGCATTCTCATTTTCAACTGCGCAGAAAGCTGTAAATTCTTCCGTTTTTACCGCCCGCTTTCCTTTCGCCGCTGACTTAACCACTTGAAGTTTCGTCATTTTGTCCTCTAATCACGTGATGCATGCACACGCATGCACTTCGTATAGCAACGGACTATTTGCGCAATATGTACGGAAGGTATAAACAAACTCGCTAGATTATTCAGGTCCATCGCATACAGTCGGTTTTCAAAACTGAGCAACTTTTGACCGGTTGTATGCTGCCTGTAGAGTTCGCCACCGTGCAGGTGGCTTCGAAATTCTGAAGTCCTTGGTGACGTTGTAGAGGTAACTTTTTCCTCTGCCGAATAGGCAGTTTAGCTGGAGACCTTTTCCATATTGACGAAAAGGTCACTGTTGTTCACCACCATATAGGTGGCTTGGGAGCCCGCATCTGCGGGCTCTTTTTCTGCGAGTTTCAACGTTGAAACTCCAAAAAGAAACCGGGCCCTCTGCCCGGTTCTCCCCGTCTCTGCGTTGTTGGTGCCATTAACATGCCATCGACGAGTGTGACACATTCATCTTGAGGAACACCCCGGCCCGAAGGCCGGGGGCTGAATCAAGAATCATGAATCACAAAATTTACATGCCTTAATTCTCGCTCCCAAAACTGACATCCCTGTCAGTACCGTGTGGCTCTCACCCCGCACGGCAGGTACGACAAAATCTCAAGCTCGACGTCTCCCGACGCCGAACATCTCACACGAACAACAGCGCTTCGGATAGCGCCCTGCTCCCGTCTTTCGACCCTTCTCACATAGCAGCAAGTCTGCAAGGGGGCTCCCACTCACCGTTACATCGCACGAGGCGCACGTTCCAGTTGTGGCTACTCAACAAGTCTCCCAGTCATTGCCCATTGCCGGTTTCTCACGCCGGCGGGCTTTAGACTTTCCCGAGTTATTTCAATACAACTACACAGCACGACCGCGAGCTCCAGTTGCTGCATGACTGACAGAGCTTCTGTCTGGCCCCTCGTACGAAAAGTACGAGCAGGTTTTCGGGGGCGCAGGATTCCATAACCGCTCCCCTACCGGCATCAACCTTCATCACTTCCTTGCTTGCTGCCCCACCGGGGCAGTACGACCTTGCTGTGCATAGTCTTTCGCGTCAGTTCTTCACGAGCCAACTGGCCCGGACGCTTTACCGTCAAGCTATTCGCCAACCCATCATGAGCTGCACTTGTCGTGCAACCCTTTGGGCTACCACCGTCCACACTCGCTCTGGTGGCCTGCGCTCTTTCGAAGCACCTCAGGCGTGCCGGTTAAGACAGAGGTTTAGCCCTCTCGAGCTACCCCTCTGCGGACAAGTATCCGCTTCCTGCATTGAACGCCGAATACGGTTTCAAGCGCGAACCGCGCTATTCCCCGCACCAGCATGTCCTCGTCGCCCAATCCCGGTTTCAACGTTGAAACTGGTTATGGCCTGGCCTACGGTTCACTTCGGAATGGAGTCGTCGGGCGGGAGTTGCAGTCTCCCCTTCCGAAACGAGGTCGCTGTCTACGCATCGTGAGATGCTACGAATACGACCACCCGCGCTCCGTTGTTTGCCGCGCCAGCACTGTTAGATGCACGCGGCTTCCGCAGTCTTCAATCAGTTGAGAGTCTGATTGAAGGGTTCAGGTGAGATTTGAGCTCGAGGGCATAGCCCCCGTATGTATTCCTGGGGCATATCGCCCCACCAAAGGTAAGACGACAGCCAGACGGGGTGAGAGGCCCTCTGTCAGCATCGAATCGAAACGTATAGGTAAGCTGCTGATTCCGGCAATTTAGCCCCCTGGTTCCCACGAGGCTAATTTATCAAGTGCTGATTCGCATGAAATAACCGCTTTGGTATGTGGCGACAATCGGGCCAGGACCTGCCGCTCGGGATTCTTCTCCATTGCAGTCATTCGTAGATTGCGTGTCTTTGGCTATTACACGGCAACCTATGATTTATAGGGATTCCAGAATGACCTTACGCCGTGCTTCATACTCTTGGGGGGAAATCAGGCCTTTCTTTTTTAATTCAGCTAATCGAGCTAGGCGACTTTCCACATCTGACGCCAAAGGTGTAGTGGATGTCGAGACCGGTGCTGCCGTCGATTTTTGGCCCAATTTTGATTCCAGCAGCGAAGCTCTCATCTTGCTAAGCGCATCCTCCATTGCTCGCCGCCCCGCAATTCCATGGTCAACGAGTCTTTCGCCTGTCTCAGCAGTGCCTATTCCCAATACTCGGGGGCTCGCAACAAGCTGACCAGTTGAGTCAATAATTCTGTTTGTTATATCGACAGAAAAATTTGTCGGAGGCCAAGTAAAAAATCCTGAGCCACCAGAATTGGTGACAATGGTCGGTTCAATCACGTAATCAAGCTTGTCGTCGCCGTCGGGCCTCAGGGTGGGCGTAGAGACTTTAGTGACCTTGCGAAAAACGCCGCCTAACGTATCTTTATAGGCGGCCTCAATATCTTTGTAGGGGTAGTACCGAATGTTATCTCCGCCTCCTCCTGGCGTCGTGACTTCCAAGTTTTCGGCACTTGTAGAAATATAATAACCAACGCTTACTTCGATTATTTTGCGAGTTTCCGAACCATTCTCGATGTTGGTCAGAGTAGGTGCGACCGAGATTGGATGGGCACACCCAACAGTTATCAAAGAAACAAGCGTGAGAGCGAGGATTTTTCGAACGCTGAATTTCCAATAGCCTTTGGTTTTCATGATTTTCATTGTGAATTTTTTCAGTGAGAATTATGCGCTTTGCCAATTAAATTGCCTATGTGTAATTTCCATTCCCGCCAATAGCGCCCTGTCCATCGTTGCACGGCTACTATTGAATAAAGCAAACTACCCCAAAGGGTCAAACCCAGTCATTGCTTGCTACTTGGGAAGTCAATCTCAGCGCCAAGGCTCAACGTAAACCTGCGTATGCACAAACCAAACAAAACACGAACTGAATTTGCTCTCAGTCTCGACGTCGAAACTTGCCGCCGAATGTCCCAGCGCGCTCCGCGCTGCCGATTTCAACATTGAAATCGGATAGTCTTCTATCCCGGCATTCGCCTCGGAATCCTTTGTAGTACGGTCACTGCCGGACTAGGGGCCAGCCCCCGCAAAGCGCTCGCTATACGTGACATCACTGTTATGGAGTTTCGATGATGTCGCGCCAGCGCTCTTACAACCCTACCGTTTTGCTCAGCAAAACGGTCTACCTTCAACGTATTCAGGAGGCCGTCATTGACGGCTATCGGCACTATGTTCTCGGGTCTGTTCCGCTCGAAAAGGCTCCTGGCCTAGTTCGGAAGTTCAAGGACTTTTATCTAGCGCATCTCGACAAAAACGCGCGCTACCGGCGCAAAGCCGCCGGCTTGGGGAATGCCCGCCTCCTCCTGCGCTTCAACGAAGAGCAAGAAATCGACTTCGCCCTGCTCGTTTCACCGGGAGAGCATCCGGCGCATCAGCTCGAAAAGCTGGGCGACGTTCGCAGAACGCCGCTTGCGTTCCGCGAATTTGAACTTGTTCTACTCACATTGAAAGGCCGGGAAAAACCGGGTCTGACCTGGCGCCTTTCGGCACCGACAATGGAATCCTGGCGCCAGCGCTTGCACCTCTACACAGCGCACTACAACAGGTTAGAGCTATTCCGAGCTTGGCATAGTCTGTATCGCGTGCCCGGATTTGCCGGCATCCGCCGGCAAATCGGCGAGTTGGTCGTGTACTGGCGCGCTGAGTGGAAGCAGCATCGTCATGATGCGCCCTGCCCCCTCGCCTACCCACACAACGACCTTCAGTACCGGCCGCGGCCGGGCGTCCACAAAGGGAAAGACGGTATGTACTGGACCGTGAAGGGATTCCCGACATCAGCGCAGCTACCAAAACTCTTTTACGTCCGTAAGCAATCCAGCGTTGGGCAGTCATTGACGTCGCTGCTGCGAGACCGGAAAGAGGGGCGCTGCTAAAGGCGATTGCACAACTGTGTTTCCTATCACGTCAGCACATGTCGTCCGTTGCTGACCAGTTTTGTACCGCACATGCCGGCATGTGCTGACGTTGCGCCCGACGGCATATGTGCATACGTGCAGACGAGATATGCGCTCACGAATTCACGCCGCACATGTGCACACATGATGTCGACATATGCGCATTCCCTTTCAAGCCGCACAGGCGGAAAGCACAGGTTGCTATACGAAGAATGAGCGGACGAGGTGTGCGCTCAGAAACTCAACCGTAGGAGCTTTTTTATGCCAAAAATAATCATTAAGCCGCGTGCCGGCGGAAGAAGTGCTCAACTCGTACGCAGCGTCTACTCCAAGGACTTGAGGCGAAGCGTCACAGTGAATGTTGGCTCGATATCGGCGAGCATCGAGCTGGCGAACCTGCGTGCCGGTATCCGATTGGCCCAAGGACAGACCTTGAATGCAAATGACGTCGAGAAAATTCGGCGATGGCTGGCCACTCATTCAACCGTAGGAGGTCTTTATGCCAAAAATAATCGTTAAGCCGCGTGCCGGCGGAAGAAGCGCCCAACTCGTACGCAGCGTCTACTCGAAGGACTTGAGGCGAAGCGTCACAGTGAATGTTGGCTCGATATCGGCGAGCATCGAACCGGCAGGCCTGCCTGCAGGAATACGCCTGGTCCAAGGCCAAACCTTGGCCGCGATGGACATCGAGAAGATTCGGCAATGGCTGACCACTCATCGACAGCCCACCTACCCAACCGAACTGGTAAGACAAATCGAAAAGGAGGTAGAAGCCCGGTTGCGGGCAAGCTTCAAGGACGAATGTATCGAGCAATCTGCCGAGAGCGACATGGACGATGAACCGGAGGCGCAACTTCTCAATGCGCTCAAAATTTTCAATCAAGCGTGCGCTACAGCTCAAGCTGCATTCAAACGGCTACCGAAGGGTCACAAGGTCGCGGCGCAGACGATACTCGAATATCAAAAAACCTGGTACACCAATCAGGCAATGGGCAATGCGCTAAAGATAAAGCCCTGCTTTCACCGCCCCGGCGGCTGGTCGGAACTGCGTCAACAGATACTTAGCGGGTGCATCTACAAGAAGGGAGATGCTGTGCACGTCAATTAAACCATGCAGTACTACGCTCCTTCAGTAGCATCAGCGCTGAATCCTGCATCTCAGAATAATCGTTTTTCCTTCGTAACTGCGTGCCCACTATCTATCGCAAACAACGTAACGTAGGTAACAACGGTAACCAGCTGCTGGAAACCATCCCGACGAACATCGCCCCTCAATGGACTCACGCAAATATTTCCCATCAAATATGGTGATGCGTTCAGAATTAAACGAGCGTGTGCCCGTATTTTTAGCCGAAATAGTCGTAATTCCCCAGCAAAAAGGCCACCTCTGTATTACTCAGCGCGGCCTTTTCGTCCGTAACTTAACGGCATAACTGTCAAATATGGCTATTTTTTCAGATTGGCGAAATGGCACCAACCATAACGATGACCATACTTAGCGCTTGCAATTAGGGGCTGCTTCCCATTCAGTTCCACTTCCCATCTTCTTCTGGTATCTTTGAAGCAACAACCGCTCATCTACAGCACAACTCAAGGAGCTTCCCAAAATGCCGCATGAACTTGCAATCTCTACTGATTTGATTGACAACCCTTCGCCTCGCTGCCCATGCATGGTTGTGCTCGACACTTCTGGTTCAATGGGCGGTGGCGTATTCAGTGGTTTATTTAGTTCCGGAAACAGCAACACACCAATTGCGCAATTGAATAAGGGAATGTCAACTTTTTTGGAGGCTTTACAAGCAGATGAAATTGCATCTTATTCTGTTGACGTTGGTGTAATTACGGCTGGTGGTACGGTGCAGGAAGTTCTACCTTTCACAACCGCCGTGCAAATTGAAAATATTCAGCCATTTCAAGCCAACGGCCAAACTCCTTTGGGCGGTGCGGTTGAACTTGCATTGAAGCGATTGGAAGAGCGGAAGGCGGAATACAAACGCAACGGCGTAGCGTATTACCAACCTTGGTTGGTGGTTATCAGCGACGGTGAGCCATCAGATAAGGGCACTTGGCAGCATGCCGCCCAAATTGCCAAAACACTGTCCAACGAACGAAAATTGGTTTCCCTGATGGTCGGCGTTGAAGGCGCAGATATGAATGTCTTGGCACAAGCATCCAATAAACCCGCATTGAAACTGGATGGCTTGAAATTCTCCGAGTTCTTCGAGTGGCTCTCCGCCAGTATGAGCCGAGTTTCAGCCTCCACATCAACTAGCGCTTCAGTCCAACTTCCCAGCGTGGACAGTTGGGCAAGTATTTAATGTTGAGTTGGTTAATCATAGATGAAAGTCGTCTATAGCAGCGAGCGTGAGCCTCAACAACTAGGGGAGTTACTCGCAAAGGGGGGCGAAGGTGAAATCTATCCCTTGCGTGACCGCCCCGAAATTCTCATTAAAATCTACCACGATGCAATACTGAAAAAACGCGGTAAGGACTTGCAAGACAAGGTGCAAGCCATGCGCCAAGTCACTGAGTTGCGAAATAACCGCAAGCTCTCTTGGCCTTTGATTCCCGTGTATGACGCCCAACAAAGATGGGTGGGCTATGCCATGTATCGAGCCAAAGGCATACCGATGGCAAAGCTCGCCCATGCCATGCTCTATCAAAAAAATTTTCCGGGCCTCAACCGCCGTAAGGTGGCGGGGTATCTGCTGAATTTACTGGAGACGACTCGTTTTTTGCATAATCATGGTGTCATGATTGGGGACTGTAATCTTCAAAATATCCTTTGTGACCCCAATAGCGAAGATGTCGTGCTGATTGACTGTGACAGTTATCAACTATCAGTCAGCGGAAAACACTACCCCTGCCCCGTCGGTATGGCGGACATGACGCCTAAGGAGCAGCAGGGAAAAGATTTCAGCAAAGTGCTTCGGACGGAGGAGAGTGAAGCATTTTCCATTGCCATCATTATGTTTATGTCGCTGATGTTGGGCAGGCACCCATATGACATTCAAGGCGGCACTGAACGTGCAGAAAATCTACGCCGTGCAGCTTTTGCCTATGGTAAAGGCAACAAAGGTATTCCTAAAGGGCGCTGGTATAACATCTGGAGCCATATGCCTCACAAGTTGAAGGAACTTTTCATTCGTACTTTCACCGACGGAGCAGAAGCCCCTCAGCATCGGGCTACGCTAGCTGAGTGGATAGAAGCTCTGACACTTTATCGCAAAGAAATTGACAAGGGCTGGCATGAAGTGGCAATGGCACCAACAGAACCGAAGAAAAGTGAATATCGCGGCTCACGGGTCGGTGTTCAGGCATAAAGCATTCGCAGAAAACTTCTATGAAGAACAGAGAAAAGCTAAAATTGAAAAAGCAGCCTCTTGAGACTACGGCTACCGCAGTCCTAGCAACAGAGGGCAAAGTAGAAAGTACCACTGCACAAACTGATGCCATCACCGATGAGCCCCCACGACTCGATGCAAATGAGCCTCCTGTATCGCCCCCTTCATCCGAAACACTTGCAACTTTCTCAAAAGAAGAAAAGTTCCTATACCACCCGTTAACACCTAGTTGGTTATCTCAGCATGAAGCGATAGCAGGTATCAAGCATCGCAATATGCAACCACCTTTGCCCTGTCAAGACGCAGCGGAGAGTGGTCTTGCTCCCATGCCCTTTGTCATCGTTGCCGATGGCGCAGGAAGTTCGCCCATGTCAGACCTTGGAGCTCAATCCGTGGTCACTGCGTTAGCTCGCCTACTTAAGACCTTGGAGGTGGAAGTCGCTGGTCTACTTAATCAACCCCAGGAGGCGCCAGATGCTGGACGACGCCTCTCGCTTATGCTGGTTAAGCATGCAATGGGGGTTCTTATGGACTTGGCTCAAACCCATCGCCGCTCAGTTAAAGACTTTCGCTGCACGCTTTTATTGGCTGTTATCGGTAAGGTAAATGCATTGTGGCTCAAGGTAGGTGATGGCGCCCTGGTAGAAGAAAAGATGCGTATTTACCCTAATAACAGGCTTGAATCTGAATGGCGCACCTTGGGCGCTCCTGGCAAAGGTGACTTTGCCAATGAAACTATTTTTGTCGATGACCGTTTGCAGCCTGATGATGTTCAAAGCGGCCTCACATCTTCTGCCGATATTTGTGCTCTTGGCGCTATGAGCGATGGCGCTGCTTTGGCCTTAGTTTCAAATGATGGCAAACAAGTGGCTCCACGGCTATCAACTTGGTCGAATGATTTACGTACAGGAAAATTGAAAAAAAGCACGCTTACGGCAAGTTTTTACGAGGCTGATTTTTCTCGCCGGGCGATGGGTGATGATTGCTCAATAGCGCTGGTAAGTTGTGCTCTGAAAGAGTAGCTGCCAACTGCCCTTCACCGCAAACTCCTAAGCCGATTTTCCAGATGAGGTCCGCACCATCCTCTCAATGATAGGGCGAGAAAAACCCTTCGTCGGTGTCGTGTTCAAAGATGTCTTTCTTAGCTTCGAGGTTCAGCTCGCTGGCGCTAATTGTTGGCACGGAGCACCTCAAAGAAGGATTTTTTCACACATGCACGATATTGCTGATGACCAACTAGAAGCGGCAACAGTCACGAACAGATTTTCTGAAAAAAGTGTCCAGACTCTGGACACTTTTTACTGAATAACGGGCCATTGTCATAGAGTGGCCCTCCTCGCCGCCCATGCGTCACGCCGCGCCACCTTGGAAGCATCGCATTCGAGGCTGTGCGCGAACTGGACCTGAAACAATAGCTCTTCCAGTGCATCACCAAGCAATTCAGGACCGCCCTCAAAAGAGACACTCTGTGTTGGCGCTCCTGCGACATCAATGAACGCTGTAATCAAAGTGCCGAAGTGCTTGCGGAGAAACTTGATTTTATTCGCAAGCTGTTGCGGCAAATCGCCCGGCGGCGCACCATGAATGGGAAAGTGCGAGGTACCGAGGACGCCGGCCACTTTGAATGTGATGTTCGCAGAAAAATTTCGAGACATTGAAATCTCCAAAGGGAATTTATTTTTCAGCGTCTTAATCGAGGAACACGACGTTCCATGCATGCTCCGATGCGGACTCCAGCATTTCGAGCAGGACGCCATATTCTGGAAGGCTGTCGGCGTCCTCGATGTCGTACACGAGGCAGCTGGTGTAGAGGTTCAATTCACAGTCGACGTCGTACTCGTCCCACAGCAGGCTCTCAACAAACACCCGAAACTCTTTGAGGTAACGGTCACTCTGCGCGTCATCTCCGGGGAATCCCGTGAGCAGGTAGTCGCGGGAGGCCTTGTGGCCGAGGCGAAAATCGGTGGTGGTCATTTGGTTTGACTCTTTCAAAACAAGTTTGTAGGAACTTGTATAGCCACTGACTCTCCGAAATTCGGCTGAAAACAGGTTTTTTGACTGTATTTTTTTAGAACTTTTTTACATATTGATTTGTGAAATCCATGCTCCTTTCGCATATACGGAGGGAGTGAAAAATATCCCAAGCACAGATTATGAAAATGGCGGGACGATGACACTGCAGCCGAACAATTTTGATTCCAAGAGGCTGTACTCGTGCTCTAGCACAGCGTAATCAGCGTAGTTGGTCTAGTCGTGTCCTACTAGGACACGGTAGCAGTCAATCATGATTATGAGAATCACGGTGGCGTTTCAAAAACTCAGACATTTCAAGCAAGGCTTTACCTACGCCGAGTTCAGGCACGCCCCTGTTGGGAGCAATTAGCTCGTCCGGGCTGACGTTGGCGCGCTCATCCATGTAGGCGTCCTCAGGAGTGATTACGGCTGGCAGCGTCGCTCCGGGCATACAGTCACCATCTTGGGCGGGCAAGAATTCAGAACTAGGGCACCCGCAGGTCGTGCAGCGTTGATAGCTCTCAATCGTCGCTCGCCGGCCGCCGTAGTGCTGTCGTTGCTCCTCAGCGGTCAGCGTGTCGTAGTATTCGTTGAATTCCTGAACGGCCGCAGCCGCCTCGGCTTGTGAGATTCCGCGGTGCACTCGCCCGCAGCGCGGGCATTTGAAATCATTGGTGTCGTCCATTAGCGCCCTTCGAAAATCATTTGGTTGACGAGCGCATCATCTAACGCATGATGCGCTCGCAGTCCGTGTTTTATGTGCAGTCTGCGCCTGATGTTGAAGAATCGACGACGCAGTTGCTCCAGCCACGACAGTGTTCTGCAACTGCAGTTTGTCGGCAGCCCACTTGGAAACGAAATTTTGAGCTGTTCAACGTCTCGCTGAGAGTCACAAATCAGCACTACGTCCTCGCCGCGACCAGACAACCAATTCCGCAACGCCACGCGGAGGTCTGCGAGTATCATCTCGCATGCGGCCCCCTCGAGCAAAGGTAAGACCTCACGCCGACACAAATCACTGCATCGCTCTGGGCTGTATGTGTCCGACAACTCCGCATAAAATGTCTGACCGGCGCTATCCACCATGCCGATTGAAATCAGCGCCGCGTCGTGGAACAGTCCTTCAAACTCTGTATCGAAATAAACTCGCACTAGAACCTCTCAAGCCACGCCCGCACCTGCGCCTGCACAGCCGGGTCGCTCAGCCCTGTTTCGCCCGCCGTTCCAATGAAATTGCCCTCGTAGCACCAATCGGGCCACCGCGCCCAATCGTCATCGAGCGCTACCCACTCTTCGCGCGCAAGCCCACGCCGTTTGGTGTCGACAATAACCTGTCCGCCCCGCCCTAGCATGTCAAACGAGTCTAGTGGCATGTGTCGCCGGTGGTATGTCGCACCAATCACACGCTCGCGCAGCCCTGTACTCAGCTGCTTCTTCGCAAAATTAAACGACCGAACCACGCACCAGCTCGTAGACAAAACAATTTTGACGTCAGGGTGTGGCTCTAATAGTTGCTCCAGGACAGGCATCCATTCGAACAGGGAGCGTCCTGGGGCATCTTTAATGAAGATGCCGCGTTTCGGAGTCCAGTAGACCTCGCTGTGGTGCAGAACACCGTCGAAGTCCAGATATAGCACCCTCACGCTTCCTCTCCCTTCTTCTTTATTTGAAATCTGACGCGCATAGTCTCTCGTTCGCTGTGCTGCGGAATCAACTCGTCTAACTGTCGCCGCGCCACATCTGCCAAGTCGCCTGGCGACAAAAATCTGTCTAGGCCTGCCTCAGCAGCGAGTTCTCGCAACTGCGTGCTCGGCATACGTCTGCCAGCGTACCCCTCGTCCCGCGCCATGCTCTCAACAGTCAATAGCAACAGCACACGCGGAACCCGCGCACCGATTGCGCGCTCTTCGTTCTCGCGCAGCATGTCGTTAATCATGTAATCAAGCTGCAGCGTGTCCCACGGCTCGCCTACGGCGTTGCAGCGCTCGATGTACGCCCGGACTTCCGCATCTTGGTCCGGTGTGAGGGGTAGATTTCTGAATGTCATCCTCTGAGCGTAGCCCAGAGTCGCAAATACATGCAATCGCACAAAACGACACTGCCAGTATCTGTATTCGATAACGAATTATGGAATTATCGAATGCCCTGATTCTTGCGAGTGTAGAACCGGTAGATTTACGTGCCGGCTGGAGCGTAAGCCCCATGCGGCTTTTCCGGGTATTCACCGCTTACAGCGGCGCCTGGCCAAGTGCGAAGATGTGCCAAAGTTCGCACGTCTAGCGAGACTTGAAGCGAACCCGTTATCGAATAGCATATTGCGAGAAAATTTTAATGTAGATGGCGCGCTACAACTGCCAAGTACCGTCTGCATACCGAGACCGATTGCCAGAAGGACCGAACTGCTGATGAAATCCGTTGCGGATTGCTTCCCGTCAAATTGCAGTCAAAAAAAGCCCGGCGAGAACCGGGCATAAGAATCAGGACAAGGTCATTCGAGGAACCTTGTCATGTATAGCAATCAGCCTAGGTCTTGAATCGTCAGGACTAGATTTGTTTCATTACCTTTTTCCCAGGCCTACTCGAGAACCGCGTCAGGCCATCTAGTACTTCGAATTCCAGCTCCACGCTACGCCCGTCATAGACGTTGTCCTTCAGCCAGGCGACTTCGCTTTTGATGGCCTCAGCACCGGTGACTGTGTGATGCCAACATTTTCTCTCTGCGTCCCATCGGTATCCGCGCCCCTTGAGCAGGTCCTTGGACTCAAATGGAGACCTGATTGCAAACACCCGATAGCTCTTCTCACTTGATTGCTTGAGAATTGCTTTCAACGCAAGCTCTCCGGATTTCGGCAGCGGTTGCTGCAGAACTTCCAGTAAAGCCACGCAGTCGGCCTCGGCTCGATGCGCTTCATAAAAAAGTCCGTTTTGGAACGCAATATAGTCAAGCTTCGCGCTACCAATACCCTCTTCTCTCCAGCTGACCTGCGACAATGAGCATCCCCAATGCAGGCGCTCGAACATCGGCAATCTCTTCTCCAGAAACACGCGGTCGAACGCTGAGTTGTGGGCAATGACGAGACTCACTCCCTCCAAGAAAGCCTCAACCGCTACATCATCGATGCGCTTGCCTGCAAGCATGGCGTCAGTTATGCCATTGACAGCTGTGGCTTCAGGCGGAATCGGGAAGCCGGGGTCTTCAAGTTCGTTGAACGTTTTCAGCACCCGGTAAGCTTGGCCTGTTTCCGGGTCATATTCAAACAGCACCATGCCAAGCTCAATAATTTTGTCTTGGTCATGATTGGTTCCCGTGGTCTCCGTATCGACAATGGCCGCCTTCAGTAGCATGCCTGCTTCGGATTCTGCATACCTCTCACGCGGGACAATTCGCCGAATTATCCTGTAATCAGGATGCGCCTCCAGCACTTCAAGTGCATCTGAAATTGTCTCTTTTGTTGATGTCGAGTCTCTTCCCATTTTTATCCTTATTTTCCTCGGTATCTCGTATAGTAACGGCGAATTTGGAAGAATATCTTGCGGTGAAAAGCAGCTTGACGCCTCATCTGCGACGGCAACCACTGCACCGAAGCCTATATTAGTTCGCGCGCCTTGCGATGTACGATGAAGCTAGCCTTTATTTATGGGGCTATTCACGAAAAACAGAAAAAAGTGAAACTTCGTCATAAGGGCAACTTGTGGGAGGTTTAAAATTTGCGAAGCAACACCCAATATAATATGGCGCGCGTTATTTGGATTACCCATTTCACTACTACGAAGACGCCGCTATGGAGATGATGATGATGAGACTACAATGGGGCGGCCGGAGCGTTCTACTAACACGTATGTACCTTAGGACTTTATCCACGACGCTTGCTCTGCTGGCAGTCGTACCTGCAGTTGCGCAAGTTATCGACCCCGAGAAGCATATCCAAAAGTATGGGTATCACGAGACGGAAACGGGCAGAACTGGAGTGCGTACTTTTAAGCACAATGGGCAAGCATCACCGGCAACGATGGCAGCGCTTAAGAAAGCAATA
Source organism: Noviherbaspirillum sp. UKPF54 (assembly GCF_007874125.1). Lineage (NCBI taxonomy): Bacteria > Pseudomonadati > Pseudomonadota > Betaproteobacteria > Burkholderiales > Oxalobacteraceae > Noviherbaspirillum > Noviherbaspirillum sp. UKPF54. The sequence continues at coordinate 96,101 of NZ_CP040128.1, read as the reverse complement.
GCCGAGCTTCCTAAGGAGGCCAGCGTGCGCAGCACATGTAATTCGATAATAAGCAATGACAAGGAAAGGTTGGCCGAGGAGCAGCGATTGGCCAAACAACCGATTACTATCAACGTCAGCCTTGCCGACTTTGGCTCTACGGACGCAACGATTGCCTGCGCGTTAAAGGTTAAACGCAACAAGAAGGTAAGTACGGAACTCCTTTACATCAAGTTAGGAGGCGAGGGGGTGTACTATGTAACAGTAGAGCCTGACTAGTCCTTCAGACTATCCTGCGCAGCATAAAAAGCTCTGAATCTTTCAACAGAATGGTTTGGTGGTCGGTTCTTTCAAGACTGATAAGCGTAATCTTGAAGCCCCTTTATCAAGGCAGGTTCATTTGCCTTATTGGCAGAGGCTCTGTTACCAGGAGTGATAGTGCCCTGTAAATATGTGCGACTCAACCATGCTACTCACGTCGCACTGTATAGACGAGATATCCGTTTATGGTCGCCCAGAGGTCGATATTTTGCGGCAGAAATAGCATATTGCCTGTGCTACATCATCCTTCTATGGTCATATATTTCAACTACACTACGTCTGACTAAAAATGAAAAACAATATGAATAAGGCGAGCATTTTTGCGGCCGCTTTGACCTGCCTATCCATGGTGACCGCACACGCCGAGCCCACCATTGACTCCAGTAAGGCTGCCTTTTATGTGGGAACGGAAGCCATGGTATGTGGCACGGTCTACGAAGTTAAGCCGTTTAGCAAGGGAACCTACATCAATATGGGGGGACGGTATCCGAACCAACACATCAGTTTTATGGTGTGGGACTCGGACCAGCCAAAGTTCAACGCGAGGTTTGGTGGTCTGTCCGTTTTCCAGGGAGCCCAAGCTTGCGCCCGCGGCCTAATTGAGAATTATAAAAACACGCTACAGATTAAAGTTTCCAACCCGCAATTCCTGCGACTGATTAAGTAAGTCTATTTGCGCTTAAACGACAGCGACGGCAAAGACCGCTATTGCGACTTCACCGTCATTGAGTCCCGGACCGTTCGTATTGCCATTGAAATCGACGGCTACGAAATTGGCAGCAACGCCAAGCATCGCCCGCCTCGCAGGGGTGGCACGTCCTGCAGTTCGCCAATCAGGATGTTTTGGAAGAGCCCCGCGATGTGCCAAGCATATCTCCTTACTACTCAATCGATTGACACAAGCGCAAATCGGGCGCGTTGAAATCGTCACGATTTAGTCCAGTTCGCCGGAGGTAAATGTCGTCCCCGCTATCGTGACTTGGCAGAGCCTCTTTGAGAAGCTCTGCCACCCCCGCGATGTACAGAGTTGTGCTGTTCTGAAGGTTGAATTTTTTCCTTGTGGCGGCACTTCGGGAATCGATTACAACTCAGGAATGGCCCATAGGGTCCCGTCTTTTGCACCATGAACCCTTCCTCGCAGGATGGGCAAACCTGCGATGCGCCAACCTCTCCATCCAGGTCCAGAACCTGGAGCTGATAGTCTTTTACCAATTCAGCAATAAAGGGAGATTCTTTGTGTGCCAATGTAATCAACGTTACAGTGCTCCTAGCGCGGGTCAGGGCAACGTAGAACAATCGACGTTCTTCAGCATCTTCAAACGAGTCCCCTCCTGGCATCGCTAGCTGAAGCACTGGGTCATCCTCGATATGGCTCGGGAACCCCAAAGTCTCTGAAGTCATCCTCGGGACAATGACATGGTCAGCTTCCAGCCCTTTGGATGAATGAGCCGTGACGAACTCAAGCTGCACTCTGCCATCTGTAGGTCTAATCGGGAGATGCTCTCTTTCTTTTCGGTAGCGGCCAAGAACATAGACACGAAGTGGCTTGCTAAGTGTTGCGTATCCATCGGCTAGCTCCTGAATACGGTTGGCAATGGCAGCTTTAATCTTTGCCTCTTCATTAACCCGAATAATCCTGATTGGTTGTTCAATATCAGGCTTTGACGACCTAACCTTCTTTCGCAGTTGCTGCGGGTTTTTCTGAACGAAAGAGCTGCTGATGTCGCAAAGCGACTGCGGGCACCTGAAGGTCGTTTCCAGCTTGAGGGTAACCGCCTTACCGAATTTTTCATCAAAGTCGGTCATTACCCCCAAGTCGGCCCCGGCAAACCGGTTGATGCTTTGCCAATCATCACCCACGGCAAAAAGACATCGCCCGGGGGATTTCAACAAGCTGGCAACCAGGCGGGCACGCGCTTGGCTAACGTCTTGGAATTCATCAACCATCACCAGCTCGTAGGGACTTTGCCACTGACCAAACTCTACACAATCCGCAGCGAGGCCGAGCATGTCCTCAAAGTCGATGCATCGCTCAGCTTTCAGGCGTGCTTCCCAGGCTGTCCATACTTTCTCGAACAGCTCCAGGAACATCTGATGTCGAAAACGGAAGTGGCCAGCCAAACCGACATCAAGTCGGTGCTTCAAAGTCGCAACCGACAGCCGATTGCTCTTGGCGTGGGTTAGGAAGGCCCGGAATGTGCGCGCCAGCCTTGGATTATCAATTGGCTTTCTCCCTTTCCCCTCACGGTCCGGATTCGGGTCGAGGGTAATACCTAGCTTTGTCAGTTCCTGTGTCAAATAGCGGAATGCCTTACCGCTCCACAGTTCTGCCATTGTCGTTTCGAGGAGCTTTGTGCCATTGGTCGCATGCACCTGGCGCTTCCAGACCATGCCTTCCTTGTAGCCCGTAAACTCGGGAGGTGGCTCCCCCTCCTCATCTACTGCCCAGTGCTCCAAATAGACGTCTACATCCGGGAGGTAAAAATCGGGCCGATATTGCCGATGTTGTGCGTCGGCGGTATCAATCCGGTAGGAGGATTCGTATTCGTATTTGACGCCGTTGTAGAACATCCAGTTTGCAATGAGCTGCTCACCACGGCTCTTCACGACGTCACCATTCAACGTCCAGAAGCCAGCTTCCTTGCGGTCCCTATCCCATGAATCAGGGGAATCCTGCTCCTTACCGAATTTAGGCAAGTCCTGCCCGAATACGACCCTGAACAAGTCCCAGTTAGTCCTGAAGGCATCATCACGGTCTTTGAGTTCATCGACCAATTCAAGAAGCATTTCCAAGTCCTGCCCGCTTTCCAACCAAGGAGCGACACTTGGCCGCTTTCCGGTTGCAGCGCCGATAATATCCAGACCAAAGGCGTGGAATGTCTTCGCAGCCACCTTGTCAGCAGGCAGCCCGAGCGGCTCAAGGCGAGTCTTGATACGTTCGCGAAGCTCGGCAGCTGCGTCTTTGTTGAAGGCAAGGAGCAGAATTCGGTCTGCTTCAAAGTACCCCTTCTTTAACGCGTAACCAGCCTTAGCCACCATAGTGGAAGTCTTTCCCGAACCTGCAGATGCGACCAGCAGCACCCGGTTGTCAAAGCAAATGACTGCCTTGGCCTGCTCTTCAGTTAGGGGCGATTTCTCTACCTGGTCAAAGAAAGACTTGAACTCCAGTAGCTCTTTGGCCAGATGTCGCGCATTGATATCATCCGCAACTTCAGTGAAATTACTCTTCCAGAGAGAGACAGCATCCTTTAATGGCTGAGGCTGTCGTTCTAGATGCTTCACTACCTCTGGCTCAGATAGCAATTCTGCTAGGCCTCTAGGTTTAAGCTCTGACTGGGTCTGTTTGAACTCATGCGTTACCCAACCCTTGGTCACCAGTTGCGTCTTACAAGCTTCACGAGCATTACTGGCCCAAGCAGAAACTGGCTGCATAGCAGCATCAAAGTTCTGGATGAGTTCAGCAACTCTAACTCGCCGAATTGCTTGAGCAATTGCCTGTGCCATCTCCTTGGCTGTGGCATTTGGAATGCCATCCAAGGTAGCCATACGTGCATTAGATATGGGGACTGAGATACCTGACCAGAATGTTCCTGGCGTAACCTGTAGGCGTCCCAAATCCAGCACCGCCCCTTGATATTTCTGGCTGCCGAACGCGAGCTGAAATCGTTGGGCTGAAATTGACAGCTCCCATTCTGGAGACCGAGTAAGCACCCTCCCTAATGTCGAAGGTCGCCAAGAATTCTGTATTGATGTCATCTGTGGGTCGAAAAATTCGGAATTACCTAATTATCATGCATTCTCTTGTTTTACCCGCGGAACAACGACTGACGTTCTATGGGCATTCAGGGATAATCGCTTTGAATGTCATCCGGACAAGCTGGCATAATCGATATGTGCAACACAATCTAATACCTTTTGCGTATGACCTGCCCCTTCTGCTCCCTTCCCTCCGTACGCATCGTTGAGCAAAATAAGTATGCTCGCTGGATTTACGATGGTTTCCCGGTGTCTCCCGGACACAGCCTTATTATTCCGAATCGACACATTGGGTCATTTTTCGAAGCAACTCAGGAAGAGCGGATGGCAATACTGTCTCTACTGGATAGGGCAAAAGCAGTAGTAGCGCACGAGTTTCAACCAGATGGCTTCAACATTGGCATCAATGATGGGCCGGCTGCGGGTCAAACTGTTCCCCATCTTCACCTTCATTTGATACCGCGATACAAAGGGGATGTTGAGGATGCACGCGGCGGCGTACGGTGGGTCATACCAGACAAAGCCGACTACTGGTCTGCTCGATAGACGTGGCTGCCAATCCACCAACCCCAGAAGCGCAACTTCAGTTTCTTAGCAAACTGCAACGCGTCTTTGCTGAAGGCGACTTCGCCGCCACATACAAATTCGCACTGCTTATCGCACTCGCGGACTTGGCGGTTGAATTGGGGGCTGACGATGGAGAGGAACTGATTCTGACGACGCGTCAAATCGGCCTACGGTTCATTTCCCTCTACTGGAAGCACTCACTACCTTACGGTAACGGACGACCAGACAGTGCGGCTGGCATCCTGAGTCAGAACAACGGTACGCAAGCTGCCGTGGTGTCGGCCATCACCGGCTTTCGCGAACAGACGAACGTCCCAACGTTCCTGGCTGCTACGTTACATCCCGGCTTCAACAGCCTTTTAAGCTCTGTGGCGGCAACAGTATCGGCACAGCCTCTGAGCTATCTTCAGAACTTCGGAGGTGGCACGGACGAGTTCATCTACGAGAGAGCTGGCGCAGGCAAGGTACGGCTTAAACCAGGCATGGGATACTGCCTGCGTCGCTTCTACTCGTTGGTCCAGCAACTTGCTCGAGCGCATTGGGTCGGACACATCAAAGGTAACCGCAGAAATGTGGCGATTCTTGGCGAAGCTGACGACCTTGAGGAATTTCTGTTCGCCACCTCGAGGCAGTCGCTTGAATTGATGGGCGCCGGCTTGCGCAAACTCGATGGAGCACGATGCTTTTACTGCGGGCATAGCCTCAACGCGGCAGATGTGGACCACTACATTCCATTTGCTCAGTATCCAAGAGACCTCGCACATAACTTCGTGCTCGCACACCCAGGATGCAACCGTAGCAAATCAGATACTCTCGCCGCATTACCTCATCTGGAGCGATGGCTGGAGCGCTTGCAGGCTAAATCTGATGCGTTGGCCGAGATTGGAACTGCTGCGGGCTTTCTCACTGACTCGCGAGTTGCAAGGCAAGTTGGAGCTTGGGCGTACTCAAATGCAGTTGCATCTGGTGGCCAGGCATGGCTAGCCACAAATGACTACCACCCTATTGACCAACGCTACGCCGACTACTTCCATAGCGTTGTAGGGTTGTAGCCACAGGTAGGTATGTAGTTATTTCAGCCGTCGCCAGTTTCCTTGTTATCTCGAATAACGAGTGCCTCTGAATGACCGATGACACTGATTACAAATTGTTGCAAGTCAACTCGCTTCGCCCACGATATTTACGCATTCTTTCGGCATGAGCAAAGCAACACAGAAGCTTCAGATGAGGTGAGATATTACAATCTACTTGCCAAAACACTTAATCGATACCTTGGATTAACTAGGCGGCAATCGAGCTTCAATCAACGATTAAACAGGTACGCCTGATGACGCAATTAACTGAGTCACCGATGGAACAAATCAAATTAATAGAAACGGACGCCACTCGGTCTCTACTCGACCAATTGCTTGAAGAGTCTCGGCTATACAAATCGGGGAAGGATTACAAAGAACTTTTGGATTTCGTCGTTCGGCTGCGCAACTTTGCCCCATTTAACGCCATGCTCCTTCAAGTTCAGAAACCTGGCGTTCTTTATGCCGCTTCCGAACGAGACTGGCGGGAGCGCTTCAACCGATTTATTAAGGACGATGCCAGACCCTTATTGATTCTTTGGCCGTTCGGACCAGTGGCACTTGTTTATGACGTGGCTGACACAGATGGAGCCCCCCCTTCCCGAAGACGTTTCTCCTTTTGCTGCTTATGGGACTGTAGATGAGGCCACATTATCAGCGTATAAAAATAGACTGGAAAAGAAGAACATCATTTGGCACACCATAGATGCAGGTGATGGCAAAGCCGGTTCAATTGCATTGATATCTCGTTCCGAAAAACCTGGCGAACCTTCGCAGTACAAAATGGCGGTTAATCGAAATCACAACCCTAATGTTCGATTTGCGACTCTTGCGCATGAACTTGGCCACCTGTTCCTGGGACATCTTGGCAAAGACAAATACCTGAATATACCGGAACGGCCAAAGCTGTCGCATGCACAGGTTGAACTAGAGGCAGAATCCGTTTCGTACATCATTTGCTCGCGTAATGGCATCAAGAGCAAGGCTGAGTCCTATCTCAGTACATACGTCAGTAGCGACACTTCCATAGAAAATTTAGACCTGTATCAGATTATGCGGGCCGCTGGCCAAGTAGAAAATATTCTTGGACTCAGTGCCCCTACGAAGTATGACCGGCCAAGTAAGGCACCAACAAGCGACGTGAACATGCAAGACACCCTCTTCTAGGCACAATACTGTTCAGCAAATCAGAACTGAAGGGAAGTACACGACTATTTGGCCCAAGTCCTCGCGGTCACTACACAATTGACTACGCTGCCACCTGTTCCCTTACACTGGTCGCCATTTCCTGCATTAGCACAAGTGCTTGTTCGCGGTATTGCCGCCCTTTTTCCCATTGCGGATGACTGGTTCTGTATGCCTGAATACCATCGGCCTTGAACGACCACAATGCCTTGGGCACAAGTCTTTGGCTACCGGTAACATCAAAAAACTCCTTTATATAGCTGTCGTAGCCCGTGCCAGTCACAAACAGCATCACATCAGGCCGGAAAACCTCTACCTGAATGCGAAGCAAGGTTCGGGATAGTTCCTTGATTTCTTCAAAGCTGTCTAAACATCTGGTCGGGGTGCTGGACCGGTAGCTTAGGCAAAAAAGATTCGCCCATGCCACTGCATCTGCTGCAGGAGGTTTTTTGTCACTGAGAGCTTGGCATGCAGCACGATAAAATTGAAAAAATTTCGACGCCGACGGTGGCTTGCGTAGAACGCGTACATGCTGCTTCATGACGCATTCAATGTAGTTCTCTGTATTCGTTAAATCTTTTACTTCTTTCGGCTTTGCCCATCCTCTCGTTTCCTTGCCAACTATCATGACCTTGAGTCGGCTGGTGAGATAACTTTCCGTTATCCCTGGGAGAAATAGCCCAGACAAGCGAGGCGATTTATCTGCTAGGGCGGCGAGCCTTTTAAGGTTTACGGCTTCTGCATATTTTTCAGCCAATAGCCTATTGGCGTCCTTTTCCGAAACCATTTCGCTCTCCCCTTCGGCAGTTACAACATGTACCCGGGCGAATAACCGCTCATCCATCTTGGCAGGCCCCCCTGGAATTGCTATCTACCAGCCACCAACAGCCGATATTTCTCCACCCTACGCACGACTTCATCACCAATAATTTGGTTCGCGTTTTTCAGTGATTCGTCCATGCCCGATTCTGGCGCGTGGCTTTCAGCTTCGGCAAGGTCATAAACAAAACTTGAAATGCCTGTTGCGTTCAGCGTTCGAAGCCCTTCCAACGCCGCTTGCCGCCGAGCTCCTTCCACAGTAAACGGCAACGTGACTGCGGCCAATACTTCCAATCCCTTGTCTTGGGCAATCTGCACGATAACTGGCACTGCGCCTGTTCCAGTTCCGCCACCCAGCCCCGTCAAAAGAATGAGCAACGACGAACCGTCCATGATTGCCGCCAGTTCTGTTCGCGACTCAACTGCGGCTCGCCGTCCTCGCTCCGGAACCTGCGCACCCGCGCCGCGGCAGGCGTGAAGACCTATCAATAGCTGCTCTGGGAGGGAAACGCGCTTAAGTGCGTTGCTGTCCGTGTTGACCGCTATAGCTCGCCCGCCGATTGTGGAGTGAATATGCGCGGCAATCGCGCAACCGGCACCTCCAACACCAACGATAAGGATTTGATTCATGCATTTACTCCAATAATTTTTCGCTCATTTTCACCATACTAATAGGCCTGTCTTTGCAACGCGAAGACGGAAGCATTCTTTTTTATTCAACGACACTCAGCAATTTGCTCCCAATCCGTCGTGTAGTGTGGGCTCCTGTTGTCCGCTCTCATTTCCCATGCCCGGTGCGAGCCATCACTTGAAATCTTCAATGCACCTCGTCCAAAGCGAGCATTGATTTTATCCAGCGCGTCCATCAGGGCTTCTCTCGGCTTCGTTTCTTGGACCGCGAACAAGTCCTCTTGCACAATATGCTCTGGCCTGATGTCAGCGAGGATGACGCCGGCCTTCTTGTAGTCGTAGCCAGCCCGATAGATGCGCTTCAATCCATCGCATGCCCAGCGATTGAGCTGCAACGAATCGGCAGTCGGGACCGGCAATGGAATGGAAATGCATGGGGAATATTGCGACTTTTCCGGCCTGAACCGGTCGGTGAGAATAAACACCTGCAGCAGTCCCGCAACGGATTTCTGCGTTCGCAGTTTTCCGGCAGCATTGGATATGAAGTGGGCAACAGCATCCTGTAGGTCGTGCAACTCGGTCACGCATTGACCAAACGAGCGACTGGAAACAATTTGTTTTTTGGGGGGTTCGACTTCTTCTAGCTCGATGCAGGCGTCACCACGCAGCTCCCGAATGGTCTTCTCCATTACAACACCATAGCGCGCTCTCAGTGAAGGAGCATCTGCGTCCCGTAACTGCAAGACGGAATCAATTCCAATGGTGCTCAATCCTGTCGACAGCTTCCTGCCGATACCCCACACATCGCCCGCTTCCAGGTGGGCTAGAACGTTGTCTTGCTGCGACTGACTGAGTAAGTTGTAATCGAATACCCCTTTTGATTTTGGATGCTTTTTCGAGACGTGGTTAGCGAGCTTGGCCAACGTCTTGGATGGGCCGATGCCTACACAGACGGTAAGTCCAGTCCACTGCAAAATGGTTTTTCGAACGTCGTATGCCCGCTCGCGAATATCCGTGAACCCCGTCAGGTCGAGAAAGCATTCATCTATCGAATAGACTTCCTGGACCGGCGAAAACTGGGACAGGATAGACATGACGCGATTGCTCATGTCGGCATATAACGCGTAATTGGACGAGAAGGCGACGATGCCGTGCTCCCTGGCCAGGTTTCTTAACTTGAACCAGGGTTCGCCCATCTTGACACCCAGCGCCTTAGATTCGTTGGACCGCGCGACGACGCAGCCGTCGTTATTCGAAAGGACGACCACTGGCTTCCCATCGAGGTCCGGCCTGAACACTCTCTCGCAACTGCAATAGAAGTTGTTGCAGTCGACTAATGCCAGGCTGCGGATTGACGAGTCCATGGCGCTGCTAGCCGTTGAGCAGCTTGCGAAGGTTATAGGTGACTACGCCCCACACGCGCAGCTCTTGCCCATCCTTCAAATCAATCGGCGGATACGCCGGATTTTCCGCCAAGAGGCGGATGGTCTTCCCGCGCCGATACAGCCGCTTGACGGTAAATTCCTCATCCACGATGGCCAGCACAATGTGCCGGTGCTTCGGTTCGATGGAGCGGTCAACAACAATCGTATCGCCGTCAAAGATGCCGACGTTAATCATCGAGTCGCCCCGGACGCGAAAAAGGAACGATGCTTCCGGGTTAAGGAGCAAGTGGGCATTCAGGTCGATTCTTTTTTGGCTGTGGTCTGCCGCCGGACTGGGAAAGCCTGTTCGCACAGTAGCCCCGAACTGGGTCAAAACCAGCGGATTGACATCCAGCGGCACGGGGTCTTGTTGTGACGACATGGCAGATAATTCTTTATGACATTAAACTGTATATACATACAGTATCTGCGATGCGTTTCTAAAATTCAAGCTCCTGCTTGGCGTTTTGAATCGAGCAGGAACAGGCTTCGTGAGCAGCCTGCAATACTCGCTGCAAAAACACGCTCTTCCACGTCGCTACCAGATGCAAGTCAAAATGAGTTCCGTTACTCAGCTAACTGCTCTGCAAATTCTCTTCCAGCGTGCTAGCCACGCAATCGGTTCAGCTGGGCTAACTTACTCGACCTGCTCCCGAATCTCGCCCCGGCATTACGGCATTACGGTATTACGGTATTACGGTATTACGGTACCTGTGTCAGCCGTATTACGCGCGTCAACAACGTCCAATGTTCACGACGACAACCAGAGAATTCACTGCGTCCGGGAATTGCTTATTTACCCGCAATGACACATACGAAACTGGTTCTTTCCCTCCGCTTTCGCTTTGTACATTAAGCGGTCTGCTGCTTCGATAATTGCCTCATTTGTATGCAGTTCCGGATTGGGCAACATGCATATTCCAACGCTTGCTCCAAGCCGTAAATCGTCGCGTGGAGTGACTACCCGTTCGATTGCGCTGAGCACCCCTGCTGCGAGCCGTTCAGCATTGTCTTCACTGACAACGTGCCGAAGCGCTATGCCAAATTCATCCCCGCCCAGCCTAGCAACCTTATCCGAATGCCGCACGCAGCGAACTAATGAAGCGGCGACGGCCTTCAATACCGTGTCGCCGGCAGCATGTCCGCAGGCATCGTTGATAGCCTTAAATCCATCCAAGTCCAATACCAGTACTGCGGTCTTTTCGCCAGGTTTAGTATCCGCCGCCCGCAATTCTTCAAGTACATCCCCGAATCCGGCACGGTTCAATAATCCCGTCAACGGGTCGTGTTTGGTGGCGACCTCAAGGTGTGCGACACGCGATTCGAATGCGGATTTCTCCTCTTCGAGTCGCTTGACGAGGACAACAACATAGAGTGGCAACAGGACGTTGACGAGCACGATGCCGGCCGCAACGCCCGGAATGCTTCGCCAGTCGGACGAGAAGAAGAATGCGGCGCCCATAGCCGGGCCGCCGACCGCCGACGAGAGCCACGCATATCTTGTCCCGAACCGCATGCCGCTACCGATGGACCCGAGAGCGGGAACCCAGGCAACCAAACCGGCCAGAAACCCAGCGAGATACATCCCGATGGCAGGCAACGCCTGGTCCAATATGGCGGCCAGCGTCCGCCGCAGCTGAATATTCAGAATGGAAAACTGTACAACGAACACCCAGAGCACGGCATAAAGGATGTATCCCAATGCGCCTATGGCTACATTGGCAGGCACGGCATGCCAATCGCGATACCACGCCAGAATAAGGTACAGGCAGAACGGTGTGACATTCATCACCCGGAGCTTCGCCTGGCCGAACTCGGAGCCGATAGGAGACTTGCGCGACAACAGACGGGTCAACCAACGAAATTTCTTCATGCCGAATCACGCCTTGAGGCCAAGCTTTATGAATGGCCGGAGTACCGATATGCGCGCACGGTTTGCGCGTGCAAGTCACAAATAGTTGCACTGTAGAAATTATTTTAGCACGTGGTTTGGTGACGGTTCCCTAGGGCAGCTGAGATTTTCGGCAAATCCGCAAAGCATGTAACCTCGAGCCGATAAAATTATCGTCCAGGCGCCTTCATTGCGGCTGTCGTCTGCGTACGCACGCTTGAACAACTGCCCAAGAATTTTTTTCACGCTGCTTCCAAAAAGGCTAAAACCTGATTTTTACACTTGTCCTTACCAATTTTTTGTGAGGACATCATCATGGTTCATGCAACCACTCAGGGCAATTCCAACTTTGCAGGCACTACGGCGGCCGGGAAATCTCCGTCGGCGCACGACAAAGAAGTCAAACTCATCAAGACGGCTGCGACCGACACTGGCCACACCAAGAAGGCTATCATGGCCGCACTCCGCGCAATCGGCCTTGCGGGCAATCCTGCTAACGTCGAACGTGTGCAAGAACTGCGTGCCGATTTTGAGATGGTGCGCGCGCAGCGCTTCTGCGACAGAGCCAGTGCCCGGCTTTCTCAACCCGTTCCGTCGCTCCCCACACCCTCTGGCCGCGCGCCGGTTCTTCTTCCAAAAGGAACACCGTCCAAGCGGCTTACCGCACTCCGGATACGCGCCATATCGGCGCATGCCAAGGGAGCGTTCCGTCATGGCGCACCTGGCGGCACCCGCTTTACCGTGGGGTTCGCGTCCTGCACAAGCAAGGTCAATTACTCGGTCGAGCTTGGCCGCAATTACGATGTCTATCGTGGCGCATATAAAGGATGGGGAGCCAATGTCGATAACCACCAGATATGTGTGCCGGCCGACTGGCGGCTGAGAGTCGAGCGCAAGGGCTTGGCTAACCTTGGCGGATTGCTCACGCTAGATGTCCTGCCGATGGAAAGCCCTGCTGGCATTGCACTGTATGACGCAGTATGGGCAAGCCAGGGCCGTGGCTATGACGTAAGGACAGAACGCGGATTCATTGCAAAGAGCGGGGACGAGCACTTTCATGGCGACACCCCGGAAAACGCCATTGCAGGACTACTGCGCAAGTGTCGAATCCTTAAAAAACACATGGCCACGGTTGCTGACCTGTCGTCATCGGTCGACTCGTTTATCGCCAAATTTTCAGCCAGCGACGTCAAGGTCAGCCTTGATGACGCGCGGCAGACAGGCAGCTGCGAATATGGTATCCGCTCCTGGTGTCAGTCTGTCGGAATTGATATCGCTCGCGTAAAAGTACCGGTCACAGAAATTTTGGAGGGGTTCCGCAAGTTACCGCTCAGTGAAGTGCGTCGTGCGGTATTGTTTGCGGCTCGGCGCCATCGGGTTCGCCTGGTCAATGGGTCTTGATAACGAAAAGATGGTTCATCCCCCCGGTCTCTAGGAGGGATGAAGCGAAAAACCTAGAATCGATAGACCAAGACGCGCAGATGCGCGACTACGCCCCCACCGGACCACACGGAGCATTGGGTCTACCAGTCTCTCCTCGACCGCCGACTCGCCAAGTTTGCCAGATTCATATCTTATGGCGGAGACGACTGGCAGGACTACGCTGTTCTTGAGGCGGAGTTCAGCCGATTGGAATCAAAATTGATGCGATTACAGTGATAGCGCGCTAGCGCCCTGGCGCGCTATCATGCTGTTGAAAAAAATAGTTGCCCAACAGAATTTATTTCTATATATTTCGTTTCACTACTTCTTTTGAAGTGCAAACCAGCTGCTCCGGCTCAGGAAGTCGGAAACAAGCAGTCGATGCCCCGGGCTCACAACGAAGCGCGGAACGAGTAACTATTCTCGTAAGGTTTGCACTTTAAAAATTCAGACAGAGGTAGTCAGCGGAACGCTAAGCCGCACCACCTCAAGCGCCTAATCAGGCGCTCAATAAATCCCCAGAACACCCCCAAGCAACACCAGCCCTGACGCTAGGCACTTTGCTCTGCGCGGCTGGTTTCATTCGTTTCACAAAAAATACATTTCAAGCTTAGGAGAAAATATGAAGCTGAACAAAAACATGACATTCGACGAAGCCGTTGAACAACTCCGCAATCTCCCCGACCCGGCCACGAAATTGGACGCCTGCCCCAAAGCCTCTCAAGACAAACTCGCGGGGTACGCACAGAACGCGGTGGATTTGTTCAAGAGTGGCGAGTTCTACCGCGCGATGCTGGAACTGGACCGCGTCCACGCGTTGACACGCTTACTGGCTCAATCGCTTGAAAAGCACGACACACCGGAACAAGCCGTGGCTGCGATTGATGAAGACCTCGGAGATATCGAGGGCAATCTGTTGACGCTATTCGACATCAGCAATCACTACGACGAGCATCCCGCGTTCAAATTGGCGTAACTCGTAAAAAACACTAATCAAGAGGCCCCGAGGGGCCTTTTTTATTACCCAATACAAAATTTATAGGATAAAAATCATGGCACTCATCACTGCATACAAACATAAAGCCCAAACACTCGACAACATCAAATGCGAGGCAGGCGGATTCAACAAACGCACGAAAAAATTCACGCCCTTCACGGAAATTCCGATGGGGATGTACGAGGTGTTGGACGCTATTACTGCCGCCGTGGAGGCCGGTATCGTTGATACAGACACGTGGGTATCTCAGCTGTTTGCTGGCGTAGACGTCTTTGAGGACTTTCTGGCGGGACTGGCTTGCTACGACGAGTGCTACCGCGTCATGGACCGCTGGTGGCAAGCCCTGGCGCGGCTAGCTGGCACAGAGCACATCGAAGAGGGATTCACCCACACCTCGGAGATGGCCGATTTACTGCGCGAAACGGCAGACGAAACAAACCAAATTTGATTACAAGGCCCCGAGGGGCCTTTTTTATTACCCAACACAAAAACTAAAGGACAGGAAAATGACAAAGAGCGCCGAAACACGCCGCATCAATAAGAATATCCACGCCTGGCAGTCACTCATGCTCACCCTTGAGTGGACGACACAAACACTGACAACCGCACTGACAAAGAGTGGTGTTGCTGTTATCCCCTGGTTCGCCGACGATTTTGGCGCGCTACGAATTGAGGTACTACTGCCGACGGACCATCCGCGACATGCAGAGGCATACCAACTTTACATGAGGCTCGAACTGAAACTCCGGGCACAAACATGGACCGCGCATCTGGCCGAGCGCACTGCAGATGGTTGCTGGACACCGTTAGCTAATCCAATCGAAGTGCCGGTGGCAGTGAGCTTGGAAGCGCAGATGTCGGAAATCATGCGGACGTACGCAGCATTACACGATGTGCTGCTGCCAGTGATTGGCGCCGAACGACTCCTGGAAATGCAAGAAGAGTTGCTTTAATCAGTTTCCAAAATGCAAGGAAGTTACTCGTTTAACTGGTAACATTTCCTTGCATCAATAATATTTGAGGACAAAGAAATGGCAGCAGCAAAGAAAGCAGCAGCAGCAAAGAAGCCGGTAGTGAAGAAGACGGCAGCAGTGAAAAAGGCAGCACCGGCTAAGAAAGTGGTAGTGAAGAAAACTGCGGCACCAGCAAAAAAGGCCGCAGCGGCTAAAAAGCCGGCAGAGAAGAAGGCAGTAGCACCGGCTAAGAAGATGGCAACCCGGAAAGCGACGAAGGCTGAGATGGCGGATTTTGATACTGCGGTGTCATATATGAAGATTGCAATCAACGCGACAGTGGGAAAAAAACTGGATGAGGCCTGTCATGCACTGCAAATAGCTGCCGCAGCAGCTGACATGGCCAGACAAATAGCCACGTATCGACGGAATCCGGAGCAATACAAACCTGCAGCAATGGACTTGGCCCTGGCCAAGGGCGAGGCAATGCTGGAGAAAATCGGGAGTGATACGGACACGCAAATTCGGATTATCAAGGCATATTCCGCCAAGCCTTTTACTCTGCGACGCTACCGCCTCCAAGCGATTAAATAACTCCAGAGATAAGAAAAAAGGGACGATAGCGTAAGCCGTCGTCCCTTTTTTGTCTTAGTAGCAGAGCAGTTTTACCCCGGGCATTTTTATATGCTGAAGAGATTGGGGTAAAAACGGTGTAAAACTCAAAATTTACCCCAATCAAAAACTGCTAATCTCAAGTCATAACTCTTTGATTCCACTACTAAATTTTGGTGGGCCTCCCGTGAGTCGAACACGGCACCAACGGATTATGAGTCCGCTGCTCTAACCAAGCATGAGCTAGAGGCCCGATGGACGCTGCCAAAAACTTGGGCGGTGTTACCCGCCCAAGAAGTTTGGCAATGTTAAACGATTAACTGCCTTCGAGGAAGCTCTTCAGCTTGTCGGAGCGCGACGGGTGGCGCAGCTTGCGCAGCGCTTTAGCCTCTATTTGACGAATGCGCTCGCGCGTGACGTCGAACTGCTTGCCGACTTCTTCCAGCGTGTGGTCGGTCGACATTTCAATACCGAAGCGCATGCGCAGCACCTTCGCTTCGCGCGGCGTCAGCGAATCGAGCACGTCCTTGACCACGCCGCGCATCGACGCATGCAAGGCCGCATCGGCCGGGGCCAATGTGTTGTTGTCTTCGATGAAGTCGCCCAGATGCGAATCGTCGTCATCGCCGATCGGCGTTTCCATCGAAATCGGCTCTTTCGCGATCTTCATGATCTTGCGGATTTTATCTTCCGGCATTTCCATCTTGATCGCGAGCGTGGCCGGATCCGGCTCGGCGCCGGTTTCCTGCAGAATCTGGCGCGAGATACGGTTCATTTTGTTGATCGTTTCGATCATGTGCACCGGGATACGAATCGTGCGAGCCTGGTCCGCAATCGAGCGGGTGATCGCCTGGCGGATCCACCATGTCGCGTAGGTCGAGAACTTGTAGCCGCGACGGTATTCGAACTTGTCCACCGCCTTCATCAGGCCGATGTTACCTTCCTGGATCAGGTCGAGGAATTGCAGGCCGCGGTTGGTGTACTTCTTCGCAATCGAGATCACCAGACGCAGGTTCGCTTCGGTCATTTCGCGCTTGGCCTTGCGCGCCTTCATCTCGCCGGCAGCCATCTTCTTGTTGATGTTGCGCAGGTCCGGCAGCGGCAGCACGACGCGCGCTTGCAGGTCGATCAGCTTTTGCTGCAGCTCCTTGATGGCGGGGACGTTACGGCCGAGCACGGCACTGTATGACTCGCTGGCGGCGACTTCACCGTCGATCCAGTCGAGATTGGTTTCATTGCCCGGGAAAACCTTGATGAAGTGAGTGCGGGGCATGCCGCAACGATTCACGGCCACATCGAGGATTTGCTTTTCGATGTGACGCACTTCGTCGACCTGGCCACGCAGCGTGTCGCACAGCTTTTCGACGAACTTGGCGGTAAAGCGGATCGACAGCAGCTCGTTCGAGATCGTTTCCTGCGCCTTCACGTACGACTTGGAGTTGTAGCCTTCCTTCTCGTAGGCCTTGCGCATCTTATCGAACTGGGAAGCGATCAGCTCGAACTTGCCCAGCGAGTCGCGCTTCAGCTGTTCCAGCTGTTCTGCGGAGAAGCCGGCGGCACCGCCGCCGCTATTGTCCTCTTCTTCTTCGTCCTCTTCGTCCTCTTCTTCCTCGTCCTCTTCATCATCAGAAGCGGCGGCAACAGGAGCGGCCGCGGTATCTTCCGAGGCATTCGGGTCGACCAGTCCGTCGACGACTTCATCGACCTTGATCTCATCCTTTTCGATGCGCTCGGCGGCGGCGAGAATCTCGGCAATCGTGGTCGGGCAGGCGGAGATCGCCTGGATCATGTCCTTCAGACCCTCTTCGATCCGCTTGGCGATCTCGATTTCGCCTTCGCGCGTCAGCAGCTCGACCGAACCCATTTCACGCATGTACATGCGCACCGGGTCGGTAGTGCGGCCGAAGTCGGAATCGACCGTCGACAGCGCCGCTTCGGCAGCGGCTTCGGCGTCATCATCATCACCGGTGACATTGGCAACGTTATCGGACAACAGCAGCGTCTCGGCATCAGGGGCTTGCTCGTAGACGGCAATGCCCATGTCGTTGAAAGTACCGATGATGCCGTCGATCGCTTCCGGATCGACAATGTTTTCCGGCAGGTGATCGTTGATTTCGGAATACGTGAGGAAGCCGCGCTCCTTGCCCAGCTTGATCAGGGTCTTGAGCTTCTGGCGACGCTGCTCGAGCTCTTCCTCGGTCGCCTCGGTGTCGGACGAGAATGCATCTTTCAACAGCGCCTTTTCCTTGGCCTTGCGATCCTTGGCGCGCGCCTTGTCGGCGGCCTTCAGCTCGGCGCGCTCGACGGCGTTGAGCGCGGCGACTTCGTCATTCTCCGGCTGGAACTCCTTCGGCTTGCGTCCGCGGCGGCCGGGCACTTTCACGCCTGGCAGCACATAGCTGGAGGTGTCGATCGCAGCCAGAGCGGCGGCGTCCGTCGTCTGGCTGACTGCCATCACCTTGGATTCGGTCTTCGGCTCGGCCTTGGCCTTGGCGGCCTTGGGTGCTGTCTTCGATTCAGGTTTTTTGGTCGTCACGGGTGCTTTCAATTTCTCGGGAGCCGGCTTGGCTGCGGCTCGGGATGAAGTTTTCGCCTTGGTTGCGGGCGCGGCCGGCGCCTTCTTCGGTGCCGCGGCGGCGGTCTTCGTTACGGCTTTGCTCGGGGTCTTGGTCGTGCTGGCGGCAGCCTTCTTCACGGCAGGCTTAGCCATCGACTTGCTCGAGGCCGGTTTAGTTGCAGCCGGTTTTGCTTTTTTTGCGGTAACAGTCGTTTTCGCGGGTTTTTTCATTGCGTTTGCCATGGAATCAATACCATCTAATGCTCTCGTGCGCCGAGGGATTGCGCCTGGTGGAGCCGATTATTGACTTGCTTCGGCATTCGCCCGCGCGACAAATTGCTTACTTTTCGATCATCGATTCATGGCTGGAATGGAAGCCGGTTCGACAGTCGAAATTTCGTAAGGCCTTGAATCAAAAGCTTTTAATTATAACACAGGGAGCAACATTTCTCCAGCTAAAAGCATTACTGTTACGTTCGCGGCATACGTTCGACCTCAGCTTGCCGCCGGAGTTGCTCCTGCAGTTGCATCACTTCGCGATATCGTGTACGCGCCTCTTCCGTTGCCAATCCGGTTGTAACCAACTGGTCCAGTTCGGCTTTCAATAATTGCATTTTAGTCTTGCGCACCGCTCCGGCAAGTTCCAGCCGCGCCGCCTGCGGATCGGATTCCGCATCGTCGGAAGCAACTTCGGTGATCAGCGGATCGAAATCCGCGCTCACCGTGCGCAGCTGCTCGGCCAGCGCCGCGAAATTGGCCCGCTCGCCGAGCGCCTGGCAGGCGCCGATCAATTGCAGCAACATCTCCGCATTGTCCGGCGCGAGTCGTGCGGCCGCATCCAACGCGCCCTGGTCGAGATCGGCGGCCAGCTCGGGATGCGCCACCAGAATGCGCATCATCTGGCGCTCCAACCCTATCGGCGGCGTGCGCTTGGTGCGCGCCGGCGCAACCTTGGTGCGGGCCACCGGCTGCGCCAACTCGAACAGCGCCTCGATCTCGGCCGGCGTGGTCTGCGTTGCCTGCGCCAGGCTGCGCACGATCTGCAGTCGCAAGCCCGACGGCGGCATCGCCTGCAGCAAAGGCTTGGCCTCGAATTGCGCCTTGGCCCGGCCTTCCGGGGTGCGCAAGTCGTTGTCCCGCGTGACCTCATTGAGCAAGAACTGTGACAGCGGCATCGCGTCGCGCACCTGCTGCTCGAATGCCTCGGCGCCGAGTTCCCGGATATAGCTGTCCGGGTCGTGCTCGGCCGGCAGGAACAGGAATTTCAGCGTCTTGTTGTCAGTCGCGTGCGGCAGACAGGCGTCAAGCGCGCGGCGTGCCGCGCGGCGCCCGGCGGCATCGCCGTCGAAGCTGAAAATCACGTGATCGGTCTGGCGCAGCAACTTGTGCACATGGGTCGGCGTACAGGCCGTGCCGAGGGTCGCGACCGCCTGCGGAAAGCCGAGCTGGGCCAGCGCGACCACATCCATGTACCCCTCGGTGACGAGCGCATAGCCGGCTTCGCGAATGGCTTGCCGGGCCTCGAACAAGCCGTACAGCTCACTCCCCTTCTGGAATAAGGGTGTTTCCGGCGAGTTCAAGTACTTCGGCTCGCCGGCATCGAGCACGCGCCCGCCGAAGCCGATCACCTGCCCCTTAGTGTTGCGAATCGGGAACATGATGCGATCACGGAAACGGTCATAACGCTTGCGCCCACCGCCCCCCTCCTCGCTCTTGTCGATCACTAGGCCGGCCTCGACCAGCTCCGGCGCTTCATAGCGGGGAAATACGGCGCCTAAGCCGTCCCAGCCGTCCGGCGCATAGCCCAACGCAAACTTTGCCGCGATCTCGCCAGTCAAGCCGCGTTTTTTCAGGTAGGCGATCGCATTCTGCGCGCCGCGCAGCTCCTGCCGGTAGAAGTCGCTCGCCTTGGCCATCACATCCGACAGCGCCAGGCTCTTGGCCTGCACTTCGGCGCGCTGCGCCGGCAGCAGGCGATCCTGCTCGGGCACAACCATGCCGACGTTCTGCGCCAGGTCCTTGACGGCGTCGACAAAGCCGAGACCCGAATATTCGATCAAAAAACCGATCGCGGTACCGTGCGCGCCGCAGCCGAAGCAGTGATAGAACTGCTTGGTCGGACTGACGGTGAAACTGGGGGATTTTTCGTTATGAAACGGGCACAAGCCCATGAAGTTGGCGCCACCCTTTTTCAGTTGCACGTAGCGCCCGACCACATCGACGATGTCGACCCGGTTGAGCAAATCCTGAATGAAAGACTGTGGGATCACTGCGCGCCTGAAAAATCCGGAGTACTGACGAAAAAGCCATGAAGCGATCCAATCGATCGCATCATGGCCTGAAAATGGGGGCAGACGGCCGTTTTTAAACAGCCGACGATCACGCCTTGGACAGCGCGGCCTTGACCAGCCCGGATACGGCAGTCATGTCGGCGCGGCCAGCCAGCTTCGGCTTGAGCACCGCCATCACCTTACCCATGTCCTGCGGGCCGGCCGCGCCAGCGGCGGCAACGGCCGCAGCGACTTCGGACTGGATTTCGGCTTCCGACATGGCGGCCGGCATGTAGACCGACAGCACGGCCATCTCGGCCTTTTCGTTATCAGCCAAATCCTGGCGGCCGCCGGCCTCGAACTGGGAAATCGAATCCTTGCGCTGCTTGATCATCTTTTCGATGATCGCGAGGACGTGGGCGTCGGTCAACTCGATGCGCTCGTCGACTTCCTTTTGCTTCATGGCGGCGGTCAGCAAGCGGATCGTGCCGAGCTTGGCCATGTCCTTGGCGCGCATGGCAGCCTTCATGTCTTCATTGATTTTTTCTTTGAGACTCATGTTTTCTCCAATATCAGATCATTCGGACCAGCAAGCCGCACATCACCGGCCTGAAACGCCAAAACCCGCTGCGGGACAACTCCGGAGCGGGTTTGCGCGATACCGCACACAGCGTGCGGCAGCAAAAATCAGTACAGCTTCTTCGGCAATTGCTGGCTGCGGATGCGCTTGTAGTGGCGCTTCACGGCAGCGGCGAGCTTACGCTTGCGCTCTGCGGTCGGCTTCTCGTAAAACTCGCGCGCACGCAACTCGGTCAGCAGACCGGTTTTCTCGATGGTGCGCTTGAAGCGACGCATGGCAACTTCGAAAGGCTCGTTCTCTTTAAGGCGAATTGTGGTCATGTAAACTCAACCGAGGGTTTTTAGGGAAAGAGGGCGAGTATATCAGCATTGAATCGGCTTGAAAAGAGTGTTAACAGTTTTGTCGCCAATTTGCAATTGATTATTGGAAAGATAATCCCGCCGCCATGCCCGATGCCCATGCCCATTGGAAATTGTATCCACCAAGCCAGCCTGTGACGTCCATGGCTTCCCCGACAAAATGCAGTCCCGGCACCTTGGTCGCCATCATGCTCTGCTGCGACAGCTCGCGCGTATCGACGCCGCCGCAGGTCACTTCCGCCTTGCGATAACCTTCCGAGCCGCTGGGCACCACCACCCAGCGATTGAGCGACTCGCCGAGACGGCGCAACTGCTTGTCCGGCATGTCGGCGATGCGCGCCTCCGGCTTGAAGTCGTTTGCCAGCAGCCAGCCTTCCGCCAGGCGCGCCGGCAGCCACTGCGCCAGCAGGTTGCCGAGGTTTTTCTTGAGCGCGCCTTTGCCCTGGATAAGGGTTTCGGCGATATCCGTTTCCGGCACCAGGTTCAGGGTCAGGGCTGCGCCAGGCCGCCAGAAACTCGATATCTGCAGGACGGCCGGGCCCGACAGGCCACGATGTGTGAACAGCAAGTCTTCACGAAAATGCGCGCGCGATTTCTTTTCACCGGTTTCGATATCGACTTCCAGGGCGATGCCGGCCAGCGCGACGAACGGCTGCCACGCCGCCTCATCGAACGTCAGCGGCACCAGCCCGGGGCGCGTCTCGACCAGCTTGAGTCCGAACTGCCTGACGACGCGATAGGCGAAATCCGTGGCGCCGATCTTGGGAATGGACAAGCCTCCGGTGGCGACGACGACGTGGTCGGCGGTGATCGTTCCGGCACTGGTATCGAGCCGGAACCTCTCGCCTTCCTTGCCGACGGCGTCGATCTTGCACGGCATGCGCCAGGCGACATGGCCGCGCTCGCACTCGGCTTTGAGCATGTCGATGATCTGCTCGGCCGACTCGTCGCAGAACAGTTGTCCCTTGTGTTTCTCGTGGTACGCGATGCGGTAGCGCTTGACCAGCGTGAGGAAATCCTGCGGCGTGTAGCGCGACAGCGCGCTCTTGCAGAAATGCGGATTGTTCGAGAGGTAATTCTGCGGGCCGGCGTGCAGGTTGGTGAAATTGCAGCGCCCGCCGCCGGAGATGCGGATCTTCTCGGCCAGTCTCGACGCGTGGTCGATCAGCACGACTTTCTTCCCGCGCTGGCCGGCGACGGCGGCACACATCATGCCGGCCGCGCCTGCGCCGATTACTGCAACATCAAATTGGTTTGTCATGGCTTGTGCGAATTCGGATCAGCCGTGATTGTACGGGCTCATCCGAATTCGCGGTCCGGATTGCGCCAGTTCCTACTGCACGTAGGGAAGCGAGGTGTGCTTCATCCACAACTCGGACGCCATGCGCGTGACGTCGTTGAGCGAGCCGCGCTGCTTGTAGGTCTGGCGCAGCCAGGACGCGTCGTTCTGCCGGTCGTGCGCCATCTGGCGCAGTCGGATCAGCGCCTTGAGCTCGGCGTCGTTCTTCGCATAGCGGTTCAGGTCGTGCAGGCGCTCGATGATGCTGGTGTAGATCGTCTGCTTGACCGCCGGCGAATTCTTGTCCGGCCCCTGCAGCGCGATTTCGCCATCCAGCCCGTAGCGGCTGGCGGCGAAGCGGTTGTACTGGTACAGCAGGTAGTAATCCTCGTGGATCTCGATCGGCCGCTCGGTCAACAGCCAGCGCGCCAGCAGCTGCGCGTAGCAGCCCAGGAGCGCAGCCAGCTCCAGCGTGAGCGGCGTGTCGCACACGCGGATCTCGACCGTGCCGTATTCCGGTTTGGGACGGATGTCCCAGTAAAAATCCTTCATGCTGCCGATGATGCCGAGCTTGAGCAGTTCATCGTAATAATTCTCGAAGTCGCTCCACTTGGTCACCACCGGCACCGTGCCGGCCAGCGGGAACGCGCGCACGACGTTGCTGCGCGAAGAGTCGAACGCGGTGTCGACGCCCTGGTAGAACGGCGACGCGGCGGACAGCGCGATGAAGTGCGGCACGTAGCGCGAGAAGCCATGCGTCAGGTACAGCGCGTCGTCACCATTGGCCACGCCGATATGGATGTGCTGGCCGAACACGGTGAAGGTCTTGGCCAGGTAGCCGTATTTCTTGTGCAAGTGATGGAAGCGCTCGTTCGGCGTGATGCGCTGTTCGCTCCAGCTCTGGAACGGATGCGCGCCACCGCCGGCGATGTCGATGTTCAGGCGTTGCGCGCTCTTGATCAGCGCGCCGCGCAATTCCTTCAGCTCCTGCATCAGTTCGTCAACGCGGGTGTGAATGCCGGAATTTAGCTCGATCATGCCTTGCGTGATTTCCAGCTTGATCTTGTCCTGCAGCTCGCGCGGCTCAATCCAGTTGAGCAGATCGAGCGCGTCGGTGGCGAGGTTATAGTTGCGGCGATTGACCAGTTGCAGTTCCAGCTCGATGCCCATCGTGTAGGGCGTCGAGGACGTGAATGGCAGGCTACTCATCGTGATCTCCTTGATTTGCTATGCGTGGTGTTCGTGGCCGCCTTCGCCCGACTTGATCAGCGCGAACTGGGTGGCGATCGGGCCGAGCAGCTCCAGCACGATCAGGCTGCCGGCCAGCAGCGGCGCTACGGCGGCCGCGGTCTGCGGGTAGATCGTGGACAGCTGCATCAGGCTCAGCCCGGATTCGGCCATCGGCAGCGCACCGAGCGCGAGATAGCCGGCCTGCCGCCATTTCAGCTTGGCCGGACGGGCAAAGGCGAAGATGCCGCAGGTCATGGCCAACAGCCGCGCGCCGATCAGCACCGCAACGGCCAGCGCGCCGGTGGCGAACAGTTCGGGCAAGGTAATCGATGCGCCGATCGCCACGAACAGCACGACCATGAACAATTCGCTGGCCACGCCGAACTCGAGCTCCATCAAGTCGTACTGCAGGTCGAGGTTCTTCGACAGGATCGCGAACATCAGCATCGTCAGCAGCACCGGCAGATGCAAGGCATGAGCGGCGCCGATGATGAGCGTGATGATGGCGATCACCAGCACGAACTGCCGGCTGCGCTCGCGCCCCAACAGGCGCGCCAGCGGCATCATCAGGCGATAGGTGAAATAGGCCAGCAGGGCCGAACCGCACAGCGCGTACAAGGTACTCGACAGCAGGGTTTCGATCGGCGTGCCGGAGTCGGTGGCGACAATCGGCAGCACGATGTAGGCGGCCAGCAGCGCCAGCAGGTTGTTGAGCGCCGTCATGGCGGCCAGGCGGCGCGTGACGTGCCCTTCCGCGCCGAGGTCGCGCACCACCACCATGATGACCGCGGGCGCGGTGCCGATGGCGAACACGCCGGCCAGGGTGGCCAGGGGACGTGAGACGCCGATCAGTTCGAGCCCGCCCCACACGAACGTGAAGCACAGGACTGCGCTGGTGACGACGGTGACGAACAACCACTTCTCGCGCCGCAGCCAGCCGATGTCGACATAGCGCCCGAGCTGGTAGACCACCAGCGCCAGGGCGATATCGGAAAAGGTATTGGCCAGCTTCAGGATATCGCCGCTGAGCCAGTTGGCCCCGCCCGCGCCCAGCGCAAAACCGACCAGCAGATAACCGGTAATGCGGGGAATCCACGAATTTTTTGCAACGATATAACCGCCCATCAGACCCAGCAGCAGCAGGCTGCCGAACAGCAGCAGCGCGTTCCATTGCAGCGGCTGCGCCAGGTCAAGTGGCGGAAGAGACCAGCTCATAACTCCTCCAGCATGAAATACTTTTTATAGGGAAGAGAGTTGGATCAAGAGACTGTCTGCAAGCCGGATGCAACGCATCGACATCGTCCTGCGAACATCGCGCAGATACGCCTGCACGACATCATGCGCCCGATATGGAAGCGAGTTATGGCCTTTCAAACAAGCTTTGAGAACTCCCTGGGGCACCTTGTTGATGCCGCCATCAAGGCGGGCGGCACTGCTCTCTTTGTCAGCGGAAGCGATACAAAGTTCCGTTCAGCAATATTTGGAAGCGTCTTTTTTGCAGTGACCGAACGGGAAAATGACTTGACAACTGGCGAAAAAAAGGCCGCCCGGGAAGGCGGCCCAAATCGCTTGCGGAGATTATCTAAGGTCCAACGCGCCGGGATTCATGTCCGGGATGCCAGCCTGCGCCGGCCTGCCGGTCCGCGCACCGCACCACGTCGCCGATCACAATGATGCCGGGGCTGCCCAGGCCGGAGGCGGCCAGCGCCAGCGACAGTTCGCCCAAGGTGGTGACGAGCTGTGCCTGCGCCTGCAATGTAGCCGACTGTATCACCGCCACCGGCGTGTCGGCCGCCTTGCCGGCGGCCAGCAGCGCGGCCTGGATTTCGCCGCAGCGCGCCACGCCCATATAGATCACCAGCGTCATGTTCAGCCTTGCCAGCGCGGCCCAGTCGGGATTGGCGTCAGGCGTCTTGCCGTGGCCGGTGACGAACACCGCGCCCTGGCTCCAGTCGCGATGCGTGAGCGGCACGCCGATCGACGCCGGCGCGGCCAGTCCGCTGCTGATGCCGTTGACGACGTCGACTTCGATGCCCGCGCCCCGCAGGTGCGCGCGCTCTTCGCCGCCGCGCCCGAAGATGAACGGGTCGCCGCCCTTCAGGCGCACCACGCAGTGTCCGGCCCGCGCCTCGGCAATCATCAGGCGCTCGATGAATTGCTGCGGCGTGGACTGACAGCCGCCGCGCTTGCCGACGTGGACGATGCGCGCGTCCAAGCGTGCATGGTCGAGGATTTCCGGATTGACCAGATCGTCGACCAGGATCACGTCGGCCAGGGCAATCGTCCTGGCCGCCTTGATGGTGAGGAGTTCGGGATCGCCGGGGCCGGCGCCGACGAGGAAGACTTTACCCTGCGTTTTCATGGGACACACTGTTTGCCTGTAGACGCTTTGCTACATGCAAACAGTGTTCCACCTGCTCCGCGATCGGTTGCGGCACCGGTTGCTCGCCGCGCAGGGCGGCTTCGATCCAGCGGGCGGTGGTGGCGGCATCACTTTGGTGCGGCAACGGCGGCAGTTCGTCCACCGGCGCCTGTTTCTGCACCAGGGTCGTGCGCTGGTGATCGTGGAACCATTCGATCTGCTGCGCGCGCTTGGCGTTGGCCACGGTTTCCCCTTCGGTGCCGCGCATCAGGAAGGCGTCGCCGCGCGCCGGCGGCGCGGCATTGCTGAAATAGGCGGTGAGCATGTCCAGGTATTCGGGATGCGTGTACGAGGTCAGGCGCAGCGCCGCTGCGGAAAACGGCTGCAGGATCTTCACCAGCGTATGCGTGGTGTTGCGCACGCCGAGAACGCGCCGCAGCGCCAGCAGGCGGGCGATTTTCGGCGCCAGCGCCTCGATCGGCATGAAGACCGGCTCGCGTCTTGCGAAAGCTGTCTCTGCCTGCTGGGGCGACTGTGCGAACGACAAGCCGAGTTCGCGGAAGATTTCGGCGGTCGTCACCCGTCCCGGATCGACGGTTACGCCGTGCACCAGCACGGGTACGCCTTGCCGCGCCAGCAGCAGCGCCAGCAGCGGCGTCAGGTTCGGCATCTGGCGCGAGCCGTTGTAGCTCGGGATGACGACCGGCGCATAGGCGCCGGCGGGATTGTGCAGCTTGTCGAACGAGGCTTCCGCCGCATCGAGAAACCCGGCGATTTCGTCGACCGATTCGCCCTTGATGCGCAGCGCCATCACGAGCGCGCCCATCTCCAGATCGGAAACGCGGCCGTCGAGCATGGCGGCATACAGTTGAAAAGCGTCGTCGCGCGATATGCCGCGCGCGCCTTTGCTGCCGCGGCCGATTTCCTTGATGAAGGCGGCGGCGCGGAACGGTTCGGAAGTGTGCAAGGAAGTCATGGCGAAAGGGTACTACGAAGTGCGGACGGAGAGAAAGGGCGCAATCGCCGCTTGGCAGCCTTGCACTCCCTCTTCCGCTTGCGGGAGAGGGAGTTCTTTCTCTTGGAGAAACAGCGCGCTGCACCTCTCAGGCGGCAGCCTTGCGCGGCATTTGCGCCAGGATGATCTTCTTGAGTTCCGGCACGCAGGAACCGCAATTCGTGCCGCATTTCAGCTTGTCCTGCACCGAAGCCAGCACCGCTTCCTGCGTGCCGCAATTGACCCAGTCGTTGCGCTCGAGCGTTTCGCCGATCGCGCTCTCGGCCACGTTGAAGCAATTGCAGACGACACGCCCGCGGCTCTTGAAGCCCTGCGGCGCCCTGGCCGACGGCACCAGCAGCAGGCGCCCCAGGGCGGCCACCGGCTGTTCGCCCTCCAGATATTCCTTCAGCCAGCGTTCGGCGGAAGTGTCCCCGGCCAGCGAGACCGCCGCCAGCTTGCCTTCGCGCACGCGGATATGCCGGGCATTGCCGCGCCTGGCGTCATCGTAGCGCAGCACGTCGGCGCCGGCGATGCCGAACAGCTCCTCGATTTCGCGGACCAGTTCCGCCGCCGCCGGGTAGTCGTCAGCCGCGCGGAACACGACACCGTTCCTCTCGCGCCCGAACAAGGTGCAGGAGGCATAGGCGAACCGCCGCATGGCGGGCCGCAGCGCAGCCTGCAAGGCCAGCACGCGCGAGCGGTCGATCCAGCCGAATACCAGGAAGCGCCACGGTAGTTCCGCCTTCAGGATTTTCACCGCCGCGTGCTTCAATTCCGGCTGCTTCGAGCTCGGGCACAGCGCCGGCAGGGTCAGCGCGTTCACGCCGTACGTGCCGCTGCCGTCGCTGCCCCTGCCCGATACGTATTCCTCGCCCCAGTGCATGCCGATGAACGCCTGCCCGGAGCGCATGTCGTCGCTGGCGACGGCCGGCAGGATCTGCGAGCCGCGCCTGCCGGTCACATGCACCAGGTCGCCGTCGGAGATCATGCGGCGATCCATGTCGATCCTCGCCATCATCACCGCCGGCTCCGCTGCATGCGCAAACAATCGCGCCACGGTGCCGGTGCGGCTCATGCCATGCCACTGGTCGCGCAGGCGCCCGGTGCTCAGGCGGAACGGATAGCGCGCGTCGACCGGCTCGGCCACCGGTCGGTACACCGTGTTGACGAACCGTGCGCGGCCGCTTGCGGTAGGGAACACGCCATCCTCGTACAGGCGTTTCTTTCCTTCCGTCGCGCCCTCGGGAAACGGCCATTGCTGCGGCCCCTGCTCTTCCAGAATCCGGTACGACAAGCCGGTGATGTCGAGATCGCGGCCGCGCGTCGATTCGCGGTGCTCGTTCCAGATTTCCTCGACGCCGCCGTACGGGAACAGCGTCGTGCTCCTGGCCATGAGCGCTTCCAGCCGGCGCGCGAAATCGACCGCGATTTCCCAGTCATGGCGACACTCGCCCGGCTTGCCGAGAATCGGCTTGAAGCGGGTAATGCGCCGCTCGGAGTTGGTGACGGTTCCTTCCTTCTCGGCCCAGGCGGTGGCCGGCAGCAGCACGTCGGCGTAGCCGACCGTCGCGGTGGTCCTGTACGCTTCCTGCACGATCACCAGCTCGGCCTTTTCCAGGGCCTCGCGCACCAGCTTTTGCTCGGGCAGCGACTGGGCGGGATTGGTGCAGGCGATCCAGAGGATCTTGATTTCGCCAGAGCGCACCGCCTCGAACATCTCGACCGCGCTCTTACCCGGGCTGGAAGGCACGTCGTCGATCCCCCACAGGCGCGCCACTTCGGCGCGATGCGCCGGATTGGCCATGTCCCTGTGCGCCGACAGCAGGTTGGCCAGGCCGCCGACTTCCCGTCCGCCCATCGCATTCGGCTGGCCGGTCAGCGAAAACGGGCCGGCGCCGGGCTTGCCGATCTGGCGCGTGGCGAGATGCAGGTTGATCAGCGCCGCATTCTTCGCGGTGCCGGACGACGACTGGTTGAGGCCCTGGCAATACAGGGACAAGGCGGCCTTCGATTCGCCGAACCAGCGCGCCGCCCTGGTCAAATCCTCTTCGCTGATGCCGCAGGTCTCGGCGACGAACTTCGGCGTGTAATCGCGCACCGTGCGCTTCAAGTCGGCGAAACCCTCGGTATGCGCGTCGATGTAGGCCTGGTCGATCAGGTCTTCCCACAGGCAGATATGGAGCATGCCGTTGAACAGCACCACGTCGGTACCGGGCAAAATCGGCAGGAACAGATCGGCGTCGCGCGCGGTGTCGGTGCGGCGCGGGTCGGCGACGATCATCTTCAGCGCGCGGTTCTTCTTTCTCGCTTCCTCGATGCGGCGATAGAGGATCGGATGCGCGTAGGCGGTGTTGGAGCCGACGATGAAGATCAGGTCGGCATGATCGACGTCCTCGTAGCAGGCCGGCGGCGCATCCGCGCCCAGCGTCTGCTTGTAGCCCGCCACCGCGCTCGACATGCACAGGCGCGAGTTGGTGTCGATGTTGTTGGTGCCGACCAGGCCCTTGGCCAGCTTGTTGAAGACGTAATAATCTTCCGTCAGCAGCTGGCCGGAAATGTAGAAGCCGACGCTGTCCGGGCCGTGCTCGCGCAGCGTATCGGCGATTTTTTTCGCGACGAAATCCAGCGCGTCTTCCCACGAGGCGCGCGCGCGAGGCAAGCCGCGCGCCGCCCGCATTTCCGGATGCAGCGCACGCACCTGCTGCTGCAGCACCGGATCGGCGGTCAGGTGCAGCGTGCTGCCCTTGGTGCACAGGCGACCGAAATTGGCCGGATGGTCCGGGTCGCCGCGCACGCCGACGATCTGCGCGCCGTCGGCCTCGACGATCATGCCGCAGCCGACGCCGCAATAGCAGCAGGTAGTCCTGGATTCGCGCAATTCGCTCATGCGGCCTTGACCTCGATCGCCACGGAATGCAATTCACCGGCGTCGAGGAATACCTTGCCATCCTCGACCTTGACGCTGAACTTCGGCGTGCAGCCCTCGTCGGGCGCGTTGGCGCAGCCGGAATCGAGGCCGATGCTCCAGTTGTGCAGCGGGCAGGCGACGTGCTCGCCGAACACGATACCCTGCGACAGCGGACCGCCCTTGTGCGGACAGCGGTCGAGCAGCGCGAACACCTTGTCTTCGCCGTTGCGGAAAATCGCCACGTCGGGCCCTCCGGTTCGCTTGACGACGCGGGCGCCGAGCACCGGGATGTCCGCGACATCGCATACAGGTTTCCATTGCTGAGACATTTCGATCCCTTCAGTTAAGTTGGTATATGTTGGCAGGCGCTGCCCGGCCCGGATTGCCGTAGGCAATGCAGGTGTTGACGATGATCGCGGTTGCCGACATGGTCAGCACAATCGCGCACAGATACAGTTTCATCGTCGTTCCTCTCATCGCTTTCAGGCGGCCGGCCGCGTCCGTTCTTCCCGCCTTATACGGGCAGCGGCGCGAACTGCCGCTCGTCGACCTGCGCCTTTTCCTTCTCGTGCCACGGATCGGGTTCGCCTTGCAGCGAGAACAGCAGCCGCTCGTAGAGCGCCTTGCGCCCCCCGGCATCGTCCAAAACCTTCTTCTTCACATGATCGAGCCCCACGCGCGCTACGTAGTGCACGGTGCGCTCCAGATACCAGCCCTCCTCGCGATACAGTTGCAGGAAGGCGCCGGAATATTCCAGTACCTCGTCATGGGTTTTCACCTTCACGAAAAAGTGCGCAACCTCGGTCTTGATGCCGCCGTTGCCGGCCACGTAGATTTCCCAGCCGGAGTCCACGCCGATCACGCCGACATCCTTGATGCCCGACTCGGCGCAGTTGCGCGGGCAACCGGACACCGCGATCTTGACCTTGTGCGGCGCATACATGCGCCACAGCGCCCGCTCCAGCTGCTTGCCCATCAAGGTCGAATCCTGTGTGCCGAAGCGGCACCATTCGGAGCCGACGCAGGTCTTCACCGTGCGCAGCGCCTTCGCATACGCATGGCCGGACGGCATGCCGAGGTCCTGCCATACCGCCGGCAAGTCTTCCTTCTTCACGCCGAGCAGATCGATACGCTGGCCTCCGGTGACCTTCACCGTCGGGATGTGGTACTTGTCGACCACGTCTGCGATGCGGCGCAACTCGGAGGCATTGGTCTCGCCGCCCCACATGCGCGGGATCACGGAATAGGTGCCGTCCTTCTGGATGTTGGCGTGCGCGCGCTCGTTGATGAAGCGCGACTGCGGATCGTCCTTCGCCTCGTGCGGCCAGGTCGAGATCAGGTAATAGTTCAAGGCGGGACGGCAGGTCGCGCACCCGTTCGGAGTGCGCCATTCCATGAATTTCATGGTGTCGGCGATCGTCAGCAGCTTGTTGACCCTGATCGCATCGCGCACTTCCTGGTGCGTGTAGTCGGTGCAGCCGCACAGCGGCTTGGCCTTGGTCGACACCGAGTAGTCGCCGACGGTCGCCATGATGATCTGCTCGACCAGGCCGGTGCAGGACCCGCAGGAAGCCGACGCCTT
Source organism: Noviherbaspirillum sp. UKPF54 (assembly GCF_007874125.1). NCBI lineage: Bacteria > Pseudomonadati > Pseudomonadota > Betaproteobacteria > Burkholderiales > Oxalobacteraceae > Noviherbaspirillum > Noviherbaspirillum sp. UKPF54. The sequence goes on along the minus strand of NZ_CP040128.1, from coordinate 64,348 downwards.
GGTGTGCTTGCGCACGTCTTCCAGCGTGAACAAGCCCTTTTCCTTGATCGCCTTGACGATGGTGCCCTTGCATACGCCGTTGCAGCCGCACACCTCGGCCTCGTCCGGCATTGCCGCCGCCCGCGTGTGACCCTCGTGCCCGGCGTCGCCGGGACGCCCTGTGTTGGATTCGCCGAACATGAGCGTGTCGCGCATCTCGCCGATGCTCTTGCCCTCGCGCAGCAGCTTGAAATACCAGCCGCCGTCCACCGTGTCGCCGTACAGGCAGGCGCCGACCAGCTTGTCGTCCTTGATCACCAGCTTCTTGTACACGCCGCCGATCGGGTCGGACAGCACGATCTCCTCGACGCCCTCGCCGCCCATGAATTCGCCGGCCGAAAACAGGTCGATGCCGGTGACCTTGAGCTTGGTGGAGGTGACGGAGCCCTGATAGCGGCCGATGCCGAAGTTGGCCAGATGATTGGCGCATACCTTGGCCATCTCGAATAGCGGCGCCACCAGCCCGTAGGCTGTGCCGCGATGGTTCACGCACTCGCCCACCGCGTAGATGCGCGGGTCGAAGGTCTGCATGGTGTCGTTGACGACGATGCCCCTGTTGCAATACAGACCGGCCGATTCGGCCAGCGTCGTGTTGGGGCGGATACCCACGGCCATCACGACCAGCTGCGCCGGCACTTCGAGGCCGTCGGCAAAGCGGATCGCCTGCACATGGCCATCCTCGTCGCCGACGAGCTCCTTCGTATTCTTATCGAGCAGGAATTTCAGGCCGCGGTCTTCCAGCGACTTCTGCAGCATCTTGCCAGCGGCCGGGTCAAGCTGGCGCTCCATCAGCCAGGCCGGCAGGTGTACCACGGTCACATCCATGCCGCGCTGCTTCAAGCCGTTGGCCGCTTCCAGTCCCAGGAGGCCGCCGCCGATCACGACCGCGTGCCTGTGCACCGTGGCCGCCTCGATCATCGCGTTGGTGTCCTGGATGTCGCGATAGGAGATCACGCCCTTCAGGTCCTTGCCCGGCACCGGCAGGATGAATGGATTGGAGCCGGTGGCCAGCAGCAGGCGGTCGTATTCCGCGACCGTGCCGTCTTCGGCGACGACCTGGCGCCGGACGCGGTCGATCTTGACGATCTTCTTGCCGAGATGGAGCGTGATGTTGTTTTCCTGGTACCAGTCGACATCGTTCAACATGATGTCCTTGATGGTCTGCTCGCCGGCCAGGACGGGCGACAGCAGGATGCGGTTGTAGTTCGCATACGGCTCGGCGCCGAACACCGTGATGTCGTACACGTCCGGCGCGATCTTCAGCAGTTCATCGAGCGTGCGCGCGCCGGCCATGCCGTTGCCGACCATGACCAATTTCAGCTTCTTCATTAAAGCTCCCTTCATTCCAGCTTCGCCATTAAAGCCATTTCAGAAAACATCCCTGCATCTGATTAGCAAAAGCGGTGCCAGTCGATTCGCCGGGTGAATGCACTGAATTGAAGAGAAATCCGCACTGCGGCGGTGCGCCTTTTCGGCGCGTCCGGCGCGATGCACAAGGGCGATACGCGCACATGCACGCAATCGCTGCGCAACATCGAATGGCATGGCGATTGCATAAGAGGACGCGACTTCAATATCGGATGCAAAGGAGCCTCATGAAAACGTCGTTCTGGAAGGCGGGCCATACACCGACCCTGCTCGCCGCCTTTTTCTATTTCGATCTGAGCTTCATGGTCTGGGTGCTGCTCGGGCCATTGGCGGTGCAGATCTCGCGAGACCTCGGGCTCAGCCCGGCGCAAAAGGGCTTGATGGTGGCCACGCCGCTGCTGGCAGGAGCGCTGCTGCGCATCGTCATGGGCGTGCTGGTGGACCACCTGAAGCCGAAGAAGGCCGGCGCCATCGGCCAGGTCGTCGTGATCGCCGCGCTGCTCTGGGCCTGGCTCGGGCAGCTGAACAGCTACGATGCGATGCTCTCGCTCGGCATCCTGCTGGGTGTGGCCGGCGCCGCATTCGCGGTCGCGCTGCCGCTGGCGTCGCGCTGGTATCCGCCGGAGCACCAGGGTACGGCGCTCGGCATCGCCGGCGCGGGCAACTCCGGCACCGCGTTCGCCGCCTTGTTCGCGCCGTCGCTGGCGATCGCGTTCGGCTGGCAGAACGTGTTCGGCCTGTGCCTGATCCCGCTTGGCGTCGCGTTCCTCGTCTACATGGTCTTCGCCAAGGATGCGCCGGCCGCACCGCCGGCCAAAGCCCTGGTCGAATACCTGCACGTCCTGAAGGACAAGGATGCGTGGTGGTTCATGTTCTTCTACAGCGTGACCTTCGGCGGCTTCTCCGGCCTGGCGTCGTCGCTGACGATCTACTTCAACAGCCAGTACGGCCTGTCGCCGGTGACCGCCGGCTATTTCACCGCCGCCTGCGTGTTCGCGGGCTCCATGGTGCGCCCGCTGGGCGGCATCATCGCCGACCGCATCGGCGGCATCAGGACGCTGTCGATCATGTACGTGCTGGCCGCAGGCTTCCTGTTCATCGCCAGCTTCGGCATGCCGTCGTATCTCGCCGCGCTCGCGGTGTTCGTGGTGGCGATGCTGGCGCTGGGCACCGGCAACGGCGCGGTCTTCCAGCTGGTGCCGCAGCGCTTCCGCAAGGAAATCGGCGTGATGACCGGCCTGGTCGGCATGGCCGGCGGCGTCGGCGGCTTTTACCTGGCGTCCAGCCTCGGCTACTCGAAGCAGCTCACCGGCAGCTACCAGCTCGGCCTGACGCTGTTTTCCTCGCTGGCGATCCTGGCGCTGCTCGGCCTGACCATGGTCAAGACGCGCTGGCGCACCACCTGGGGCAGCGCGGCGATGACGGTCGCGAAGATCTAGAATCGCTGCATTGCCCCCGGTTACGCATAAGCCATGTCCCTGTCCGTCGCCACCGGCCATGCCACCTTCACCGGCCTTCGCGAACGCAACGAAGACTTCGTCGGCATGGTCACGCCCGACGAGCCGGAGCTGTCGGCCAAGGGCCTGATCGCGGCCATCGCCGACGGCGTGTCCGGCAACGCCGGCGGGCGCGAGGCATCCGAGTACACGGTGCGCGGCCTGCTCGCCGACTATTACGCCACGCCCGATACCTGGCCGGTCACGCAGGCGCTCGACCGCGTGATCAAGGCAATCAACGGCTGGGTGCAAAGGCAGGGCTCGACGCGCGCGGAACTGGCGGGCATGGCGACCACGCTCACGGCCGTGGTGCTGCGCGGCGGCTTCTACTACTTCGCGCACGTGGGCGACACCCGGCTGTATCTGCTGCGCGAGGGAAGAATGGCGCGGCTGACCGTCGACCATGTGTGGGACCGGCCCGAAATGCAGCATGTTCTGACGCGCGCCGTCGGCCTCGATTCGCGCCTGGCGATCGATCACGGAATGGGCGAATCGCGGGCAGGCGACGTGTTCCTGCTGGCCTGCGACGGCGTGTGGGCCTGCCTGTCCGAACACGACATCGCTCGCCATCTGGAGGAAGTCGCCGCCGGCCGCGCCGCGCCCTCCCACACGGCCGACACGCTGGTGAAGGCGGCGCTGGCCGCCGGCTCCGGCGACAACTGCAGCGCGCTGATCCTGCGGGTGAATGCGCTGCCGGAGGAAAACCTGCGCGATACGCTGTCGGCCTCGCAGCAGCTGCCGCTGCCGCCCAGGCTCAAGGCCGGCCAGATCCTGGACGGCTATCACGTCGAAGCCGTGATTCATGCGTCGGCCGCGACGCTGCTGTACCGCGTGCTCGATCCGAAGTCACAGCGCCAGCTGGTGCTGAAGACGCTGCACCCGGATCGCGCCGGCGACGCGCAGGAGCGCTCGGCCTTCGCGTACGAGGAGTGGCTGGCGAAACGCGTGGTCGCGCGCTTTTTTCCGCAGGTGATCACGCCGGACCAGAAGAATTACCAGTACTACCTAAGCACCTGGCACGAGGGGCGGACCCTGCAGCAAGCGCTCGACGCCGGTGCCCATTTCACCGTGCCGGAAGCGATCGCGCTTGGATCGAAACTGGCACGCGCGATCGCCGCGCTGCACCGGCGCAGCATCCTCCATCGCGACATCAAGCCGGCCAACGTGCACCTCGGCGCGGACGGCGAGCTGCGCGTGCTCGACCTCGGCGTCGCGCGCTCCGGGCTGGAAGAAGACGAGATCAAGGCGCAGGAATGCACGCTGGCAGGCACGCCGTCTTTCCTTGCCCCGGAACAATTCGAGCACGCGCCGCCGTCGCGCCAGAGCGACGTGTACGCCGCCGGCGTCACCCTGTACGTCATGCTGACGCGCCGCTATCCGTACGGTGAGGTCGAGCCGTTCCAGCACCCGCGCTTCGGGGTCCCGACGCCGCCCAGCCGCTTCCGGCCGGATCTTCCGCTATGGCTGGAGAACGTGGTGCTCAAGGCGGTGGCGCGAGATCCCGCGGACCGCTTCGAGACAGCGGAAGAGTTGTTGCTGGCGCTGGAACGCGGCGCCGCCAACCCGACCGCGCCGCGCAGACCTGTGCCACTGGCCAAGAGAGATCCGGTTTCCCTGTGGCGCGCGGTGGCGGCGGCAGCGATCGTGATCAACCTGTTGCTGCTTTACCTGCTGGTCGTACGCTAGCTACATCCTGTGCGCGCAACTGATGCGCCGGCTGTCCTGCATCAGGTCCAGGAACTGCTCGCTGCGCATATGGATCAGAGCCTCGTGGTCGCCCGCCTCGAAATACACGTCGGGCTCATGCACCAGGCTCTCGTCCAGATAGGTGGGCATGCCGTAGGCCATGGCGACCGGCGGCAGCGCGCCCAGCTCGCAATCCTTGAACAGCTCGCGCACATCGTCCTCCGACGCCAGCTGCAGGCGCCGGCCGGTCTGCTTCCACAGATCCGTCAGGCTGAGATGCCGCGTCGACGGCAATACGGCCGCCGCATAACCGATGTCGTCTTCCAGGATCACGGTCTTGGCCAGGCGATCGCCGGGAATATGCGCCGCCTCCGCGGTAGCCATGCTGTTTGCCGTATGTGAATGGTGAAAGATTTCGTATTGCCCGGACTTGCTCTCCAAGCAACTTTCGAGAGTGGTTGAGATGGACATGATCTTCCTCCTGCGCTGCATCTCTTCACTATAGACGAGAATCGGAAAAATTCCGGAAAACCAGCCGCCCAGAAAAGTTCGGCGAAGGCCGCCGCCTTCGCCGCACGGCTTTTTATGCCGCGTCCCTGATCGCCGGGCGCGCCTGGCGGTGGTACAGGAATTCCAGCACCGAAGTGCGGTATTCGATGTACAGAGGATCATGCGCGAGCGCGACGCGGTCGCGCGGTCGCGGCAACCGCACGTCGAGGATGTCGCCTATCGTCGCGGCGGGACCGTTGGTCATCATCACGATGCGGTCGGATAGCAGCACCGCCTCGTCGACATCGTGCGTGACCATCACCACGGTCGAGCCGGTCTTGGCGACGATCTTGAGCAACTCGTCCTGCAGATGGGCGCGGGTCAACGCGTCGAGCGCGCCGAACGGCTCGTCCATCAGCAGCACTTTCGGTTCCATCGACAATGCGCGCGCGATGCCCACGCGCTGCTTCATGCCGCCGGAAATCTCGTGCGGACGCTTGTGCTCGGCATGGGCGAGGCCCACCAGCGCCAGCGCCGCCTTCGTGCGCTCGCCGAGCCTGTCCCGGCCTTCGGCCGCGCCGAACACGCGCTCTACCGCAAGGTACACGTTCTCGTAGCAGGTCAGCCACGGAAGCAGCGAGTGGTTCTGGAACACCACCGCGCGTTCCGGCGCGGGGCCGGCGATCTCGCGGTTAGCGCACAGCAACGTGCCGTCGCTAGCCTTCAACAGGCCGGCAATCAGGTTGAGCAGGGTCGACTTGCCGCAGCCCGAGTGTCCGATCAGCGTGACGAAATCGCCCTTCTTCACGCTCAGGTGGATGTCGCGCAGCGCATGAAAGCTTCCCTTCCTGGTATGGAACAGCATTTCCACGCCCTGAATTTCAATGAATTTTTTCATCATGATTCCCCGCTCAGTGACGGACTTCTTCGTAGGTGAATGCCTTCGCGACGGCGACCAGCGCCTGTTCCAGCAGCAGGCCGACCACGCCGATGACGGCGATGGCAATGATGATATGGGCGACGTTCAGGTTGTTCCACTCGTCCCACACCCAGAAGCCGATGCCCACCCCGCCGGTCAGCATCTCGGCCGCGACGATCACCAGCCAGGCGGTGCCGATGGCGAGGCGCACGCCGGTCAGCATGTATGGCAGCGCCGACGGCAACAGGATCTTGGTCACGATCTTCCACTCCGACAGCTTCAGTACCCGGGCCACGTTCATGTAATCCTGCGGCACGCGCTGCACGCCGACGGCGGTGTTGACGATCATCGGCCAGATCGAGCAGATGAAAATCGCCCAGATCGCCGCCGGGTTGGCCGCCTTGAATACCAACAGGCCGATCGGCAGCCAGGCCAGCGGCGAGACCGGCTTGAGCAGGCTGATGATCGGGGTGAACATCCCGGACAGGAACTTGAAGCGGCCGATCATGAAACCGAGCGGAATGCCCACCAGCGCGGCCAGACCGAAGCCCAGGCCGACACGCTGCAGCGACGACAGGATGTTCCAGCCGATGCCCTGGTCGTTCGGGCCGTTGCGGTAGAAGGGATCGGAAAACACCTTGACCGCTTCTTCCAGCGTCGCCGCCGGGGTCGGGAAGTTGCCGGTCCTGGCCGCCACGATCTGCCATGCCAATACCAGAAACGCCATGCCGAGCAGCGGTGGCACCACGGCCAGCAGGAACGGCCGCAGTGGCGATGGTCGCTCTCCCGGCCCGGGATCGGCGCCGACGCGGATGCGGCGCCGGGCTTCGGCGGAACGTGCTTTGTCCGGCGCTTCGGAGGCCGGCTCCAGCGTCTCGTTCAACATGTTTTCCATGACTGCACTCATGATGGCTCCCGTTAAGTGATTACGCTCTGATCTTGAAGCTGTCGGCGTACCTGGCCGGGTCCTTGCCGTCCCACACCACGCCGTCGATCAGCCTGCTCGATCGCATCGGATCCTTCGGCACGCTGATCTTCATCGCCGAGGCGACTTGCCGGTACAGGTCGACCTGGTTGATCTGGCGCGCCACGCCGAGATAGTCCGGATGAGACTTCAGCAAGCCCCAACGCTTGTGCTGGGTAAGGAACCACATGCCGTCCGACAGGTACGGGAAATTGACCGCGCCGTCGCTGAAGAACTTCATGTGGTTCGGATCGTCCCAGGTCCTGCCCAGGCCGTTCTGGTAGCGGCCGAGGATGCGCTGGTTGATCGCATCCACGCCGGTGTTGATGTAGGACTTCTCGGCCACCGTTTCGGCCATCTTCAGCTTGTTTTGCAGGCCGGCATCGATCCAGCGGCTGGCTTCCAGCACCGCCATCATCACGGCGCGAGTGGTGTTCGGATGCTTCTTGACGAAGTCGGCGGTGGTGCCCAGCGTCTTTTCCGGATGGTCGCGCCAGATGTCCTGCGTGGTGACGGCGGTGATGCCGATGCCGTCCATGATTGCGCGGTGGCCCCATGGCTCGCCGACGCAGAAGCCGTCCATGTTCCCGACGCGCATGTTGGCGACCATCTGCGGCGGCGGCACGGTGATCGTCTTGGCATCCTTGAACGGATTGATTCCGGCGCTCGCCAGCCAGTAGTACAGCCACATCGCGTGCGTGCCGGTCGGGAAGGTGCCGGCAAACGTGTATTCGCGCTTGTCGCTCGCCATCACCTTCGCCAGGCTCGGGCCGTCGACCGCGCCCTTTTCGGCGAGCTTCCTGGACAGCGTGATCGCCTGCCCGTTGTTATTCAAGGTCATCAGCACCGCCATGTCCTTCTTGGGACCGGACACGCCCAGGTGCACGCCATAGATCAGGCCGTACAGCACATGCGCCATGTCGAGTTCGCCGTTGACCAGCTTGTCGCGCACGCCGGCCCAGGAAGCTTCCTTGGTCGGGATGATCTTCACACCGTATTTCCGGTCGAAGCCCAGCACCGAGGCCATGACGACCGAGGCGCAATCAGTCAGCGGAATGAAGCCGATCCTGACTTCGTCCTTTTCGGGCTTGTCGGAGCCGGCGGCCCACACGCCCTGGGTAGCCAGCCCGCTTAACGCGCCTGTAGCGCCGGCAGCAACAGCGGCGCCCGCCTTGATGAGGGTGCGGCGGGTCGAATTCATGGTCGATTCTTTTACTGGCATGGCGTCCTCATGATGAATGTCGAAAAGGGCAAAACGAAGTTTCAGTACAGGCTAACTTGCGCAGCAAGTTGAGCAGCGTTAGCTGCGGCCGAAACCAAAAAACAAAGGCGTCCGAATCGCCATGGGCGCAGCCCACGGGATTCGGACGCCTTTGTCCGCATGCTCCGGCCTGCGTCGGCCAAAGCGAGTTACTGATCGTTGCGCCTTCGTTGGCGCTTGCTGCTAATGTGCAATCGGTGTGCCAGCCTGGGTTGGCGCTCTCCTGTCAAATATGTGCCGAAATAAGTACGGCCTGCGCACCTTCAAGCAGGCATCACGCACCTTTTCCGTGCACCGCATTAAAACGGCGCACTCAAATGAGCAGGTCGGCGACGTCGAGCATGCGCTGCGCCACGTCGGACAGCTTCAGGTTCTTGTCCATCGCCAGCCGGCGCAGCTTGCGGTAAGCCTCGTCCTCGGAACAATGATGGCGCTCCATCAGCAGGCCCTTGGCGCGTTCGATCACCTTGCGCTCGGCCAGCCTGAGCCTGGTTTCGGACAGCTCGTGGCGCAGCTTCTGGTCGACCTCGAAGCGCGCCAGCGCCACGTCCAGCACCGCCTTGACGCGCTCGGCCGACAGGCCCGCCACCACGTAGGCCGACACCCCCGCCTCGATCGCGGCGTGCATCTTGACCTTGTCGTTGTCCTCGGTGAAGCAGACGATGGGGCGGCGCTCGCTGGCGGTGGCGGCGACCACTTTTTTCAGCGCGGCGTCCGACTGCGCGTCGACGATGATCACGTCCGGCTGCAGCTGCGCGATCTGCTCTTCCAGGTCCGCGTCCGGAGGCAAGGCGGCCAGGATGTTGTAGCCGCCTTCGAGCAGGCCGATGCGCAGCGCGCGGGCGCGTTCGGCCTGCACCTGCGCCGCCGTGCTCGCGCCCTCCGGCGCCACCAGCGAATTAACGACGACGATCTTGAGCTGTCTGGAATCTGTCATGATGAAAGAGGATAGTAGGGGCCTGGAATAACGCTTTCCTTTACAATGTCGCTTTGCAAGAAGCCTGCCATCCCATGATTGTCCTCGGCGTCGAATCCTCCTGTGACGAAACCGGCATCGCGTTGTACGACACACAACGCGGCCTCCTGGCGCATGCCCTGCACTCGCAGGTCGCCATGCACGAGGAATACGGCGGCGTGGTGCCGGAACTGGCCTCGCGCGACCATATCCGGCGCGCCATCCCGCTGCTGGAGCAGGTATTGAAGAATGCCGACATGCCGCGTTCGGCCATCGACGCCATTGCCTATACCCAGGGACCGGGCTTGGCCGGCGCGCTGCTGGTGGGCGCCTCGGTGGCCTGCGGCCTGGGGCTGGCGCTCGACCGGCCGGTGCTGGGCATCCACCACCTGGAAGGCCACCTGCTGTCGCCGCTGCTGTCGCGCGACCCGCCCTCCTTTCCGTTCGTCGCACTGCTCGTCTCGGGCGGCCACACCCAGCTGATGCGCGTCGACGGCGTCGGCCAGTACACGCTCTTGGGCGAGACGCTCGACGACGCGGCCGGCGAAGCGTTCGACAAGTCGGCCAAGCTGCTCGGCCTCGGTTACCCAGGGGGGCCGGCGATTTCGCGCTTGGCCGAATTCGGCGACCCCGGCGTCTACAAGCTGCCGCGCCCGATGCTGCATTCGAAGGATTTGAATTTCAGCTTTTCCGGCCTGAAGACGGCCGTGCTGACGGTGGTGAAGAACCAGATCACCAATATCTGCGAACAGGACAAGGCGAATGTGGCGCGCGCCTTCGTCGACGCGATCGTCGACGTACTGGTGGCGAAATGCGTGACGGCGCTGAAGGAAACGGGCTTGAAGAAGCTGGTGATCGCCGGCGGCGTCGGCGCCAACCGCCAGCTGCGCGAAGCGCTCGATGCGGCGGCGCACAAGCGGCGCTTTCGCGTGTACTACCCGGAACTGGAATTCTGCACCGACAATGGCGCGATGATCGCGTTTGCCGGCGCGATGCGCCTGCAGATCAATCCGGACGCTGCGCGGCGCGACTATGCTTTCAATGTCAGGCCGCGCTGGCCGCTGGACGAGTTGAGGAACGTGTAAGGCCTACTTCTTCTTGCTGCCGATCTTGCTTTCCTTGCCAGCCAACAGGTTGGCGATATTCTGGCGGTGGCGGTAGACCAGCAGCGCGCTCATGACCAGCACAGCCAGCAGCTTCGCATCGAAACCGAACAGCAGGCCGTAATAGAATGGCGCAAACACGCTGGCGATCAGTGCCGCCATCGACGAATAGCGGAAGGCATAGGCGACCACCAGCCAGGTGACCAGCGTAGCCAGTCCCAGCCAGCCGTTCAGGCCGAGCAGCACGCCCAGCGCGGTCGCGACGCCCTTGCCGCCGACGAACTTGAAGAAGACCGGCCACAGGTGCCCGAGGAAGACCGCGATCGCCACCAGCGCCACGCCATTGTCCTCGACGCCGAACTGCGGGCCATACTTCTGGGCCAGCCACACCGCCAGCCAGCCCTTGACGCAGTCTCCCAGCAGCGTCAATGCCGCAGCCGCCTTGTTCCCGCTGCGCAGCACATTGGTCGCGCCCGGATTCTTCGAGCCGTAGGTGCGCGGATCGGCCAGGCGAAACGCCTTGCTCACCACGACCGCGAACGAAATCGATCCGATCAGGTAAGCCGCGATCGCAAACAGCAATGTATTCATTCTCTCCCTTTCAACAAAAACGCCGCGCTTATTCTTCCAGCGCGCACGCGACCGGCTTTGCCGGCAACACTTGCAGGATGGTTTTCGGATCGATGCCGACCAGGTAGCCGCGCCGGCCGCCATTGATGTAAATCTTGTCCAGCGCCAGCACGCTCTCTTCGACATAGACCGGCATCGCCTTCCGGGTGCCGAACGGCGAGGTGCCGCCGACCAGGAAACCGGAGTGCCGGTTGGCGACTTCCGGCTTGCATGGCTCGACCGACTTGCAGCCAATCTGGCGCGCCAGGTTCTTGGTCGATACCTTGCGGTCACCATGCATGAGCACGATCAGCGGCTTGGCCGCCTCGTCCTGCATGATCAGGGTCTTGACGACGTGATGCTCGTCGACGCCCAGTTCACGTGCGGACACGGCGGTGCCGCCATGCTCTTCGTAATCGTAGGGATGCTCGGAAAACGCAATGCCGTGCTTGCGCAGGAACTGCGTGGCCGGCGTTTCCGACACATGCTCTTTCTTTGCCATAGCGCCATTCCAAAAAACTGGGCGACATTATGCAGCAAGAAAGCCGGATTGCGATGCCGGAGCCGCCATTCCCGACTAAAGCGCTTATCTTTCTGCGCGGCATATACCTGAAAAAATATCAGACAGGCAATTCAATCGCGCAGCACTTGAGCAAGCTCAATGAACTCCTTGATCAGCCTTGCCCACCAATCCTGGCAAAAGTCGCATGTGATAAAACGACATCCGTACGAGCGCGTCCAGCCATGTCCGTTGCCGCGGAATATGGCTGGGCGCAAGGTACAACCGCCTTTGCCTCACCCAAAAACTACTGTTCCCGAAGATAACTTGATCTTTTTTGTGCGGCGCACAAAAATCACTTGACTTCCTCGGGTGCGCCCCTACAATAGATATTGTTGCACTGCACAATGCAGCATGCCTACTAATTTGATGCTTATTTATTCCAAGGAGAAATCCATGTTCCCGATTCCCGAACAATTTTCCAACGTCGCCAAGGCTAATCTGGAAGCCCAGCTCTCGCTGCTGACCAATTTGACCAGCAAGGCATTCGAAAGCGTCGAGAAAGTGGTCGACCTGAATCTCAACGTGGCAAAGGCTTCGCTGGAAGATTCCTCGATCGCCGCCAAGCAGTTGCTGGGTGTAAAGGACCCGCAGGAATTCTTTTCGCTGACCGCAGCCCAAGCGCAACCGGCTGCCGCCAAGGCGATTGCTTATGGCCGTCACTTGGCCGGGATCGCCACCAATGCGCAGGCAGAATTTACCCGCGCCGCCGAAGAGCAGTTCGTCGAAACCGGCCGCAAGGTGACCGAACTGGTGGAAGACGTGTCGAAGAATGCGCCGGCGGGCACTGAAAACGTGGTCGCGATCGTAAAATCGGCCATTACCAACGCGAATGCCGGCTACGAGCAATTCAGCAAGACTACCAAGCAGGCGGTCGAGGTCATGGAAGCGAACATGAATTCGGCGGTCAACCAGTTCTCGCAAGCGGCCGAGAAAACCGCCAATCGCGCGCGCAAATAATTCGTCGACCAGATGAAATAAAAACGGGCCGCAGATGCGGCCCGTTTTGCATTCTGACGGGAAGTCGCGGCATGCGACGTCCCAGCGTGGCGCGATATCAGATGTGCGCCACCATGTAAGTGGCGGTGAGAGTAGCGACGATCAGGGCAATATAAGAAAGGGTCCGCAAGACTTCCATCGAAAACGCTCCGGCAAAGTGACAGAGATAAAATTTAACAAAATACAGGCCAGCTCAAATTGAGGAATTGCAAGGCCATCCCGTCCTGATTTTCAGGAATGCTTTTTGCGAATCGCCGGCATAGCACATCCTTTTCCCTGCCCACCGAATGAGCCCGTCTTCCGTGGGCATTACCAGTATGCCGCGCAGCGCAGCCGGTAAGATCCAAGCTTTACGGTTTGTAACAATCCTGGATTTCGCGAGCATTTCGTTGCGGCACGGCGCACGTCAGCCGCGCGGATGGTGCTGCGCATGAAGCTTTTTCAGGCGCTCGCGCGCCACATGCGTATAGATTTGTGTCGTTGAAATATCGGCATGCCCCAGCAGCAATTGCACAACACGCAAGTCGGCGCCATGATTGAGCAAATGCGTCGCGAAGGCGTGGCGCAAGGTGTGGGGCGACAGTGGCGCATTGATCTGGGCGCGCAACGCGTACTTCTTGATCAGTGTCCAGAACATCTGGCGCGTCATCGCGCCGCCGCGGCCGGTGACGAACAAGGCATCGTCAACCTGGCCGCCCAGGATGGCCGAACGCCCCTGCTGCAGGTAGCGCTCGATCCAGGACCGCGCTTCTTCGCCGAACGGCACCAGCCGCGTCTTGCCGCCCTTGCCGGTAATGCGCAGCACGCCTTCGTTCATGCCCAGCTCTATCGTCTTGAGCAACACCAGTTCCGACACCCGCAAGCCGCTGGCATACATCAGTTCCAGCATGGTCCGGTCGCGCAAGCCCAGCGGCGTGTTGACGTCGGGCGCGGCCAAGAGCGCGTCCACCTGCATCTCGGAGAGGGTCTTGGGAAAGCGCGGCGGCTGCTTGGCCGATTTCAGTTTCAGGCAGGGATCGGTGCTGATCTTGTTCTGCCGTAGCGCGAGCTGGTAGAAGCGTTTTAACGCGGCAAGGCGCCGGTTGGCGGAGGTCGCCTTGGTGCCGGCATGGCGCGCCGCGAAATAGGCGTTCAGGTCGTCCGTCGCCGCTGCGTACAGCGGCTTGCCGCGCTCGACCATAAGCCAGTCCGCAAACAGGCTCAGGTCGCGCCGGTAGGCGTCGAGCGTGTTTTTGGCAAGACCGTCCTCCAGCCACAGCGTGTCGCAGAATTCATCGATCGCGTCCCGACCGGCCGCGGGCGCAGCTACGACGCCCTCCGTCATCGATAGCCTTCGACGCCTTCGTGCGCCAGCAGCCAGCGCTTCACGCCGAGGTGAAAACCGTCCGCATCGTCGTGATTCGAAAAGCCGCCCAGACCTGCGGAAGCGGTGACGCGATGGCAGGGAATGATGATCGGGAACCAGTTCGCGCCGCATGCCTGGCCCACCGCGCGGGGAGCGGAGCGGATCTGTCTGGCCACCTGTCCGTAGGTAAGCACTTCTCCGCGCGGAATGGCGCAAATGGCATCCCATACCCGGCGCTGGAAAGCGGTGCCGGCTTCGGCCAGTGGCAGGGTGAAGCGGAAATCCGGATCGGCAAGGTAGCGCTCGACCTGGCGCGCCGCCTGTTCGGAAAAGGCGTCGACCGGTTCCTTGTCGCCGAAGCTTTTCGGCAGATACACCAGTTCGCGCACCGCACCGGCTTCGGTGCGGATGCCGAAGCCGCCGAACGGCGCTTCGACGATGGCGGAAAACATGGCCGCCATCCGCTGCACGGACGTCATGTCGCCCGGCACGCTGCGGTCAATCAGTGCTGTCACGGAAGATTTATCCATCGCGATAGGATAAATGAAAAAAGGCGCGTCTTGTGGACGCGCCTTTCGTTGCCAAACAGCTTAGTCTGATCAGTACATCAGGCTTGGCAGCCACAGCGAGATTTGCGGCACATACGTAATGAGCAGCAGGAAACCGACCATCGTCAGCAGCCACGGCATGACCGCGACAGTGAGCTCGGTAATGCCCATCTTGGTGATGCCAGAGGCCACGTACAGGTTCAGGCCGACTGGCGGATGGCACATGCCGACTTCCATGTTCACCACCATGATGATGCCGAAGTGCACCGGATCGATGCCGAGCGCGGTCGCCACCGGGAACAGGATCGGCGCCATGATCAGCACGATCGACGACGGCTCCATCACGTTACCGGCCAACAGCAGCAGCACGTTCACCACCAGCAGGAAGGAAACCTGCCCGAAGCCCTTGTCCATGATCCAACCGGCCATCGCTTGCGGGATGTTTTCGCTGGTCATCAGGAACGAGAACAGCACTGCGTTCGTGATGATGTACAGCAGCATCGCCGACATCGAGGCGGAATCCAGCAAGACCTTCGGCACCTGCTTCAAGCCCATGTCCTTGTAGACGAACACGGCGATGATGAAGGCGTAGACGGCGGACATGGCGGCGGCTTCGGTCGGCGTGAAGATGCCGGTATAGATACCGCCCATCACGATCACGATCAGCAGCAGGCCCCAGGCGCTCTTGCGGAACGCGACGAGGCGTTCGCCCCAGGTCGCCTTCTTCATGCGCGGATAGTCCTTCTTCTTCGCCAGTACCCAGGTGGTCAGGCCGAGGAAGGTTGCAAGCAAGATGCCTGGAATCACGCCGGCCATGAACAGCTTGCCCACCGAGGTGTTGGTCGACACCGAGTACATCACCATCACGATCGACGGCGGGATCAGGATGCCCAGCGCGCCGGAAGTCGTGATGACGCCCGCGCCGAAGCCCTTCGGATAACCCTGGCGCACCATCGCCGGCATGATGATCGAGCCGATCGCCACCACGGTCGCCGGCGAGGAACCGGACACCGCCGCGAACAGGGCGCACGCCACCACGCCCGCCAGCGCCAGGCCGCCATGCCAGTGGCCGACCATGGAGGTGGCGAAATTGATCATGCGCCGCGCGACACCGCCGTGCGTCAGGAAGTTACCTGCCAGGATGAAGAACGGGATCGCCATGATCTCGAACTTCTCGATGCCGGTAAACAGCTTCAGGGCGACCGATTCGATCGGCACCTGCGTCATCGTGAACAGGAAGGTCAACACCGTCAGGCCGAGCGAAATCGAGATCGGCATGCCGGTGAGCATCAGCACCAGCAGGAGGACAAAAATAATGGCGGCGTTCATGTTCTTCCTCCCAGCAGGTCTTCGTTCTCAAGTCCCTCGACATGCGACGGGTCATGCTTCGGCAGTTCGCCGGTCTTGATGAAGCTCCACGTCACTTGCAGGAAGCGGAAGCACATCAGGTAGGAACCGAGCGGAATGGCGGAATACACCATCCACATCGGCAGTTCCAGCACTTCGGAAGTGCTGGAAGTCTGGCTCAGCTCGCGCACGAAATTAAAGCCGAGCGTGCCGATGACGCCCGTAAACAGCGCGCCTGCCAGGAGGCCGAACACGATGAACTTGTTGCGCCACGGTGTATTGAGCTTGTTGATCAGCACGTCGACGCCGACGTGGATGCCGGTACGAACGCCATACGCCGCGCCGAACTTGGCCATCCACACGAACATGTAGATAGTCAGCTCTTGCGCCCAGCTGGTGTTGAGCGAGATGAGCCAGTCCTGCAGGCCCGGGATCGCAAAACCGGATACATAGCGATGCAGCACCGCGACAAACGTGATGATTGTCGCCGCGCCCATCAGGAAGGCAATCAGCCACTCCTCCAGATGATCGAGGAACTTCATATACTCTCCTTTGCAGCACCGCCGGGACTGCTTCATCCGGCGGCGCTAGTCGTCAATATGCGGCTTG
Organism: Noviherbaspirillum sp. UKPF54; assembly: GCF_007874125.1. Lineage (NCBI taxonomy): Bacteria > Pseudomonadati > Pseudomonadota > Betaproteobacteria > Burkholderiales > Oxalobacteraceae > Noviherbaspirillum > Noviherbaspirillum sp. UKPF54. The sequence continues at coordinate 48,052 of NZ_CP040128.1, read as the reverse complement.
CGGTCATCGACCGGCAAGCCGCATACCCTTGCTGCTTGATTACCTCAGTGGCTTAATGCCGCAGCTTATTTGTAGCCCAGCGCCTGGGCTTCCTTGTTGACCGCCTGGATCAGGTCAGGACCGATGCGGCCGGCCATCGAATTCTGCACCGGCAGCAGCGCCTTGCGCCACTCTGCCTTTTCCTTGTCGTTCAGCACGTAGACCTCGGTCTTGCCGGACTTGCGCACGGCATCCAGCGCCTTGTCGTTTTCCTGCTGCGCGATCGCGTTGGCGTACTTGGTCGCATCCTTCATCGCGCCTTCCAGCGCGGTGCGGATGTCCGCCGGCAAGCCGTCCCAGAACTTCTTGTTGACGATCACCGCATAGCCCAGGTAGCCGTGGTTGGAGACCGTCACGTGCTTTTGCACTTCATGCATCTTCTGGGTGTACAGGTTGGACGGCGGGTTCTCGGTGCCGTCCACCACGCCGGTCTGCAGCGCCTGGTACACCTCGGAGAACGCCATCACCTGCGGGTTGGCGCCGAGGGTGCGGAACTGGGCGTCGAGCACCTTGGACGACTGGATGCGCATCTTCAGGCCGCGGAAGTCGGCCGGCGTGTGCAGCGGCTTGTTGGCGGACATGACCTTGAAGCCGTTGTCCCAGTAGGCCAGGCCGGTGATGCCCTTAGGCTCCAGCTTCTGGAACAGGCTCTTGCCGATCGGGCCTTCGGTGACGCGGTACAACACGTCCTTGCCCGGGAAAATGTACGGCAGGTCGAACACCTCGAATTCCTTCACGCCGAGCGGGCCGAACTTGGCCAGCGACGGCGCCAGCATCTGGACTGCGCCCAGCTGCAGCGCCTCGAGCTCTTCCTTGTCCTTGTACAGCGTGCTGTTCGGATAGACCTCGACCTTCACCCGGCCCTTGGTTGCCTTTTCGGCAAGCTCCTTGAAGCGCTCGGCAGCCTTGCCCTTGGGCGTGTCGTTGGCCACCACGTGGCTGAACTTGATGACGATCGGCGCTTGCGCAAACGCGTTTCCGCTGACGATGGCGGCGGCGGCCAAGGCGAATACCAGGGTTTTCAGTTTCATGCATGTCTCCTTCGGAATGGATTACAAGACCTTTTGTCTCTGCCTAGGCATTGTCGGCAACAGATAGCGTCCCAACAACTGTGGTTAACCACAATCGGGGGCTATCGGCTTGCGGGCGCGGATCGTCTACACTAGGGCACAGATCGTCCCGACTTTCCCGACCATGGCCTCCCGCAAAATCCGGCAGAGATTCAGCCCCGTTTTCCCCAGCCGCCGGCAAGGCTGGCGCTGGATGCTGCCGATCCTGCTGGTGCTGCTGATCCTCTCCACCCTGCTGTGGCTACCCTGGCAGACCCAGCGCATGGAGGCCAGCGAGCGCCAGGAACAGCTGATCGCCGATACGCTGTGGGTCGAACAGACCATCCGCTTCCAGCTCGACCGCGACGAGGAAAACCTGCACCTGATCGCCAACGAGATCACGGCCGGCACGCTGACGACACACCGGCTGCGCGAGCGTCTGGCGGCGCTGATCAAGAACAACCGCGAATTCGTTCGCGTCGCCCAGCTCGACGCCGACGGCAAGACGGTGATCTCCACCGACGACGAGCCGTTCTCGCTCGCGGACCTGTCGCCGCTGTCGCGCAACGCCGCCGAACATGCCCGCCACGCGAAAAGCCCGCAATACAGCATGCCCGCGCCGCCTCCAGGCCGGCGCGGACCGATGCAGCTCGATTATCATGTCCCGCTGCTCATCGGGGATCGCTATGCCGGCAGCCTGGTGGCGACCTTTTCCCTGGCAAGCATCCTGAATGAAATGGTGCCGTGGTGGTTTGCGCAGGAAAACGAGATCGCGATCACCGACCATGACGACGCGGTCATCGAAAGGCGTGCCGCCGGCGGCCCCGGACGCGGCGTCTACACCCACCAGCGCCCGCTGGACCTGCCGGGCGCGACGCTGACGCTGCGCACCAACAGTGTCAAGGGCGCGCCCAAGCTGATGCCCAGCCTCCTGGTCGCATCCGTCATCGCGCTGTCGCTCGGCCTGCTGTGGAGCCTGTGGGCGCTGTGGCGCGACATCAACCGGCGGCTGGCGGCCGAAGGTGCGCTGCGCCGGCAGGTCGCCTTCCGTACCGCGATGGAAAATTCGCTGATGACGGGCTTGCGCGCGCGACCTGGAGGGCCGCATCACTTACGTCAATCCGGCGTTCTGCGACATGGTCGGCATCCCCGTCGAGGAGCTGATCGGCAAGCGTCCGCCGATGCCCTACTGGGCGCCGGAAGCCATGGGCGAATACCAGCAGCGCTTCACCAAGGTGCTGGCCGGCACCGTCACGCCGCAGTACGAGACCGTGTTCCAGCGCGCCAACGGCGAACGCTTCCCAGTGCTGATCTTCGAGTCACCGCTGGTCGACGACAGCGGCAGGCAGACCGGCTGGATGGGCTCGATCCTCGACATCTCCGACCGCAAGAAGGTGGAAGACCTGAACCGCCGCCAGCAGGAACAGCTGCAGGCCAGCGCGCGCCTGGCCACCATGGGCGAGCTCGCCTCGACCCTGGCGCACGAGCTGAACCAGCCGCTGGCGGCGATTTCCAGCTACACGACCGGCGCGCTGAACATGATCGCCAGCCGCGGTGCCGGCGTCGACCTCGACTTGCTCAAGCCGGCGCTGGAAAAGGCTGGCGCGCAGGCGCAGCGCGCCGGCCAGATCATCCGCAGCGTGCACACCTTCGTCAAGCGGCGCGAACCGCGGCGCGAGCCGGTCACGGTGCAGGACTTGATCGCGAGCGTGATCCCGCTGGTGGAATTGCAAGCCCGTCAATTTTACGTCGCCACCCAGGTCCAGCTCGAACCGGGCTTGCCGGAGGTGCTGGCCGACCGCGTGATGCTCGAGCAGGTACTCTTGAACCTGACGCGCAATGCGATCGAGGCGATGCAGCATGTCGCGCCGGAACGCCGCATCCTGCGCATCGTGGCCGAACTCGACAGCGAGGCGACCGCGCAGCAGAACGTGGCGATTTCGGTGATCGACCGCGGCCACGGCATCCCGCAAGACGTAGCACAGCGCCTGTTCTCGCCGTTTTTTTCGACCAAGGCCGAAGGCATGGGCATGGGCCTGAACATCTGCCGCACGGCTGTCGAATTCCATGGCGGCACCATGGTGCACATCGATAATCCCGGCGGCGGCACCATCTTCCGCTTCACGCTGCCGGTCCCGTCCGAAAACGTGGACGATTCGTCAACAACTGGCGAAAGCGAGGGTGAAAGCGGCTTTATGTCCCGGCCATAGTCGCCCCGGCCGGCACGGGTGTGAATATAATCACTAAAAATCCGCAATAATATTCGGCAACACCCTGGAGACACGATGCTGCACATTGTCGACGACGAAGAAGTCATTCGCGATTCGCTCACCTGGCTGGCGCAATCGCGCTCGATCGACGCCCAAGCCTACGACAGCGGTGCCGCATTCCTGTCCGCGCTGGATACGCAAACCGAATTCGATCCCGAGGGAGAATGCGTGCTGCTCGACGTGCGCATGCCCGACATCAGCGGGTCGGTGCTGTTCGACACGCTCACCGCGCGCGGCCTGACGCAGCGTCTGCCGGTCATCTTCCTGACCGGCCACGGAGATGTGCCGATGGCAGTCGACACCTTGAAGCGCGGCGCCTTCGACTTTTTCGAAAAACCATTCAACGACAACAAGCTGATGGATCGCGTGCAGGAAGCGCTGGAAGCCTCGCGCGAAGCCGGCGCCGCCGCACAGGTGCATGCGCGCCTGGCGTCGCTGTCGATCCGCGAACGCGAGGTGCTCGACCTGATCCTGGCAGGCAAGATGAACAAGGTCATCGCCGACGAGCTCGGCATTTCCATGCGCACGGTCGAAGTGCACCGCGCGCATATCTTCGACAAGATGGGCGTGAAGACGGCGGTCGAGCTGGCGCGCCTGTTGAAGTAAGCCCCCGCTTCCGCAAGCGAGACGGCTCCCGTCGCCGGGCGCTGCGTAGTTCCCACGCAAGCCGGCGAGCGCAATCCTCGCTATCATTGAACTTTGCCTATCCCGCCGCGCCTCATGTCGATCGCCGCCGCCCTGTTCCCCGATTTCGCGCTGATCCTGCTCGGCTTCGCGCTGATGCGCTGCACCGACTGGGGCGCGCCATTCTGGAGCGGGCTGGAAAAGATGATCTATTACGTGCTGTTCCCTGCCTTGCTGTTCCATTCGACCGCGCGCACCCGGCTCGACTTCGGCAGCACCGGCACGATGCTGCAGGTGGCGCTGGCCGCTGCGGCGGCGGGCATCGCGCTCGGCTGGCTGGCCAAGCCGCTGTATCGCGTCAAGCCAATGGTGTTCGAATCCGGCGTGCAGACGGCGTTTCGCTTCAATTCCTATATCGGCCTGGCGATCGCGTCGCGCCTGGGCGGCGAACAGGGCACCTCGCTCATGGCGCTGATCATCGGCTTCGCGGTCCCGCTGGCGAACATGGCGGCGGTGCATGCGCTGGTGCACAAGAACGGAGGACTGCTGGCGGAACTGGCGAAAAACCCGCTGCTCATCGCTACCGCCTGCGGCCTGGGGTTCAACCTGCTCGGACTGCATCTGCCGGAAGTGGCCGGCGCCACGCTTTCACGGATGGGGAATGCCGCCATCGCGGTGGGCCTGATCACCGTCGGCGCCGGTCTGCGCCTGTCGGGGCTGCATGAAGCCAAGGGGATGGCGGCTCACTTCCTGGCGGTCAAGCTGCTGGCCATGCCGGCGCTCGGCCTGGCTCTGGGGCGCTGGGCCGGACTGCCGGACTTGCAGCTGCAGATCGTGGTCGCGTTCTGTGCGCTGCCGACCGCTTCCAGCGCCTATGTGCTGGCCGCGCGCATGGGCGGCAACGCACCGTTCGTCGCCTTCCTGATTTCATGCGGCACCCTGCTTTCCATCCTGACGCTGCCGTTCTGGCTGGGGCTGGCGATGTAGGGCGAGTCGAGGCCGCCCTACTTACCGGCCTGCTCCAGCGCCCAGGCGACGTGCTCGCGCACCAGCTCCGACGGGTGTCCGGAGCGCGCCTTGAGCGCGGCGATGATGTGTTGGGCATCGGGCTCCTGCCGCAGCGCGTTGCCCAGCCCGACGGCCAGGTTGCGCAGCCAGCATTCATAGCCGATGCGCCGGATCGGGCTGCCTTCCAGGCGGCGATTGAAGTCGTCTTCCTCCCATGCGAACAGCTCGACCAGCGTCGCGCCGTCGAGCCCGTTGCGCACGTCGAAGTCGGGCAGGCTCGCGCGCTGCGCGAACTTGTTCCAGGGGCACACCAGCTGGCACTCGTCGCAGCCGTACACGCGGTTACCGATCAGCGGCCGCAGCTCGACGGGAATCGGACCTCTTAGCTCGATGGTGAGATAAGAGATGCAGCGCCGCGCATCCAGCTGGTACGGTCCGAGGATGGCCTGCGTCGGGCAGATGTCGATGCAGGCGCGGCACTGGCCGCAGTGGCGCGTGGTCGGCTCGTCGACCGGCAGCGGCAGGTCGGTCAGGATCTCGCCCAGAAAGTACATCGAGCCGGCATCACGGTTGAGCAGCAGAGTATGCTTGCCGCGCCAGCCGATCCCTGATTTCTCGGCCAGCTCGACTTCCATCACGGGCGCCGAATCGGTGAAGACGCGATAGCCGAAGACGCCGGCTTCGCGCTCGATGCGCTGCGCCAGCTGCTGCAGCCGGGCGCGCAGCACCTTGTGGTAGTCGCGTCCGCGCGCATAGACGGAAATCACCGCGGCCTGCGCATCGTCTGCCTTGCGCTGCTCGCGCTCGCACCAGCCGTCGCCCATGTCGCGCGGCAGATAATTCATGCGCGCGGTGATCACGCGCACCGTGCCCGGCACCAGATCCGCCGGCCGCGCGCGCTTCATGCCGTGCGTTGCCATATAATGCATGTCGCCGTGACAACCGGCGTCCAGCCAGGCCTGCAAGCCGGGCTCCGCCCGCGCGAGATCGACATCGGCAACACCGATCTGCGCAAAGCCGAGCTCGCGTCCCCATGCTTTGATGGCGAGCGCAAGCGTGGCTAAATTGTCATCGGAAATGGTCATCGCGATCTGGGCTCGCACACAGCAAACCGCTATTTTAAGAGATGCAGCACTTCAAGACCTACCTCCACGAAGAAGCCGGCACCGCCGAACTGGGCGCCCGGCTGGCGCGCACACTGGCGCCGGGCCTGACCATCTACCTGCATGGCGACCTGGGAGCGGGCAAGACCACGCTCACGCGCGCGCTGCTGCACGCCGCCGGCCACACCGGCCATGTCAGGAGCCCGACCTATACGCTGGCCGAGCCCTACTCGGTCACCATCGCCGGCCGCGCAGTCGAGGTGATCCACTTCGACCTGTACCGGCTGGCCAGCCCGGAAGAATTCCTCGACGCCGGCTTTCGCGAGCACTTCAACGAGCACACCGTCTGCATCGTCGAATGGCCGGAAAAGGCGCACCCCGTGTTGCCCCCGCCCGACATAAAAGTGCTTTTAAGCATCTCCGGCGAAGGACGTGAGATAGAATTACAAGGATTGTCAGACCAGGGTTGTCAATGCCTCGATCGACTCAAATTCGCGCCAAATCTGTAACAGCCGTCACCCGGCGTACCGTACTGAAGGCGGGAGGCACGCTGCTTCTCTCCGTTTTCGCCCCGCTGCCGTCCCACGCCGCGCAAATCCTCGCGGTGCGCGTGTGGCCGGCCGACGACTATACCCGCGTCACGCTCGAAAACGACGCCAACCTCAAGGCCAATCATTTCCTCGTCAAGGACCCGGACCGGCTTGTGGTCGACATCGAAGGCCTGGAGCTGAACCCGACCCTGAAGGAACTGGTCGCCAAGATCCAGTCCAACGACCCGTACATCAAGCAGGTGCGCGTCGGCCAAAACCGCCCGAACGTGGTGCGGCTGGTGTTCGACCTGAAGGAACAGGTCGATCCGCAGGTGTTTACGCTGGCACCGGTGGGCGAATACAAGCACCGCCTGATCTTCGACCTGTACCCGGTCAACGCGCCGGACCCGATCGCCGCGCTCATTCGCAAGGGGGAATGGCAGGACAATCCGGAACAGCCCGCGCCTCTTGCGGCGGCAGTTCCGGAAGTCCGGCCGGCTCCGGAGCCGATCGCGCCGGCGCAGAAACCCGCGGCGCAGGAACTGCAGCTCGCCAAGAGCGAATCGAAGGATGACAAGCCGCTGGCAATCACGCGCATGATCACCATCGCGCTCGACCCCGGCCACGGCGGCGAAGACCCCGGCGCCATCGGCCGCTCCGGCAGCCGCGAGAAGGACGTGGTGCTGGCGATTGCCAAGCGGCTCAAGAAAAAGATCGAGGAACACCCCAACATGCGCGTCATGCTCACGCGCGACGCCGACTACTTCGTGCCGCTGCATGTGCGCGTCAACAAGGCGCGCAAGGTGCAGGCCGACCTGTTCGTATCGATCCACGCCGACGCCTTCGTCGAAACCACCGCGCGCGGCTCGTCGGTGTTCGTGCTGTCGGAAAAGGGCGCCTCGTCCACCGCCGCGCGCTGGCTGGCCAACAAGGAAAACGCAGCCGACCTGATCGGCGGCGTCAATATCAAGACGCACGACCGGCAGCTCGCCAGCGTGCTGCTCGACCTGTCGACCACGGCCCAGATCAACGACAGCCTCAAGCTCGGCAAGGCGGTATTGGCCGAACTGGGCGGCATCAACCGCCTGCACAAGGGCGCGGTGGAGCAAGCCGGCTTTGCGGTACTGAAGGCGCCCGACATTCCCAGCATCCTGGTCGAGACCGCATTCATCTCCAATCCGGAAGAGGAAGCGAAACTGACCGACGATGCCTACCAGGACCAGATGGCGCATGCGGTGCTCAAAGGCATCCGCAAGTACTTCGCGAAGAATCCGCCGCTGGCGAAGAGCAAGATGACGTAATTCCAGCAAGAACAACAAGAGGCACATACCATGATCCAAACTCCCTCCAGCAACGCTTCCGCGACGGGCGGCCAGGCCGATATCGCCGCACAAGAATTCCTCGCCTTCACCCTGGGCAAGGAGGAGTACGGCGTGCACATCCTGAAGGTGCAGGAAATCCGCGGCTACGAAACCGTCACGCGCATCGCCAATGCGCCCGAATTCATCAAGGGCGTGGTCAACCTGCGCGGCATCATCGTGCCGATCGTCGACATGCGCATCAAGTTCAACCTCGGCACGCCGACCTACGACCAGTTCACGGTGGTGATCATCCTGAACATCGGCGGGCGGGTAGTCGGCATGGTGGTCGACAGCGTCTCGGACGTGATCACGCTGTCGCCGGAACAGATCAAGCCGGCGCCGGAAATGGGCACCGCGCTCAACACCGATCACCTGATCGGTCTGGGCACCGTCGACCAGCGCATGCTGATCCTGGTCGACATCGACAAGCTCATGTCGAGCGCCGAGATGGGACTGATCGACAGCATCCGCGCGTAATCAAAAAGCGCGCAATAAAAAAGGCAAGCACGCGTGCTTGCCTTTTTTGCATCCGGAAGTCGTGCGCTATTTCAGGATCTTCCGTCCCATCTTCCACAAGCCGCCCAGCGCCAGCGGGATCACGGCCGCGCCCACGCCGATCAGCACGATGGTATTCAAATGGTCGCGGATCACGGGGATGTTGCCAAAAAAGTAACCGGCCGCCACCAGCCCCACCACCCACAGCGCCGCGCCGGCGATATTAAACACCTGGAACTTGGCGAAGGTCATCTCCGACACGCCGGCGACGAACGGCGCGAAGGTGCGCACGATCGGCACGAAGCGCGCCAGCACGATGGTCTTGCCGCCGTGGTTCTCATAAAAAGCATGTGTCCTGTGCAATGCCGCCTTGTCCAGCCACTTGTAGTCGTGGGTAAACACCTTGTGCCCGATGGCACTACCGATCCAGTAATTGACAGTATTGCCAGAGACGGCAGCCACGATCAGCAGCACGCACAACAGCCAGGGATTCATCGCGCCGGTGGCGCAAAACGCGCCGCCGATGAACAAGAGCGTGTCGCCCGGCAGAAAAGGCAACACCACCAGCCCGGTTTCGCAAAACACGATCGCGAACAGCACCACGTACACCATGGTGCCGTACTGTTCGATGACGGTGCCGAGATATTTGTCGACATGCAGGACCATGTCGAGCAATTGCATAAAATCCATTCTTGCTCCATTTAATGACCGCGGAATCATACACCAGCCATTGCGGCCGCATATCTGAAAAAAGCAAAGGATTTTTGCACCCGAAAATACCTTCGCCGGATCATTGCCAAACCGTCCAGCCGCCGCAGGTGCACTGCCGCCCGGGGCTGGCGATATAATTCGCGCATGAATGCTCCGCACATGCCAGTCCGCCCGATCCAGGCCCTCTCCGACCAACTGATTTCGCAGATCGCCGCCGGCGAGGTGGTCGACCGCCCGTCGGCGGTGGTCAAGGAATTGCTGGAAAACGCGCTGGACGCCGGCTCGACGCACATCACCGTGAGGCTGGAAGAAGGCGGCGTCAAGCGCATCGCCATCACCGACAACGGGCGCGGCATCCCGCCTGACCAGATGCCGCTGGCGCTGGCGCGCCACGCCACCTCCAAGATCGCTTCGCTGGACGACCTGGAGCATGTCGGCACGCTGGGTTTTCGCGGCGAAGCGCTGGCCTCGATCGCCTCAGTGGCGCTGCTGACGCTGACCTCGCGCACCGCCGATGCGCCGCACGCCTGGGAAATCTCGGGCGGAAAGGAAGGCCAGGTGATCCCTGCCTCCGGCGCGCTCGGTACCACCATCGATGTGCGCGATCTGTATTTCAATACACCGGCGCGCCGCAAGTTCCTGAAATCGGAGCAAACCGAATTCGGCCATTGCGCCGAAGTGGTGCGCCGCATCGCGCTGTCGCGGCCCGATGTCGCGTTTTCGCTCACGCACAACGGCAAGACCGTCGACCACTGGAACGCCAGCGAAATCGACAAGCGCAGCTCGCACATCCTCGGCGGCGAATTCGCCGGCGCGCGGCTGCCGCTGGATGAAACGGCGGGCCCGCTGCGCCTGCACGGCTTCATCGGCCTGCCGACCGCCGCCAAGGCGCGCGCCGACGGCCAGTACTTCTATGTCAACGGCCGCTTCGTGCGCGACAAGCTATTGACGCACGCGGTGCGCGCCGCCTACCAGGACGTGCTGCACGGCGACCGCTACCCGTCGTACGTGCTGGGACTCGACCTCGATCCGGCTCTGGTCGACGTCAACGTGCACCCGTCCAAAATCGAAGTGCGCTTTCGCGACAGCCGCGCGGTGCATCAATTCGTGTTTCATGCGGTAAGCCGCGCACTGGCGCAGACGTCGGCGACCGCCTCCGGCGCAGCGCCCGCTCCCGTGACCGCCGTGCCGGGGGTACTGCCGTGGGTGCGCGAACAGCAGCAGACCTCGTTCGCCGCACAGTTTTCGTCCGCGGGCGGCGTGCGGCAAACCCTGGCCGACTACGGCTCACTGTTTTCTCCGGCCGCCACGGCCGAAGCGGGCGAAGCAGCATCGATGCCCCTGCCCGGCCCCCGACCGGTCGCCCCGACGCCGCAGGAAGGCGCGCAAGAAGATGAATTCCCGCTCGGCTTCGCACTGGCGCAGCTGCACGGCATCTACGTCCTGGCCCAGAACAGCAAGGGGCTGGTGCTGGTCGACATGCATGCCGCGCATGAACGCATCCTGTACGAGCAACTCAAAAACGCGCTCGACGAAAACGCGATGCAGGTGCAACCGCTGCTGATCCCGGTCACCTTCTACGCCGATCCGGTGGAAGTCGGCACCGCCGAGGAAAGCCAGGCGATCCTGCAGTCGCTCGGCTTCGACATCAGCGCGCTGTCGCCCACCACGCTGGCCGTGCGCGCGATTCCGGCGCTCTTAAAAAACGCCGATGCGCAGACGCTGGCGCGCGACGTGCTGCGCGACGTCCGCGAATTCGGCGGCTCCCGCGTGCTGGTCGAGCGGCGCAACGAACTGCTCGGCACGCTGGCCTGCCATACCGCCGTGCGCGCCAACCGTGCCCTGACCATTCCCGAGATGAATGCCCTGCTGCGCCAGATGGAAGCGACCGAGCGCGCCGACCAGTGCAACCACGGCCGGCCGACCTGGGTGCAGCTTGCCCTGGCCGACCTCGACAAGCTGTTCCTGCGCGGGCAATAAGCATGACCTCACGTCCGCTGGCAATTGCCCTGATGGGCCCGACCGCGTCCGGCAAAACCGCGGCCGCGCTCGAAATCGCCCGCCACATCCCCGCCGAAATCATCTCGGTCGACTCCGCCTTGGTCTACCGCGGCATGGATATCGGCACGGCCAAGCCGACCACGGAAGAGCGCGCCGCTGCGCCGCACCACCTGATCGACATCATCGACCCGACCGACGCCTACTCGGCCATGCAGTTCAGGCAAGACGCCTTGCGGCTGGCAGCCGAAATCACGCAGCGCGGCAGGCTGCCCCTGCTGGTCGGCGGCACCATGCTCTACTTTAAGGCGCTGCGCGACGGGCTCGACGCCCTTCCGCAAGCCGATGCCGCCGTGCGCGCGCAGCTCGATGACGAAGCGGCGCGCATCGGGATACCGGCGCTGCACGCAAGACTGGCCGCAATCGACCCGGAAACGGCTGCGCGCCTGAAGCCAAACGATTCGCAACGGATCCAGCGTGCGCTCGAAATCTTTGCGCTGACCGGGCAACCGATGTCGCAGTTGCTGGCAAAGGCCCCGAAGAGCGAATTGCCGTTCGAACTGCTGCCGCTGTCGCTGGAGCCATCCGAGCGCGGCGTGCTGCATGAGCGCATCGCCGCGCGTTTCGACGCGATGCTCGACGCCCCGGATGGCGGGCTGATCGCGGAAGTGCAAAACCTGCGCGCGCGCGGCGACCTGCACCTGGGCTTGCCTTCCATGCGCTGCGTCGGTTATCGCCAGGCGTGGGAATACCTTGACGGCGCCTGCGACCGCGCGGCGCTGCGCGATAAAGGCATTGCCGCCACCCGCCAGCTGGCAAAAAGACAACTCACCTGGCTGCGTTCGATGCAGGACCGCGTCGTCATCGATTGCCTCGCCCCGGATGCAGCGGCCCAGGTTTTGCGCCATGTCACTACGCACCGACAAGGAACATCTTGACAGCCGTTACTAAACGCTGCATAATTTAGGGCTATTTGGTGATATAGCTCAGCTGGTTAGAGCACAGCACTCATAATGCTGGGGTCGGTGGTTCAAGTCCACCTATCACCACCAGAATTTCCCTGCATAAGGGCGACAAAAAAGCCGACCATCTGGTCGGCTTTTTTGTTTACGCCGCCTGAATTGACGCACGGCGTCATGGAACAGATTCCAGCACACTGGCAAGCAGTGCCAAAACACCAACGACATCGGCACGACTGGCCCACATCTGCATGAGACGGGCGAACGACCTTCCGCCCGCCCCTCATGTTACCGGCATGCCGATCGGCTTAACGCTGGATGATCGCGGCGCGGTTTCCGCTACCGGTCTGGGTAATGGAAGCCTCCAGGTTGGCGCCAAGCTGGGCGATGTAGGCGATGTTGCGCGATGCATAGCCGCAGCCCGCGCCATCCTGCTTGATTTCGGCCTTGTTGTTGCGGCCGACTTCATAGATATGCGCTTCGTTCCAGCCGCCGCGCTGCTCGGTGGAAGCCACGTTGCCGCGCCCCTGCTGATAAATATCGGCATACTGATAGACACCGATCTGGTCGGCAGTCGCAGTATTGCCGACACCAGTCTGCGACACAAGCGCCACCGAATCTTTCGCGCTGTGCTGCAGGATACCGGCACTGTTGCCGAGGCCGGCTTGCATCACGTTCGCCAGCACGCCGGTGGACGTGTTTTGCTCGACGCCCGCAAAGTTGTTGCGCCCCTCCTGGACAATCGAGGCGACGGAGTACGAGGTGTGCTCCTGCGTCACCGCGCCGATGTTATCGTGGCCATTCTGCAGGACGGATGCGCGCACCGAGACGACATCCTTCTGGTTCACCACGCCGGCATTATTCACGCCGAACTGAGCCACGCCGGCAAACGCATCCTGCGCTTTGTTCTGTTTCACTTGCGCGTGGTTGGTTTCGCCCGTCTGGCGGATGTCTGCGATGCTGTCCGCCACATGATTCTGCTTCACCTTGGCCTCGTTATTGACGCCGGACTGGTTGATCGAAGCGAGCGTGTTGTAGGTGTTTTTCTGGCTGATGGTCGCGGCGTTGGCTGCGCCGTCCTGAAGAATCAGGGCGGTGCTAGTGTCGGCATTCTTCTGCTTTGCCGAAGCGGAGTTGTAGTCGCCAGTCTGTACGACGATCACTTGCGAAGCGGTGCTGTCCCGCTGCAGGACGCCTTTCGACGTCGGATCGCCGGACTGCCCCACCTGATTGCCGGTGCCGTTCTGGTTGATCGATACGGTCGAGGCGACGTTATCGTACTGTTGGACGTAGGTATCGTTCGCGGTGCCCGTTTGCGTGACGCCGGTGCCGGCGGCCATGGCGAAGTTCGTTGCGTAAGCAAGGCTGATACCCAACGCGATTGCCGAGAATTTCAATTTCATTCTTATCTTCTCCTCTGGTTTAGTAGCGGGAACAATAGGGGCGTCTTTACAGCACACATATCCAGCGCCCCTCATGACTGGATAAATCTCGGGTAATGCTTGCGCTCAACTTTTCGAAAGACAAAAGGTTCCCCCCTGCAGGCAACAGACTGCAGACAAATGACGGATGAAGTCGCGGTAGCGGCGTTAGGTTTCGGGTACGTTGTCCATCGCAGCGGAGTCGGCCGCGGCCGCAATTGGCCATGCCTGATCAATGGCGGAAGACAGCGGCGACGTTGCCGGCACCAGGTTTTTTTCGGGAACGGGCGGCGCCGCGTGTGCAGCTGCCGGCGCAGCAGCAGCCGGTCGTGGCAGCGCCGCGGCGGCGTCATTGCTCTCCTTCAGATAGGACTGGATGATCGGCGCATTCCAGTCCTTGTCGTCCTTGAGCGCCCACACCTTGTCGTTCAAGCCCTGGACGATGAGATGCACGACCGCCGCCTCGATCGCTTCCTGGACGCAAAGCTGCGCCGGCTCGTTGCGGGTATAGCCGCCCTCCAGCTCCAGCAAGTCCTTGAAGTTCACAAAGCGGAACACGCCGGTATGCAGCTCGTAGGAATAGACGGTCTTGGTGGTCGAGACGCTGTTGAGAATCTGGCCGCTGCGGATGTCGATGCTGCGCAGATTGATGGTGACCTGGTCGACGCGATACTGCGCGTTGGCTCCGATACCGAGATAGCGGGCTCCCGCGCCTCCGGTGCGCACATTCGACTCGTAGGCGACGATTCCGCCCTCGATCAGCACGGACGCCGGCAACAGCGCAGGCAGACTGGTTGGCGGCGCATTCTTGGTATCCTGCGGCGCCTCCAACGCGCGCACGATCTTGCGCTCCGTGAGCAAATTCTGCAGGTTCTCGCGCTCGACCGGCGTAAACCAGCCGGAATCCTTGAGCGACTTGACCAGCATGGAAGCGGCGCCTTGCGTGACCGAAGTCGAGAAAGAACTGTCGGGTGCCGGCTTGTACTGGCCGGTCTGGTCGCGGAATGCGTAGACGGCCGCCACAACCTTACCCTTCGGTTCCGGCAGGTTCACCAAGTCGCGCGTGATTCTTGTCGCTGGTGTCAATTGCGCGTTGACGGCTGCTTCCGAAGGCGGCTGCGTCGCACAGCCGGCCAGAAGCGCTCCGGCCAGCGGCAGCAACCCGAGCAGGTGCCGCCAAGCATTTTTCCTTCTTTTTGTGTACGGCATCGCAATCATCGATGTGAGATTGGAGTGCATGACTTCCCCTAGTTGGTCGATGAGCTTTACTGTGACTGCGATACTTGGAAACTGGTGGTTGCGCCGGTTTTTAGATCGGTCGTAGTAATCTGCACCATGCCATTGCCCACATTGGTAATCGCAATACGGAAATCACCGGATTGGAATGTACCCGGAATAAACTTTCCATCCGACGTAATTAGGTTTTTTGAGGCAGTTGTTGCCAGGTCATCCAGCACCCGCCTCTGCAAACTCTCATTGAATTGTTCAAGCGGCGTCTTGTTTCCAAACAACGAAGACGGGTCGCCCGGATCCTTGTGCTTGTTTTGCACCTGGGCCGAATTGAGCAGAACGGAACCGTTGAGCGGGCTGCCGCCGAAGGCGGGATTGACCGGAACGTAGACAAGCTCGGTGGCTATAACCGGCAGCGCAATGGCCGCCGTAGCGGCGGCGATCAACACATTCCGAAGATGATTTCTTGTTAACTTCATTTTCTCCCCTTTGCATAACTTGTTTATGGATATCCGCTACAGCTCGTCGGGAGCAATATCCCGATCGTGCGACATCAACCGCTGGACCTCGATATCCATCACGTTCTGAAACACGATGTCGGCGGCTTCGCGGCCGATGTCCTTGACGTTTGCCCGCGTTGCCTGCAATACGATCTGGAACACGCGTCGCTGCGCATACTCCACCCATAACTGGCTACCCAGGCGGGCAGAGGGGCGCTCATGGACCGAAATCGCATACCGCTCGCTCGTTTCCTTGTCGCGCCACGACGCCGCGAAGTACTGATAGAACTCGTGGCCGACCACTGTCACCGTCTGGTCCAGCACCACGCCGGCATACAACTCCGGGGGCCGTACAGCGGCCTCTTCCGCCGCTGCTTGCGCCGCCGACATTGTGATGGTCGACAAGACTGCGATAAGCCACTGGCGCATATCTGTTTCTTCCCTGGAGAATTCAATCAACGATTGGCACGATGAAATTTTTTTGAAGCATTGTTGTGATTTGGATTGTCATGGCGCGAGGAAAATAGCAAATTGACTACTCTCAATCTCATGCATTTTTCAATACATTACGTGCAGCAGTATCTAGACAGAAAGCTTGCTGCCGCGATGCATTTTGCAGAGGAGCGGCGAGGATACTTGTCAGTATTTTTTGCAGATGATCACCGACGAATGCATGCAAAAAACGCAAGGCTTGGATGGCATTTGCCCTGCCAGAAACGGCGCTGAAACTTCTCTATACGCCAAGTGCGTCACAGTCTTTCATGCGATTGACAGAGAGCGGCGGTGCTATAATTCGCATGCCTTTCCCGCAATAAAATCATGCAGTTACTGCGTGAAGCGCTGCGGGATGCCGCAGATGCAGTTCATCGCTCACTGCGCGTCCTTAACATTTTTCTCTGTGCGCGTTTCGCGCTTTCGACTACACGGGGGTATGAGAATGTGGCGTCGCCCCTTCCTCATCGTTTTTCTTTCAGTGCTGGCCGTGCTGCCGGCGCATGCGTTCGATCGGCCCTTCCCGCAGGATGCGCAGCGCGGCACCATGACGCCTGCGCCATATCCGGAAATCGTGTTGAACGGCAAGCTGCGCCATTTGGCATCCGGCGCGCGCATCTGGAATCAGGACAATCAGATAGAGATGCCCGCTTCGCTGCGCGGAAATGATTTACTGGTGAACTACACCGAAAACGCAGAAGGCGAAATCGACCGCGTCTGGATCCTGAGCGAGGAAGAAGCCAGCCAGCCGCTGGCGAAACAAGTCAACAGTCAGCCCCGATAATTCCATGCCGAAAAAAGTATTTATCAAAACCTTCGGCTGCCAGATGAACGAGTACGACTCGGACAAGATGGCAGATGTATTGAATGCCGCCGAAGGCGTGGTGAAAGCCGACACGCCGGAAGATGCCGACGTCATCCTGCTCAACACCTGTTCCGTGCGCGAGAAGGCACAGGAAAAAGTGTTTTCCGATCTCGGCCGCCTGCGCGAACTGAAGCAGGCCAGGCCGGACCTGGTGATCGGCGTCGGCGGCTGCGTGGCGTCGCAGGAAGGCGAAGCGATCGTCAAGCGCGCGCCTTACGTCGATGTCGTGTTCGGCCCGCAGACGCTGCACCGCTTGCCCGAGCTGATCAGCCAGCGCCGCAGCACCGGCCGCGCGCAGGTCGACATCAGCTTTCCGGAAATCGAAAAATTCGATCACCTTCCGCCGGCCAGAGTGGAAGGCGCGACTGCCTTCGTGTCCATCATGGAAGGCTGCAGCAAGTACTGCAGCTATTGCGTGGTGCCGTACACGCGCGGCGAGGAAGTGTCGCGCCGCTTCGAGGATGTGCTGACCGAAGTCGCCGGCCTGGCGGAACAAGGCGTGAAGGAAATCACGCTCTTGGGACAGAACGTCAACGCTTATCGCGGCGTGATGGCGGACGGCGAGATCGCCGACTTCGCGCTCCTGATCGAATATGTCGCGGAAGTCCCCGGCATCGAGCGCATCCGTTTCGTCACCAGTCATCCGAAAGAATTCACGCAGCGCCTGATCGATACGTACGCGAAGGTGCCGAAGCTGGTCAATCACCTGTACCTGCCGGCGCAGCACGGTTCCGACCGTATCCTGATGGCGATGAAGCGCGGCTATACCGTGCTGGAATACAAATCGGTGATCCGGCGCCTGCGCGAGATCCGTCCCGACATTTCGGTGGCGAGCGATTTCATCGTGGGCTTTCCCGGTGAAACCGATGCGGACTTCGATGCGTTGATGAAGCTGATCAACGATATCGGTTACGACCACAGCTTCAGCTTCATTTTCAGCCCGCGTCCCGGCACGCCGGCGGCCAATCTGGCGGACGATACGCCGCACGAGGTGAAACTGAAGCGCCTGCAGCACCTGCAGGCGACGATCGAGGCGAATGCGCGCAAGATTAGCGAACGCATGGTCGGCAGCAGGCAGCGTATCCTGGTGGAAGGCCCGTCGAAGAAAGACCCGACGGAATTGCAGGGACGCACCGAAAACAACCGCGTGGTCAATTTCGACGGTGGCCCGCATGCACAGCGCCTGATCGGCCAATTCATCGACGTCAATATCGTGCACGCCTATCCGAATTCGCTGCGTGGCGAACTTGTCATCAAAGACTGACTCTCAAGAGAACCTCCATACCGATTTTGAAAGCCAAAATTCCAGCCCAACCGAAGCACTTCATCCCGGAGCCCCTCGACAACAAGCGGCTAGCGCATTTATGCGGCCCGATGGACGAAAACCTCCGGCAGATTTCCGCCGCACTTGACGTCACGATTTTTCGCCGCGGCGAAAAGTTCGTCGTCAGTGGCGGCAATGCCGCCCGCGCCGTCGAATTGCTCGACAATTTTTACCAGGTCGCCGACCAGGCCATCTCTGTGGAAGACGTGCAGCTGGCCCTGGTGGAGCACCATGCAACCAAGCAGAACAACGGCGAAGCCAAGGAAACGGACGAGATCGAAGAAGACGTCAGCCCCGAGCTGAAAACCCGCCGGCACGACCTGCGGGGCCGCACCCCGCATCAAAGCCAGTACATCAAGTCCATTCTGGAGCACGACGTCAGTTTCGGCGTCGGCCCGGCCGGAACCGGCAAGACCTATCTGGCGGTCGCCTGCGCGGTCGATGCGCTCGAACGCGACGCCATCAAGCGCATCGTGCTGACACGCCCGGCAGTGGAAGCCGGCGAGCGCCTCGGTTTTCTGCCGGGCGATCTGGCGCAAAAAGTCGACCCCTATCTGCGGCCGCTGTATGACGCGCTGTATGACTTGCTCGGCTTCGACAAGACGCAAAAGATGTTCGAAAAGCAGGTGATCGAGATTGCGCCGCTGGCGTATATGCGCGGACGCACCTTGAACCATGCCTTCATCATCCTCGACGAAGCGCAAAACACCACGCCGGAACAGATGAAAATGTTCCTTACGCGTATCGGCTTTGGCAGCAAGGCCGTCATCACCGGCGACATCACGCAGATCGACTTGCAGCGCACGCAGAAAAGCGGCCTGGTCGACGCGATTCACATCCTCAAGAAAGTGCGCGGCATCGCGTTCACCCATTTCACCAGCGCCGACGTGGTGCGCCACCCGCTGGTGGCGCGCATCGTCGACGCCTACGAGGCAGCCACCCCGAAAAGCGCATCGATCAGAAATGCCGAAAGAAAATAAGCTCTCCCTCTCCGTTCAGTACCCCGACCCCCGCCTGAAAGACTCCATTACCCGCAGCAAGTTGCGGCGCTGGGTGCAGGCGGCGCTGTTCGCGCCGGCCGAATTGACGATCCGCTTCGTCGACGCCGACGAGGGCCGCACGCTGAACCACGAGTACCGGGGCAAGGATTATGCGACCAACGTGCTGACCTTCGCCTACACTGAAGACGCGGAGAGCGAGATCACGCAGGCCGACATCATCCTGTGCACCGACGTGCTGCAGCGCGAAGCGGCCGAACAAGGCAAGCCGGTCGAGTCGCATGCGGCCCACCTGGTGGTGCACGGCGTGCTGCACGCCCAAGGTTACGACCACGAAACCGACGAGGAAGCGGCGGAAATGGAACAGCTCGAAGTGGAAATACTCGCAACGCTGGGCGAAGCGAATCCCTACGCGGAAACTTAACAACCTAGCAAGACTTATCGGCACTTTGGTGGGTTTCGACCCGCATTTGTTGTATGCTATAAGCCTTCCCAACCACGGCTTTTCGCCATATGCAAGATCACCCTCCGCCGGGCGCCCCTGGTGGTGTTAAATATTCCGACACCAAACCGCACCGGTCACTGTTTGAACGCCTGACCGCCCTGATTTCCCCCGAACCCGAGAATCGCGCCGAGCTGCTCGAAATCCTGCACGACGCGCATGAACGCAACCTGATCGACGCCGATGCGCTGTCGATGATCGAAGGCGTGTTCCAGGTTTCCGACCTGTCCGCGCGCGACATCATGGTGCCGCGCCCGCAGATGGATGTCATCGACATCACCAAGCCGATCGAGGAATGGATGCCGCTGGTGCTGGAGACGGCGCACTCGCGCTTTCCTGCCATTGACGGCGACCGCGACAAGGTGATTGGCACCTTGCTGGCCAAGGATTTGCTGCGTTACTACGCGGAAGAATCGTTCGATGTGCGCGACATGCTGCGCCCGGCCGTGTTCATCCCGGAGTCGAAGCAGCTCAACGTGCTGCTGCGCGATTTCCGCTCCAACCGCAACCACATGGCGATCGTGGTCGACGAATACGGCGGCGTCGCCGGCCTGATCACAATCGAAGACGTGCTCGAGCAAATCGTCGGCGACATCGAGGATGAATACGATTTCGACGAGGAAGAGGACAATATCCTGCCGGTAAAGGACGGCGTGCGCCGGCTGCGCTGGCGGGTCAAGGCGCTGACCGAGATCGGGCAGCTCAACGAAACGCTGGGAACCGCCTTCTCCGACGACGATGTCGACACCATCGGCGGTCTGGTGGCCAACCATCTCGGCCGCGTGCCGCGCAAAGGCGACGTGTTCGATATCGACGGCGTGCGCTTCGAGGTATTGCGCGCCGACGCGCGCCAGGTGCATGTGCTGCTGGTGGAAAAACTGCCGCAGCAGGCACAGCAAGAATTTTCTTAATAACAAACGTACCGCGATGCCGCGGCGACACCAGGCATTTGATATTGCTCGGTCGTCGCCGCCCACTTGTCGTTCCCGCGCAGGCGGGAATCCATGCTGCGCCGATCGGTCCCCTGGACAGATGATTTTCCCGCAAGCGACGTGCTGCGGGAGCATGCGAGACAATGGCGGTCTTCAGCCTTGGCTCAAAAATATCCTGTGAAAAAATCTTCCCTGCCCGCCCCGACTTCCTCCCTGTACCTGCTGGCTGCATTGATCGCGGGAGCGCTGAATGTATTCGCATTCGCACCCTTTGGCCTGTGGCCATTGCAGATCCTGGGGCTGGCCTTTGCTTTCCGGCTGGCGCTGGCACAGGGCTCTGCATGGCGCGGCGCGCTGGTTGGCTGGGCCTACGGCTTCGGCTGGCTGGCCGCCGGCACGCACTGGCTGTACATCAGCATGCACCGCTATGGTGGCATGCCCGGATGGATGGCGGCGCTCGCCGTCGCCGCGCTGGCGCTCTTGCTGAGCGCGCTGGCAGCCATGGCGCTGGGCAGCGCGGCATGGCTGAAACGGCGCTGGTCGCTCGGCGCGGGTGCAGCGCTGCTTCTGGTCTTTCCGCCGCTGTGGGCCTTGGCCGAATGGACGCGCGGCTGGATCTTTACCGGCTTTCCATGGGTAAGTTCCGGCTACGCGCACAGTATGGGGCCGCTGGCGGGCTTTGCTCCGGTCCTCGGCGTGTACGGATTGGCACTGATTGCGGGCATCATTGCCGGCTGCCTGGCACTGCTGCCGGCAAAAAGACTACCCGTACTGCTGGCGGCGGCGCTTTGCGTCACCGGGCTGGGCCTGAAAAGCGTTTCCTGGACAATACCGCATGGCCAGCCGATTTCGGTACGCCTACTTCAAGGTAACGTTCCGCAGGAAATGAAGTTCGCGCCCGAACATATCGAAGCGACATTGGCGCTGTATTACGACATGATTACCACGCAGCGGGCGGATTTGATCTCCACGCCGGAGACCGCGATTCCACTGCTATCGAGCCAATTGCCGCCGGACTACTTGGGCAAATTGAAAGAATTTGCCCGCACGTCGGATAGCCATATCGCACTCGGCATCCCGGTCATGGATGGCCCCATGCAATACGCCAACAGCATGATCGGTCTGTCGCCGTCCGCAGCCGCCCCATACCGCTACGACAAGCATCATCTGGTGCCTTTCGGCGAGTTCATCCCGTTGGGGGCTCGCTGGTTCGTCGACATGATGCATATTCCCCTCGGTGATTTCACGCGTGGCGCCTTGCTGCAGGCGCCGTTCGCGGTGCGCGACCAGCGCATTCTGCCGAATATCTGCTACGAAGACTTGTTTGGCGAAGAAATCGCCGCGCAACTGCGCGCAGGACAGGCGGAAAAAATTCCGCAAGCGACGATCCTACTGAATCTTTCGAATATCGCTTGGTTCGGCGATTCCATCGCGTTGCCACAGCATTTGCAGATTTCGCAAATGCGCGCTCTTGAAACCGGGCGCCCGATGCTGCGCGCAACCAATACGGGCGCGACCGCCGTTATCGATGCTCGAGGGCAAATCGTTGCGAGATTGCAACCATTTGAACGCGGCATCTTGAGCGCAAACGTCCAAGGTTACGACGGCCTGACGCCATACTGTCTTTATGGCAATACCTTGACGGTCATACTGTGTATTGCGCTCCTCGCGACCGCCTGGGCCATGTACCGCAGCCGGCGTAACAATCCGCATAACCCCCATAAAAACCGTTAAAATCTAGGGTTTTGGCGAATTTCCCTCATTAACTTTCGTCCAGGCCAAAAACAATATTTCGCCGGACGGAAAGGCAACCAGACGATGCTCACATTTCAACAAGTCATTCTCAAGCTGCAAGAGTACTGGGATGCGCAAGGATGCGCGCTGCTGCAGCCGTACGACATGGAAGTCGGCGCCGGCACCTCGCATACTGCGACCTTCCTGCGCGCCATCGGGCCGGAACCGTGGCGCGCCGCCTATGTGCAGCCGTCGCGCCGTCCGAAGGATGGCCGCTACGGAGAGAATCCGAACCGCATGCAGCATTATTACCAGTATCAGGTGGTATTGAAGCCGGCCCCGGAAAACATCCTCGACCTGTATCTCGGCTCGCTGGAAGCGCTGGGCTTGAATCTGAAGCAAAACGATGTGCGCTTCGTCGAGGATGACTGGGAAAACCCGACACTGGGCGCGTGGGGCCTCGGCTGGGAAGTGTGGCTAAATGGCATGGAAGTCACGCAGTTCACCTATTTCCAGCAAGTCGGCGGCCTTGACTGCAAGCCGGTGCTGGGCGAGATCACTTACGGCATCGAGCGCCTGGCGATGTATCTGCAAGGCGTGGAAAACGTCTACGACCTGGTGTGGACCGAGTGGGAAGAACATGGCGTGACCAAGCGACTGACCTACGGCGACGTGTTCCATCAGAACGAAGTCGAGCAGTCGACCTTCAACTTCGAGCATTCGAATACCGAATTCCTGTTCTCGCTGTTTTCCAATTACGAAGCGGAAGCCAAGCGCCTGCTGGAAGTGCCGCTGGCGTTGCCGGCCTACGAAATGATCCTGAAGGCGGCGCACACCTTCAACCTGCTCGACGCGCGCGGCGCCATTTCGGTGACCGAACGCGCAGCCTATATCGGCCGCATCCGCAACCTGTCGCGCGCCGTGGCGCAAGCCTATTACGAGTCGCGCGAGAAGCTGGGTTTCCCGATGTGCGGCGACGTGCGCGTTGCCGCTTAACTTGTCGTCCCCGCCCAGGCGGGGGCTCCAGCGCCGTTGATCAATCTAACCAAGCCACTGGATTCCCGCCTTCGCGGGAATGACAGCGATAAAAGAACATGAACCAAACACTGTTAGTCGAACTGCTCACCGAAGAACTCCCGCCGAAAGCGCTCGCCAAGCTGGGCGACGCCTTTGCCGCCGGCATTTTGAATGGCTTGAAGTCGCGCGATTTCGTCGAAGCCGACGCCGTCGCCACCGCCTACGCGACGCCGCGCCGGCTGGCGGTGTCGATCAGCAAGGTACGCGCAACCTCACCGGATAAATCGATTCGCGAAAAAGTGCTGCCAGTTGCGGTGGCGCTCGACAAGGAAGGCAATCCGGCCGCACCGCTGGCGAAGAAGCTCGCCGCGCTCGGCTTTCCCGACCTGAAGATCAGCGACCTGGAGCGCGCCTCCGACGGCAAGGCGGAAAGCTTTTTCTATACCTACACCGCGCCCGGCTCGACCCTGCACGCTGGCCTGCAGGCGGCGCTGGAAGAAACGCTTCCGAAGCTGCCGATCCCGAAGCTGATGAGCTACCAGCGCCCGGACGGGACCACGGTGCAATTCGTGCGCCCGGCGCACAAGCTGATCGCGCTGCACGGTGGCGACGTGGTGCCGGTTGCTGTTCTCGGCCTCACCGCTGGCCGCGTCACGCTGGGTCACCGTTTCCTTGCGCAAGGCGAACTGGATGTGCCGCATGCCGATGCCTATGCGGAAACGCTGGAAGTGCACGGCAAGGTCATCGCCTCGGTGGCCGACCGCAAGGAACGCATCCGCGCCGCGCTGCTCGACAAGGCCGCCCACGACAAGGTATTGATGCCGGAATCGCTCCTGGACGAAGTCACGGCTCTGGTTGAATGGCCGGTCGTCTACGAATGCAATTTCGAGGAATCCTTCCTGTCGGTGCCGCAGGAATGCCTGATCCTCACGATGCAGACCAACCAGAAGTACTTCGCGCTGACCGATGCAGGCAATCGCCTGCGCTCGCGCTTTTTGATCGTGTCGAACCTGGAAACGGCCGACCCGCAGCACATCATCGGCGGCAACGAGCGCGTGGTGCGTCCGCGCCTGTCCGACGCGAAATTCTTCTTCGAGCAGGACAAGAAAAAGAAGCTGGCAGACCGCCTGCCCGGCCTAGCCAACGTGGTCTACCACAACAAGCTTGGCACCCAGGCGCAACGCACCGAGCGCGTAAAGACGCTGGCCGGCAAGATTGCCCAGACGTTGAACGCGGATGTGGCGCTGGCCGAACGCGGAGCGCTGCTGGCGAAGGCAGACTTGCTGACCGACATGGTCGGCGAGTTCCCCGAGCTGCAGGGCATCATGGGCACTTATTACGCGCGCCACGACGGCGAGCCGGCAGAAGTCGCGCTGGCCGCGTCCGAACATTACCAGCCGCGCTTCGCCGGCGATGCGCTGCCGTCGACTGCCACCGGCACGGTGGTGGCGCTGGCCGACAAGCTGGAAACGCTGGTGGGCATCTGGGGCATCGGCTTGCAGCCGACCGGCGACAAGGATCCGTTCGCGCTGCGTCGCCATGCCTTGGGCGTGCTGCGCATGCTGGTGGAAAAACGCCTGCCGCTGTCGCTGAACGGCTTGCTTCAGGATGCGGCGCAGCTATTCACCGGCAACGCCAATTTCAAGGACGCGACCGCGGAAATCACCGCCTTCATGCTCGACCGCTTGCGCGGCCTGCTGCGCGAGCGCGGCTATACGCAAAACGAAATCGAGGCGGTCGTCGCGCAGAACCCTGATCGCCTCGACAACATCATCGAGCGCCTCGATGCGGTGCACTCGTTCGCCGCATTGCCGGAAGCCGAATCGCTGGCCGCCGCCAACAAGCGCATCACCAACATCCTCAAGAAGAGCGAAGGCGCCCGCGCCGCGGTGCAGCCGGCATTGTTGAAGGAAGTGGCGGAAGAGCGCCTGTATGCCGCGATGGTGCAACTGAAGCCGCAGGTCGATGCCGCCTTCGCCAAGGGCGACTACACCGGCACGCTCAAGTCGCTCGCACACCTGCGCAACGACGTCGACGCCTTCTTCAACGACGTGATGGTGATGGCCGACGACCTGGAACTGCGCAACAATCGCATCGCACTGCTTTCCGACCTGCACGGCATGATGAACCAGGTGGCCGACATCTCGAAACTGGCTGCGTGAATAAGAAACTGAGTACGAAACCAAGTACGAAACTGGACTGAGCATGAAGCTGATCATTCTCGATCGCGACGGCGTCATCAACCACGATTCCGACAACTTCATCAAGTCGCCGGACGAGTGGATTCCGATCCCGGGATCGCTGGAGGCGATCGCGCGCCTGAATCAGGCCGGCTACCGCGTGGTGGTGGCGACCAACCAGTCCGGCGTCGCGCGCGGGCTGTTCAACATCATCACCCTGAACGCGATCCACCAGAAACTGCATCAGGCCGCAAGACAGGTCGGCGCCGATATCGGCGCGATCTTCTTTTGCCCGCATGCCGCCGATGACAACTGCGACTGCCGCAAGCCCAAGCCGGGCTTGCTCCAAGAAATCGCCAAGCGCTTCGACGTCAGCCTGAAAGGCGTGCCGACCGTGGGCGATTCGCTGCGCGACCTGCAGGCCGGTTTCATCGTCGGCTGCACGCCTTACCTGGTAAGGACCGGCAAGGGCGAAAAGACGCTCGCCAAGGGTGGCCTGCCGCCCGGGACCACGGTCCATGCCGACCTGGCCGCGTTCGTCGACCATCTGTTAAAAACGAATGCCGAAGTGGCCGCCGCGGCATAAGCCGCGCACCCGCCGCCCAACCTCTGGAGACCCAATGTCACGTTTTATCCTGTTCCTGCGTTCGCTCGTATTCGTGCTGCTGATGGTGGTCGCTACCATCATCTGGGCGCCGATATGCTTTCTGTTCGCGCCGCTGCCCTATAACCAGCGCTATTTTCTGACCAGCTTCTGGAACCGCTTCGTGATCTGGGCCGCCAAGGTCGTGTGCGGCATCCGCTACCAGTTCAAGGGTTACGACAACCTGCCGGATTCGCCGGTCATCCTGCTGTCGAAACACCAGTCGGCCTGGGAAACGATTTTCTTCCTGTACGCGATGCCGCGCCCGCTGGTCTATGTGTTCAAGAAGGAACTGCTGTACATTCCATTTTTCGGTTGGGCCATCGCATTGATGCGCATGATTCCGATCGACCGCAGCAAGACGCGGGACGCGTTCGCGCAGGTCGTCGCGCACGGCCGCAAGCGCCTGGCGGGCGGCCAATGGATCATCATGTTCCCCGAAGGGACCCGCTCGTATGTCGGCAAACAGGGCAAGTACAAGGCCGGCGGTGCGCGCCTGGCAATCGAGACCAACACCGTGGTGGTGCCGATTGCGATGAATGCCGGCGAGTGCTGGCCGAAGAACTCCTTCATCAAGAAGCCGGGCCTGATCACGGTCTCGATTGGCAAACCGATTTCACCAGAAGGAAAGACGCAACAGGCGTTGATCCAGGAAGTGGAAAATTGGATAGAATCGGAGATGCGCGTCATTTCCTCGCCCGGCATTTACTCCAAAAGCTCCATCCCCAACACCCTTGAAGCTGCGTCGCCAGACTCCGCCTGATCCGCAGCAGCTCACGCTGCAGCTCGATTTTTTTTCACCTGAAACTCAGCCGCTGCCGGCCGTCGACAAGCAGGCAGCCCCCCCTGCGTCAGGCGAGCCCTTCCGGCCGGCGCGCGAGCCGTTGGAGCTGGAGCCTTCTCCCGGCACGCCCTCGTCCCAGACACCGGCACGTGCAAAACGCCATATCCGGGTCGGCGAGCATGTGCTCGAATACCGCCTGCTGCGCTCCAAGCGCCGCTCGATCGGCTTTCTGATCGATGAAGATGGCCTGCGCATCACCGCGCCGCGCTGGGTGCCGCTGGCGGAAATCGAAAGCGCCATTCACGAAAAGCGGCGCTGGATCTTCGCCAAACTCAGCGAACGGCGGGAGCGTTCGGCACGCCGCCTGCAGCCCCACATGCAATGGCGCGACGGCGCCGCCCTGCCCTATTTCGGCGAGCAGATCACCTTGCGTATCCTTGCCGCGCAGGCCGCCGGTGTCGCCTATAGCGCCGGCACGCGCGAACTGATGGTGAGCCTGCCGCCGGACGCGAGCGAGCAGCAGCTCAAGGACCGCGTGCAGGGCTGGCTGCAGCAGGAAGCCCGGCGCGTCTTCGCCGAACGCCTGCCCGTCTATGCCGGCAGGCTTGGCGTCACCTACCGCGCGTTCGCGCTGTCGTCGGCGACCATGCAATGGGGTTCATGCACTGCGGACGGCAGGATTAGGCTTAACTGGCGGCTGATCCACTTCGCGCTGCCGATGATCGACTACGTGATCGCGCACGAGCTGTCCCACTTGCGCGAAATGAACCACAGCCCGCGCTTCTGGGCTACCGTACAATCCATATTTCCCGAGTTCGAGGCGGCCAGGCGTACATTGCGCACGAGCGGCCCGGATACCCTGCCGGAATTTTGAGCAACCGGCGTTCACGAAAGGAAACCAGCATGCGCATACTGCACACCATGCTGCGGGTCGGCGACCTGCAGCGCTCGATCGATTTTTACACCAAGGTACTCGGCATGAAACTGCTGCGCACCACCGATCGCCCGGAACAGAAATACACGCTGGCCTTCGTCGGCTACGGCACCAATCCGGAGCATACGGAACTGGAGCTGACCTATAACTACGGCGTGGCGCAGTACGAGCTCGGCACAGCCTACGGCCATATCGCCATCGCCGTGGAGGATGCGTACCAAACCTGCGAGAGCGTCAAGGCGCAAGGCGGCACGGTCACGCGCGAGGCCGGCCCGGTAAAAGGCGGCAGCACAGTGATCGCCTTCGTGCAGGACCCGGATGGCTACAAGATCGAGCTGATCGAACGAAAAGGGTAAGAAGCAGGCTTGCTGAGGCGCCTACGGCAAGGCTAGGTCGCGAAAGACGGGAGCGACGGGCCCGATCGGGCGCCGTCGCTGGAATGCGGGTGATGCGAGAACTTACTTGTTCACGGCGTCCTTGAACGCCTTGCCGGCCGAGAATTTCACCGTATTGGCGGCTGCAATCTTGATTTCTTCGCCAGTGCGCGGGTTGCGGCCGGTGCGCTCTGCGCGCTTTCCTGCGGCAAACGTGCCGAAGCCAACCAGTTGCACCGTGTCGCCGTCGGCAACGGCCTTTACCACGTTGTTGACGAACGATTCGAGAGCGCGTTGCGCAACGGCCTTGGACACGTCGCAATCGGCTGCAATAGCGTCGATCAGTTCAGTTTTGTTCATGCTATCTCCATGTGTGTCGGATCGCGGATTCTAGCATCAGAGTGTCCGAACAGTAAGAAAAATCAAGGGATGTGGCGCTGCATTGACACTTTCGCCATGCCGCTAGGGCTTATGGTAACCGATTCGCCAGCCCGACGAATTGCTCCATCGGCACTTCCTCCGGCCGCGCCTGGGGATTGATGCCAGCATCGATCAGTTCGTTTTCGCTGAACATACCGGCCACGCAATTGCGCAACACCTTGCGCCGCTGCGAAAACGCCTTCGTGACCACCTGTTCCAGCTTGCCCGCGTCGCATGCCAGCGGCTGCGCCAGCGGGATCATGCGCACGATGGCGGAATCGACCTGCGGCGGCGGATCGAACGCGGTGGGCGGCACCACGAACAGCAGCTCCATGTGGTAGCGCCACTGCAGCATCACCGACAACCGGCCATAAGCCTTGCCGCCCGGCTCGGCGACCATGCGCTCGACCACTTCCTTTTGCAGCATGAAATGCTGGTCCTGCACCTGGGGCGCGATCTGCGCGAGATGGAACAAGAGCGGGCTGGAGATGTTATAAGGCAGGTTGCCGACCACGCGCAGCTTTTTGCCCTCGGGCCTCGGAATCGACGCGAAATCGAACTGGAGCGCATCGCCGGCATGAATGACGAGCTTGTCCGGGTCGAAATTCCGTTGCAGGCGCGCGACCAGGTCGCGGTCGAGCTCGACCACGTGCAGCCGCGCCAGCGACTCCAGCAAGAGCCGTGTCATCGCCGCCAAGCCAGGCCCGATCTCGACCATCGTGTCGTCGGGCCGCGGATCGATGGCGCGGATGATGTCGTACAAAACCCCCTGGTCGGTCAGGAAGTTCTGGCCGAAGCGCTTGCGTGGAATATGTTTCATTCTTAATTTGTGCGGACAGGGCTTGCCGCTCCGTCAGTGTGAGGGGGAGCGAGCGGCATTGGACGCTGCAGCCATCCGGGCCGCAAGCTTGATCGCTTCAACCATGCTGCCGTGATCCGCATGCCCCAGGCCGGCGGCAGCCAGGTCGAGCGCCGTGCCGTGGTCGACCGAGGTGCGGATGAGCGGCAGCCCGAGCGTGATGTTGACGCCGCGGCCGAAGCTCGCGTGCTTCAACACCGGCAAACCCTGGTCGTGGTACATCGTCAGCACGCAATCGGCCTGCTCCAGGTACTTCGGCTGGAACAGCGTATCGGCCGGATAGGGACCGGTTGCGGCAATCCCCTTCGCCTGCGCCGCCTGCAGCACCGGCGCGATCACGTCGATTTCCTCGCGACCGAGATAGCCCCCTTCGCCGGCGTGCGGATTGAGACCGGCGACCAGGATGCGCGGATTGGCAATGCCGAACTTGTTCTTCAAATCCCGATGCACGATATCGAGCGTGCGCGCCAGACTGTCGACAGTGATCGCCGCCGGTACATCCTTCAGCGGCAGATGCGTCGTCGCCAGTGCCACGCGCAGCAGTGGCGTGCCGCCGGCCAGCATCATCACCACCTGCGGCGTGCCGGTTTTCTCGGCAAAGTACTCGGTGTGGCCGGTAAATGCGACGCCCGCATCATTGATCGTGCTTTTTTGCAGCGGCGCGGTGACGACGGCGCCGAACTGCCCGTTCAGCGTAGCCTTGATCGCGACGTCGAGCGTCTGCAACACCGCCTTGCCGTTGCGTTTGTCGAGCTTGCCCGGCAGCGCCGGCTCAGCCAGAGGACAATCGATCACGGCCATCTGGTCGCGCGGCAGATTCGGCAAGCCGCTGTTGCGCAGCGCCTGCGTCGACAAGGCAAGCAGGCGGATCGCGGGATCGATCTCGCGGGCGATCAGCGACAGCAGCGCGGCGTCGCCGATCAGCACGCTGTTGACCTCGGCGCGCAGCTCCCAGGCCGCGCGCAGGGAAATCTCCGGGCCGATGCCTGCGGGCTCGCCGCAGGTGACCGCGATGGTGGGGCGTTGGTTCACGATCAGCGTGCGTCGCTGACGTCGAAGCGATATTCGACGTAGGCGCGGTCGCGCAGCTGGCGCAGCCAGTCCTGGGTCGCCTCTTCCAGCTTGCGTTCGCGGATCGCCTGGCGCGCGATGAGGCGCTGGCGTTCCTGCGACACGTCGTCGCGCTTGCGCTCCAGCACCTGAATCAGGTGGAAGCCGAACGGGCTTTCGATCGGCTCGCTGACTTGGCCGGGCTGCAACGCATCCATGGCGCGCTCGAATTCGGGCACGGTATCGCCCGGATAAATCCAGCCGAGATCGCCGCCCTTGGACGCAGACAAGTCGTTGGAGTACAGCCGCGCCAGTTCCTCGAAGGTCGCCGCGCGATTGTCCAGGCGCTGTTTCAGCTCGGTCAGCTTGCGCTTGGCTTCGGCCGGCGATACCAGCTGGTTGGTCTTGATCAGGATATGGCGCGCATGGGTCTGCTGCACCGAGCCTGCGGCAGCGCCGCCCTTCATCACACTGGCACCGCGCTTGCCGGAGAGCTTCAGGATATGGAAGCCGTTCGAGCTTTTAAGGATCGGCGACACCTCACCCGGCTTCATGCTGCCCAGCGTATCGAGGAACAGCTGCGGCAGGCGGTCCGGGCTGCGCCAGCCCAGGTCGCCGCCGGAGAGCGCGTCGGTCGCGTCGGAATAGGTTGCCGCCAGCTTGGCGAAGTCGCCGCCGGCCTGCAACTGCTGCTGCACGCCTTCGGCTCGCTTGCGGCGCTCGGCGATCTGCTCGGCGGTCGCGTTTTCCGGGATGCGCACAAGGATGTGGGCCACGTTGTATTCCTGCTGCGCCTGGGCCGAACCGGCCTCAGCCGCCAGGTAATTGTCGACCTCGGACTCGGAAATCTGGATCTTGTTGTCGACTTCACGCTCGCGCAGACGCTGCATGATGATTTCTTCGCGAATCTCTTCGCGGAAGCGCGCGAACGGCGTGCCTTCACGTTCCAGCTGGCTGCGGAAAGCCGGCAGGGTCATCTTGTTCTGCTCGGCGATGCGGGCGATCGCACGGTCGAGCATTGTGTCGTCGACGCGGATGCCGTATTCCTTTGCCAGCTGCAGTTGCGCCCGGTCGAGGACCATGCGCTCCAGCAGTTGCCGCTGGAATTCCTGCTGCGGCGGCAGTGCGATACCCTGGTTCTTCATTCTCTGTTCGACCTGCTGCATGCGCTCGACCAGTTCCTGGCGCGTGATTACCTCATTGTTGACCACGGCGATGATCGCGTCGGCCAGGTAGATGCGCGGTGCCTTGGTTGCAGACGCGGCCGACGCGCTTGCCGTCGCTGCCTGGGCTGGCGCCTGCGCCACAACCCCGGCACACAGCAGCGCCACGACGAGCCTGGTGCCAAAAGCCGATTTTCGAGCAAGTCGCATAGTCTGAAGAGTATTCATATTTCAAGATACTTCGTTAAGGATTACTGGGCTGGTTCACCAGTTGATAACCTGGGACGCTGGTTCGCAATACGTCCAGCGGATTCGAACCCAGACGTGTCAATCCGTTCAATTCAAGCTGGAAAAACAATGCAGACGTCGCGGCGGCAGCCGAGGTCGGAATGCGCTGGCCGACAATGCGGAAAACCCAGCAATCCGCCTTGTATTCGACGCCGACCAAACCCTCGGCGACGGTACGGTCCGGCAGCGAGTAGTTTACACGTCCCACGCCATACCAGCGGCGCGACAGCGGCCACTGCCCGGACACTTCGGCCTGTTCCAGGTTGTTGAGCAGATCGCGCCTATACACCAGGTTCAGCACGCTCTTGGGCGCCGCGGTCCAGCGCGCGCCGAAATTGGATCGGCTCATCTTGTGCTGGGTCTGGCTGTATTGCAGGTTTCCTTCCGCGCTCAGCGCCGCGGTCAGCCGCCCGTACGCCGACAGCAGGACGTCGGACCGGCTGTCATTGCGCGCCGCGCCCAGCGTCACGCGCTGCTCGGCAAAGTAGAAACGCTGCCCGAGCGCGATGCGCGCGCGTTCCGCTCCGTCGGCTTCGATATAGCGCGACGTCAGTGCCGCAGTCAACTGATTGGCGTCGCTGATACGGTCGCCGCCGACGAAGCGGTTTTCACTGAAAAGTTGCGCAAAGCTGAGGTCGGCCTCGGCCGTGTCGAAAATCGGGAAGGCGCTCTGGTCGCGAAACGGCGTGTACACGTAGAACAGGCGCGGCTCCAGCGTCTGTGTCATGGCCTGGCCGAAGAACCGCGCTTCGCGCTCGAACACCAGTCCCCCGTCGAGCGACATGGTCGGCAGGACGCGCGACAATTCCGTTTCGCTGCCGGCAGGCGCATTATCAAGATGGTATCGCGTTGCATTCAGCGACAGGCGAGGCGTCAGGAAATAGCCAGGCTGGATGAATGGGTAAGCCACTTTCGGATTGACCACGAGGCGGTCGCCGCGCAACAGTTCCGGGTGCCAGAAGCGCGTCAGTTCAGAGGTCAGGTTCAAGTCGAAGCCGCTCACGTCGAAGCGCGAGGCTTGCACCGTCAACTGCGGCAGGCGGTCGTAGGGCCTGACGATCGGCGCCAGCGGGTCCTGCAGCACCTGGTAATTCGTCGCGCGCGCGACCGCGCTCCAGTACCCGCTGGGAGCCGCATAATTCAATGCAAAGTCGCGCGGCAGCAAGCGCTGCGAACTGGCGGTAATGGTGCGCGAGAAATCGGTCGGGTAGTCGTCATCCGATGCCGCGTTGATATTCCAGACGTACGAGAAACCAGGCGCGAAATTGTGCGTCTGGGTCGAGCTGATCGCATACCGGTTGGTCTTGGTCTGCTGATCGTCGAACAAGGCTTCGACCTTGGTCTGCCCGACGTAGGTCTCGCCCATGTAGCGCCCTTCGGCTCCCCATTGGATGCCGCGCTGGGCAAAAATTCTCGGATAAAAGGTGAGATCGCGGTTCGGCGCTATGTTCAGGTAATACGGCACCGTCACTTCCAGGCCGCCCTTGTTGGTCGTGCCGATGGTGGGCGGCAGGAAACCCGACTTGCGCGCGCCCGACAGCGGAAACGACATGGCCGGCGTGCCGAGCAACGGCACCCCCTTGAAGTACACGATGGCCGTGCGCGCAAAGCCGACGTCACGCCCGGAGTCCAGGTCCAGCGTGCTGGCTTTCAGGTACCAGTCCGGATCGGGTCCTTCGCAAGTGCTGTAGGTGCCGTCGACGACCGTCGCCCGGTCTTGCGCTTCGAAGTTGATGCGATCGGCGTTGCCGGCCGCATGATTGCGCTCCAGGCTGTAGGTCGGGTTGGTGACGTACCCCTTGCCGGTATCCATCTTGAGCTTCAGTTCATCGCCGGTATAGCGGTCGCCGAAGCGGCGCATGCGGATGTTTCCCTCGGCATCGACTTCATCGTCCAGGATGTTGTACGTCGCCTTATCGGCATTGATCGTCATCGGCCCGCGCGTCACCTCGACATCGCGCTCCAGATGCACTTCCCGATCAGGCCGGCCCGTCATCTGCTCGGCGTGGATGGTCATCGTTTCATCTTTTTCATCCGTCCCGGCTTGCTTCTCCTGCGCCGACACGAGCATCGGCACCGACGCAGCAGCCACGGCGGCGGTCAGGATACGAAGCAAAAGTTGTGAAGGGGGAAATGCGGGGAACCGGTTCATGAAAAGAAGGGGGGCTGGCAGGCGATTTTTCGAGTTGAATCCCTTATTATATGGGAACTCCCCTATCCCAACCGGATTACCCAGGTAGTTTCATGTCTTTAAATAATCCTTCTGATCTCCGTCTATCCCAATTGAACGAATGGTTGGCAACCGCGCCGGCCGTCAAGGTTTCCCCCGAATCGATCCGCCCGGCATCGGCCGACGCCAGCTTCCGCCGCTATTTCCGCGTCGATGGTGCCGACGGCGCCACCTATATCGCCATGGATGCGCCGCCGCCGCATGAAGACGTGCGCCCGTTCATCCATGTCGCCGAGGTATTTGGCCAGACCGGCGCATCGGTGCCGAAAATCCTCGCGCAGGACGTCGAGCGCGGTTTCCTGCTGCTGTCGGACCTGGGCACCACGACTTATCTGAACCAGCTCAACGCCGATACCGCGCACAAGCTCTACCTCGACGCGATCGACGCCCTGGTGCTGATCCAGGCGCAAAGCAAGCCGGGCGTACTGCCCGAATACGACCGCGCGCTGCTGCAGCGCGAGCTGATGCTGTTCCCCGACTGGTATGTCGGCAAGCATCTGGGCGTCACGCTGTCGGACAAGCAGACCGAGACGCTGAACAAGGTGTTCGAGGTCCTGCTCGCCAACAACCTGGCGCAGCCGCAGGTCTACGTGCACCGTGACTACCATTCGCGCAACCTGATGGTGATTGCGCCGGGCAATCCCGGCATCCTCGATTTCCAGGACGCAGTGTACGGACCGATCACCTACGACCTGGTGTCGCTGCTGCGCGACGCCTACATCCAGTGGGACGAGGAGATGGTGCTCGACTGGGCGATCCGCTACTGGGAACGCGCCAAGCGCGCAGGCTTGCCGGTCAATCCGGACGTCGATGCGTTCTACCGCGACTTCGAGTTCATGGGCCTTCAGCGACACTTGAAAGTGCTGGGCATTTTCGCGCGTCTGTACCACCGCGATGGCAAGGACGGCTACCTGAAAGACTTGCCGCTGGTGATGGAATACACGCGCAAGGCGGCCGGTCGCTACAACGCGCTGGCGCCGCTGATACGGTTGCTGGACGAGCTGGAAGAGAAGGCGCCGCAGGTCGGCTATACGTTTTAACAACTCCAGATAAAATAGGCATCACGGCCAACGCGGCGTGTCCGGCGAAGAACTTGTTTCGCGCCGTACGCGCCGTGTTCGCTATGGCGAGTGCCTTTTTGCAGAAAGCAACAAAATGAAAGCCATGATTTTCGCCGCGGGCCGCGGCGAGCGGATGCGCCCGTTGACCGATCACTGCCCGAAGCCGCTGCTCAAGGTGCGAGGCCGGCCGCTGATCGTCTGGCACATCCTGAACCTGGTACGCGCCGGCATCACCGACATCGTGATCAACCATGCGCACCTCGGGCACATGATCGAAGAAGAACTCGGCGACGGCTCGAAATACGGCGCCCGCCTCGCCTACTCGGCGGAAGGCTCGGCGCTGGAAACCGCCGGCGGCATTGCCAAGGCGCGGCACCTGCTGGGCACGGAGCCGTTTGTCGCCATCGCGGCCGATGTCTATTGCCCGCATTTCGATTATGAACAGGTCAAGGATGCGTTGCAGGACAACGACATGTGGGGCAATCCGCATCCGCATGACAAGCGCGATGTGGCGTGGCTCTATCTGGTCAAGAACCCGATGCATCACCCGAAGGGTGATTTTGCACTGCACAGCTTTTCCGTCGCCAACGAAGGCGAACCGCGCTATACCTTTTCCGGCATCGGCGTCTACCGCCCCGAGATCTTCGACGCGATCCAGCCCGGACAATCCGCGCCGCTGGCGCCGATCCTGCGCGAATATGCCGCGCGCGGCCAGGTCGGCGGCGAAGTGTACCGCGGCGGCTGGACCGACGTCGGCACGCCGGAGCGGCTGGCGCAACTGAACGGCGAATGAACCTTTAACAGGAGTCTGTCATGAAGTCCTATGCAGCCAGGCGCGCGGCACTGATCGCGCAGATGAAGGAAAAAGGCGGCGGGGTCGCGATCATCCCGACCGCGCCGGAAGTCATGCGCAACCGTGATGCCGATTATCCGTACCGGCACGACAGCTATTTCTATTACCTCTCCGGATTCACCGAACCGGAAGCGGTGGTCGTGCTGACCGCCGGCAAAGAGGACCGCGCGATCCTGTTCTGTCGCGAAAAGAACCTCGAGCGCGAAATCTGGGACGGCTACCGCTACGGACCGGAAGCGGCACGCGAGACATTCGGCTTCGACGCCGCTTTTCCGATCTCCGCGCTCGATGTCGAAATGCCGAAGCTGCTGGCCGACGCACCCGGCCTGTTCTACGCCATTGGCGGCAACCAGAAGCTCGACGCGCAGGTGCAAGGCTGGCTGCAGGCAGTGCGCATGCAGGCGCGCACCGGCGTGACGGCGCCGTCGGTCGTGCACGACGTGAATGTGCTGCTCGACGAAATGCGCCTGTTCAAGGACGCCGAAGAAGCCGCGATCATGAAACGCGCCGCCGCCATTTCGTCCGCGGCGCACCGGCGCGCGATGCAAATCGCCCGTCCTGGTTTGCGCGAATACCACCTGGAAGCCGAACTGCTGCACGAGTTCCGCCGCAACGGCTCGCAGTTTCCCGCCTACGGCTCGATCGTTGCCACCGGCGCGAATGCCTGCGTGCTGCATTACCGCGCCAGCGACGCCGAAATCAAGGATGGCGACCTGGTGCTGATCGACGCCGGATGCGAGCTCGACAGCTACGCCTCCGACATCACCCGCACCTTCCCCGCCAACGGCAAGTTCAGCGGCCCGCAGAAGGCGCTGTATGAAATCGTGCTGGCGTCACAGGAAGCCGCGATCGCCGAAACCCGGCCGGGAAAACGCTTCATCGACGGCCACGACGCGGCCGTGCGCGTGCTGGCGCAAGGCATGCTCGACACCGGGCTGCTCGACCGCGACAAGGTCGGCTCAGTCGATGACGTGATCGAGAAAGGCGCCTATCGTCAGTTCTACATGCATCGTACTGGCCACTGGCTGGGCATGGACGTGCACGACGTCGGCGAGTATCGCGAAACACAGTCCAAAGGGGAAGAAAAGCCGTGGCGCACGCTGCAGCCCGGGATGGTGCTCACGATCGAACCCGGCATTTACGTGCGCGCGGAGCCGGGTGTGCCAGAACAGTTCTGGAATATCGGCATCCGGATCGAGGACGATGCGCTGGTGACGGAAAACGGCTGCGACATCATCACCAGCGACGCGCCGAAAACGGTGGCCGACATCGAAGCGGTGATGAAACATTGACCGATTGCCGATGATTACCGATTTCGATATCGCCATCTGCGGCGCCGGGCCGGTCGGCCTCGCATTGGCGCTCATGCTGGTCAAGCGCGGAACACCCGCGCCGCGCATCGCACTGATCGACGCGAAGGCGCCGGAACAGGCCGCCAGGGACCCGCGCTCGATCGCGCTGTCGTACGGCAGCCGCCAGATCCTGGAAGAGGTCGGCACCTGGCCGATCGCCGCCGACGCGATCCACCAGATCCACGTGTCGCGGCGCGGCCATTTCGGCCGCACCCTGATCGACCGTGACGACTATCGCCTGCCGGCGCTCGGATATGTCGCGCGCTACGGGACACTCGTCGCAGCATTGAGTGCCGCCGTCAGGCAAACCTCGGTCACAGCGATCCGCCCCGCCCATGTCACTTCCTCGGCCGAACGCGACGAGTGCGTGGAACTGCGCCTGGCCGACGGCAGAATATTCACCACGCGCATCATGGTGCAAGCCGAAGGCGGCGTCTTTTCCGAGCAAAGCGCCAGGGCCGTGCACCGCGACTATGACCAGACCGCGATCATTGCGCAAGTCAGCGTCGGCGCACCGCTCATGCATCGCGCCTTCGAACGCTTCACCGAGGAAGGCCCGCTCGCGCTGCTGCCGCAGGAAAATGGATATGCGATGGTGTGGTGCGTGCGTCCGCCGACCGCATCGCGCCTGTATGCATTGACGGATACGGAATTCCTGAGGGAACTCGTACATGCCTTCGGTTCCAGGCTCGGACGTTTTACCGGCATTACTCCGCGCGCCACCTATCCGCTCGGGCTGAATGCCCGGCCGGCGGTCTCGGCCAGAACCGTCGCTATTGGCAATGCCGCACAGACGCTGCATCCGGTCGCGGGACAAGGGCTGAACCTTGGCCTGCGCGATGCTGCCGTTCTGGCGCGCCTGCTGGCACGCTCGGCCAATCCGGACATGCTGCAGCGCTTTGCGGCGGCACGACAGTCCGATCGCAGCATCACCATCACCTTGACCGATACCCTCGCCCGCGTTTTTGCGAATGCGCCCGACGGCGCCATGTCACAGGCCGCCCTGGGTTTCTCGCTCGCGCTGATCGATACGATCAAACCCGCAAAACGCTTGCTGGCCGAACAAATGATGTTTGGCAGGAGGTCATAAAAAAAGCCGCGCCAATGCGCGGCTTTTTTCTGCAGCGGTGAATCAGGCTGCTTTCAAGGCCACCAGCACTTCGTCCAGCATCTTCTTTGCATCGCCGAACAACATGCGGTTATTTTCCTTGTAGAACAGCGGATTATCGACACCCGCATAGCCGGAAGCCATGCTGCGCTTCATCACGATCGAAGTCTTGGCCTTCCAGACTTCCAGCACCGGCATGCCGGCGATCGGGCTGCTCGGATCTTCCTGCGCAGCCGGGTTGACGATGTCGTTGGCGCCGATCACCATCGCCACGTCGGTGTCGCCAAAGTCCCCGTTGAGCTCATCCATTTCCTGCACGATGTCATAAGGCACCTTGGCTTCCGCCAGCAGCACGTTCATATGTCCGGGCATGCGGCCAGCCACCGGATGAATACCGAAACGCACGTTCACGCCCTTCTCGCGCAGGAATTTGGTGATCTCGTACACCGTGTGCTGCGCCTGCGCGACGGCCATGCCGTAGCCGGGCACGATGATCACGTTCTTGGCCTCGCGCAGCAGCTCGCTGGTTTCCGCCGCAGTGACGGGAACCACCTCGCCTGCCGGCTGCGCAGCGCCGCCCGCGGCGGCAGGCTTCTTCCCGCCTTCCGAGCCGAAGCCGCCTGCAATCACGCTGATGAAGTTGCGGTTCATCGCGCGGCACATGATGTACGACAGGATGGCGCCGCTCGATCCGACCAGCGCGCCGGTCACGATCAACAGGTCATTGCTCAGCATGAAGCCGGTAGCCGCTGCCGCCCAGCCGGAATAGCTGTTCAGCATCGACACCACCACCGGCATATCGGCACCGCCGATGGCCATCACCATGTGAATACCGAACAACAACGCAATCACCGTCATCACGATCAGCGGCAGCATGCCGGCGTTGATCGATTCGGCGCGCAGGAACTGAACACCGAAATAAACAACGATCAGCAAGCCAGCAAGATTCAGCAAGTGACGCCCGGGCAGCAGCAAGGGCTTGCCGCCGATGCGGCCGGACAGTTTGCCGAAGGCGATGATCGAACCGGAAAAGGTCACCGCACCGATCAGGATGCCGACGTAGATCTCCACTTCATGGATCGCCTTTTCCGCGCCGCTGAAGCTGGCCGAGGCGGTCGGATCGATATAGCTGGCATAGCCGACCAGCGTCGCGGCCAGACCGACCAAGCTGTGCATCAGCGCGACCAGTTCCGGCATCTGCGTCATTTGCACGGTACGCGCGGCATACAGGCCGATGGCGCCGCCCACGACCATGGCGCCGACAATCCATGGAATACCGGCAGTCGTGACGTGCGTGCCGAACACGGTTGCCAGCACGGCGATGGCCATGCCGACCATGCCGTAGAGGTTGCCGCGCCGCGCGGTTTCCGGGTGCGACAGGCCACCCAGGCTCAGGATGAAAAGGATGGTCGCACCGAGGTAAGCGACGGTTGTGAGACTTTCAGACATTGTTATCGCCTCCCTTTATTATTTGCGGAACATCGCCAGCATGCGGCGGGTCACGGCGAATCCGCCGAACATGTTAATCGTCGTGAGCACGATGCCGATCACGGCCAGCCAGCGGATCCAGTCGCCCGGATGCTCGACACCCGCGCTCAACGGCGGCGCGATCTGCACCAGCGCGCCGATGGCGATGATGCTGGAAATCGCATTAGTCACGCTCATGAGCGGCGTATGCAGCGACGGCGTCACGTTCCACACCACCATGTAGCCGACGAAGCAGGCCAGCACGAACACCGTGAAGTGCCCGAGGAATGCCGCCGGCGCGTAGGCACCAATGATCCAGAACAGCGCTGCCGCGACACCGAACAGGATCGCGATGCGGGAGCCAGAGGCTGGCTCGCTCGGCGCGCCATGGCCATGCGTCTTGGGAGGCGCTGCCACGGCCGGCTTGGCCGCGGGTGCTGCCGGCGTTGCCGGCAGCTTAGGCGCCGGCGGCGGCCATGTGACCTCGCCGTCCTTGATGACGGTCAGGCCGCGGATGGCATCGTCTTCCATGTTGACGTCGATGATGCCGTTCTTGGTCTTGCACAGTTCCTCGGTCAGGCGCAGCAGGTTGTTCGAATACAGCGTCGACGATTGCTTCGACAGGCGGCTGACCAGATCCGTGTAGCCGACGATGGTCACACCATGCTTCACCACAGCCTGGCCGGGCTCGGTCAGTTCGCAGTTGCCGCCCTGTTCGGCCGCCATGTCGACGATGACGCTGCCCGGCTTCATGCTCTTCACCATGTCGGCGGTGATCAGCTTGGGCGCCGGCTTACCGGGAATCAAGGCGGTCGTGATGATGATGTCCACCTCCTTGGCCTGCTTGGCATACATCTCGCGCTGGGCCTGCTGGAAGCCTTCGCTCATCACCTTGGCATAGCCGCCGCCGCCGGAGCCCTCTTCCTCGTAATCGACCTTGACGAATTCGCCGCCCAGCGACACGACCTGGTCGGCCACTTCGGCACGGGTGTCATTGGCGCGCACGATGGCGCCCAGGCCGGCGGCCGTGCCGATTGCCGCCAGACCGGCCACACCTGCGCCGGCGATGAAGACCTTGGCCGGCGGAATCTTGCCGGCTGCCGTCACCTGGCCGCTGAAGAAGCGGCCGAAGGCGTTGGCAGCCTCAATGACGGCGCGATAGCCAGCAACGCCAGCCTGCGAGGTCAACGCGTCCATCTTCTGCGCGCGACTCAAGGTACGCGGCAGAGAGTCGATGGCCAGCACGGTTGCCTTCTTGGCCGCCAACTGTTTCATCAGTTCGGGGTTTTGCGCCGGCCAGATGAAGGAAATGAGCGTGCCGCCTTCGCGCATCAGGCCGACTTCCTCCGAACTCGGGGGGCGCACCTTGAACACGATATCGGACGTCGTCCACAGCTTGGCCGCGCCATCGACGACCTGGGCGCCAGCAGCACGATAGACATCGTCGCCGAAGTTGGCGGCATCGCCGGCACCGGATTCGACTGCCACCGAAAATCCCAGCTTGACGAGCTTTTCAACGACATCGGGAACAGTCGCGACGCGTTTTTCCCCTGGAAAGACTTCTCTTGGTACTCCAATCGTGAGAGGCATACGATTCCCCCTGTTGTTATATGCGAGATTTGCGAGTTTGTCGGGCTGCGGGAACGAAAAATGCGACGGGTTCCCCGCTATGTATTAGATTAGGATGGCGCGTTCTTCCATCCTCGTTACGATTATTTTTTTTGTCCGGTGATCTGGTTTTTTTCGTCCACGAACACGATCTTCGGGACATAGGTCTCCACTTCGGTTTCGTTCATGGGCGCGTAAGTACAGATGATCAGCAAATCGCCCAAATGGGCACGACGTGCGGCTGCGCCATTGAGGGAAATTTCTCCGCTTCCGCGCTTGCCCTTGATTGCATAAGTCGAAAAACGCTCGCCGTTGTTGACATTGTAGAGTTCGATTTTTTCGAATTCCTTGATGTCGGCTGCTTCCAGCAGGTTTTCGTCAATTCCGCACGACCCCTCGTAATGCAAGTCGGCTTGCGTGACTGTGACTCGATGGATTTTCGACCGAAGCATGATGCGCTGCATTTTTTCTCCTAGCTGTGCAAGTCCGCGCCGCCTCGGGTGAAACAGGCGCCGCATATTGCACCGTAAACTGATGTGTTAAAGCGGGTTATTTCCAGATTGATAAAAACATTTGGACAAGATTGATCTTACCCGCAATGATCCGGCAGAAACGCCGATTCTCATCGGTTTTCTCCAATGATGCGAAATCTTACGTTGATCTTACACGGAAATGAAAAATTAGCACAACCGTTCTTTTTTATTTGGCGCACTGCTGGGTGTCCAAATCAGGCGTCTCCCCCGCCTCGGTTGAATTGGTTGAAGTGGCAAAAAGCTCATAGTTATTGAATTGCCAATTTTGCCAATCTATTAATCTCTTTGCCAATATATCTTTTCCTTAAATTGCGAAACATCAATACCTTTTCCATCGCTCAGCAGATCATCCTCCCGCGCATCGTTCGATCGCACTTCTAGGGCACGCACATTGCATCATCAAGGTAAAATGGCGCCCACTTTAAGGAACACTATGGACGTTTGGAAACCCTCTGTTACGGTTGCCGCAGTCATCGAGCGCGCCGGCCATTTTCTGCTGGTTGAGGAAGAAACAAGCGACGGTATCCGCTTCAACCAACCGGCGGGCCATCTGGATCCCAACGAATCGCTCATCGATGCCGTGGCGCGTGAAACGCTCGAAGAAGCGGCGTACGACTTCACACCAACAGCCTTGCTGGGCATGTACATGTCGCGCTACCTGTCTTCGCGCACGCACAAGGAAGTGACCTACCTACGCTTTGCCTTTACCGGCGAGCTCGGCCGCGCGCATGACCGGCCACTCGACCACGGCATTTTGCGCGCCGTCTGGATGACGCGCGAGGAACTGCTCGCCTGCCAGGAAAAACATCGCAGCCAGCTAGTCATGCGCTGCGTCGACGACTACCTCGCGGGAAAGCGCACACCGCTGTCCATCATCTATACCCATCCTAGCGTCGTTGGGGAACTCCATGGCTAAGAAGCGGGTTGTGATTGGCATGTCCGGCGGCGTCGATTCATCGGTATCGGCCTGGCTGCTGAAGGAACAGGGATACGAAGTCATCGGCCTGTTCATGAAGAACTGGGAGGATGACGACAATTCCGAGTATTGCTCGTCGCGGCAGGACTGGATCGACGCGGCGAGTGTGGCCGACGTGGTCGGCGTCGATATCGAGGCAGTCAATTTCGCCGCCGAGTACAAGGACCGGGTATTCGCCGAATTCCTGCGCGAATATCAGGCCGGCCGCACGCCGAATCCGGATGTACTGTGCAATGCCGAAATCAAGTTCAAGGCGTTTCTCGACCATGCAATGCAGCTGGGCGCCGACCTGATCGCCACCGGTCATTACGCGCGCGTACGCGAAGTCAAATCGGGACCGAATGCCGGGCAATTCGAACTACTGAAGGCGCTCGATGCGAGCAAGGATCAAAGCTACTTCTTACACCGACTGAACCAGGCACAGTTATCGAAGACGCTGTTCCCGCTAGGCGAAATCCCCAAGACCGAAGTGCGCAAGATCGCGGAAAAGATCGGACTACCGAACGCAAAGAAGAAAGATTCGACCGGCATCTGCTTCATCGGCGAGCGGCCGTTCCGCGAATTTTTGAACCGCTACCTGTCCTATCAGCCGGGGCCGATGATGACGCCGGAGGGCGCAACCGTGGGCGAACATGTCGGCCTGAGCTTTTATACGCTCGGCCAGCGCAAGGGCATCGGACTGGGCGGCATGAAATCGTTCCGCAACGCCGACGGCACCAATGATGCGTGGTATGTCGCCCGCAAAGATGTGGAGCGTAACATCCTCTACGTAGTGCAAGGCCACGACCACCCCTGGCTGCTGTCCGACTCACTGCAGGCCGATCAGGTAAGCTGGATTGCCGGCGCGCCGCCACAACTGAACGCATTGTCAGCCAAGACGCGTTATCGACAGTCCGATGTGGGCTGCGCCTTTTCTGCCGAAGCAGACCGCTTCTCGCTGCGCTTTCATGCTCAGCAGTGGGCGGTCACTCCGGGGCAGTC
The DNA here is from genome assembly GCF_007874125.1 of Noviherbaspirillum sp. UKPF54. Lineage (NCBI taxonomy): Bacteria > Pseudomonadati > Pseudomonadota > Betaproteobacteria > Burkholderiales > Oxalobacteraceae > Noviherbaspirillum > Noviherbaspirillum sp. UKPF54. The sequence continues at coordinate 4,026 of NZ_CP040128.1, read as the reverse complement.
CGCTGTGCTTTATCTGGACGATGTCTGCTTGGGCGGCGGCATCATATCCAGTCATGCCATGCCTGTGGCCTGAGATGTCAATATTTTCGGCTATCCATTTACGCTGATTGCCTGCTATTAATTTACTATTGGCATTCATTGCTTTTTTGGAAACCGAAGTGTCGCGCCTCGGCGCGACCTCAATTCATCTCACCCCAGGATTGCTGACATGACCTCCTCAGCTTCTCGCGCTGCAATGGCCTTTGCGGCCGCTTCCGCCTTATTGCTTGCCGGTTGTGGCGGCGGAGGCGGCGGCACATCCAATGCGCCTGCGCCCGATCGCAACGCTCAAGTCAATCAAGCCAATGCAAGCAGTGTGGGAGCCCAGGCATACTGGGCACTCGATTTGCTGAACAATCAAATTAACCTGTCCGTCTTGAATGTGGCTGCGGCGGCGGATGCCGACTACTCTGCTCAACTCTGCACATTGGGCGGCAGCTCAAAGCGGACGGTAGATACGGGAACCAACACCGTCACGCTTACCGATGTCAAGTGCGACAATGGCGCATGGGTAAGCAATGGCACTCAAACCATCAAGCTAAGCGATTTAACAGGCGATCCTTTCCACGACACGGCGTGGGAAGGCACGCTCACGATTACTTTCGACTATCGCACTAGCCTCGACCCCACCTTCAACACCTGGACGTCATCCCAAACCGGCGATCTGACCGTCCACTACAAGCAGACTGCGCCGAACGTCGGGACCTTCCAGGCAACCAATACTCAGCTGCAAACGAGCTTTGAAGTTGCAGCGGGAGGCGCTTCCGTCGTGCGCAATATTTCGCATCTCGCGTATAGCGGCGAAATCAATTCATCGGGATTGAATACGTTTAACGCCGATTTTACGTTGCAGGGCAAGTTCGGCGCGCTGGGCACGACCAGTTACGACATCAAAAAAACCTCAACGGCGTTCCAGCGTCAAATCTCGTCGGAACACGTTGCCGGCAAGCCGACACAGGGCGTCATGATTATCAAGGCTCCTGACAACGCGTCGCTTACCTTTACTGCGATGGATACCACATCGGCACAACTTGCCGTCGACTGGAATAACGACAGCGTTATCGATTCGAGCACGTCCGTCACATGGGATAACTTGAGTAGTTTGGCCAATCCGATAAAAATGCTCACCAATTAAGATCCAAAGGACACAAATCCAAGGGGCGCGCAATGCGCCCTTTTTGCATCCGGCCTACTTCATACAAGATCACGGAAAATCCCCAAATATCGACGCGATAACGTTCCGGATGGCATACCCATAAAGCAACGACATCCGGGTCAATTCACAAAATTCCTTGCAATCCTCAGTAAAATGCCGAATAATCTAAATACGAATTATTCGCATTTGCAAAGGAACAAGTAATGGCCCATCCCTCCCGGCAAGTGATGCAACCGGCGAGCGCACACCCGAACGCCGAGTTGAATCCGGTGCCGGCGGTGCGGATAAAGAGCGAAGACTTGTTCCGCCAGGCGCGGGAAGTGGAAATCGACCATCAAGGCCGAATTTACCGCTTGCGGCTGACCCAGCTCAACAAGCTGATCCTGACCGCTTGAGGATATTGCCAGCTACGCCCGGCAAAGATGCGAACAGCTTAGTTAGATTCACTTTCCAAGGTACGCCAATGATTGTCTGCGTTTGCTATAACGTCTCGGAGCGGAAAATTCGCGAGGCGGTCGACACCGGAATGACCACCATGCCAGAACTGCGCACGCAACTCGGCGTAGGCACCTGCTGCGGCAAATGCCATTCTTGCGCCAAGACTGTCTTGCGCGAATGCCTTGAAGAGCGCGAACTGGAAGCGCAACCATCCGCATTCGCCCCCGCGCTTGCTGCCTGAAAAAAGCATCTCTCGCCCTCGTTGCCGCTTGCTTGCACAACGGGATATCTTCCCCGCCAGGACCTTGGCGTACGCATACATCATCCGATCGCATCAATTCATTGCGATCTGTCTATAGCTCCCCAACATGTAATGCCGATAATGATGTGCCGGCAAGCGCTGTGCGGGCGAATGATAGTTCATCTCACTATGCAAATGATTCCTGCTAACGAAATGCGGGAGTGGGATGGAAATGGCAAGGCGGTGCGCTATCATGGGTAGACGCCGGCTCGGTTAGCCCGCTTGTCCGTCTACCAAGCCTATTCCGACCCATTACATGCGAGGTATACATGAAAGGTGATCCCAATATCATTAAGCTGCTCAATGCACAGCTGACCAACGAACTCACCGCGATCAACCAGTATTTTCTTCATGCCCGCATGTACAAGCATTGGGGACTGGAGAAAATCGCGAAGAAGGAATATGAAGAATCGATCGACGAGATGAAGCATGCGGACAAGCTGATCAACCGCATCCTGATGCTCGATGGCTTACCCAATCTGCAGGCGCTCAACAAGCTGCTGATCGGCGAGTCGACCCAGGAAATGCTGGAGTGCGATCTGAAAGTGGAGCAAGGCGCACAGCAATCGCTCAAGGATGGCATCGCCGCCTGCGAGAAAGCAGGCGATTACGTATCACGCCAAATTTTCCAGGAAATTCTCGACGATACGGAGGAACATATCGAATGGATCGAGACGCAACTGGAGTTGATCGGTAAGGTGGGATTGCAGAATTACCTGCAGTCGCAGATGGGCGAATAAGCGATTCGAGCGCTCGAAAAAAACGAAGGGCAGCCGGTGTGGCTGCCCTTTTTGCTGCGCGTCTGCACGAATTATTGCGGGATCGTGTCCTTGAACGACTGGCGCTCGGACAGCTTGTCAAACAGCTTGGAGAGATTGGGATAAGCGTCGCGCCAGTCGATCTCCGGGAAGCGGAACGACAGCCAGCCCAGCGCGCAACCCACTGCGACGTCGGCCAGGGTGTAATGGTTGCCGGAGCAGAAGGCCGTATCCTTCAGACCGGCGGACATCGCCTTCAGGCCGGAATGCACCTTGTCCATCTGGCGTTTGATCCATTCCGGGCTTTGCTGCGATTCGGGACGCTGGGTCTTTTCAAGGCGAACCGACACGCCGGCGTCGAGCACACCATCGGCCAGCGCCTCCCAGCATTTGACTTCGGCGCGTTCACGGCCGTTGGGTGGAATCAGCTTGCCCACCGGGGTCAGCGTGTCGAGGTATTCGACGATCACGCGCGAATCGAACATTGCGCCGCCATCTTCCATGATGAGACACGGCACCTTGCCGAGCGGGTTGGATTGCTGAATCTTGGTATCCGGTGCCCAGACGTTCTCCAGAATCAGCTCGTAATCGAGCTTCTTTTCCGCCATCACGATACGGACCTTGCGAACATAGGGACTGGAGAGAGAGCCGATGAGTTTCATAGATGCGTATGGTATGAATTGATGGCGATTATAACATTGAGGTACCTCACGTTATCGCCCCGCCCCGCCGCGCCCTTTCTTCAAGGCCGGGATTTACGCGGCGGCACGAATGGTAAAATGGCGGATTGCAGTGGTTTTGCGCAGTTCCGCCGTTATTTATTACTTACCTCTTCGTTTCAATATCATGTCGCTTTCTCCTCTCTCCGCCCTCTCGCCGCTGGATGGCCGTTACGCTGCCAAGACCGACAAGCTGCGCCCGATCCTGTCCGAAGCCGGCTTCATGCATCATCGCGTGAAGGTTGAAATCGCCTGGCTGCAAGCGTTGTCGAATGCCGGATTCGCGGAAATCAAGCCTTTTTCCGCTGGCGCCAGCGCGTTGCTGGACAAGCTGGCGAACGAGTTTTCCGAAGCGGACGCGGAACGCATCAAGGCGATCGAAGCCGTGACCAACCATGACGTGAAAGCGGTCGAATACTGGCTGAAAGAAAAGGTGAAGGATGTGCCGGAACTGGTCGCCGCATCAGAGTTCATACATTTCGCCTGCACCTCGGAAGACATCAACAACACCTCGCATGGCATGATGCTGAAAGCCGCGCGCAACGATGTAGTGCTGCCTGCACTGCAAAACGTCATCGCCAGGTTGACGACTATCGCGCACGAGAACGCGGACCT